>CAZTQV010000014.1:0-98717 GCA_964615815.1 uncultured Phycisphaeraceae bacterium | reverse complement strand
GCCTCCAGCGCCGCCAGCGCCCCGTCCGCCTCCTCCAAGAGGTCGTTGTCCCCCGCCTCGCGGCTCATCTCGTACGCGAGGCAGGCGTCCTCGAAATCGTTCACGACGATGCGCACCGGCTCGATCTGCGCCTTGACCAGCTTGAGCTCCCCCACCACCTTCTTCGCGGCCTCGGGGTCGTCCCAGAAGTCCGTCTCGCTCATCTTCGCCTCGAGTTCACCAAGGCGGGCGGTCTTCTGGTCGAACTTGAGCGAGGTGCGGATCGTCGAGATCCGCTGCTCCAGCTCGTCGATCACTTTCTGATGGGCTTCCAGTTGCATCGGGTCTCCAAAGACAGGCCCCAAGTCTACGCGCGCCGCCTTCACCCCCCACAACCCCGCCTCGCCCCCCCCGTCCCCGCGTACCATCTTCCATGCCGGTGTGGCACTTCATCGCCCAGGCCGACCCCAACGCCCTCTCCCGGGGCTGGACGCTGCTGCTCCTGCTCACGCTCACCGGCGTCGGCCTCGTCGCCGCCCTCGCCCTCGCCGTCGCCATCCGCCGGGCCCGCCGCCTCCGGGCCGAAGCCCGCAAACGCCACCACACCGAGGCCACCGACGCCTGGGCCGAGAGCGGCCGCCGCGCCCAACCCGCCGACCTCTCAGACGATCAGGACGACGACGACGCGGACAACGCGCTCAGGGCGTAAGCCGCTCCAGCACCGCCCGCCCCCGCTCCTCACCCCCCGCAACCGCCGCCCGCGCCAGGTCCCGCGCCCGCTCCGCCTCCCCCGCACGCTCAAACCACAGCGCCGCCTCGTACGCCAGCTCCACCCGCCCGGGCTCGGCCCGCCACGCCTGCGCATACTCCTCCCCCGCGTCCGCCGGCCGCTCCAGCAGCCCGTAGCTCTGCCCGATGGTGGTCAGCACGCCGCCCGTCCGCCGCTCCTTGGGAGACAAGGCCCCGAGCACCGCGAGCGCCCCCTCGGGCTCCCCCAGCCGGTTCAGCGCGCGCGCCTCGATCACCCGCCACGCCCCCACGCCCGGCTCCAGCTCCCGCGCCCGCTTCGCGAGGTCCCGGGCCAGCCCCGGGCTGTTCTCCCGCAGATGGATCTCCGCCAGCGTCCCCCACACCAGCGCGATCGAGCCATCGAGCGCCCCCGCCCGCACCAGGTCCGCCTTCGCCCCTTCCGCATCACCGACCGCCAGCCGCGCTTGCCCCAGCGCCACCGCGTAGGTCGCGCTGCCCGGCTCGCCCTCCACCGCCCGCTCCAGGAGCGCCACCGCCCGGTCCGCCTGCCCCGCCACGCGAGCGACCGCCCCCGCCGCGTACCAAACCTCCGCGGGCTGATCCGCCCCACCTGTCAGCACGGCCTCGTACTGCTCCAAAGACCCCCGCGCATCGCCCGTCCTCAGCAGCAGCTCCGCCAGCGCCAGCCGCAGCTCCTCGTCCGCCGGGTGCTCCGCCACCGCCTGCTTCAGGATCGCGACCGCCCGCTCGGGCGAGCCGCTGCGCACCGCGTCCCGCGCCACGCCCAGCAGGGCATCGGCCTGGGCCGCGCTCGCCACCGCCGCATCCCGCGCCCGCGTCTCGGCCCGCGCGGCCTCGTTCCGCGAGAGCAGGGTGACCGCGATCGCGATCGCCGCCGCCACCACACCCGCCGCCATCGCCGCCGCTATCCAGATCCGTCGTGCCCGCATGGCGGATTATCCCCCCGGGCCTCCGCCCGCGAGGACGCCGCGGCCGGGGGGGTGGGGCGGTAGGATGCCCGGTCGCGCCTCACGCCTTCCGGGAACCGTACCGCCATGACCGCAGCCGAACTCCCCAAGACCTACGCCCCCGCCGAGCACGAGCCCCGCATCTGGCAGCGCTGGATCGAAGCGGGCGCCTTCCGGGCCGACCCCGCCCGCGTCCTGTCGGGCGAGAAGCCCCCCTACTGCATCCTCATCCCCCCGCCCAATGTCACCGCCGCCCTGCACCTCGGGCACGCCCTCAACAACACCCTGCAGGATGTCCTCATCCGCGCCCACCGCATGAAGGGCTTCGAGGCCCTCTGGATGCCCGGCACCGACCACGCCGGCATCGCCACGCAGACCGTGGTCGACCGCAAGCTCAAGGAAGCCGGCCAGCCCGCCCTCGCCGACTACAAGAAGATGCAGGCCGCGGGCGAGCCCGGGCGCGACAAGTTCATCGAGAAGGTCCAGAGCTGGAAGGACGAGTTCGAGGCACGCATCGTCGACCAGCTCAAGCAGATGGGCTGCTCCTGCGACTGGGACCGCCAGCGCTTCACGATGGACGAGATCTGCGCGCGGTCCGTGCGCGAGGCGTTCTACCGCCTCTTCAAAGACGGCCTGATCTACCGCGGCAAAAGGCTCGTCAACTGGGACCCCGTCACCCAGACCGCCCTCTCCGACGACGAGGTCGAGAACGAAGAGGTCGACGGCGCGTTCTACTACCTCCGCTACCCCCTCGTGCACGAGACCGAGCCGGGGAATCACAATCCCGTGACCTGGGGCGAGCTCGAAGCCCGCGGCTACCCCGGCGCCGACCAATTCCCAGAGGACGACAACGCCTGGGTCACCGTTGCCACGACGCGCCCCGAGACCTACCTGGGCGACACCGGCGTCGCGATCAACCCGACCGACCCGCGGGCCGAGGCCGTCCGCGGGCTCAAGGTCGAGCTCCCCCTCATCGGCCGCGTCATCCCGATCGTGGAGGACGACTATGTCGTCAAGCCCGTCCGCTACGGCGGGCCCGAGGGCGACGCCAAGGCCGAGTACGCGACCGGCTTCTTGAAGGTCACCCCGGCCCACGACCCCAACGACTGGGAGCTCGGCCAGCGGCACAACCTCGAGCCGATCAACATCATGGCGCCCGACGCCAGCATCTCGGCCAACCACGGCTGGCACGACTACGAGCCCCACTCCGCCGCCCGCGTCTTCATCGGCCTGAGCCGCGAGGACGCACGCCAGAAGGTCATCAAGGAGTTCCAGGCCCACACCATCAACTCCCAGCCCCTGCTGGAAGAGATCAAGCCCTACCGCCACTCCGTTGGGCACAGCTACCGGAGCCACGCCGCGGTCGAGTACTACCTGAGCGATCAGTGGTACTGCCGCGTGACGGACGACCGGCTGGTGGGCAGCGCTCAGCGGGCGCTGAAGCCCGAGCAGCGGACCTCATCGAGCTACGCAAGCGACGCGGGCACCGCGGGCGACGCCGCGATGACCTTCCACCCCCCTCGCTACGCCAAGACCTACGAAACCTGGCACGACAACCTCCGCGACTGGTGCATCTCGCGCCAGCTCTGGTGGGGCCACCAGATCCCGGTCTGGTCGGAGATCATCGAGCGCGGCTCCGAGCCCGACGCCGCGGTCGAGGATGCGCTCGCGAACGCCGTCATCGACGACATCGCCCACATCGAGGTGCAAAAGATCGACACGCACGGCACGCAGCGGCGCTCGGTCTGCTTCCGCCGCGATGACGCCGCGCTGATCGCGCAGCTTGAGGCCGCCGGCTTCACTCGCGACCCGGATGTCCTCGACACCTGGTTCAGCTCCGCCCTCTGGCCACTCTCCACCCTCGGCTGGCCCAACGACGACCTCCCCATCGTCACCCCCCAGCAGATCGACCCCAACGCCCACCCCAACATCAAGTCCGTCTGGGTCAAGCGCGTCGGCTCCTTCCGCGACTTCATCGGCACCGAGGGCGAGCACTCGGGCGACCTCATCGACAAGCTCCTGCACCTCCGCGACACCGCCTCCACCGCCAGCGGCACCCAGCCCCTCGCCTACCAGCTCTTCTCCGAGGCCGACCTCCGCATCCAGGGTGAGCACGCCCGACCCCTCACCGAGACCGGCGCCATCTCCGACGCCGAGGACATGATCTGCGCCGTCGGCATCAAGGCCGAGGCACCACTCGAATCCACCAAGTTCGGCCAGCTCGACATCAAGAGCCTCCTCCTCTCCCACGGCTTCCAGAACACCGCCGGCCTCCTCGAAGCCTTCAACCCCACCAGCGTCCTCACCACCGCCCGCGAGATCATCACCCTCTGGGTCAGCCGCATGGTGATGTTCAACCGCTACTTCCGCGAGGAAGGCAATGTGCCCTTCAAGGATGTCTTCATCCACGCCATGATCCAGGACGGCGAAGGCCGCAAGATGAGTAAGTCCCTCGGCAACGGCGTCGACCCCCTCGACATCATCTCCTCCCACGGCGCCGACGCCATGCGCTTCACCCTCGTCGAGATGACCACCCAAACCCAGGATGTCCGCATGCCCGTCGAGCTCGACGAAAAGTCGGGCAAGAACACCAGCCCCAAGTTCGACCTGGGCCGCAACTTCTGCAACAAACTCTGGAACGCCGCCCGCTTCGCCCTCGCCAAGATCCCTAATCCTCCCCCGTCACCGACGGGGGAGGTGGCATCGCGAAGCGATGACGGAGGGGGCACCTTGACCATCAACCCCGCCTCCCTCTCCCTCCCCGACCGCTGGATGCTCACCCGCCTCCGCGCCGCGATCGCCGAGATCGACCAGGCACTCACCACCTATCAGTTCGCCGCCTACGCCAAGGCCCTCTACGACATCGTCCGCCGCGACTTCTGCGACTGGTACCTCGAGGCCATCAAGCCCACCATCGCAAACGACCCCAACCAGCAGGCCGTCCTCCGCCACACGCTCGACGCCCTCCTCCGCCTCCTCCACCCCGTCACACCCTTCATCACCGAAGCGATCCACGAACAGCTCGCCACCCGCACCGCCCCACCAATCCCCGGCCTCGAACTCGACACCCCCACCGACACCCTCTGCACCGCCCACTGGCCCGCCGTCGACGAGTCCCTCGCCGACCCCGCCGCCGCACAGGAATTCGAACGCCTCCGCACGGCCATCGAGGTCCTCCGCGCCGTCCGCAGCCAGCACAAGGTCGAGCCCAAGCGCAAGATCACCCTCCACGCCGCCCCCGACCTCGCGGCCTTCCTCACCAAGCACGAAACCCTCGCCGCCTCCCTCGCCGGCCTCGGCACCATCACCGCGGATGCGCCCAGCGGCCCCACCGCCTCCTTCACGCACGAGGGCGCCGAGCACGCCCTCTCCAACCTCGCCGACGCCGTCGACGCCGGCGCCGAGAAGGAACGCCTCACCAAGGAACTCGCCGACCTCCACCGCGCCATCAAGCAGCTAGAAGGCCGCCTCTCCAACCCCGGCTATGTCGACAAGGCCCCCCCCAAGCTCGTCGAGCAGACCCAGGAGCAACTCCGAAAGGCCAAGGCCGACCGCGACACCATCGCCGCCGCCCTGGACCGCCTCAAGTGACAAGCCGCTTCCCGCGCCTCTCCCATTGCCTATTGCCCATTGCCCATTGCCTCGCACTCTCGGCCTGCGGTCCGGTAGTCCCCCGCGCAACCACCACCTCCCCCGCCCCCGCCGCCTTCTCCGAATCCCTCATCCTCTCCGAAGAACAGTGGACCTTCCACACCCGCCCCGGCCGCGCGATCGAAACCCCCCACTTCCGCCTCTACACCACCCTCAGCGACTCTCTCCTGCTCGACCGCTTCCCCGCCTTCGCCGAGCGCGCCCTCATCCACTACACCACCTACCTCACCGACCTCCCCGAGCCCGCCCGCCGCCTCGAAACCTTCCTGATGGCCACCCGCCCACAGTGGGCCGAGATCACCCAACGCGTCGCGGGCCAGAACGCCGCAACCTACCTCCAGATCCAGCGCGGCGGCTTCGCCTACAACGCCCGCGCCGTCTACTGGGACATCGGCCCCCACGACACCCTCGCCATGGCCGCCCACGAAGGCTGGCACCAGTACACCCAGTCCACCTTCAAGGTCCCCCTCCCCATCTGGCTCGAAGAAGGCCTCGGCACCTACATGGAGGGCTTCCGCTGGGCCGAGGACGACCGCACCCGTCCCCTCTTCCTCCCCTGGTCCAACCCCGAGCGCTTCGACACCCTCCGCAACCTCGCCACCCGCAACGAACTCATCCCCCTGCAGGACCTCCTCACCGCCCGCCCGCAGGACCTCATCCAGACCAGCTCCGCCAACACCCTCGGCTACTACGCCCAGGTCTGGGCCCTCACCCACTTCCTCGCCGAAACCCCCCACTACCGCCCCGCCCTCCAGCAGATGCTCAGAGAACACGCCTCCGGCCGAGCCCTCGACACCTACCTCACCCGCCTCGGCCCCACCGAAGCCCGCCGCACCGTCACCCTCCGCATCGGCAACGGCGCCCTCCGCACCTGGTTCACCACCGACCTCGAAGCCGCGGCCAGCGAATACCGGGAGTTCGTGCAGCGGATTACGGAGCCGGGGGCGAGGCAGAGGATCATCGCGGGGGAGTCGCCGCGGCCGTAGACTCAGGCGATGGCCCGGGTTTACCTCGACACCAGTTTCGTCTCGGCGTGCGTCACGACCCGGACTGACGCTTCTAGCGTTGCACGCGCCGAAGTCTCCCGCGAGTGGTGGTCAACACAGCGACGGTTTCATGAGCTTGTCGTCTCCACCGAAGTAACTCGCGAACTCGACAACAAAGCCTTCGGTCAGCGGACAGATGCGCTCTCGCTCATCGCGGATCTGAAGCGTCTCGACATCGACGAGTCCGTTGTCGGAGTTGCTGAGGTTTTCATCCAGCACCGGCTGATGCCCGGCCCGCTTGGTGGAGACGCCGTCCATGTTGCCGTGTGCTGCGTCCACCGCGTCGACTACTTGCTGAGCTGGAATGTTCGCCATCTCGCGAACCCCAACAAAATCGACCATCTCGCCGCTCTGTGCCGCCGCCTCGCTCTCACACCGCCCGCAATTGTGATTCCAGACTTGCTTTGGGAGTCCGACACATGAGCGACGACAAGCAACAACACCCCGCCGACCCTTTCCTCGAAGAAGTCCACCGCCTCAAGCGCGAAGCCACAGCGAAAGCCACATCGCGCGAGGACTACCTCGCACTCATCCGCACACTGCAAGACCAAAGCTCTGCCCCGATCATCCCCGCCCCGAAAGACCCCGACGCGGGCGCCGCCTGACTCCGAACGCACGACGACGAACCCGAAGCGCGAGCGAAGGACTCCGCAAGCGAAAGCGCCTTCTCCGCCTCCCACCGCTCAGTCCTCCCCTCACCCCCGCCTCTCCCCCAACCGCTCCACCACCTCCCCCTCATCCAAAGCCACCCCCTCCAAAACCTCCACCCGCTTCGCACACTCCACCAACCCCCGCGTCAATCCCGGCGAAGTCGCATCCGCCCGCCCCCCAAAGACCACCCGCAGCCGCCCGCCCGTCTCGCTCTCCGCCCCAAAGAACACCGGCGTGTGCCGCACGCTCGCCCGCACGCCCCTGCCCTTCCGCTCCGCCTTCTTCCCCGCCTCTTCGACCGCCACCATCAGCCCCACCGCGTCGATCCCCGCCAGCTCCAGCTCAAGCGACTTCCGCCGCCAGGTCACGGGCCGCCGGCTCCGGCCTCGCTTCTCCCGCACGACCTCCTCCACCCGCCGCGCCGACGCGATCTCGTCCCACCCGAGCACCGCCGCCACGCCCGCGTCCCCCTCCGCCCGAGCGTTCCACCAGGTCCGACGCCGAACCACCACCCCGCGACCCCCGATCCGCATCGTCCAATTATCCCGGCTCCAGGTCCGCAGGAACGCCACGCACGCCACCGGCACGAAGATCAGCACATAGAACCCAAGCCCAATCCACAGCACCCACCACCACGCCACCGCCGCCCACCCGATCCCCAAGCCGATCACCAGCACGGCGAACGCCGTGAACCCGAACGCCAACCGCGACGCGCGGAACACAACCTCTCCGGGCCCCGGGGGCCCCAATCCGTCGACGGCTTCGATCCGCATAACACCTCCGACAAACACCGGGATTGCACGCCGCGACGCACGGTTCTTGACTTTTGGGATTCGCGTGGGAGACTTTACACGGCCGCGATGCGCACCCGCGCACAACCCGCGGCCGAAGGACCCGACCGCAGGACACACGCCCGGCCCCTGACCGCGGCACCGTCGAGAAGACGGCCCCGTCCCGCCCACCGCTGAGCCGCCCGACCGGGCAGAGCTCGCCACCCACCGCAGCACATCCAAGCACGATCCCGCCGCCACGATCGGCGCCGATCAATTCGCGCACGCTCCGAGGCTCGTTGCCCGAGGGGCACACACAAGGGTCCGCGTGCGCCGGCCCAGCCCCGCGGAGCTTCATCCGCGATTCGGAGTCCGCCATGTTGGTCCACGCGTTCACCGTCCCCCTCGTCATCACCCTCGCCGGCCTCGTCGCCAGCGTGCAGCAGCCGCACGCCGCCGAGCCGACCGTCCCCGCGAACACCCCCGCCGAGACGGCACCGGCCCCCGCCCATCCCACCACCGCCCCGATCGCGGCCGTCGGCGAGCCCGCGCCCGCCTTCCAGCTCACCGACATCAAGGGCGCCCCGCTCGCCCTCGCCGAGCTCAAGGGCCGCATCGTCGTCCTCTCCTGGATGAACGCCAACTGCGCCAACTCCCGCCACGCCTTCCTCCGCGGGCCCATCCGCCTGCTCGCCCGCACCGCCGACCCCACGCAGGTCGCCTTCGTCACCATCAACCCGCTGCCGCCGACGGACCCCCACGGCACCGTCGAGGCGACCACCTCCGACGCGGATGCCCTCCGCATCACCCACCGCGTGCTCATGGACCCCGCCGCGACCCTCACCGCGACCTACGGCGTCACCCACGCCCGCACCGTCGCCGTGATCGACGCCGAGGGCATCCTCCGCTATGTCGGCGCCATGGACAACGCCCCCAACGGCATCGACCCCGAGGAGGAGGCGTACACCAGCTACCTCCACACCGTGGTGAACGCCCTGCTCGAGCAGCAGACCGTCGAGCTCACCCGCACCTCGCAGAACGGCTGCGAGCTCGCGACTCCCGCCACCGGCGGCTGACCGACGGGCCGGCAACGGCCCACACACGCCCAGGCCCCCGCGCGCCCAACGGCCCGCACGGGCCCTTCGCCAACCCGACCACGGAAACCGAACCCATGAAGCTGCGTCTGCTGTTCACGCTCGTCCTCGCCCTCTCCACCATCGTGCTCTCGCTGATCGCGTGGCGCATGCCGCAGGGCCTGCCCACGATGATCCCGCAGTCCGTCGCCACACTCACAGGCACCGGCGCCGCGATCTTCGGCTTCCTCAGCGCCACCGAGCTCACCGTCATGATCGCCGAACGCTGCCGCCCGACGCCCCCGAGCGGCACCACCCCGCCCGCGCCCATCCCGTTCAACCCCACGACGCCGAACAAGAAGCCCCGCCGCCGCCCCGCCGCGTAACAACGACACGCAGAACGCCGACCCGCGCCGCTACGCTCGCGGCATGCACCCCCTCACCGCCGACGAAGTCATCCGCCTCCTCCGCCTCGAACCACTCCCGGGCGAAGGCGGCTACTTCCGCGAAACCTACAAGTCCGAAACCACCATCCCAGCAGCCGCCCTCCCGCCCCACTTCCCGCGTGACACGCCACGCGCCCACGCCACCCAGATCTACTACCTCCTCCGAGCGGGAGCCGCGAGCAAGCTGCACCGCGTCCGCTCCGACGAGGTCTTCCACCACTACCTCGGCGCCCCCGTCACCCAGCTCCGCATCGACCCCGAAGGCCAGGTCTCCACCGTCACCATCGGCCCCGACCTCACCGCCGGCGAGCGTCCCCAGGTCCTCGCCCCCGCCCACTGGTGGCAGGGCGCGATCCTCGCCACCGACCTCGCCCAGGCCCCCGACCCCAACGCCTGGGCCCTCCTCGGCTGCACCGTCGCCCCCGGCTTCGAATGGGAAGACTTCGAACTCATCAACGAGTCCGAGCACGCCAACATCATCCACCTCGCCACCCAACACCACCCCTGGGCCACCCGCCTCACCTGAAAACAACAAGGAGCGAGCCGCCCCGCCCCGGGGCGCGCCCCCCACCACCCCCGGTGCCCCGAACCGCCGCAAAGCGGCGCTTCGGGCCGCCCCTCGGACCAACGCTCAATCCACACCTCCCCCGCCTCGCCTCCCCCCCTTCCCGCTTGCCGCTTGCCGTTTGCCGTTTGCCGCTCCCCAAAAACAACCACAGCCCGACACCCGCCGGGCCATGGCCAGATGGAGGAAAGACGAAACCGATCACCCAACCCGACGACGACGCACGGCAATCAGCCCCGCCGCCCCGAGCGCCGCCACACCGCTCGGCGACGGCACCACCTCGAACGAGATCCGGTAAATCTCGTCATCCGCCCCGAACTGCCGCTGGAAGATGTACCCCGCCGCCGTCTCCAGCCCGTTGTACGCATCCAGCTCGCTGAAGTTGAAGCTGACAACCCCGTTCTCCGCGATCCGGTTGTCGTTCACGCCGCCCACGAGAAACGCCGCGTTCGCCGGGTCCGTCACCTCGCTGCCCGCGTCCCACACCTGCCGCCCGAACTGCGAGATCGAGTTGATCAGCAGGTTCCCATCCGTATCAAAGATCTGATACTGCTGCGGGTTGTCGTTCCCGATGAAGTGGTCGTTGCTCGGCACCACCATCGACGCAAAGGTAAAGAACCGGTTCACCGCCGGATCGATCGTGAACACACCCGAAGCGCTCTGCCCCGGAAGCAACGGCCCCGCCGGATCGCTCACGACCGTCCCCAGCGTCGCCGTCGGGTCCGCCGCCTGGAACGCCGGGAACCAGTCGCTCCCGCTCCCACCCTCCGCGATCGAAATGATCGCATCGCTCGCCGCCTGCCCGTTGTTGAACGCGTCGTACGACCCGTTGTGGAACCCCACACGCAGCGGCGCAAAGGTCACATCATTCGCCCCCGCCAGATTCTGCACCGTCACCCGAAGCTCCACCGGCGCCGCCGAAGCCACACCAGCAAACACTCCGAGCGCAACCACACCACCGACCACTCGCTTGGCCTGCATAACACGATCCCTTCTGATATTGGTCAGACTCTCAGCCCGCAGCGATCCCTCTCGCCACCAGGCAGACACTCCCGCGCAGCGTGCGCCGCGCACTTCATGCCCTGTCTCTCAAACCCCACAAACCCGCACGCCCCGGCTCTCACCGGGCCGCCGTCACTCCGCCCCCAAAACCCGCCACACCGCCTCGCTCACCTCATCCACATACCGCGACGCCTTCCCCCGAAGCCGCCCCCCCCGAATCCCCTTCGGCACCGACAACAACAGCCCCACGAACATCCCCGCCGCCAGCCCCGCCGGCATCTCCCGAAGCTCACCCGAAGCCCGCCCCTGCTTTGCCAACTCACTAAACAACGCGCTCTGCCGCCCATTCACCGCCGCCGTCTCCTCCGGCAACGGCAGGTCCGTCAGGAACACATACCCAAACGCCACCGGGTCCTCATCAAACCGCGCATAAGTGCTCCGCACCCACTCCCGCAGCCGATCCCGCATCGGCGCCCGCATCGCGACGAGCGTCTCCTTCTCCGCCACCATCGGCTCGATCAACTCCGCCAGCACCGCCGCCAGCAGATGCTCCCGGCTCTGATAATGCCGATACAACGCCCCCTCGCTCACCCCCGCGTCCGCCGCGATCGCCCGCACCGACGCCGTCGCCCCCTCCCGCCCGACGACCTCGATCGCCGACCGATGCAGCCTCTCCCGCGCCGACCTGTTCACCTTGCCCGGGCTCACGCCGTCCTCCGCAGTAAACAACCGTTCACATCCACAGCAACACGCGCTCACCACCCCGCTATTCGCCGCCAGCACACTTTTTTCGTGCCCCCACTCACCCCAACCTTCCCCCGGCCCACCCGTAACCCCACTTTCATCCCCCCGTCACCACCCCCTCATCGCCCCCCGCCACACTCCCTTCAAAGGAGACTTCCCATGCCCAACAAACGCATGAACAGCATCAAGGACAAGGACCAGTACGAGGCCCTCCGCGACAAGGGCATGTCCAAGGAAAAGGCCGCCCGCATCGCCAACACCCCCGACGCCTCCAAGAAAGGCGGCAAGGCCGACACCTACGAGGACATGACCAAGGACGAGCTCTACCACCGAGCCCAGATCGTCGACATCCAGGGCCGCTCCGACATGACCAAGGACGAGCTCATCGACGCCCTCCGCAACCACTGACCCTCAGCCCCCTCGACCAAGCATGGCCCCCAAAGACCTGCTCAAAAAAGCCGTCCACGAGTTCCCGTGGATCCACCTCTCCATAGGCCTCGTCGGAAATCTCGCCTTCTTCGTCGGCTCGATCTTCTTCCTCGAGGCCTTGAAGAGCTACAAGACCCTCGGCGTCTGGCTCTTCATCGTCGGCTCGTTCCTCATGTTCCTCGGCTCCCTAGGCGCCGCCCTGCGAAAGCTCTGGAAGCACGAAGAAGCCGAGGACCGCGACCGCGAACGACCTCACTCCCGCGAAGCCACCAGCCCCTCGTCCCCCTCCGGCTCCACCCCGAGGTACGAAAGCGAAGCCTCGACAAACCGCCGCACCACCGGCCCCGCCACATCGCTCCCGTAATGCTCCTTCCGGCGAACCCGGTCCGGCCCCGGGTCATCGATCGTCACCAGCACCACGATCCGCGGATGCACCAGGGGCGCCCCACCCGCAAAGCTCGACACATACTGATCCTCGAAGTACCCGTCCCCCTTTGGCCGCTTCAACCCCTTCGGCGGCGTCTTCGGGATCTCCGCCGTCCCGCTCTTCCCCCAGAGCGTGTACCGAGGCTCCGGCGTCTCCGGGTCGCGGATCCTCATCTTCCGATCCACCGACTCCGCCACCCGCACCAACACCTCCCGCGTCCGCTTCGCCGTCGCCGGCGACAGCACACGATCGCTCACCAGGCGCCCCCGCTCCCCCGGCCCCACCGCCGTCAGCCGCAACTCGGGCAAGGTCCCCGCCATCTCCCCCGACCGGCCGAACACGCACATCATCCGCGCCGCCTGCACCGCCGTCACCGCCACCTCGTGCCCCATCGCGAGCGAGCTCGGCGTCAGCTTCGACCAGTCCTTCACCGCCGGCACGATCCCCCCGCTCTCGCCCGCCAGCCCGACGCCCGTGAACGACCCGAAGCCAAACGCCGTCACGATCCCGTGCATCTGCTGCTTCGTCAGCCGCTCCGAGATGATCGCCATCCCGATGTTCGAGCTCTTCGCGAGCACATCCTCCCAACTCAACTCCCGCTGCCGCGTCACATCCCGAAGCGTCCGCCCATACAGCGTGTACCCCACCGAGGTCTTCACCACCTCGTCCGCAGGCAGGATCCCCATCTCCAGCGCCGACGACCACACCACGCTCTTGAAGACACTCCCCGGCTCGTACACATCCGTCACGCACCGAAGCCGCGCCAGCGCCGCCTCACCCGTCCGCCCCGGGTCCGGCGGCAGCACCCGATACCGAGGCCGCGCTCCCTCCGCGATCACCGGCCGCGGCGCATCCGGCTTCTCGGGATCGATCCACGGGTACTCCACCACCCCCGGCACCTCGCGGTACACATCGCAGATCGCCAGCACCTCGCCCGTCGCCGGGTCGACCGCGACGAGCCGCCCGCCTGCGGCGTCGGCCTCCTCGACGCCCTCCCGCAAGAGCTTCACCGCAAGCCGCTGCAGCTCCAGGTCGATGCTCAGCCGCAGGTCATCCCCACGCGTGCTCGCCTCAGACGAACCCCGCTCCAGCCACAGCGCCCGCCCCTTCGCGTCCCGCACGAACCACATGCGCCCCGGATCGCCCGCGAGCCGCTCGTCAAAGCTCAGCTCCGCCCCCACCAGCCCCGCATGCCCGAACCCCACCTTGCCGACAAGCGCCGCCGCCACATCCTCGCCCGGCGTCAGCCGCTCCTGACGCCGCTCCAGCGTCAGTCCCGCCACCCGCGCCGCCCGCAGCTGCACCGCGTCCGACCGCTCCAGAGGCTTGCCCACCGGCAGGTACCGCCGCACCCGCGCGTCCGGGTTCTCCGCCTTGCCCGACCGCACGACATCGTTGTACGCGAGCGCCGTCATCAGCCGCTCGCCGATCGAGTCCGCGCTCTCCCCGAGCCGCTCCCCAAGCGTCTCCGCCAGCGCCACCACCGCCCGATCCGGCTCCCCGCGCACCGCCTCCGGATCCAGGATCGGCTGATACAGCACCCGGCTCGTCGCCAGGACCCGCCCGCGACGATCCAGGACATCGCCCCGAATCCCGGGCTCGATCTGCACACCAAGCCGCTCATCCACAAACGGCCCGAGCTCATCCCCCGGCCGAAGCTGAAGCTGCCCCACCCGCACCACGCACGCCACGAGGCACAACCCAAACAGCACGAGCAGCACCCGCGCCGTCACCACGCACCGCCCGCCGCCCGCGTTCACGGCCGCCCCCCGTCCCCGCCCACGCCCTCACCCGAAAGCGCCAGCGCCTCGACCGCCGCAGCAGCCTCCCGCCGCTCGGCATCCTCCTGCGCCGCCCGCCCCAGCTCAGCCCGGTACGCCTCCAGAGACTCGGGCGTCGTCTCCTCCGCGATCGACGCCCGAAGCTCCGCCAGCCGCTCGTCCAGCAGCGCCGCCCGAAGCCGCGCCTGCGTCATCTCGTGCGCCGCCTGCAATCGGGCCTGACGAAACGCGAGCACACCCGCGGCCGTGAGGCCGATCGCCAAGATCGCGAACCCGGCCCGAGCGATCATCCGCGGCTCCCCTCGCTCAGCCCGGCAGCTCGAGCTTCATCCCGATGTAGATCTGGTCCTCATCACGGATCCGCGACGAGTTCACCTTCAGAATGTCCTCGGTCCGCCGCACCGTCCCCAGCTCCCGCTGCGCGATCAGCCCGAGCGTGTCCCCCGGCTTCACCACATAGTACCGGGGCCCGTCCGCGGTCCGGCTGGGCGACCGCTCAGGCGTCGCCCGCTTCGGCTCGGTCGAACGCTTCGGCGCGACCTCGGGCGTCTTCTCCGCAGACTTCGGCAGCACAAGCCGCATCCCGACCCGAAGCGTCCCGTCCGCCGGCACCACGCCGCTGTTCATCTCCCGCAGCTCGCGCCACCGGTTCCCGTTGCCGAGCACCTTCGCCGCCAGCTCGTACAGCGTGTCGCCCGGCTTCACCGTGTACCTCGTCGTCGTCGTATCGACAAGCCCAGCCACCGGAAGCGAAGCGACGCCCCCGATCGTCGGGCCCTTCGCATCGGGCTTCGCCGCCTCGCGCATCTCCTCGAGATCCACCGGTACCCGAGCCACGCTCGCCCCGCGACCCGAGGGCGCCGCGAGCGTCTGACCCTGCCGACCCGTCGAGTCCATCAGCGCCGCGACACCCGACGACCGCGACAGCATCTCGCTCAAAAGTCCCCCCACCCCGGAGCTGTGCTCGCTCGCCGTCGGCCCGTTCGCGATCACGACCGGCCCGACCCGCTCAACGCCAGGCGAAGAACGCTCGGTCATCTCCTCGATAATCGCCCCGGGCTCCGAGGCCCGGCTCGCCACCTCGCCCGTCATCAACGGGCTCTCCGGGAGCGTCGCCAAAGGTGCCGGCTCCGTCGGTGTCGGCAGCACCGCCGGCGCCACCGTCTCCGTCAACGGCTGCGCATACGCCACCGGCCGCGCCGGCTCCAGCGCATCGGAACGAGCCTGCGAGAAGTGGTCGGAAATGACCACCGCCACAAGCAGGCAGAGCGAGAACCCGAGCACGAGCGCAATCTTGACTTGGTGTGACACGGCGAGCGTCCTTGCCGACCGCTTGACAACGCGCGGGCCGAGATCGCCCGCGAGCCGCAAGTCCCTTCTGTCCAGCCCCCGATCAGCCGTCCATAGCCGTCGGGAGCAAACCTTCCTCGGACCCCGGGAGTCTAACCCCCCGGAGCTTCGCAGACCGGGCCCGCGGATTTTCACCCCGCTCCACATCGGAGGCGACGATCGGCTTCCGCGTCAACGCGACAGCCAACCCCGCATCCGAGAGCCCCCGGAACGTCTGCTTCACAGGACGATCCTCGAGGCTGTGAAACGAAATGACCGCGACCCGCGCCCCCGACGCCAGCCACGACCCCCGACCCTCCGCGATCTCGCGAGCCTCCCCCTCGACCAACGCGAGAAACCGCTCCAGGCGGCCAATCTCATCGTTCACCGCGATCCGAAGAGCCTGGAAGGTCCTCGTCGCGGGGTCGATTCGGGGGCCGCGAGGGGCCCGGGGCCGCGAGCCCTTGTGGGGGAGCGCGGACCGCACCAGCTCCGCGAGCCGGCCTGTGGATTGGATCGGCTCGGCGGCCCGCGCGGCGACAATCTTCCGCGCGATCCGTCTGGAACCCCTCTCTTCCCCGAACTTGTAGATCAGGTCGGCGAGGTCCTTCTCGTCGAGCTCGTTCACAAGGTCCGCGGCCGTCACCGGTTGGGTGGGGTCGAGGCGCATGTCGAGGGGGCCTTCGGTCTTGAAGCTGAGGCCCCGGGCGGGGTCGTCGACCTGGTTGCTGGCGAAGCCGAGGTCGAGGAGGACCGCGCTCGCGCGGAGGCCCTCTCGGGCGAGGGTCGTAGGGAGGCCGTCGTACGAGGCGTGCTCGGCGACCGTGCGCATGGGTGCGCCCGGCGCGCGCACGCCGTGCGCGGCCGTGCGCACGGCCGCCTCGGATTCCCGCAGATTCCCCGGGTCGAGATCATGCAACACCACGACCCCGCCGGGCGCGATTCTGACCGCCGCGGCGGACGCGTGCCCCCCCCGGCCGGCGGTGCCGTCGGCGTACACCTCGCCCGGTCTGGGGTCGAGCAGGTCGAGGACTTCGGTCAGCAGGACGGGGGCGTGGAGCACGGGCTCAGGGTACGGGGGGAGTGGGCTTTACGGGTTCGATGTGGGTGAGGACATGGGTGACGGCGGGGCGGCGGGTGAGGATGTCGGCCTTGACGCGGCCGGCGATGGCGTGGGCTTCTTCCACCGTGGTGTCGGGGTCGAACTGGAGGTGCATGTCGACGAGGTAGCCGCGGCCGGCTTTGCGGGCGATGACCTTCTCGACGCGGCGGACGCCGGGGGTGGGGGCGGCGAGTCGGCGGATGTCCTCGGCGGTTTCGTGGCTTGCGGCGTCGAGGAGCTCGCGGATGGCGGGACGGATGAGGCGGACGGCGGTGATGACGATGATGACGCAGGCGATGAGGGCGGCGACCTCGTCGGCGAAGACGAGGCGGTCGATGCCGGTGAGGGGCGGGCCCCAGACGGCGATGGCGACGCCGATGAAGGCGGCGGCGGAGGTGATGGCGTCGGAGCGGTGGTGCCAGGCGTCGGCGTTGGCGGCGTCGGAGTCGTGCTCGCGGGCACCCGCGCGGACGAGGCGGAAGAGGCCCTCTTTCACGATCACGATGGCGGCGAGGACGAGGAGGGTCCACCAGGCCGGGGCGGCGTGGGTGGTAAGCATCTGCCCCACCGCTTCGTCGGCGACGACGAGGGCGGCGACGAGGAGCAGGGCGCCGACGGAGAGGGCGGCGACGGTCTCGGCGCGGCCGTAGCCGTAGGGGTGGTCCGGGTCTGGGCGGCGGGCGCCGACGCGGAAGGCGTGGAGGACGATGGCGGAGCCGAGGACATCGGCGAAGGACTCGACGCCGTCGGCGATGAGTGCGGATGAGTTTCCGAGGATTCCGGCGGCGAGCTTGAAGGCGGCGAGCGCGAGGCCGGCGATGAGGCCGATGAGGGTGTTTCGCTTGAGGCTGGCGGTGTCGGCCGGCATGGGGGAGGGTAGGGAGGGGGGGAAATGGTCGAATTGTAAAGGGGCAAAGGGGTAAAGGGGTAAAGGGGGATGAGCGATTGTGGTGGATCGCACTGACCTGCAGGGCCAGGTCAGTGGCACCGGGCACCGGGGTGTGTGCGGAGTGGTTGGTGGATTCGCCCGAAGCGCCGCGGTGCGGCGGTTCGGGGCACCGGCTGCGCGGATGGTGGCACCGGGGTTGGACGACTGCAGTTCGTGACCTTCCTCGCTGGCGCTCGTCAGACCACGGCACCCGGCTCGGGTAATTGATCGCATTGACCTGCAGAGCCAGGTCAGTGGCACCGGGGGAACGGGCACCGGGGTGTGTGCGGAGTGGTTGGTGGATTCGCCCGAAGCGCCGCGTTGCGGCGGTTCGGGGCACCGGCGTTCGTGGAAAAACCGCTGCGCGGTGTTTCCACGGCACCCGCCGCGGAGCCGGTCAAGCCGTGGCACCCGAGGCGCGGTCAGAGTTCTGGCATAGGCCAGTTTTCGAGGAGTACTTGGCCGTTTTCGACGATCAGCTCGCCGTCGGCTTTGATGGTGCCGCCGGGGTTGTGGGTGTGCTTTCGGAGGTCGCAGACCATGTCCCAGTGGAGGGCGGAGACATTGTGGTTGCCGGACTCGGGGTAGCCGGCGCCGACGGCGAGGTGGAAGGTGCCGCCGATTTTCTCGTCGAAGAGGGTGTTGCGGGTGTGGCGTTTGATGGCGTAGTTGGTGCCGATGGCGATCTCGCCGATGTTTCTTGCTCCCTCGTCGAGGTCGAGCATGGCGTGGAGGAAGGGCTCGTTCTTGGTTGCGGTGGCGTCGGTGACGCGGCCTTCCTTGAACTGGAGGCGGACGCCGTCGACTTCGCGGCCGCCTTCGACGGCGGGGAAGGAGAAGTTGACATGGCCCTCGGCTCCGGAGGGGCCGGTGAAGACTTCGCCGTCGGGGAAGTTGTCGGTGCCGTAGCAGTTGATCCAGATGCCCCGCGAGACATCGACGCGGAGGTCGGTGCCGTCGTTGGTTCCGCCGGGTCCGGTGTGGGGTGGGACCTGGAAGTGGAGCTCTTTGACGCCGGCGAGGCGTTCGCAGAGGCGGGCCTGGCGTTCCTGGACTTGTTTCCAGGCGGCGACGGGATCGGGGAGGTGGAGGAGGCCAGCTTCGAAGACGAATTTCTCGTAGGCGGCGAGGGACATTTCGGCTTCCTGGGCGAGGCCCTCGGTGGGGAAGAGGGTGCCGCACCAGCGGAGCTGGCCGGCTGCTTCGCGCTTCATGAAGGCTTCGAGGATGGGGCGGCGGGCGCGGGAGGCGGCGGCCTGGCGGGCGGGGTCGACGGCGCCGGCAGCCCGGGTGTTGCGGTCGGCCCAGATGGCGAAGTCGACATCGGTGTTCTCGACGCGGTGGAGGTCCATGGGGCTGGTGAAGGCGAGCTGGGCGTCGGAGGCCTCGGCGAGGATGAGGTCGGTGAGCTCGTCGGAGCGGGCGCAGTAGACGGGGTGGGCGCCGGCCTTCAGGATCTCGGAAGTGAGGGCGAGGACGAGGGGCATGGCGATGGGGTCGGCGCGGATGGCGCAGACCTCGCCGGGCTTGACCTCGTTGGAGAACTGGACGAGCACGCGGGCGAGGGTGTCGAGCATGGGGTGTCGCATGGGCGTGCTCCTGCCGTGATTCTGTATTGGCTCTGCGATGAATATACGGGAAAGCACTGGCCAGAAGGGCTGGTGCTCGCCGGCTGTCCGGGTATTCGTCGCCCCGATCGGGGCGGGTGAATCGGGAGAATACCCCGGACGGGGCCCGTAGACTCCGGCTCTGATACGAACTGAACCCCGAGCGAACGGGAGAGCCGATGGCCCGCATTGAACGAGTTGTGCTGTATGTGACCGCGGTGGTGTGCCTGGCGATCGTGCTGGGTGTGCGCGGTGTGGATGGGACGGCGATCGCGTCGCAGGACACGGCGTCTTCTTCTCAGAAGATGGCGACGGTGGATGTGCTGGCGCTGGTGCAGGAGACGCTGCAGTCGGACACCTTCCGGCCGGAGCGGGAGTCGGTGGCGGAGGAGTGGACGGGTCGGCTGGACGCGGCCCAGGCGGAGCTGCAGCGGCTGCAGGAGGAGATCCAGCTGCTGCCGCAGAACGACCCGCAGCAGGGGCCGCTTCGGCAGCAGTACCAGCGGCTGGCGCAGCAGGCGCAGCAGATCGGGCAGCAGGCGAACCAGGCGTACCAGGAGATGAGCGCGCGGCAGGCGCGCGAGGCGTACGCGAAGGTGCACTCGGCGGCGGACAAGGTGGCCGCGAGCCAGGGGTTCGGCGTGGTGTTCGCGACGCGGACGGACGCGACGATCGACGAGTCGAGCAACCTGGCGACGGTGACGCAGGAGATCCTGGCGCGGCCGGTGCTGTTTGGGCCGGCGACGACGGATCTGACGGGGATGGTGCGGACGGAGCTGGGGTTGCCGGAGCCGGGGGCGGAGGAAGCCGCGGGTGAGGCGAGTGAGGACGAGGTCGCTCCGTCGGGTGGGTGAGTGAGGGCCGAATGGCCAAATCGCAAATGGCCAAAGGGCCAAAGGGTTTGGACATCGGTTGAGCACCGCACCACCCGCTGCGCGGATGGTGGCACCGTCTTTAGGTCACAGGTTGTTGGGTGAGGAGGCGTTGGAGGGCGTTGGTGGTGTCGTCGCGGACTTGGGTGAAGGGGGGTGGGGTTTGGAGGATTTGTTCGAGGCTGGTGACGGGGCGGGTCAGGCCGCAGGGGACGATGAGGCGGAAGTGGTCGAGGTTGGTGGTGATGTTGAGGGCGAGGCCGTGGAGGGTGACCCATTTGCGGACGCGGATGCCGATGGCGGCGATTTTGGCGTCGTTTGAGGTGGAGCAGGCGGGGTCTGCGAGGGCGGAGTGGGTCGTCTTGGGTTGATTGGATTGGGGGATCCAGACGCCGGTGGCGCAGGCGTCTCGGTGGGCCTGGATGTTGTAGGTGGCGAGGGTGTCGATGACGGCCTGCTCGAGGAGGCGGAGGTAGTCGTGCAGGCGGAGCTGGAGGCGGTGGAGGTCGAGGATGGGGTAGATGACGAGTTGGCCGGGGCCGTGGTAGGTGACATCGCCGCCTCGGTCGGTGCGTTCGAGGGTGACGCCTTGTCGGGCGAGCTCGGCTTCGGAGGCGAGGATGTGATCGGCGGCGCCGGGGCGGTTGGAGAGGGTGATGACGGGGGGGTGCTCGACGGTGAGGATGAGGCCCGGGGGGTTCGCCTGCGTGTCGCGGTCGGCGAGGATCTGGGCGTGGTGGTCGAGTTGGAGTTGGTAGGTGTCGGCGTAGGGGAGGCGGCCGAGGTGGCGGGTGGGGAGGGGGGTGGGGAGGGGGGATTGGGTCACGGGGGAGGGTAGGAAGAAATGGCAGAGTGGCAAAGTGGCGGAGTGGCGGAGTGCCGTGGCAGGGCGGAGTACCATGGGCGTATGGCGCGTGTGCATCCGTCGGCGGTTGTGGATGAGCGGTGTGTGCTGGCGGACGATGTCGAGATCGGGCCGTTGTGCGTTGTTGAGGGGCGGGTGACGCTGGGGCCTGGGGTTCGGCTGATCGCGCAGGTGCATCTGCGGGGGCCGTTGGTGGTTGGCGCGGGGTGTGTGTTTTACCCATTCAGCTCGGCGGGGCTGCCGGCGCAGCACACGGGGATTGATCACGACCAGGAGATGGCGGGGTTGGTGATCGGGGAGGGGTGTGTTTTTCGGGAGTCGTCGACGGTGCATGCGTCGATGGGGAGCGAGCATCCGACGGTGCTTGGGGACACGATCTACATGATGGCGTGCAGCCATGTGGGGCATGACTGCATCATCAGGGACCATGTGATCCTGGCGAACTCGGCGGTCGTCGGGGGGCACGCGGAGATCGGGGAGCGGGTGTTCATCAGCGGGAACTGCTCGGTGCACCAGTGGTGCCGGGTGGGTCGTGGGGTGATGATGCAGGGGGGGAGCCAGACCTCGACGGATGTGCCGCCTTACGGGATCATCGTCGATACGAATGTGATGGCGGGTCTGAACCTGGTGGGGATGCGGCGGGGCGGGGTTTCTCGGGAGGAGATCACGCTGGTGCGGGAGGCGTACCGGAAGGCGTTCAAGAGCGGGGTGACGCGGCCCGAGATGATCGAGATTTTGAGTGAGATCGGGCAGCGGAGTTCGATCGTGGCGGAGATGGCGGAGTTTGTGCGCTCGGCGAAGAAGCCGATCGCGGCGGGGGACGGGAGTTTGCGGTCGCACCACATTCCGTGGCTGAAGCGTGTGTTGAAGGCGCAGGCGGAGGCGATCCGGGGGGGTGGGTCGGTAAGGAGTGTTTTGGCTGGTTCGGGTGGGGCGGGTGATGACGAGGGTGGGGGCTGATCGGCGGTGGCCTGGCGTGATCTTCCCACTGTTCGTCCCGAGGAGCCGCCGGTGCCGCCGGCGGGTGGGGCCGTTGCGGGGCTTCGGGTGCTGGCGAGCGGGAGCTCGGGGAACTGTTCTGTGCTGGTGGTGCCGGACGAGGGGGCGGGGCGGCCCAGGCGGGTGATCCTGATCGACGCGGGGCTGAGCCCGACGCGGACGCGGAAGCTGCTTGCCGGGTGCGGGCTTCGGGTGGGGGATATCGATGACATCGTGCTGACGCACCTCGATAAGGATCACTTTCACGGGGGGTGGGCGACGACGCGGGATCTGCGGGCGACGCTTCGGCTGCATCGGCGGCATGTGGGGCGGGCGCAGCGGTTCGGGCTGCTTTTGAAGCGGAACGAGCCGTTTGAGGGGGAGGCGGCGTTGTGCTCGCGGGTGGCGCTGCGGTCGAAGCTGATGGCGCACGATGCGGACGGGGTGGCGACTTTCCGGGTGCGTGTGGAGGGGCGGGCGGGGACGGCGGAGGTGGGGTTCGCGACGGACCTGGGGCGGGCGGATCGGGGATTGGCGGAGCACCTGCGGGGGGTGGACCTCTTGGCGATCGAGAGCAACTACTGCCCACGGATGCAGGCTTCGAGCGGGCGGCCGGCGTTTTTGAAGCGGCGGATCACCGGGGGGGCGGGGCACCTGAGCAATGAAGAGTGCGCGGCGGTGGTGGCGGAGATCGGGCCCCGGGGGCCGGTGGTGTTGTTGCACCTGAGCCGGGAGTGCAACCGGCCGGAGCTGGCGGCGGCGCTGCACGCGGGGGCGCCGTATGAGCTGACGGTGTCGAGCCAGTTTGAGCCGACGGGGTGGGTGTGGGCGCGGGCGCGGGGGGCTGTGCCGGCGTGGGAGGCGAAGCCGGTGGAGCGGCAGGGGATGCTGTTTGCCGGGGGGGACGGGGCGCTCGATCTCGTGGGTGACGGGGTGGGATGAGTGCCCGATCGCGGAGGCTGGCGCGGCGGAAAGACTCGGCGGAGCGGTCGCCGGCGGTGGCGGTGGCGCGGCCCCGGCGGCGGGGGCTTCTGAGCAAGCTGGCGCGGGTGGTGGGCGTGCGGCGGCGGGTGGTGGTGGACGGGGTGAAGTACACGGAGCGGTCGCCCAAGAAAGTTCGGCCGGAGGGGGGCGGGAAGCGGGTGCTGGTGGCGCGGTGGGAGGTGCGGTTTGCCTCGGGGGAGGCGATGCTGATTCACCCGGCGGACGGGGAGGTGTCGGCGTGTGGGGCGTGGCGGGTGTACGAGGATCTGCTGCCTGAGGGGTCGCCCAGCGGATCGGTGCACCGGCTGCTCGGGGCGCGGGTGCGGCCCGGGATGCGGGCGTTCGACGCGGCGTGCGGGACGGGGGCTGGTGCGGCGTGGCTCGGGGCGCAGGTGGGGCCTTCGGGGGGCGTGGTGGCGGCGGGGACGGACACGGAGAGCGTGCAGTACGCGCAGCGGCGGTATGGGGCGGCGCACATCGGGTTCGAGGCGGGGGGCGTCGAGACCCTGATGGGCGAGATGCCGGGGGCGTTCGATGTGGTGGTGGCCGGGCGCGGGGTGGGGGCGATCGACCGGGCGATGGCGGCGGAGCTGTGGCGGGTGGTGGCGCCGGGGGGGTTGCTGCTGGTGGAGGTGGCCGGGGATGGCGGCGAGGGGTCGGAGGGGCTGGGGGGGCTGGGTGAAGCGGCGGGGCGGTCGGCGGGGGTGCTGGAGGGGGCGTTTGGGGCTCCCGGGGAGCCGGTGGGCGGGGCGGCGGACGGGGTGTACGGGCTGATCTTCACGAAGCCTCGGGAGGAATCGCGGCGGGGGCGGGGGTTTGAGGGGGAGGACGAGGGGGATGGGTGGATGTTCACGGGGGATGGGGACGAAGAGGACGGGGACGATGAGTAGGCTTCGGGCGATGCAGATGAACGAACACGACGCGGACACGAGGAACGGGACCGGCATGGACGAGGGCATTGGTGGGGTGGGTGGGACTGGTGGTGGGAGTGGCGCCAACGGGAAGTGGGACGGGCGCGATGGGCCCGCGGGGTATGACGAGCGCGTGCGCGAGGGGCGGGCGAAAGCCACCGACCGGGCGAAGCACGCGAAGAGCCTGGGTGACGAGGCGGAGACGCGGGCGCTCGCGATCGAATCGGCGCGGCTGCTGCGGGACGACAAGTGCGAGCACATCGTGGTGCTGGATGTGCGGGAGCTGAGCGAGGTGACGGACTTCCTGGTGATCGCGTCGGGCACGAGCGATCGGCAGATGAACTCGGCGCTCGACGATGTGCAGGAGCTGGGGGAGGGGAAGGGGTGGCCCAGCTTCCGGACCTCGACGGATGAGCGGTCGACCTGGCTGCTCGTTGACTTCGTGGATGTCGTCGTGCATCTCTTCGAGCCGAACACGCGGGCGTTCTATGACCTGGAGATGATGTGGGGGGATGCGAAGCGGGTGGAGTGGCAGCGGCCGCATGATGCGAGCGGGGGTTCGGATGGGGGCTCGGATGGGGGCGAGGACGAGGGCGGCGATGTCGAGTGATGAGCGGCGGGTGGGGGTGGACCTGCGTGCGGGTACGGGCGACCGCTCGTACGAGGTGCGCGTGGGGGCGGGGGCGCTGGGGCGGGGGCTTTCGGAAATCGGGGGGATTCTGGGGCGGGTGCCGGCGCGGGCTTTTGTCGTGCTGGATGGGGGGTTGCCTGGGGAGGTGCGGCTCATCGTGGAGGGGGCGCTGACGGGGGCGGGTGTTGGGGAGGTCATCGTCGAGTCGTTTGCGCCGACGGAGCGGGCGAAGACGATCGGGACGCTGGGGCGACTCCTGGAGGCGATGGTGTCGGCGCGGCTGGAGCGGCGGGACCCGGTGATCGCGGTGGGCGGGGGGATCGTGGGCGATGTGGCGGGGTACGCGGCGGCGAGCTATCGGCGGGGGGTGCCGGTGGTGCAGTGTCCGACGACGCTGCTGTCGATGGTAGACGCTTCGGTGGGTGGGAAGACTGGGATCAATGTTGAGGTCGGGGGTGGGGGCGGGCGGCTCGTGAAGAACATGGCGGGGGCGTTCTGGCAGCCTTCGGCGGTGCTGGCGGATGTGTTGGTGCTCGGCTCGCTTTCGGAGCGGGACTTTCGGTGCGGGCTGGCGGAGTGTCTGAAGCACGGGATGCTGGGCGGGTTCGTGGATGCGGGGCTGGCGGCGTGGATGCGGGCGTCGATGGCGGCGATCTTGGAGCGTGAGCCCTCGGTGCTGACGGAGCTGGTCGCGCGGAATGTCGCGGTGAAGGCGGCGGTGGTGGCGGCGGACGAGCGCGAGGAGGCGGCGACGGGTGGGCGGGCTCTTCTGAACTTGGGGCACACCTACGCGCACGCGATCGAGCCGATGGGGCATCTCTCCCCCACCATCAATGAGACCGACGCGCCTCTTCGGCATGGGGAGGCGGTGGCGCTGGGGCTGGTGGCGGCGACGGGGGCGGGGGCGGCGCTCGGGCTGGTTCCGGCCGAGCGGGTGGATGAGGTGCGCGCGTTGGTGGAGAGCGCGGGCTTGCCGACGCGGGTGGCGGGGCTGCCGGGGGATGACGAGCTGATCGAGGCGATGGGGGATGACAAGAAGGTTTCGGGGGGGCGGCTTCGGATCGTTGTTCCCGATGGGGAGGCGTCTTGCCGCGTGGTTGAGGGGCCGGATGTGGGCGCGGTGCGGGCGGGTTGGGGCGCGATTCGCGGGGGCTGACCCCCGTTTTTGGTGCTTCCCCGCATCTGGCGGGGGATTGTCCCTCGGAATCTGACGCTAATTGAGAGTTTTCACGCCCGGTCGGACTTGACCCGATAACGGGACTGTCGTGCTACGACGGCCCGTGCCGCCCTGGGGGAGTCTTTTGTCGCGGGCGGGTCATGATCTGGGTTTCTCACGACGAAGGGGGCGCCGGTGCGCACGCTCGCGATCATCAACCAGAAGGGCGGCTGCGGGAAGACGACGACGGCGATCAATCTGTCGGCGGTGCTCGCGTCGCGCGGACTTCGGACGCTGCTTGTCGACCTTGATCCGCAGTCGCATTGCGCGGCTGGGCTTGCGATCCCCGAGGAGCGGATCGAGCGGGATGTGTCGGACCTGATGGCGCTGCCGGAGCACAAGGTTCTGGATGCGAACCGCCTGTTGTGGCGGGTGGGGACGAATCTTGATCTGTTGCCGAGCCGGACGAAGCTGGCGGCGATGGAGGCGGCGCGGGGGCAGCTCGCGCAGCTGCCGAACTGCGAGCGGCGGCTGGCGATGGCGCTGGAGCGGCTGACGAAGGAAGCGGGTCGGCATTACGACTGCTGCGTGATCGACTGCTCGCCGGCGATCGGTCTCTTGACTTACAACGCTCTGACCGCGGCGCAGGAAGTGATCATCCCGGTCGAGACGAGCTACTTCAGTTTGCAGGGGGCGAGCAAGCAGGCGGCGACGCTGCGGAGCCTGAGCCGGCGGCTGGGGACTCGGCAGACGGCGCGGCTGCTGGCGACGATTCATGATCCGACGAGCACCTTGGCTCGGGACCTGCTGGGCGAGCTGCGGGAGCGGTTCGGGCATGCGGTGATCCCGGGGACGATCCGGCTGGATCCCTTGCTCAAGGAGGCGGCGAGCTACGGGCAGCCGATTCTCGAGTACGCGCCGGAGAGCGTGGGGGCGGAGGACTATTCCAGGCTTGGGGATTACCTGATCGAGCGGGCGGGGATCGAGGCGGAGGAGCCGCCGGTCGATGAGGCGGACCTGCCGACGATCGAGGTCTTGCAACGCGCGGTGCCGAGTTCGCGGCGCGCGGGGCGGGTGGAGGCTTCGCGGCCTGCGGGGGCGGAACCGGTCCATGGTTCCTCGCCTGTGGTGACGCCGGGGCGGGACGCGGACATGCCGGCGACGGAGCGGCGGTCGACGGGGGCACCGAGCTGGACGGGATCGCCCTCGAACTCGGGCGGGTCGAGCACGGCAACGGTGGCGGGTGTGCAGACGCAGGCGACGACGGAGGCCGCGAGCCAGTCCGGGAGCCAGGCCGCGATTGATGCGGCGGCGGCGATTGTGGTGGAGCCCCTGAGCCGGATGGAGGACCTGTACCAGCGGGCGCAGGTGCTGCAGAAGAAGGTGCGGGAGGCGACGGAGGCGGCGGGCGTGCAGACGCTGCCCGAGACGCAGATCAAGCGGCGGGTGGGGGCGCTGGCGCTCGTGGAGGACACGGCGGCGCCGGTGACTCCGCCGAAGTCGGTCGAGCGGCTCTTCGGGGTGCGGCTGAGCGGGCGGCGGGCGCTGTTCGTGCAGCCGGCGACCCTGGGGCGTCGGGTGTCGATCGCGGGGAGCTTCAACGGGTGGAGCGTGGAGACGCATGTGATGCGTCGGAACGATGACCTGGGGGTGCACGAGCTCAGCGTCGAGCTGACGGCGGGCGAGCACGCCTACCGGCTGGTGGTCGACGGGAAGTGGGTGAATGACCCCTTCAACGCGAGCACGCGGCCCAACGAGTTCGGCGAATTGAACAGTCTCATCCGCGTGGACGAGCCCGGTCGGGGCGTCTGACGCTGCTGGTTGTCATTCCCTCGGCCTGATCGGCGGCGTGAGCGGGCATGGATGCTCGACGAGCGGCGGCGGGGCGGGCGGGGCGGAGGCTTCGAGGACGATGGAACGCGTGGAGCTTGGGCGGAGCGCCGGCGATGCGTTCGCGTCGGAAGACGCGGTGCACGATGAACTCGCGGCGCTGTTCATCGGCGGGGAGCTTGGGGCGGAGGCCGATGAGGTCCTTGCGCCCGAGGCGATCTCGGAGCCTGCCGAGGACGGCGGCGGCGAGGTCGAGGATGTGATCGGGTCGATCGGGGTCTTGGGGGGACGCGCCGGCTCGCGTCGTGGTGGGAAGCGGGATGCGGCGAACCGGGTGGAGGCGCTGGTGCTCGGGCATCTGCCCGTGCGGGCGTCTCTGTGGGTGCGGCAGTACGCGGCGCGGACGGCGGATGTGATCGACGGGGCGGTCGCGCTCGTGCGGCTGGCGCGGGGCGGGGCGAGCATCGAGCGGCACACGCCGGTGGGCGTGCGGGCTGATGGGGTGCCGGGGGTGGGGCCGGGATATGACCGTTGGATCGTGCGGGTGGAGGAGGTCGATCAGCCGGCGCTGCTGCGGCTTGGGAAGCGGGTGGACCGGGTGACGATCCTGACCGGGGCGGACGACGCGGCGGTGATCGCGGCGTATCGGCTGCTCAAGGGGCTGGCGGCGGAGTACGACGGGACGATCGGCGAGGGCGAGGGGCCGGAGCTGGCGATCGCGGTCGCGGGGGCCGAGCCGGGGCGGGCTCGGGCGGCGGAGCGGCGGCTGGTGGACGCGGCGCAGCGTTTCCTGGGGCGTGAGCTGTTGGTCGGGCCGGCGGTGATGAAGGCGGGGCCGACGAATGTGACGGGGATGGGGCAGTGGGAAGGAGCGTCGGGCGTGGACGAACTGCTGGAGCGGATCCGGTCGGGCGAGGTGCTGGAGGAGCGGGTGAACGGGAAGCCGGGGCCCGTGAAGGCGATGCGGCCGGGGCCTCAGCCGGGGCCTCAGCCGGTGGTGATGACGCGGCCCGCGGCGGAAGTGGTGCCGAGCGCGACGGCTTCGCGGATCGGTGGCGTGGCTTCGCGCACGGCCGAGCGGCGGGACTTGCTCGATGACGAATTGCCGCCGCCGTTGGCGTCGCTGGTGCGGGGGCTTCGGGCGACGGACCTTCGGTGTCCGTCGGCCCCGGAGGTGGAGCTGGCGACCGACGAGGATGGCGGGCTGCATGTGCTGACGCGGTTCGGGCGCGAGGGGCTGGACGCGGCGGTGACGGCGGCGGGGTGGGCGCGGGTGAACGCGATGCTGCTGGCGCGGTGCGTCGAGGGGCTGAGCGAGGCGGCGGCCCGGGTCGCAACGGTGCATGTGGGCGGGGACGACGCGCGGGAGCTGCGGTCGCTCGCGGACAGCTCGGTGCAGCTGCACCTCGTTCGGCGTGTGGAGGCCCGGGGGGGCGGGGTTTGGGTGTGTGATCCCCTGAACTAGACCGGTCGTCTGGGCGGTAGGCTGGCGGGATGCCTGTCTATTTGGTTCATGCGCCGCGTGCTGAGGGGGCCGGGTTTGTGGCGGACTTCGCCGAGTCGTTCGTCCTGTGGGACGGGGCGGCGCTGGTGGAGTCGGACGAGTCGCAGTCGAGGTGTACCACGCGGTGAAGTGGCGGCTGCCGGAGGGGGCGGCGCTGTTCGTCGCGCGGCTGGATCATCAGCCGAAGTTCAAGGGTGCGGAGGCGGGGGCGCTGAAGTGGGTGCGGGGGTGGTTTGATGGGATGACGGCGTAGGGGACAGGGGCGGAGTCATCGTTCTGTCGGAATGACAAGCCGCCCCGGGGCGGGGCGGCTCGCTCGGTGATCGTGGTTGTGTCGTCGCCCGATTACGCGGTGCGGGACTGCTTGGCTCGCAGCTCGGTGAGGCTGCGGCGTTGCTCGACGGCGGCTCGGTCGATGATGTACTCGACGCCGTCGTTGTCGTGGTCGGGCAGGTCGTACATGAGGTCGAGCATGACATCCTCGAGGACGGCTCGGAGGGCGCGGGCGCCGGTC
Source organism: uncultured Phycisphaeraceae bacterium (assembly GCA_964615815.1). Classification (GTDB taxonomy): domain Bacteria; phylum Planctomycetota; class Phycisphaerae; order Phycisphaerales; family UBA1924; genus DAIQNV01. The sequence goes on along the minus strand of CAZTQV010000014.1, from coordinate 69,224 downwards.
TTGCGGGCCTCGGCTCGTTCGGCGAGGGCGTGGAGGGCGTCCTCGGTGAAGGTGAGCTTGGCGCCCTCGAACTGGAAGAGCTGCTGGTACTGCTTGACGAGCGCGTTCTTGGGCTCGGTGAGGATCTGCACCAGGGCCTCGACGCTCAGGGGCATGAGGGGGGTGACGATGGGGAGGCGGCCGACGAGCTCGGGGATCAGGCCGAACTCGACGATGTCCTCGTTGTTGGCCTTGAGGAGCAGGCGCTCGCGCTCGGTGTAGTTCTCGCCGGTGGCGCTGAGGCCCAGGCCCTCGTCCTCCTGGGCGGCGGCGAAGCCGATGCGGGTCTGGCCGATGCGGCGGCGGACGATGTCCTCGAGGCCGACGAAGGTGCCGCCGCAGATGAAGAGGACCTGGCTGGTGTCGAACTGGATGTACTGCTGCTCGGGGTGCTTGCGGCCGCCCTGGGGGGGAACATTGGCCGTGGTGCCCTCGAGCATCTTCAGGAGGGAACGCTGGACGCCCTCGCCCGAGACATCGCGGGTGATGGAGACATTGTTCGAGGTCTTGCCGATCTTGTCGATCTCGTCGATGTAGATGATGCCGCGCTGGGCGGACTCGACATCGAAGTCAGCGGCCTGGAGGAGCTTCAGGAGGAGGTTCTCGACATCCTCGCCGACATAGCCGGCCTCGGTGAGCGTGGTGGCGTCGCCGATGGCGAAGGGGACCTTCAGCAGGCGGGCGAGGGTCTTGGCAAGGAGGGTCTTGCCGGAGCCGGTGGGGCCGATGAGGAGGATGTTGGACTTGTCGAGCTCGACGCGGCCCTCTTCCTCGCTCTCGGCGTGGAGGAGGCGCTTGTAGTGGGTGTGGACGGCGACGGAGAGGGCCTTCTTGGCCTCCTGCTGGCCGATGACATACTGATCGAGGAAGCCCTTGATCTCGCTGGGGCTCGGGATCTCACGCAGGGCGCTCGAGACCGAGCTGACGCGGCGGCGCTCCTGGCGGAAGATGTTCTGGCAGAGGTCGACGCACTTGGAGCAGATGTAGACCTCGTTGGGGCCCTCGACCATGGGGCCGACTTCGCGGCTGGTCTTGCCGCAGAAGGAGCAGGTGGTGACCTTGCGGCCGCGGAAGCCGCCGCCGCTGCCGCCGCCGGAGCCTCCTCCCCCACCGCCACCCCCACCGCCGCCGTGGTCGTCGTCGCCGCCTCCTCGTGAGCCGTGGTCGGACGCGTTGACGGGCGTCCTGGCCATGTTGGCGGGGTGTGCAGGGGCGGCGCCGTGTGCGTGGGAAGCGTTCGCGGCGGGCATCAGGGGGTCAGTGGTCAACGGTGGACTCCGTCTCAGCGGGCGTTTACCCGCGGCCAAGTGGTTCGTGGAGCGTCCGGCCCACCGCGCAGGGGGCACCTTGTCATCGGCTTGCCGGGGGCTGGGTATCCAGACCGACCGGCGGGACGCCTGTCGGAGGGAGACTCCGACCCGACAGGCTAGCCCAAGTGTGACGAACTGACCGCGATCGTCCGCGATTCCCGTGCCGGGGTGGTTCGTGTGGGCGGGGCGGGAGGATGGGGCGGGGGAACGCGGTCAGGCGGGCGGATGACCGGGATGGGGGGGGGAGTTTTTATCTGGACGCTGGGTGCTTTCGGGCGTGGTGCCGGGGAGGGGTTCGCCGGTGAGGTCGTAGCCGGGGCGGGCCCGGTGTTCCTCTGGTGTGGTTGTGGGTGCTGGCGTTGGGCGCGTCAGCGGTTTGCCGGCGGCTCGGGCGATCATGGCCTGGCGTGTGCGGTCGTATTCATCTTGGGAGATCTCGCCGCGGTCGCGCATGGCGCGAAGGGATTCCATGATCGAGCCGGTGTCCTCGGCCGCGGTGTCGGGGCTCAGGAGCTTGCGGCGGAGGATGAGGACGATGACGCTCGCGGCGATGACGGCGCCGATGAGGACGGCGACCCAAAGCAGGACCTGCCCGGTGCCGCTGGAGGACTGTGCGAGGACGATCGCGGCGGCCACGGCTTACGCGCCCCCGTGGCCCATCGCTTCGCGGATGGGGTTGAGGAGCGCCGGGATGGCGCGGGTCTCGATGAGTTCCTGGCCGAGGCGTGTGAGGTCGTCGAAGACGGTGGCGAGCTGCTTGAGATCGGCGACGGGCTCGTAACGGCGGAGCGTGACATAGAGGCTCAGGGGCTCGCCGCTGATGGCGGGGTCGGCGGAGGCGTTGGGGCCGGAGCGGGTTTTCACTTCGAAGTGGGCCTCGGTGTCGGGGCGGCCCGAGCCTCCGTCGGCGCGGGTGGCGAGGCCGACCAAGGGCTGGAAATCGACGAGTGTGGCACCCTCGGTCTCGACGACGGCTCTCAGCGGGCTGCCGGCGAGGAGGGCGTCGGCGACGAGCTGGTCCTGGTTGCCCGGGGCGTGGAGGTCGAAGCCGTAGAGGACTTCGAGGTACTCGACATCAAGGGGGCTGATGGAGAGGAAGTAGGGCGCGACCTCGAGCACGACCCGGTGCAGGCCGTAGGCATCGTCGAACTGGTCGGGGTTGACGACACCCGAGCGGATGTTGCCGGAGCGGACGGCGAGCCAGCGGTGCGGGTAGTCGGTGGCGGCGCTCTCGAGGGCGAGCTCGTCGCGGTAGCGGCGGAAGGTGCCCATGCCGCGGTACTCGCGCCTCACGCGTTCGAAGAGCTCGAGGATGGTCTCGCGGCCTCTCGGGAGGTCGAGCTTCACGCTGAGTTTCTGGTTGACATAGAAGTCCGAGCAGAGCGCCCGGTAGCTGGAGGCCATCGCGAAGACTCCTTTCCCGCGTGGGGGCCCGCGTGAGGGCCCGACTGGTCAGGCGGAGTGTACGGGCTGCGGGGAGGTGCCCGCGGGGCCCGTGGGCGGGGCGGGCGTGCGGAGGATGGGCTGGGGCTTCCAGTAGGTGAGGGTGCGCCAGAGCCACTCGAGCGGGCCGAAACGGAAGTAGCGGAGCCACAGGAGGCTAAAGACGATGTTGAAGGCCCAGACGCCGGCGATAATGCCCCAGAGGGCGGGGAACTCGATCTGGGCGAAGTAGCCGAGGCCGTAGCCGTAGAAGATCGTCGTGCAGATGAGCGTCTGCGAGATGTAGTTGCTGAAGGCCATGCGGCCGACGGCGGCGAGGGCGGTGGTGACGGGCTTCAGCAGGCCGAGCTTGAGGATGACCAGGAGGACGGCGGCGTAGCCGTAGCCGAGGGGGATGCCCAGGAACTGGGCGTAGCACTGCCAGAGCATCTCGGGGAATGGGTCGGGGCCGAGATCGCGGGTCCACGCGAGGCCGAGGAGCGTCGTGGTGAGGCCGATGGGGATGAGAACCAGAGCGGCGACGGTGTAGAAGCGGGCGGACTTCTCGCCCGTCAGGATGCCGAGGCGGGTGAGGCCGATGCCGATGGCCATGAGTCCGGTGACCGCGACATAGAAGAGCGGGCCGACGACGAACCAGAAGAAGGCGAGCTGCACGCCGCGGAAGAGGACGAGCCCCGGGTAGTCGCCGAGGGTGATCGCGATTTCCTCGGCGGCGGGCGTGCCGAGGAGGTCGCCCGCGGCCATGGCGCCCTGTTCGACGCCCCAGATGCCGAAGACCATGAAGAAGAAGAGGAGCATCGTCCCGAGCAGGTGCATCATGACGCCGAGGGCGATCAGCGCGACGGGGTTCATCCGCCGGATCCACCAGACGAGGGCGAGGCCCGCGACGGAGTACCAGACGAGGATGTCGCCGAACCAGAGCAGGAGGGCGTGGCAGACGCCGAAGAGGAGCATCCAGCCCATGCGGCGGTACCAGAGGCCGGCGCCGGCGCTGAGCTTCTTGCCCTCGGTCTTCTTGTCGAAGAAGACGACGCCCGCGCCGAAGAGCGTCGCGAAGAGCAGCATGAACTTGCCGAGGAACGCGACCATCGTGATGTCGTGCGCCAGCGTGTTCGCCGGCGTGGCCCCGATGACGGAGAGGTCGTAGCTCGCCTCCATGGGCCAGGCGAAGAAGAACATGTTGGGCACGAGGATGCCGAGCAGCGCGAAGCCGCGGAGGACATCGAGCGCGGGGAGGCGTTCTTTCGCCTGGGTCGGGCGTTTGATGGCGGGGGCGTCGGGCGTGCGGGCCTGGGCGTCGGCGATCAGGGGTTCAGCAGCCACTCGAGGGTCTCCTGCGTGTTCGACAGGTCGGCCAGGACGAGGTCGGGGTTGGCCCGCTCCAGGATGTCGGCGGGCTGGTGGCCCGTCGCGACGGCGAGTGCCCGCAGCCCGTGGGCGCGGGCGCAGGCGATGTCGTGGATGGTGTCGCCGATGACGACGGCGTGCGCGGGGTCGAGCTGGCGGGCGTGCAGCGCGGTGTAGCGCTCGAGCGCGACGCCCGGGAGCTGATCGCGGGAGTGCGGCTCGAGCGGGCTGTCGTCTCCCCAGACACGCACGCGGAATCCTTCGAGATCGAGCCCCGCGGCTTGCAGCTTGTGGCAGCCGGTCTCCTCGAAGTTGCCGGTGAGCACCCCCACCGTCACCTCGGCCTCGCCCGCGAGCGCCGCGAGCAGCGACGGCACGCCCGGCATCGAACGCGTCTTGCCCGCGACGGCGGCGGGCAGGCGCTCGGCGTATTCACGGCGCAGCGCGGCCCGGGCCTCGAGGGTCGGCTCGACACCGTTGACGGTGAGCAGCTCCCCGATGATGTCGGGGTCGATCCGCCCGCCGTAGTCGATCGTGTCGGTGCGAAACTCGGGCCCGTGCAGGGCGCGGCCCGCCTCGGCAAGGGCGGCGGGGCCGGCGCCGTTGGTGGTGAGCAGGGTCATGTCGATATCGAAGAGGATCAGCACGGGGTCAGCGTACGGGCAGCGGGCTCAGCGCGCGATTCGGAAGTCGTCTTCGTCCGATTCGGTCGTGATCGTGCCGGCGTGCTCGCCCGTGATCAGGCCGGCCATCGTCTCGCGCAGCTCGGCGAGGGCCGCGTCGATCGCGGCGGGGTCGCCCTGCACCTGGGCCCGGACGGAGCCGTCGGGCTCGTTGCGGACCCAGCCGGTCAGCCCGTGCGAGCGGCAGATGCCCCGAGTGGTGGCGCGGAAGCCGACCCCCTGCACGCGTCCCCGGAAGACGATCTCGCGGCGTTCGGTCTCGGGCATGCGGGAGTTGTACACGCCGACCGGCGGGCCGGGGATCGGGCGTACGCTCCGGCGTGCACGGCGGCAACGACGATGTCCGGCGGGTCCTCGAAGCGACGGACATCGTCCGGGTGGTGGGCGACGCGGTGCAACTGCGGCCGAAGGGGCGGGAGTTTGTCTGCCTCTGCCCCTTTCACGAGGACCGGAACCCCTCGATGTATGTGGTGCCCGCGAAGCAGATCTTCCACTGCTTTGTCTGCGGGGCGGGGGGGGACGCGCTGACCTTCACGCGGCGGTACCACGGGCTGAGCTTTCCCGAGGCCCTGAAGATGCTGGCGGAGCGGGCCGGGGTGGAATTGACGCCGCGGCGGCGGGACACCCCAAATAGCGGGGAGGACCGCCCAGAGCGCCAGAATGCCGTGGGTAGAGCCACAGTCCGGAAGGTGAATGCGGCGGCCCAGGGTTTTTACCAGAGAATCCTCGTCCATCCCGAGCACGGGACCGCGGCCCGGGGAGTGGTCGAGCGGCGGGGGATCTCGGCGGAGATGCTGGAGCGGTTCTGCATCGGGGCGGCGCCGGACCGGTGGGACGGGCTGCTGCTGTACGCGAAGCAGGCGGGCATCCCGGAGCGGGACCTGGAGGGGGCGGGGCTGGTGAAGCGCCGCGACGCGGGGCGGGGCGGGGGGCTGTACGACGCGCTTCGGAACCGGCTGATCTTCCCGATTCTGGGGGAGTCGGGGGAGACGCTTGGGTTCGGGGCCCGGCGGATCGACGACGCGGACGAGCCCAAGTACCTGAACAGCCCGGAGACGGCGCTCTTTAAGAAGTCGGAGACGCTCTTTGGCTTGCACCAGGCCCGGGACGCGATCCGGCGGGAGGGGTGGGTCGCGGTCGTCGAGGGGTACACGGATGTCATCGCGTGCCACCAGCACGGGATCGAGAATGTGGTGGGCACGCTCGGGACGGCGCTGACGGCCGAGCACGCCCGGCGGCTGCGGTGGAAGTGCGACCGGGTGGTGCTGCTCTTCGACGGCGACGAGGCGGGGCAGCGGGCAGCGAACCGGGCGTTCGAGGTGCTCTTCTCGGGTGAGCTCGATGTGTCGGTGGCGGTCCTGAGCGATGTGACGGACGCGAAGGACCCGGACGAGCTGCTCGCCCGCGAGGGCGGGCGCGAGATGCTGCTGAAGGCGCTGACCGGCGGGCGGGACCTGGTGGAGATGCACTTCGGGCGGCTGCGCGAGCAGGCCCGGGGCAAGGGGGCGGCGGGGGCGCGGCGGATGGCCGAGGACGAGGTCCGGCGGCTTTGGGACGCGGGGATGGACCGGATGGAGCCGCGGGCGCGGACGGGGCTGCTCGCGCGGATCGCGGAGTCGGTGGGCGTGCGGTTCGAGGTGGTGGAGGCGGCGGTCAAGCTGGGGCGGCGGGCGGATGAGCGGCGGGATGAGGGCGGTTCTGGCCCGGCGACGCCGGCGCGGGCGCTGACCGGGCGGGAGCGGCTTTGGGCGGAGTTGGTCGCGTGCGCGCTGTCGGACCCCGAGGCGGCGACGGTGGTGCTGGCGGGGGTCGAGGCGGGGCTGGATCCGGGGCTGGAGGGGATCGACGGGGCGATCTCGGGTCTCGTGGTCGAGCTCGCCCGGGCGGGGGACCTCGGGCTGCCGGCGGTCTTGAGCGAGCTGCCGGACGATCGGCACCGGGCGCGGGCGGCTGGGTTCGTGCGGCGGATCGAGTCGCTGGTCTCGACCGGCGATGCCAAGCCCAAGCCCGGGACGGGCGTGGTGGAGCACGCCGAGGACTGCCTGGCCCGGCTGCGGTCGACGGCGGCGCTGGAGGGGAGCGGAGAGGCGCGTCTCGGGGGCGCGGATAGCGGATCGGACGGTATGGAATCGATCGCGGCGCGGCTGCGGCGGATGCAGGACGCGCACGCGGAGCACGGGTCGAACCCCGGGGCGCGATTCTGGAAGGGTTCGGGCGGCGGGCGTCCCTGACGGTGCGGGGGCGCTACAAATCACTTTGGGTCCGATGCAGTTCACACCAGGCGGAGTTCAGGGCGTGAAGAACGAGTTGCACCCGGCGCTTGCCGGTTTGTTCGACCTGTCGAGTGCTCGCGGGTGGCTGAGCTACGAAGAGTTCAACAATGTCCTGCCCGACGAGATGGTCGCCCCCGGGTGGATCGACCGTCTGCTCGTCGTGCTCGACGGGCTGAATGTCGAGATGGTCGACGAGATGGAGTACCGGGCCCGCATGTTCCGGGCGCGGCGGGCGGCGGCCGAGTCGAACCTGCCCACCGCGAGCCGGTTCCGCGCGATGAGCGTCGCGGGCGGTGAGCGGGCGGCCGAGACCGAGGCGCTGCAGGTCCGCATCAACCAGCCGCACCACGCGAAGGCGCCGCCCCCCCTGACGCAGGCGGAGCGCGATGTCGCCGAGGCCGAGCGTCTGGACGAGGAGACGATCCAGCGGGACATCGAGGAGGCGGTGACCGAGGACACGGTCGGGCGGCGGATCGATGACCCGGTCAGGATGTACCTCACGCAGATGGGCTCGATCCCGCTCCTGACACGCGAGGAAGAGATTCGGCTCGCGAAGAAGATCGAGACCACGCGCATGGTCTTCCGCCGGCGCTGCCTCGAGAGCGACTACATCGTGGGCGAGGCCGTCAAGACGCTCAAGCAGGTCGACGCGGGCGAACTGCCCTTTGACCGCACGATGCGGATCTCGACGGCCGAGGAGAACCACAAGGAGAAGCTGACCCGGCGCATCCCGACGAACCTCGCGACGATCGAGCGTTTGCTCGGGCACAACGCCGAGGACTGGGCGAAGCTCTGCGAGCTGCGGGGCAAGGCGACCGTCGCCGCGCAGGGCGAGCGGGAGCAGATCCAGCAGCGCATGGCGACTCGCCGCCGCCGGCTCGCGACGCTGACCGAGGAGCTGTGCCTCCGCACGGCCCGGATCGTGCCGCTGATGAAGAAGCTGCGGGCGATCAGCGTCAAGATGAAGGGCCTGGCCGACGAGCTGGAGAAGGCCGAGAAGCACCCGAAGCGCTACGAGGCCGAGGACATCGAGGTCATGCAGGAGGAGCTCGACGGCCTGCGCGAGCTTGTGAAGGAAGAGCCCGACGGGCTCGCCCGGCGCTGCGCCTGCCTCGAGACCGTCTTCTGGGAGTACGAGCAGGCCAAGCGCGACCTCTCGGGCGGCAACCTCCGCCTGGTCGTCTCGATCGCGAAGAAGTACCGCAACCGCGGCCTCAGCTTCCTGGACATCATCCAGGAGGGCAACACGGGCCTGATGCGGGCGGTCGACAAGTACGAGTACAAGCGGGGCTACAAGTTCAGCACCTACGCCACCTGGTGGATCCGCCAGGCGATCACCCGCGCCATCGCCGACCATGCCCGGACCATCCGCATCCCGGTCCACATGATCGAGACGATGACCAAGCTCAGGAACATCCAGAAGGCGGTCCTCCAGTCCACGGGCATCGAGCCGACGATGGAAGAGCTCGCCGAGAAGGCCGGCATGTCCGTCGCCGAGACCCGCCGGGTCATGAAGATCAGCCGGCACCCCGTCAGCCTCGACCGCCCCGTCGGCGAGAGCGAGGACAGCTACTTCGGCGACTTCATCGAGGACGACCGACAGGCCAGCCCCTCCGACACCGCCGCCCAAGAGATGCTCACCCAGCGCATCGAGCAGGTCCTCAAGACCCTGACCTACCGCGAGCGGGAGATCATCAAGCTCCGCTACGGCATCGGCGACGGGTACACCTACACGCTGGAAGAGGTCGGCAGGATCTTCAAGGTCACCCGCGAGCGGGTCCGCCAGGTCGAGGCCAAGGCCATCCGCAAGCTCCAGCACCCCGTCCGGGCTCGCAAGCTGCAGGGGTTCGTCGACGGGTCGGTCTACAAGGAAGTCAAGCCCGAGCCGAGCGTCGACCAGAACGGCGGCCCCCACCCCGGCACCCACCCCGGCCCCACCTCCGCAAACGGCCCGGCGGCCAAGCCCAGCCCGCACCCCGGCTCCCAGCCGCGCCCGAACCCCGGCCCGAACCCCGGCCCGAACCCCGGCCCGAACCCCGGCCCGAATCCGGGCCCGGCCTCGGACGCCGGGAACGATGCGGACGCCGGCCCCAGCCCCGACTGACGCCGGAACCACTTTCCAAGTGTCCCGTTGTGGGTGAATCCCGCCGACGGGCCGGAAACCCGGACCGACCGGGAACCGTTGGGGCGGAGGCCCGGAAAGTAGACGGAGCGGGCGGCGTTGGGTGACGCCGCCGCCGCTGGACGCGGGCGGGAAATCTCCGTTAGGATTCCCCCGACGCGTCAACCCGCCGCCCAGGGTCCGGTAGACTCACAGGGGCAGGCGGCAGCGCCAGCAACGCCCGGGCCGGAGTGTTCGCGATGCACTCGGGTTGGGCGAGCGAACTGGAGAGCACTATGCGTAGTGAGCGTTCGGCCCGCGTGGCCCGTTTCGTCGGTTCCGTCAGTGCCGCAGGCCTGCTCGCCGCCGCCGGTCAGTTGGCCTCTGCGGGTCTATACGGCCAGGGCACGACGAACTCGGTCTGGATCCGCTTCAACCAGCAGGATGTCCTGGCCCAGTTCGCGACGCCCGCCTTCAGCTCGACCAACCCCTCGGAAGAGCACCCGATCATCATCTATTACGCGTTCCTCGAAGAGGAAATGCTCGAGGTCGAGTGGATCGGCGGCGAGGACAACGCCAATGTCCTCCAGATCGCGACCCAAGACAACGACGGCTCGGGCGACGGGCTCATCGGGCAGCCCTTCCTCCCCGCCGGCGGCGGCAACTGCTTCCAGCTCAACCCCGACGGCACCCAGGGCGGCGCGGTTCCCTGCGACCTGCCCGATGACGAGGACGGCATCGCGGACACCTGGGACTCCGGCGGTCGCGAGATCATCCTCGACATCATCCCCCCGCCCCCGCCCGGCACCTCCATCGACGCTGGTGAGGACCCCGAGCTCGCGGGCACCTACCTGTTCTACGGCCTCGGCAACGCCCAGTGGGGCGACGACCGACCCGTCTTCGCCCACGAGGACGGCGAGACCGTCTGGCGCTGGGCCCAGCGCGAGTACGGCCTGAACGGCCGCACCGCCCCCGGCGCGATCGAGTTCGAGGACTCGCTCCCCCACGACATCATCGAGGAAGAGGACCAGACCAACATCCTCCGCGCCATGCGCGAGATCGAGAAGGTCGTCAATGTCCGCTTCGTCGAGCGCGACCCCGAGCTCGGCCCCGGCGCGTCGCAGGGCCCCGGTGCCCCGCCCGCCTCGATCTCCGGCTTCGTGCAGTACGACACCGACGGCGCGATGATCCTCGACGGCGATGTCGTCCGCGAGCCCGACGACGACTACCCCTACATCCTCTTCACCGGTCCGCGCACCGTCGGCACCGACTTCGACGGCGGCGGCTACGCCACTTCGATCGCGGGCAACGCCCGTGGGCCCGCGTTCGGCACGCATGTCGATATCGACTATGTCTTCGACGACATCAACGGCGACGGCTTCCCGGACCTGCTCGACTCACCGGGCAACCCCGCCGGTGCCGACGGCATCCCCGAGACCATCTTCCCGAGCAACGCCGGCACCCCCGGGACCGGCAGCTTGTACACGACCACGAGCTTCGTCATCGACATGATGACTGGCTTCCCGGTCGGCACGATCCTGAGTGACCAGGGGGCCGAGCAGTTCAACTTTGACAAGGATGAGGACGACATGCCGGACACGCTCATGGCCGTGAGCGGAGATGTGTTCGGTGACGGCTCACTCACCATTACCAATATCGGCAACAGCCCCAACGCGTACGACCGCGACGGCGACGGCATCCCGGACGATGTGGACCAGGACGGCTTCCCGGACACGCCCTCGATCGCGGGCCCGACCTTCTTCTTGGATGCTGAGCGAGGCGTCACCCTTCCGGGCATCGCCGAGTCCTCCGCGATCGAGATGATCGTGCTCTACCAGCCGACCGTCGGCGTCGCGATCCACGAGATCCTGCACCAGATGGGCTACCTGCACGAGATGGTCCGGGCCGACCGCGACCAGTTCGTCCGCATCAACTTCGGCAACATCGATCCGCAGGAGTGGAGCCAGTTCTTCATCAACACCGACGGCACCATCCTCGGCGTCGACGGCGACAACGATGGGCAGCCCGACTACGACTTCGAGTCGATCATGCACTACGGCTCGTGCGCCTTCATCACGAGCCCGATCTGCACCGTCGAGGGCCGGGCGATCAGCGTCCTCCCGCCCAACGAGAACTTCCAGTCCGTCATCGGCTCGAGCGACGACCTCAGCGCCGGCGACATCGCCTCGCTGCAGGCCGTCTACAACCCGCCGATCGACCCGACGACCGACCCGTGCGTGGCCGACCTGAACGACGACCGCCGCCTGACCTTCCAGGACATGCAGATCTTCCTGACGGCCTACCTCGGCTGCACGGGCGAGCTGTTCCCGACCGACACCGCCGGGTTCGGCTGCTACGAGATCGAGTATGTCACGGGGAACCAGGACGGCCGGATCGACACGCTCGACCTGATCAACTACTTCACTCTGTTCCAGTCCAGCCGTGGGTGCAGCCCGCGGGTCATCACGCCGAAGGATGTCGATCCGAGCGATGTTGCGAACAACAACATCAGCCCCCTGTAAGGCTTCGAGCACGCCACGCCTACCGCAAGACGCAAAGCACACCACCACCGCAAGCCCTCGTGGGCTTGGAAGGAATGAGTCCATGACCACTCTGCAGACCCGCCGCATCTCCCGTCTGCGCTCGCTCGCCGGGCTCGCGCTCGCGGGAGTTGCCGTGTCGGCCTCGGCGGGCGACCCGGGCGTCGCCGTCGTTTCGGCCGCCGACAACCGCATGACCGAGACCTCCATCGAGTTCAGCCTCCTCGCCCACGAGATGCGCGAGGAAATTGCTGCTGAGCGCATGGACGAGTTCATTCGGCAGCGGAACATGCCCGCCGTCGAGAGAATGCGCGAGCAGCTCCGCAAGGTCGCCGAGGGCAAGGTCGCCGAGTGGAAGCTCCCGGGCGGCCCCCGCGCGGGCTCGGACGCGGTCGCGGGCGATACCGCGAACGCCACGGGCGGCGCCGAGATGGGCGTGCCGGGCGGCGTGTACACCCCGCGGAGCTGGGGCACGCTCGAGGTTCCCTACACCTTCGACCCCGAGATGGTCGACGCGTTCTTCTTCAGCGGCCCCCGGACCGGCGAGAACCTCGACCCGGAGCAGTTCGGCGCGCAGGCGGGCCTCGCCAACACGATCACCGCGTTGCTCATCCTCGAGACCGATCTCGAAGATATCGGCATCAAGTTCGTCGGCTTCAACCCGACCATCCACGACCGCGCGATCATCTTCTCGAGCGTTTCGCTCGATCCCGAGCTCTTCGATGATTACATCTCCACCGGAGGCGAAGCGGACGACCTGGCCGGCCTGGCCCCCTGCCTGAACAGCAACGACGGTTTCGGGGCCCCATCCATCCAGGATCCGGGCGTCAACACCGACCTGGGCGCCGCGACCCCCGCACGCCAGATCACGCACTGTACCTGGACCGACATCGGCCACCTCACCCGCCAGATCGGCTTCGCCCTCGGGCTGTCGTGGCACCAGGTGCGCTTCGATCGGGATACCTACATCGAGATCTTCCCGGAGAATGTCATCCCGGTCGACGATCCCTCGAACTTCCCCTACCCCGGCGGCACCAATGTGACCGCGGACGAGATCCAGTTCCGCCGCACCTTGCCGCCGACGCTGCAGAGCATCGGCGAGTACGACGCGCTGTCGATCGTCCATCAGGACGCCTTCAGCTTCTCGATCAACGGCCTCCCCACCTTCCTGCCGCTCGAGCCCCTCCTCCAGACCACCGCGGTCATCGAGGAGAACCAGCGTCGCGCGACCTTGGGCCTCCCGCTCATTCCGGGAACCAACGATGGCGCGACCCCCGCCGAGATCCAGGCCGGCCTCGACGAACTGCTCGCCCTCATGGGCTTCACCGTCGAGTTCAGCACCGGTGACCTCGTCACCATCGAGGAGCTCTTCAGCTCTGACCCCGTCGACAACTGGTTCATCGGCCAGGTCGCCTTCTGCCCCTTCGATGTCAACGCCGATCTCCGGCAGAACTTCGGCGACCTCTTCGACTTCGCCGCCCTCTGGCTCAACGAGAGCAACAGCGCCGACCTCGACCGCGACGGCTTCGTCGAGCCGGCGGACCTCGCCGCCTTCTTTGGCCAGTTCACCGCCGGCGTCTGCGACCCCGTCCAGGAAACCTTCCAGCCGAACGGCTGCCCTTACGACATCGACGGCGACGGCGATCAGGACTTCGACGACCGCCTCGTCTTCCTCGCCTTCTACGACGCCGAGAACCCCGTCGCCGACCTCAACGGCGACGGCCTCATCAACATCGACGACCTCGATCTCTTCAACGGCGACGACTTCAACGCCGGCAACGGCGCCTTCCTCTTCGGCGAGTGCGAGCTCGGCCAGACCGTCCCCCGCTTCAACGGCTGCCGCTTCGACCTCGACGGCGACGGCGACCAGGATTTCGATGACCGCCAGGCCTTCGGTGTCCTCTTCGCCACCGGCAACACCGGCGCCGACCTCAACAGCGACGGCGTCGTCGACGGCACCGATCAGACCATCTTCAACGACGGCTTCCAGACCGGCGACTGCGACCCCAACAACCCGCCGGACAACAACTGCCCGCTCGACCTCAACGGCGACGGCCGCCAGAACTTCACCGACCTCTATATCTTCGTCCAGCTCTGGCAGGCCGGTGACCCCTCCACCGACCTCAACGGCGACGGCCTCGTCGGCATCGAGGACATCCAGCTCTTCAGCTCGCAGTTCCGCCCCGGCTTCTGCTCGCCCATCCAGCCCGACCCGGACCCGGGCACCCGCCCCGACAGCGTCATCCGCCCGACCTGATCGCGGGTAGGCAGATCCAAGAACACCGCGGGCCGCTCACCACGAGCGGCCCGCGTTTCTTTTTGCACGACTTCGAGTCGGTCGCGTCTGCCCGGCTCACAGCTCCGGGCTGAACCCGCGACGCATCGTGTTCTCGCAGCTCGCACGCGGCTGCACGAACCGGTCCAGGTACCCCGGCCCGCCCGCCTTGCTCCCCACGCCCGACAGCCCAAAGCCGCCGAACGGCTGGCGCCCGACGAGCGCTCCCGTGATGCCGCGGTTGATGTACAGGTTCCCCACGCGGAACCGCTTCTTCGCGATCTCGATGTGCGTCGGCTTCCGCGTGAACACACCCCCGGTCAGCCGGTACACATGCCCGACCGCGATCTCGATCGCCTCCTCGTAGGTCTTCGCGTGCATCACCGCCAGCACCGGCCCGAACACCTCCTCGCGGGCCAGCGTGTGCTCCGCCCGCACCTGCGTGAAGATGTGCGGCCCGATCGCCGCCCGCGGCCCCCGGCCCTCCGGGTGCCCGTTCCAGCCGACCGGCAGCTCCGTCCCCGCCACCGCGAGCGACTCGACGCACCCGCCCATCTCCGCGTGCTCCCGCCGAGCCTTCTCGATCAACGAGCGGATCTTGTTCGCCGCCTCGTCGTCGATCACCGGCCCCACATCCGTCGCCGGGCTCGTCGGGTCCCCCACCACCAGCGCCCGCGAACTCTCGACCAGCCGCTCCACGAACAGCCTCGTCCGCTCCCCCTCCGGCCCCTCGGGATCGACCACGATGCACCGGCTCGCCGCCGAGCACTTCTGCCCCGCGAAGCCGAACGCCGAGTGCCGCACGCCCAAGACCGCCTCGTCGAGGTCGGCCGACGCGTCGATAATGACGGCGTTCTTCCCGCCCATCTCGCACACGACGCGCTTCACATGCGCCTGCCCCTCGTCCTCCCGCGTGTCGCCCGCCGCCCGGTAGATATCCAGCCCCACCGCCTTCGACCCCGTGAACGCGATCACGCTCACCCGCGGGTCGCGCACCAGCGCCGCCCCCGTCGTCTCCCCCGGCGCCGGGCAGAACCGCAGCACCCGCTCGTCGTGCCCACCCTTCCGCAGCGCGTCTTGGAGGATGTCGTACATCACCTGCGCGATCCCCGGCGTCTGCTCCGCCGGCTTCACGACGACCGTGTTCCCCGTCACCAGCGCCGACGTCGTCATCCCGCAGCAGATCGCGAGCGGAAAGTTCCACGGGCTCACCACCACCGCGACGCCCAGGGGCTGGTTCCAGATCTCATCAAGCTCGCCCACGAACTTCCCGAGCCGCTTCTTGCGGAACAGATCCGGCGCCATCCGCGCGTAGTACTCGCAGAAGTCGATCGCCTCGCACACATCCGCGTCCGCGTCCGCCCAGGGCTTCCCGTTCTCCTTGATGATGATGCCCGTCAGCTCGTCCCGCCGCGCCCGCATCGCCGCGGCCGCCTCGGTCAGCACCCGCGCCCGCTTCTCGACATCGGTGTCCCGCCACGCGGGGTACGCGTCGTACGCCTCCCCCACCATCGCGAGCCCCTGCTCGGGCGTCCGGTCGTTCGCCACCACCGGGATCGACGCCTTCGCGATCCCCGCCGCGATCAGCTCCCGCCCGCGCTCGGTCGAGAGGTCCCGCATCGGCTCGTTGAAGAAGGGCCGCCCGTCCCCCACCCCCGGCTCCGCCGGCGTCAGCTCATGGCGCACCGCCGCCTCGGAGAGAATGTCCGGCGCGATCCCCGTCGCGCCCGCGGCTCCATTGACCTGGTTCAACCGCCCCGCCGCCGGCGGCGCGAGAAGCTGATCCCGAGACGCGTTCCCCGCGTTCGCCGCCAGCAGCCACCCCTCGTTGCTCGTGTTCTCGAGCAGCCGCCGCACGAGGTACGCCATCCCGGGGATCATCTCTCCCACGGGCACATACTCCCGCACCCGCATCCCCATCTCGTCCGCCGCACCGAGCTTCAATTCGTCCGCCATCCCGTGCAGCATCTGCAGCTCGACCGCCTCACGCGGCAGCCCAAGGCTCTCCGCGTACGCGAGCGCACTGGCGATCGACCTCGCATTATGGCTCCCGAGCGCCAGCTTCACGCCCCCCTCCCCCTCGCGCCGCGGGCACGAGTCGAGGAACACCCGCGCCATCGCCTCGAAGCACGCGTCCGTCTCCCACTTCTTCGCCCACACCTTGCTGGGCCACCCCATCTGCTCCGCGTAGATCGTCTCGTAGTCCCAGTACGCCCCCTTCACGAGCCGCACCGTCACCACCCGGCCCGTCCGCTTCGCCCACTCCGCCACACGCTTCGCGTCCTCCACGCCCGACCGCAGGTACGCCTGCATCGCGATCCCCGCGTGGAAGTCCACCCGCTCGCACGCCGCGAAGAACGCCCGCAGCGTGATCTCCTTATGGCTCGAGCTCTCCATGTCGAAGTTGATGAACACCCCGCGGTCCCGCGCCGTCTCCAGCACGGGCACCAGCCGCGTCAGCACATCGCCCACCGACTCGTCCGGCGCGGCGGGGTTCAGCCGGGCGCTGAGCGAACTCAGCTTCACCGACACATTCGTCCGGGGAACCACGCCCAGGTGGTCCCGCTCCAGCCGGGGCTGCTCCTTCCAGTTCGATGCCGTCTCCGGCAGCCCCTTGATCAGGTCGAGGTACCGCTCGCGGTACGCGTCCGCCTCCGCGTCCGACACGCACGCCTCGCCCAGCAAGTCCACGCTGAACGCGATCCCCTTGCCCCAGAGTTCCTTCAGCCGCGGGAGCGCACTCTCCGCGTCCGTCCCCGCGATGAACTGCCCCGCCATCGCCTTGATCTGCGCCGACATCGTCTTGGTGAAGAGCCCCTTCGCCGCCGCACCCGCCCTCAGCCCGATGTCCATACCCGGAGGCAGGCTCACCCCCGGCTGTGTCAAGTAGTCCACCAGGTGATCGTGCACCTCGTCCCCGCCGCGCAGCACCGGGAAGGTGTCGACGAACCGGAACAGCTGCACCTTGAACGCCTTGTCCTTCATGGACCAGGCCATCAGCTTGTCCGCGTAGAACTTCGCGCTGAACACGCCCCCCTTGTGCCGCTCGGCCGCATCGAGCAGCTCGCCGCCTAGCTCGCGCACCCGCGGCTCGAGCTTCGCGTCGCCGATCGTCATCGTGCTGCCCGCGCCCGTCGCGATCACGCGTGGCGTCCCCGCCCGGTCGTTCCCGCTCGCCCCGCCAGAGCCCTGCCCCCGCCCGCTCCCCTTCAACCACCGAGACAGCACATTCACGCCGGCGCTCCGATCGACAAGGTCACTCAGCACGCCCGCCCCCGCACCACAGAGCCCGGGGCCGGGCCGCCGATCCGAACTGTATCACACAGATCAACCCCCCAAAGCACGCCCCGCACCCGCCCCAGCCCTCGCCCCGGGCCCCCAGCCCCGCTAGGTTCTGTCATGCACACAGGCAGGCCGGACGCCGCCCACAACCACGCCGACCCGGGGCTTCCCTCCACCCGATCCGCTCCCCCCACCCCACCGACCGCCGTCACCATCGGCACCTTCGACGGCGTCCACGCCGGCCACGCCGAACTCATCCGCCGCGCCCGCGCCCATGTCGGCCCCGAGGGCCGCGTCGTCGTCCTCTCCTTCGACCCCCACCCCGCCTCCGCCCTGCCGGGCCGCTCCGCCCCGCCGCGCCTCACGACCTTCGCCGCCCGCGCCCGCCTCCTCGCCGAAGCCGGTGCCGACGAGGTCCGAAGGCTCGAGCCGGGCCCCGACCTCCTGAGCCTCACCCCCGAACAGTTCATCGGGCATGTGCTCAGCGACTTCGCCCCCAGGGTCATCGTCGAGGGCGACGACTTCCGCTTCGGCAAGGGCCGCGCCGGCACCCCCGAGGGCCTCGTCGCGCTCGGCAACGAACGCGGCTTCGCCGTCGAGATCGTCCCCGAGATCGACATCGAACTCGCCGACCAGGCCACTATCCGGGCCTCCAGCACCACCGTCCGCTGGCTCCTCGAGCAAGGTCGCGTCGCCGACGCCGCCCGTGTCCTGGGCCGCCCACACGCGATCGAGGGCACCGTCCGCCGCGGCGACCGCCTGGGCCGCACCCTCGGCTTCCCCACCCTCAACATCGACCCCGAGACCGCCCTCCCCGCCGACGGCGTCTACGCCGCCCTCAGCCGCCTCCCCGACGGCCGCCGCCTCCCCACCGCCCTGAGCATCGGCGTCCGCCCCACCGTCAACGATGGCCTGCAACGCTGCACCGAAGCCCACCTCCTGGGCCTCCCCACCAGCATCGACAAAGACGCCGCCCCCACCGACTGGGCTCCGCTGCATGGCCTCCCCGAGTACGGCTGGCCCGTCGCCTTCGAACCGATCGCCTGGATCCGAGAGCAGGTCCGCTTCGCCGACCTCCAGGCCCTCACCGACCAGATCCGCCGAGACTGCGCCCGAGCCCGCGCCCTCCTCGATACAAACATTCACGAACCCACCGCCCCCACCCTGGCCCCCACACTCGCCCCCTCCCACACAGAGACCCACGCGTGACCGACACGACCAACACACAAGACTGGACCAGCACCACCGACCTCAAGGCCCTCGCCCGCTGGCTCGCCCCCGCCCGCACCGTCCTCTGCCTCACCCACATCAAGCCCGACGGAGACGCCGTCGGCTCCACCGTCGCCGCCGTCCGAGCCCTCAACATCGCCGCCGGCGGATCCGCCTCCGGCTTCGGGGGCGTCGCCACCCGCGCCTCCGCCTGCTACGCCGCCCCCATCCCCCACTGGCTCCACGCCGTCGCCCAGGGCGTCTCCTACACCGTCGCCGAGCCGGGCAAGTCCCTCCCCAATCTCCCCGAGCCCGACGCCATCCTCGTCCTCGACACCGGCTCTTGGAACCAGCTCGAGCCCTTCGCCGCCTACCTCCGCGACCGCAAAGACCGCGTCGCCGTCATCGACCACCACCTCCGCGGCGACGCCGAGGTCGCGGACCGCCGCGTCATCGACCCCGCTTGGGCCAGCGCCACCATGCCCACCGCCGAGCTCTGCCGCCACCTCCTCGCCCTCGACTCCGTCGCCGATCTCCCCCGCGAGGTCGCTGAGCCCCTCTACCTCGGCCTCGCCACCGACACGGGCTGGTTCCGCCACTCCAATGTCACCCCCGATGCCCTCCGCCTCGCCGCCGACCTCCTCGCCGCCGGCTTCGAACACACCCGCCTCCTCGAGCTCACCGAGCAGCACGAACGCCCCTCCCGCCTCGCCCTCCTCGAACGAGCCCTGAAGTCCCTCGAGTACCACGACGACGGACGCCTCGCCACCATCGCCCTCCGAGCCAAGGACTTCAAGGACACCGGCGCCAGCCGCGGCGAGTCCGGCGGCTTCCTCGACATCATTAAGACCGTTGAAACCGTCCGCGTCGCCGCACTGCTCACCGAAGCAGACCCCGACGCCGAGGGCCCCGTCACCAAGATCTCCATGCGCTCCAAGCCGGGCCAGGGCTTCGTCGATGTCAATGTCGTCGCCAGCCAGTTCAACGGCGGCGGACACGCCATGGCCGCCGGCGCCCGCATCCACGCCCCCATCGACGAAGCCCGCCGCCAACTCGTAGAGGCCCTCTCATGACCCCCCCACCCCCGCCACCCAACCGCCGCCCCTCCAAGAAAGCCAGCAACAAGCCGGGCCACAACAAGCCCGACAAGCCCGAAACACCCAAGCCCACCATCGAACGCGACGAACTCCGCGAACGCATGCAGGCCGCCATCCACCGCACCTCCAAAAAGCCACGCCCCGACGCCCCACAAGGCGGCCCGCAAGGCGCACCCCAACGCGACTACACGAAGCCCTCCCCCGGCCCCCGCCCCGGCAAACGCCCACCCCTGCGCATCCAGACCACCACCCTCTGGGAATACCCAAGCCAGCACTACGACAGCCAGGACACCGGCCGCGCCGTCGGCCTCATCAAGTCCACCATGCAGGGCGACAAGGACTACGCCGGTGCCACACCCTCGTGGGTCATCTGGCAGCTCCTCCAGCGCTACACACGCAAGGGAGACCGCGTCCTCGACCCCATGTGCGGCTCCGGCACCACCCTCGATGTCTGCGCCGACCTCGCCCGCAAGGGCGTCGGCTTCGACCTCGCCCCCTCGCGCCCCGACATCACCCACGCCGACGCCCGCGAGCTCCCCATCCACGACGAGTCCATCGACTTCGTCTTCCTCGACCCCCCCTACTCCACCCACATCGACTACTCCGACGACCCCCGCTGCATCGGCAAGCTCGACGCCGGCGACTTGCCCAAGAACGCCCGCACCCAATCCCCCGACGAACCCCCGCCCCAGCTCGGCCAGGCTTACTACGAAGCCATGGAAGAGGTCCTCGCCGAGTGCCACCGCGCCCTCAAGCCCAACCGCTACCTGGGCCTCTATGTCTCCGACAGTTTCCGCAAGGAAAAAGGCCGAAAGGGCGGCCTCTTCATGCCCATCGGCTTCGAGCTCTTCGCCATCATGCGAGACTACTTCCGCCCCGTCGACATCATCGCCGTCGTCCGACACAACCAGAAACTCGCCCGCGGCAACTGGCACAAGGCCGCCGAAGAACAGAACTTCTTCCTCCGCGGCTTCAACTATCTCTTCATCATGAAGAAGCAGGACGACTGACCGCGACCACCGCCAACACGCTCAGGCCCGCCAAACGACGCCATAGCCCCAGCATCTCGCCCGCTTTCTGTGCAGGGCGAAGCAAAATCGGTGGCACCCCCGCGCCCACGAGGTACGGTCTCAATAGGCGGACCCCGTGATCACGCCGGCCGTCCCGGCGTGACCGCCCGGGCAACTCGGGCCGATGCACGATCGCCCGCCAGATCACATCAGGGGATCACCATGCAACGCGCACCGGTGTTCGTCGCGCTCGCCGGCCTCGCCGCAACCGCGACCGCGGATGTTTTCATCACTTCGGCCGACCGCTCACTCCGCGTCGAGGCGAGCCTGGACATCTTCGAACAAGGGGCCGGCGAGACCGCCCGCCTCGACTTCTACGGGGGCGCCGGGCCGTGGAACATCGGCCTGCAAGCGATGGCCGATCCATTCTCGACCAGCTTCCCGGGCGTCTACTTCGTCCACGCCGCCGTCGACCTCCGCTCGAGCATCGAGGCGGACGCCATCACCGCCACCGCCTCCGACAGCATCCAATGGCAGAATGTCGGCAGCGGACTCGCCACGGGCTACACATTCGCGCTCGTGACGATGGTCACGCACTTTGAGGTCACCACGCCGCAGCCATTCGTCTTCGAAGGCACCACCCAGGATCCCGCCACGATCTTCCTCAGCGGCCCCGACACGGCGATCGATGTCGGCTTCGGAAAGGCCCATGTGTCCGCAAGCGGCGTGCTCGCTCCCGGGTCCTACCGCCTCGAAGCGGAGTACGGCTTCGGCGTCGACTTCGACAGCACCTCCGGCTCAGGCGGAACGGGCCAGCTCACGCCGGTCTGGGATGTGTCCCTGCGCTTTGTCCCGGCACCGGGCACGCTCGCGCTGCTCGCCATGGCAAGCATCGTGGGCGTCCGCCGTCGCACGGCCTGACGCCCATCGCCGATCACGCCCGCGAGAACCGGCACGACCCGCCGAGAGCGAAGGCTCATTCCAGACGCCGACGGAGAAACACGCGGCCTTCACCGCCGCCCGTCCCCTCCGCCCGGCATCGCCCTCCCGATCCCCCGCGCCGACCCCGCGACGAGGTCGAGCACGAACACCGCCCCAGCCGGCTCGTTCCGCTCGATCGTCATCCGCCCGTCGTGCATTTGCACGATCCTCTCCACGATCGCGAGCCCCAGCCCCGAGCCATTCGCGCCGTCGCCGGTCACGAAGCCCTGCATCACCTGCCGCCGCGCGTGCTCGGGGACGCCCCGCCCATTATCCGCGACGCGCACCAAGGCCCGCCCGCCGAGCGTCCGCCCGCTCACGCACACCCGCACCGGCACCCCTTCCCGCCCGTACTTCACCGCGTTCTCAAAGAGGTTCTGGAAGACATCCCGCAGCAACGACTCATCGCCAAGCACGATCGGCAGCTCACCCTCGAAGCTCAGCCAAGCGTCCTTCTCGGGCCGCCCCGTCACCACCGCCTGCCAGGACTGCTCCACGATCCCCTCCAGGCACACCGCCTCCGCCCGCGGGATCCTCATCGTCTGCGCCAGCCGCACCAGCCCCCCCGCCATGTCGGCCCCGTGCCGCAGCATCACCTCCATGTCATCGAACATCGCCTCGAGCCCAGCGACATCACCCGCAGCCAGCGCCCGACGCGCCAGCGTCACCTGCATCAGCGTCGCCGCCAGGGGCGACCGCAGGTCATGCGCGATCCCGTTCGCAAGCGTCGTCAGCAGCTCGTTCTCAGACTTCAGGAACGCGTTCCGCGCGATCGCCGCCGCGCCATCCCGCCGCTCAGCCGTCACCTCGCACACCAGGCTCAAGACCGCCCGGTGCCCACCAACCTGCACCGGCACCTGGTGCGCCGACCACGCCCGCGCTCCGTCCGCCCCGCCCGCACCGTCGTCACTCACCGTCTCCGACACGGCCTCGCCCCGCAACGCCCGCTCCAGCAGCGGATCGGCCAACCGGCGCAGGTGCGGCAGCAACTCGCCCGCCACCCGCCCGTAGTGCTCCGACGCCGCCACCCCGTGGATCGCCGCCATCGCCTCGTTCACATACCGGAACCGCCCACCCTCATCGAGCACGCCCACGCCGAACGACGCCCGCGACGCCCAGGGCTCCACACCCCACGCGATCCACTCCTCCAGGCTCGCATGTGAAAGCCCAACCACCATGGGTCGCCTCGATCTCCGCCCCGTCGGCCCGAGCGTCACGCCGACGCTGACTCCGCGTCGCCCGGGCCTTCGTTCATGATCGAAGCGTAATCGACCACGAACAAAACTCGGGAAACCCCGCAACAAACTGGTCTAAAGGGGGCAAATACCGCAGTGAGAAATCGTGTATCTGGGTGCCTGCAGACAAATCCCTGCGCCGTTTGGCCCATTAGAGCCAAACCCAACAACCCCAGAGTCAGGGATCACGCCCCGGGTTCCCCCGGCGCACGCAGCAGCCGCCCGCCCCCACCACCCCCGTGCAGCCCGGCCCCGTTGATCCGACCGCCGTGCCCGCCCGCGCCGTTCGTGTCGGGCGCAACCGCATGGCCCCGGCGGATCTCGCCGAGCCCCGGCAGCTCGTCACCGATCAGATCGATGTCCGCCGCACGCAACTCCACGACAAACCGCGTCCCCCGCGGCTCGTTCGGCAGCACCGTCACCGAGCCGTCGTGCACCTGCGCGATCCGCTCCACGATCGCGAGCCCCAGCCCGAGCCCGGGCGAGCCGTTGCCCTTCGCGTACACGCCGAAGATCCGCTCACGCTCCGCCGGCGCCACGCCCCCCCCGCCGTCGCACACCTCGATGAACGCCCGGTGGTCATCAACGCTCCCGCGCACCACGACACGCACCGGCTCGCCGGGCGCCGCCCCGTGCTTCGCCGCGTTGTCGAAGAGATTCTGGAAGAGGTCGGCCAGCAACGCCTCGTCGCCCATCACGAGCGGCAGCTCGCCCTCCACCCGAAGCGTCCCCCCGCCGCGTTCTTCCATCGTCGATCCGACCGCGGTCCACGCCCGCTCGACCACCAGCCGCGTCTCCACGATCTCCGCCGACGGGACACGCATCGCCGACGCCAGCCGCAGCAGCCCGGACACCGTCTCCGCCCCGTGCCGCAGCACACCGATCGCGTCGTCGATCGACGCCCGCGCCTCGCACGACGCGCACGCGTCCCGCGACATCTCAAGCTGCAGGATCGCCGTCGCCAGCGGTGTCTTGAGGTCGTGCGCCATGCCGTTCGCCAGGGTCGACAGCAGCTCGTTCTGACTCTTCAGCCGACGGTTCGCAACCCGCGTCGCCCGCCGCTGCATCTCACGGTCGGTGATCTCCTGCGCCACCACCGCGACGAACCGCTCGCCGTGATCGCCCTCAACGGGAAAGTAATGCGCGATCCAGGTCGCGAGCTGCGACGCGTCGCGATGCGTCATCCCCGTCACCTTCTTCGTGACGGGCGTGCCCGCGAACGCCGACTGCACATAAGGAACGATCGTGCGGCCGATATCGGGAAAGAGCTCCCCCACCGTCCGCCCGAGCGACTCCGATGCCGGCAGCCCGTGCATCGCCTGCACCGCCGGGTTCACCAGGACATACCGCATCTCCCGATCGAGCACCGCCACACCGATCGGCGCCGACGCCGCGAACCGCTCGATCCACGACAGCCCCGCCGATGCCGGGCAGATATGACGCAAGGGAACCGCAGACATCCGTGCCTCCCGTCGGGTGCGACCGGGGCACGGGGACAACCCCACGCCCTCAGCGCCTCCACCCCGGGCGGAACGCTGACGGACGAGTTTACTCACGGGCACGCGCGTGAAATGCGCCTCAAACCAGAATGAATCTCATCGACACATACCGCGACCCGAAATTAGTCGCCAGCCGCCAATCGCTCGACGATGCTGGCCACCCGCGCCCGCGACCCCGCGTCGATTTCCAGAACAGGAGGCCAAGCCCGGACAGGCTCGGGGCTCACCGCCGAGTCCTCCTCCGTCTTCGGCGTGGCATCAAACACGGCCACGGCCGTGGGCGCATCGGCCGGCGAACGCAGCAGGTCACGCCCCGGGTCGCTGTTGGCGAGCCAGTGGAACAGTGCCAGCGATGGGTCGTTCAGATCAACATCCCGCCCCACCACCACCGTGTACGGCGGCGCGACCGACGGGCCGAGCTTCACCAGTTCTTCAACCAGCGCACCAGCCACCCCCCGGCCGAGCCCGGCTTGGGCGGGTTCGTTGAAGCCGCGGTCAACTTTCACGAGCATCCACCCGGGGCACGTCTCTGGGAGATTTGCTTCGATGATTCCCTGTGTTTCCAGCACATTCGTGCGCACGAGTGCGGCCGCCGTGCGCACGGCCAATGCACGCGTGCGCACATCGGCCGCGGGTAAAGGGCCCCTCCCGGCGTCCTCGTTGTCCCACCGCCGCGTGCAGTCGAACCCGATCTTCGACCCCGCGGCGAGGTGCGGCGCGGCGTGGTCCAGAATGTCGAGCGGCCCGCGCACCAACTCGATATCCCGCGACGGATCGCAGTGCTTCGCGCACGCTTCCAACACGGCCTTCTCGTCGTGCACATCGACATCGTCATCCACAACGAAGATCGACTTGGTCCACGCCATCTGCCCCGCGCCCCAGATCGCGTGCATCACGCGGCGTGCGTGCAACGGGTAGCTCTTCTTGATCTTGACGAACGCGCAGTTGTGGAACGCGCCGAACATGGGCAGGTCGTAGTCCTCGATGTCCGGGATAAGGACTTGCAACAGCGGACGGAACAATCGTTCGGTGGCCTTGCCGAGGAAGTAGTCCTCCTGCGGCGGCAGGCCGACGACGGTCGCGGGGTAAATCGGCTTCTCGCGCGTGGTGACGGCGCTGACCTCGACGATGGGGTAGCGGTCGGGCAGTGAATAGAACCCTGTGTGGTCGCCGAAGGGGCCCTCGAACACGGCGCCGTCTCCGATCGGTCCGTGCTCAGTCTTGCGCGGGTCGTAGTCGATGAAGCCGGCGTCGGTTCGTACGAAACCCTCGATCACGATCTCGGCGTTGGCGGGGACCCAGAGCGGCACGGAAATTCCTCGGACCATCTCGATGCCGCGGCCGTTGAGGAAGCCGGCCATGAGCAATTCGGAGATGCCCGGCGGCAGCGGCGCCGTCGCGGCGTAGGGCAGGCAGGCCTCGCCTCCCAGCGCGATCGCGACGGGCATGGGCTCGCCCAGCTTCTTCCAGCTGCGCCAGTGGCGGGCGCCGTCGTGGTGCATGTGCCAGTGCATCGCGACGCGGTCCTTGCCGAGGAGCTGCACGCGGTACATGCCGATGTTGTGGCTGGCGGGCTTCGGGTCGTCGCGGTCGTCGGCGTGGATGGTGTGGATGCCGGCGAGGGTGATGTAGCGGCCGCGGTAGCGGGCGTTCCACTCGTCGTCGGATATGCCCGGATGGCCCAGGCCCGGGACCTGGTCGTTCACATCGGCGGGGTAGCCGACCGAGGCGAAGTCGCCGTCGAGGGGCCAGCATCTGAGGGTGGGGAGCTTGGTCAGGTCGATGCCGCCCGCGGTGTGGATGACGGCCTGGCAGGGCCCGCGGCCCTTGCGACGCTTGGGGCCGATCTTGAGGACGGGCGCGAACTGGCGGGCTTTCTCGAGCGCTTCGCCCAGCCCGCGCGGGGGCTGGGGCTTGGCGAGCTCGCCGATGGTGTCGCCCAGCGCGTCGAGCCCGCCCTCGGCGCAGCGGAGGGCCATCTCGATGCGCCGGTAGCTGCCGTAGGCGTTGATCAGGACGGGCGTGTCGGAGCCGACGGGGTTCTCGAAGAGCAGGGCGGGGCCGCCACGGTCGAAGCGGGACGGGTCGTTGCGGCGCGTGCGTGGGCCGGGGGGGTTCGGGGCCTTGGCCTTCGAGACCTGGTCGGCGATGGCGGGGATGTCGAGGACGGGGTCGACGGGGTCGGGGATGCGCACGAGCTCGCCCGCCTTCTCGAGCGCCGAAACGAACTGGTGCAAATCCCGATACATTCGCTCAGCGTATGACCTTGCCGCGTTCCGAGACTGATGCCGCCCGTTCCGCGGGCCCCGCGTGGCTTGCGGCCCAGGACCGCGATTGGCCGGCCTACTTCGACCGGATGGAGGGCAAGCCGGCCCGCGACACCTTGCTGCGGGCGCTCGACGCGTTCGACCGCGACGATCCGCCCGATGCGGGTGGCGAGGGTTCGTCGCCCCCGGAGGCGGCGGTCGGTGCGGCGCCTTTGGCGATCGACCTGGGGTGCGGGCAGGGGCGGGACACGATCGAGCTCCTGGCCCGTGGGTGGCGGGTGCTTGCGATCGATGGACACCCGGAGGGCTTGCGGCGGCTGCTGGCCCAGCCGGCGCTGGTGGCGACGCCCCGGCTGACGATGCGGCTGGCGACCTTTGAGGACCCGGGCGACCTGCCGGCGGCGCAGCTTGTGAACGCGAGCTTCAGCCTGCCGTTCTGTCCGCCGTCGCGCTTCGATGAGTTGTGGGCGCAGGTGCGGGCGGCGATGCTGCCCGGGGGGCGGTTCTGCGGGCAGTTCTTTGGCGAGCGGGACAGTTGGGCGAAGTTGCCCGATCGCTCGCACCAGACGCGCGCGGAAGTGATGGCGTTGCTCGATGGGCTCGAGATCGAGCACTTCGAGGAAGACGAAAAGGAAGCGGCGGACGCCGAGGGGCGCGAGAAGCACTGGCATGTGTTCCATGTGGTCGCCCGGCGGCCGCGAGAGGGGGAGTCGTCGTGAGCGCAGTCGCGAGTGAGTGGGCGATCGAGTCGACGGGCCTGATGAAGTCCTACGGGAAGAAGGTGAAGGCGCTGCGCGGGGTCGACCTGCGCGTGGGGCGGGGGGAGGTCTTCGGGCTGCTTGGTCCCAACGGGGCGGGGAAGTCGACGCTCGTGAAGATCCTGATGACGGTCATCCGGCGGAGCGGGGGGACGGGGACCTTGCTCGGGCGGCCGATCGGTGACAAGGAGGCGCTGGCGCGGGTGGGTTACCTGCCGGAGCACCATCGGTTCCCGGGGTATCTGAAGGGGTGGCAGGTCGTCGACTTCTTCGGGGCGATGGCGGGGGTGCCGCGGGCGGAGCGGAAGCGGAAGACGGGGGAGTTGCTGGAGCTCGTGGGGATGACGGAGTGGGCGAAGACGCCGGTGCGGAAATACTCGAAGGGGATGCGGCAGCGGATCGGGCTGGCGCAGGCGCTGGTGAACGACCCGGAGCTGGTGTTGCTGGATGAGCCGACGGACGGGGTGGACCCGGTGGGGCGGCGGGAGATCCGGGACATCGTGAAGCGGATGCGGGAGCAGGGGCGCGGGGTGCTGATCAACTCGCACTTGCTGGGCGAACTGGAGATGGTGTGCGACCGGGTGGCGATTTTGGTGAAGGGCGTCGTCGCGCAGCAGGGGACGCTGGATGAGCTCGCTGTGGGGCAGGGGCGGTATGAGTTTGTCGTGGATGGGGAGGGGGAGCAGGCGGCACGGGCGGCGGCGACGCTGGCGGAGAGTGTGGGGACCGTGAAACAGGAGGGCGAGCGGGCGCTCGCGAGCGGGGAACGGGTGGAGTTCAGCGGGCCGAAGGTGACGGTGTGGAGTGAGTCGGCGGCGGTGGTGTCGCCCGTGGTGACGGCCGCGGTGTCGCGGGGGATCGTGCTGAAGAGCATGCGCCCGGTGCGGCCGACGCTGGAGGATCTGTTCATGCAGGCGGTGACGGACCCGGAGACGGGCAAGGAGCTGCGGCCTGGGGCGGACAGGGGTGGGCGGGGTGGAAAGAAGGCGAAGGGGGGTGTGGCGTGAGGCGTGCATTGGGACAGACGACGGCGCTTCTGGTGGATGCGTACCGGGAGCTGAACGCGAAGAAGTTGTTTTGGATCACGCTTATTTTGTCGGGCGTGTTGGTGGTGGTGTTTGCGGGGCTGGACCTTCGCAACGGGAGCATGTTCGCGTTTGGGCTGCGGATCGACCTGCCGATCGACTTTGACCGCGAGCTGTTTTTCAAGATCGTGTTTACGCAGTTCGGGATCGGCGTGTGGCTGACCTGGGCGGCGACGATCCTGGCGTTGATCTCGACCGCCGGGATCATCCCGGATCTGCTCTCGTCGGGGACGGTTGAGATGCTGGTGAGCAAGCCGATCGGGCGGGTGCGGCTGCTGTTGACGAAGTACGCGTTCGGGCTGTTGTTCGTGGCGCTGCAGGTGGCGGTGTTTGCGGTGGGGACCTTCTTGGTGTTCGGGATCAAGGGCGTGATGTGGGAGCCGCGGATTTTGCTGGCGATCCCGATCGTGCTGGCGTTTTACAGCTACCTGTTCTGCGTGTGCGTGCTGCTGGGGCTCCTGACGCGTTCGACGGTGGCGTCGCTGCTGCTGACGCTGCTGCTGTGGCTGGTGCTGTTCATCCTGACGGCGACACACGCGAGCCTGGTGAGCTTCCGCGAGATGGGCGAGGTGCGGGCGGAGCGGCTGGAGACGCGGATCGAGCGGATGGAGACGGGTACGCGGCGGCAGCTCGCGAGTGAGCAGGGGAATGAGACGGCGCAGGCGGCGACGGCGGAGGAGCTCGACATGCATAACCCGGTGCTGGCGAGCACGCGGCGGGACTACCAGGAAGCGTCGGAGCAGGCGGAGTCGCTCGACGCGTGGGTCGGGCGGCTGGACGCGGTGAAGACGGTGCTGCCGAAGACCTCGGAGACGATCGGGCTTTTGGAGCGGGTGCTGTTCAGCGAGGCGGACCTGCGGCGGCTGGCGGAGCAGGGCGCGGGCGGGGGGCCCGTGGATGTGGATGTGGAGACGGAGGACGACGACTTCGCGGTGTCGCAGGAGGGGGCGACGCGGGCGCAGGAGGAGCTGCGGGACCGGTCGCTTTGGTGGGTGCTGGGAACCTCACTCGTGTTTGAGGCGGTGGTGCTTGGGTTGTGCTGCTGGATCTTTGGGCGAAGGGATTTCTGACACGGTCCTTTGACGCCGAGTCTGAGCGTGAGCGAAGGCTCGGGTTGAGCGTGTGGTGATGCGAAGCGTGAGTGATCTGTCGACCCGAAGCTTCGCGTTGCTCAGCTTCGGCGTCCCGAGGCGCGGGCGGGACTCATCCGTTGCCCAGCTCGCGGCCTCGGTCTCGGGCGGCGGTGAGGGCTTTGGTGACGAGGTCACGGAGGTTGCCCTGTTCGAAGGTGTCGAGGGCGGCGGCGGTGGTGCCGCCCTTGCTGGTGACGGCTTTGCGGAGTTCTTCGGCGGGGCGGGGGTCGGCGTCGAGCAGGGCGCCGGCGCCGGCGACGGTGGCGCGGGCGATGCGGGCGGCCTCGGGCTTGGAGAGGCCGAGGGATTCGGCGGCGTTGGCCATGGCTTCGGTGAGGAGGAAGACATAGGCGGGGCCGGAGCCGGCGAGGGCGGTGAAGGCGTCGATGAGGTCTTCAGGGAGGTCGATGGTCTGGCCGACGGCCTGGAAGAGGGCGCGGGCGCGGGTGAGGTCTTCGGGCGTGGCGGATGGGGAGGGGGCGAGGGCGGTCATGCCTCGGGCGACCTGGGCGGGGGTGTTGGGCATGACGCGGATGGGGCGGGCGGCGGGGCCGAGGGCGGCGAGGGCGGCGTTGGTGGTGCCGGCGAGGATGGAGAGGAGGAGGCGGGAGGGGTGGCCCTCGGCGAGCGTGGGGGCGAGCTCGGGGGCGATCTGGGGGAGGACCTGGGGCTTGATGGCGAGCATGATGGCGCCTTCGCCGGGGGTGGTTTCGAGGGTCTGGAGCTTGGCGAGGGCTTCGGCGGCGGACTCGGCGGACACCCGGAACCGGGCACGCTTGTCGGGGTTGGGATCGGCGACGACGAGGCGGTCGGGGTCGATAACCCCGGCCTTTTGGGCGCCTTCGAGGATGGCGGTGGCCATGGCACCGCCGCCGATCACCGCAAGAGGGGTTGCGTGTGTCACAAATAGTGTCCGGGGGCTAGGCTTGAGATTCGTTTCGCGTCGGTGCCGGTGGGCGGACCGATAAGGGGCACGATGGCCATGTTTTACCAACTCGACTTCGAACGCGGGCTGCGTGATCTCGAGGCGCGGCTGGAGAAGGCTGAGCGGGCCTTGAAGGCCGGTGCGTCGCTGGAGGACGGCACGATGCCGACCCCGGAGGATGTGGCGGCGCTCAAGGCGGAGCGTTCGGAGCAGCTCTCGAAGCTGTACCAGGATCTATCGGCGTGGAACACGGTGCGGGTGGCGCGGCATCCGAACCGGCCGCAGACGCGGGACTACGCGGCCCGGATGTGTCGGGACTTCTGCGAGCTGCACGGGGATCGGCGGTTCGGGGATGACCCGGCGATCGTGACGGGGTTCGCGCGGTTGGGCCCGCACAAGGTGCTTCTGGTGGGGCATCAGAAGGGGCGGGACACGGAGGAGAAGCTGAAGTGTCACTTCGGGTGTGCGCACCCGGAGGGGTATCGCAAGGCGCTGGCGAAGATGAAGCTGGCGGAGAAGTACGGGCTGCCGATCGTGACGCTGGTGGACACGCCCGGGGCGTATCCGGGGCTGGGGGCGGAGCAGCGCGGGCAGGCGGAGGCGATTGCGCTGAACCTGCGGGAGATGAGCCGGATCCGTGTGCCGATCGTGAGCGTGGTGATCGGCGAGGGGGGCTCGGGCGGGGCGCTCGGGATCGCGGTGTCGGACCGGGTGGGGATGCTCCGGCATGCGTGGTACAGCGTGATCAGCCCGGAGGGGTGCGCGGCGATCCTGTGGAAGCAGGCGAACGAGACGACGAACTCTCAGGCGGCCGAGGCTTTGTGCCTGACGGCGGCGGCGAACAAGCGGCTCGGGATCATCGACGAGGTGATCGAGGAGCCGCCCGGGGCGGCGCACCGGGACCCGGACCGGGCGGCGGAGCTGGTGCGGGAGTGGTGCGTGAAGCAGCTCGATGAGCTGGTAACGCGGAGCCCGGACGAGCTGGTGGCGGGGCGGTACGACCGGTTCCGCAAGCTCGGGGCGTTCACGGAGGAGGCACCGGTGGTGGCGGCTGGCGAGGGGGCTGACGCGGGGGCCGAGGTGGTGGTCGCCGGTGAGCGGACGGGGACGCCGCGGGACGCTGGGTAAGTCGTTCCGGGCGGCTTGGGTGTTTAGGCTGTCTATCTACCTATTCTGGTGATATTCAAGTCGAGGATACGGCCCAGAAAACCGCTTGGGGGCGGGTGGGGAGCGGGTCTCTTTTGACTCTGAGGGCGGGTCCGGATAGCGTTCGCACCATTCGACGGAGCCGGCATTTTGCTTGGCCTTCGTTCGCAACACGGTCGTCCGAGGGCTGGAGTTGGCCAAGGCGAACACGACATCCAAGAGCAGTGGCCGCGGGACGAAGTCCGGCGGTTCGGGCGCGAAGAAGTCGGCAAAGAAGACCACGAAGTCTGGATCGGGGTCGGGTGGGTCGGGCGGGGCGGGTGGGGGCTCGTCGAAGAAGACCGCGAAGAAGCCGGCGGCGAAGAAGACGACGAAGAAGGCGGCGGCCTCGGGCGCGGCGAAGAAGTCGACCTCGAAGGCCGGGTCGAAGAAAGCCAGCGCGAAGAAGACCGCGGGCAAGGCGCCTGTTTCGAAGAAGCCGGCGGCGAAGAAGGCCCCGGCGGCGGGCTCGAAGAAGGCCGCTTCGAAGGCTTCGGAGAAGAAGGCGACCACAAAGAAGTCGGGCGGGGCGGCGGACACCAAGGGTCCGGCCGAGAAGGCTTCGGCGGAGAAGGCTGGCGCGAAGTCGGGCGGGGGTTCGAAGAAGTCGAAGGCCGCGGAGCCGAAGGCCGAGGCGGGCAAGGCGGGCGAGAGCGGCGGCGACGCGGGCGGGGACGACAAGAAGCCGAATCGCAAGGGCATCACGATCGTGTCGAAGAAGCCCGCGCGGAAGAAGAACGCGAGCAAGCCGACGCCGAAGTTCCCGCCGACGAGCGGGATGCTGCTCGGTCCGAATTCGCCGGTGCGTCGGCCGTTGATCCCTTCGGGCCCTTCGGCTGCTCCGCCTGAGGATGACTCGCTGGACGCGAACGCGACGGGGAAGAAGAAGAGCCCGTTCAACAAGCGTGAGCTGGACAAGTTCCGCCGGATCCTGCTGGTGAAGCGGGCGGAGCTGATCGGTGATGTGAGCGCGATCGAGGCGGAGGCCTTGCTCGGGAGCGCGGGGGACCTCAGCAGTCTGCCGCAGCACTTGGCGGAGCAGGGGTCGGACAGCTACGAGCGTTCGCTTTCGCTTGATCTTGCGGCGGCGGATCGTCGGCTCATCAAGGAGATCGACGAGGCGCTGCAGCGGATCGACGAGGGCGTGTACGGGCTGTGCGAGCAGACGGGCAAGGCGATCCGCAAGGCGAGGCTCGAGGAACTGCCCTGGGCGCGGTACTCGATCGAGGCGGCCCGGGCGATGGAGCGCTCGGGGCACCCGGGTTGACGGGCGGGGTGGGTGACGGCGTGGGCGGCGTGGGCGGGGAGCCTGTTCATCAGAAGCCGGCGTGGCGGAGCCGGGGCGCGTGGGCGCTCTTGCTCGGGACGATCGTCTTCGGGCTCGTGACCGATCTTGGCAGCAAGTACCTCGCGTTTGGGCGCGTGGCGGGGACGCCGGTGAGCGTGGACCGCGAGGCGGTTCTGACGACCGACCGGCTGAGCGACCTGATCCCGCCGCATGATCCGGTGGAGGTGGTGCCGGGGCTCCTGAACTTCACGCTGGTGTTGAACCCGGGTGCGGTGTTTGGCGCGGGGGCGGGGAAGCGCTGGCTGTTCGTGGTGTTCACGCTGGTGGCGGTGGTGTTCGCGGGGTGGATGTTCAGCCGGTGGACTCTGGCGCGGGATCGGTGGGCGCACGCGGGGTTGGGGCTGCTCGTCGCGGGCGGGCTTGGGAATCTCTACGACCGGCTGGTGTACGCGTGCGTGCGGGACTTCATCCATCCCTTGCCCGGGATGCGGCTGCCCTTCGGGATTTCCTGGCCCAATGGGAGCCGGGAGGTGTGGCCCTATGTGAGTAATGTGGCGGACTTGTATCTGATTATTGGGATTGGGATTTTGCTGGTGATTTCGTGGCGGAAGCCGGATGGAGAAGAGACGAAGAGACTAAGAGACGGAGAGACGAAGTGATTGGGGTGGCGGCGGTTGGTTGAGACCCGACGCGGCTTTTGGGCGGGTCGGGGCACCGGTCCTTGGTGATTAGAGCCCTGCGTTCTGGAGGGACATGGCTCGGTCTCGGATGAAGTCGATCATGGCTCTGACTTCTTCGGCCATGCGGGTGTTGGGGAACTCGGCGATGATGCGTTCGCCGACTTCGTTGCAGCGGGTCCAGTCCTTGTCCTGGTAGGCGAGTTTGAACTGGACGCCGAGGTTCTCGCGGGCCTTGCCGACGACGCCTCTGGCGAGTTCGGCGAGGGGGGCGGCCTCGGCCTCGGTGAGGTATTGGTCGAGTTCCTTCAGGATGTCGAAGGCTTCGTCCACGCGTTCTTCGCGGGCGAGGTGGAGGAAGCGGCGTTCGAGGTCGGCCTTGTAGCGTTCACGGGACTTGCTGACGCGCCGGCGGAGGCCCTCGGTGCGTGGTGAGTCGGGGTAGAGGCGGGTGATGCGGGCGGCCTCGGCTTCGGCGTCTTCCCACTTGAGCTGGAGGATGAGGCGGTCGAGGCCCCGGATGAGGTCTTCGATCTCGGTGTTGACGACTTCGTCTCGTGCGTGCTCGATGCGGTCGCGGAAGCTTTCTGCTTCGGCTCGGTAGCCGAAGCGTTCGGCGAGTTCTTTGACGAGGACGGTGGCGGCAGACCAGTCGCCGGCGGTGATGTCTTCCTCGATGGCGCGGCAGAGGAGTTCGCGTTCGCGTTTGCGGCTGAGGACGCGGCGGGCGTCGTCGGAGAGGGCCTGGCGTTCGGAGAGGTCCTGGATGGCCTCGACGAGGGCGGCGAGGTCGGGCGGGGTTTCTATCCGGGGGCGGCGGGCGAGGAAGGCGATGGGGGCGGTGGCGAGGGCGATGAAGGCGCCGAGGCCGCCGATGAGGGCGAGGGTGGTGTTGGCGTTGAGCAGGCCGGCGGTGGTGAGGCCGATGCCGGCGAGGGCGAGGGAGGCGTAGAGACCGATGAGGCCGTATGGGGCGTGGGCGCCGGTGCGGTCCGTGCGTGCCGACATCGCGTTCTCCTTCCGTCGTGTTCGACGCCCGTCCCGGTTTGGGAATGCGGCGAATGCCGCGGGCGGGCGCGATGGAGAATCAACTGCCGGGCGTTGGGCCGCCGCAGTTGCGTTCGACGGGGACGATGCAGAGGAACTGGAGGGGGTTGTTGCCGGCGGCTCGGAACTGGTGTTCCTCGTCGGCGGGGACGAAGATGACATCGCCCTTTTTGATGGGGCGTTCGGTGCCCTCGAGGAGGATGGTGCCGGCGCCGTCGACGATGAAGACCTCGTGCTCGTAGTCGTGGCTGTGGCGGGGGGTGTGGCCGCCGGGGGTGACGGAGAAGGAGCGGAGGGCGAAGTTGGGGGCGCCGTCGTCGCGGCCGACCATGATGGCCATGGAGGCACCCTCGACGCCGTCCATCTGGACGGGCTGGCGTGGGGTTTCGTCGATGTTTCGGATCAGGGGCATCGCCGTCGCTCCGTTCGTCCTTTAGGAGTCTTTGGGAGGGCGTGTCCGTCCATTCTATCTACACTTGTGCATGACTCCTACTGACCCGGCGGAAATGCGGCGGCGGACGCGGATTGAGCCCTTTGCGCTCGGTGCGTACCAGACGAACTGCTACATCGTGCGGGAGGGGGGTGACGACGGGACGCCGGTGGAGCGGGTGTGGGTTGTGGATATGGGGCAGGAGCCGGCAACGCTTTTGGATCGGTTGGGGGAGCTTCTGGGGGATTCTGGGGTGGAGCCGGAGGCGTTTGTGCTGACGCACGCGCATCTGGATCACATCGGGGGGTTGTTTGAGGCGCGGAAGCGGTACCCGAAGACGCCGATCTGGATCCACTCGATCGAGGAGGGGTGGCTGACGGACTCGGAGCTGAATTTGTCCATCCATACGGGCAAGCCGACGACGGCGCCGCCGGCGGATCGGCTGCTGGCGGAGGGGGATGAGCTGGACCTGGCGGGTGGGCCCTGGGAAGTGCTGCACACGCCGGGGCACTCGCCGGGGAGTGTGACGCTGGTGAGCGCGGGGCTTGGGGTGGCGTTTGTGGGTGATGCGCTGTTCGCGGGGTCGATCGGGCGGACAGACTTTCCGGGGTGCAGCTTCGAGGAGTTGGCGGCGTCGATTCGGGGGAAGCTGTACACGCTGCGCGAGGAGACGCTCGCGCTCCCGGGGCACGGGCCGGCGACGCGGATCGGGCATGAGATGCGAACGAATCCGTTTGTGAAGGCGGAGTGAGAACGGCCTGGAAGGCCCATCCCACCAATCTCGGCGCGACGGCCTGGAAGGCCATCCCACCAAAGCTGTGTGCTTACATCGCGCTGCCGTAGCCCATGGCTCGGCGCCAGGCGCTGAGCTGGCCCAGGTGGAAGCCGAGGTGGGTGTTCATGATGAAGTTCACGCCGATGCCGGCGGTGCCGAAGATCTCGCGGTAGCGGTCGATGGCGATGTCTCTTTCGAGGTCGGCGTCGGTGAGCGTGTGGAGGCGTTCGATGCCCCGCGTGTGGCGGTCGGTGAAGGTGGCGATGATCTCGTCGCGGGCGGGGTAGATGGTGCCCTCGGGGTCGTCGCGGCATTCCTTGCCGGCGGCGAAGAGGTCGTCGTAGCTTGCGGGACAGGCGAGGTCGCTGGCGTCGATGCCGCAGAGCTCGAGGACGCGGCCCGGGTAGAGGGCGAGGTGTCCGAGGACGAAGGCGGGGTGGTTGATCGAGGCGCGGGTGTCGCCGATCTTGGGCAGGCGGGCGAAGTGGTCGGCGGGGATGTCGTCGACGAGGTTGGTGGCGAGGCCGAGGATGCGCTGGGCGGGGCGGGCGATGAGTTCGGGCGTGGTCGGCATTGGGGTCCTCCTGTAGTCGACAGGCTATCGCGTGCTGGTCAGAGCCGCGATGGTGACATCGCGGGAACGCAGAGAGGTCGCGGCTTCGGATGCCGGTTCCGCGATCTCACGATCGCGGCTCTGAAGCGAGGGGATGAGCGGGCGCGTCGGGGCGATCGACCCGAGCCTTCGCTTCGCTCAGACTCGGCGTCCCTTGGAACGCGAACGGGGATCATCCTCCGATGAGGCGGTCATAGAGGGTGCGGGCCTTTGTGGGGTCGGTGGTGCCCTGGACGAGGGCGCGGCCGTCTCGGAAGATGGTGAGACGGGTGCCGGGGGCGCCGGAGGACTCGTTGAGGGTGCCGGCGAGGGTGAAGGGGCCGAGGCGGAAGTCGCCGGCGGGGGCGAGGCGCTTCGACAGGGCGGCGAGGTCGATTTTCTGGCCCGGGCGGGGGGAGACCTGGACGGCGTCGCGTCCGCAGAGGGCGGCGGTGCCGGCGGCGCGTTCGCCCGAGAGGAACTCGAACCGGCGGTGGGCGCAGCAGGGGCAGTCGGGGTCGCGGGCGCCGGCGAGGGGGAGGCGGCGGCGGTCGCCGTTCCAAGGATCGAAGTCGAGCAGTGAGCGGAGGACGAGGTCGGTGCGGTTGATGAGGAGCTTGAGGGCCTCGCCGGCCTGGTAGGCCCCCACCATCGCGACGACGGGACCGAGGACGCCGGCGGTGTCGCAGGTGGGCTGGGAGCCGGAGGGCGGGGGCTCGGGGAAGAGGCAGCGGAGGCAGGGGAGGGCTTCGGCGTCGCGCTCGGCGGGGGGGAGGACGGTCATGGCCATGCCGCGGGTGCCGACGGCGCCGCCGTAGACATAGGGGATGCCGCGGCGGACGGCGAGGTCGTTGAGGAGGAAGCGGGTGTCGAAGTTGTCGGTGCCGTCGACGAGGACGGAGGCGTCGGCGAGGGTTCGCTCGGCGTTGTCGGCGGTGAGGTCGGCGACCACGGCGTAGATGGCGACCTCAGAGTTGACGGCGGTCAGGCGGCGCTTGGCGGCCTCGGCCTTGGGCATGGCCTCGGCGGCGTCGCGTTCGGCGTAGAGGGACTGGCGCTGGAGGTTGGTGAGCTCGACGATGTCGCGGTCGATGAGGGTGACGGTGCCGACGCCGGCGCGGACGAGGAGGTCTGCGGAGGCGCAGCCGAGGGCGCCGCTGCCGACGATGGCGGCGCTCGACTGAGCGAGGCGGGCCTGGGCTTCGGGGGTGAAGTCTGGGAGGAGGGTCTGGCGGTGGTAGCGGGCGTGATCGGGCATGCGGCGGAACGATACGGCTGCCGCGATGAATTCGGCGTCACGCGGTCGGATACCGGCGGCGATGCGGTAGCGTGTCGTCATGGACCCGATCGCGTTGCTTCTGTTGTTTGGCGGGCTGCTGCTGGTGGGGCTCGGCGTGTTTGCGTGGCCGGTGATGCAGAACCTGCCGTCGCACCGGGCGCGGGCGAGCGTGTTCGGCTCGGCGACGGCTCGGCGGATGGTGCTGTTTGGCGGGCTGGTGATGGCGGCGGCGGGCGGGGTGTGGTTTGCCGTGGGGTAAGCGGAGTCACGCGATGACAAGCGTGACCTCGACGATTTCCGGGGGCATGCCGAGGCGGATGGGGAGGATGCTCAGCCCGACGCCGCTGGTGATGACGACGGGGTACCGGGGGCCCGGGATCAGGCCGTAGGCGTAGCGGTCGCCGTAGCGGCTCGGGACGATCGGCGAGCCGAGGCCGGGGAGGCGGACTTGGCCGCCGTGGGTGTGGCCTGCGAGCATGAGATCGATGCGGTGGCGGGCGTCGATCTCGGCGACATCGGGCTGGTGGGAGAGCAGGATGCGAGGGAGGGAGTCGGGGATGCCGGCGAGGGCGGCTCGGAAGTCGACGGTGTGCATCGTGAGGTCGCCCACGCCGGCGATGACGAGGGCGGCTTCCGAGGGCCGCGTTGTCTGGCGACGATGGCGGTCGAGGAAGGCTCGGTCGTTGTCGATGAGGCCGAGGCTGCGTTCGTGCAGATGGCGCCCCATGTCTTCGCCGTCGTGGAACCAGTCGTGGTTGCCGCGGACGCTGAAGACGGGCTTGCCGGTGTCGCGGATAGGGAGGAAAAGGTCGGTGGCAGCGGTGTGGAGGGCGGGCTCGCCGCTGACATAGTCGCCTGTGAGGACGAAGACATCGGGCTTCAGGTCGATGGCGGCGCGGACGGCTCCGGCGATGTGGGCGGCGGTCACGCGGCGGCCGAAGTGGGTGTCGGAGATCTGGGCGATGCGGAGGCCGTCGAGCTCGGGCGGGAGGTCGCGGATCGGCACGTGGTGGCGGGTGACGCGGAGCATGGAGGGCTCGATGAGTGTCGCGTAGCACCCGACGATGCCGCCGCTGCCGGCGACGGCTCCCCCTCCGACGGCCGCGGCCCGAAGGAAGCGGCGGCGGGCGGGCGAGATCGGTTCTGTGCGAGGATTCCAGGCGTGCGCGAGGGCTTTCGCGGAGAGTTGCATGGCCGTCAGCGCGACACTCCATCCGACGATGTGGTACAGAAGCACCGATCGGAGAGCGCCGGAGTTTGCGATGGGGTCCTGGGACACGACGCCCAGGAGAATCGTTGCCGCTCGGGTGGGCAGGAACGCGATGTCGGTGATGTTGCCGATCTGCTTCAAGGCCCACTCCGTTGCGGGCGAGCGCAACGCAGCGCCGGCACCGGTCCAGAGTGTGAGCGTGATGAGCCATGTGCAGAGGCCGAGCACAGTCGCCCGGCGCGCGATGATCAGCGACGCACGCGAGGCGCGTCGCAGGCGACTTGTCGGTCTGCTCATGAACCGTCCTCGGGCGCGATCGATCGACCGCTGGCGAGGAGTACGCCGTGGCTTCGCCCGGGTTCGTCGCGGGCAAGGACCACTTTGCATTCTGACATCGTGCGGGCCGTGTTATTCGGCCGAGACCTTCCTGATGAAGGTCAGGAACAGCTCGTGGGCGGGGCGTTCGATGGTGCCGTGGCTGAAGCCTTCGAGCTCGTAGAGCTCGGTCTTCTTGTGGCCCTCGAGGCGGAGCATGCGGGCGAGGAGGGCGTTTTCTTCCCAGCGGCCGAAGAGTTCGAGTTCGCGGCCGCCGGTGACGAGGAGGATGGGCGGGGCGTTGTCTCGGACATGGAAGAGAGGGGCGAACTCGTCGACAACGACCTTGGTGGGCGGGATGCCGCGTTCGGCGCGGATGCGGAGGTGGACGACGGCGTGGCCCGAGATGGCGCCGATGGCGAGGAGGTCGTCGGCGTCGATGTCGTGGGCGGCGAGCCAGGACTTGTCGAGCCCGAGCATGAGGGAGAGATAGGCCCCGGCGGAGAAGCCGGCGACGATGACCTTGTCGGGGTCGCCCCCGTAGTCGGCGATGTGCTCGATGGTCCAGGCGACGGCGGCGGCGGCGTCTTCGAGGTAGTCGGGGTTCTTGGCCTTCGGGCTCAGGCGGTAGTCGACGGGGACGACGGCGAGGCCCTTGCCCCGGAGCTGGTCAGGGATGTACCGCGAGCCGCCCTCAAGGCCGCCGGGATGGAACCAGACGACGGTGACGAAGGGCTTGCCGTCCTTCGCTGCTTCGGTCGGGCGGTAGACATCGAGGCGGCAGCGTTCGGCGGCGTAGTCGTCGGGCGCTTCGTCCCAGTAGGCGATGTCGCGGTCGGTCTCGTAGCCGGGCTGGGCAAGGGCGGGGACGGCGAGCAGGAGCGAGAACAGAACGGCGAGTGCGCGGGGCATGGCGGACCTCCTGGGCACACCATACGGGGTGCGTGCTCCGGGCGCAAGGAAAGACCGCGGGGAAGGCCCCGCGGTCTTGGTGTGTGCAGTGGTTGTCGCGAGCCGGTTTACTTGGCGAAGTGGCTGAACGCCTTGTTGGCCTCGGCCATGCGGTGGGTCTGCTCGCGGGTCTGCATGGCCTTGCCCTCGCGCTTGGCGGCGGCGATGAGCTCGTCGGCGAGGCGCTGGGCCATGGGGCGGCCCTTCTCGGAGCGGGCGGCCTGGATGAGCCAGCGGA
Organism: uncultured Phycisphaeraceae bacterium; assembly: GCA_964615815.1. Taxonomy (GTDB): domain Bacteria; phylum Planctomycetota; class Phycisphaerae; order Phycisphaerales; family UBA1924; genus DAIQNV01. Next base: position 28,745 of record CAZTQV010000014.1, on the reverse strand, counting down.
AGGCGAGCGACTGCTGGCGGTTCTTCTTGACCTGGATGGGCACCTGGTAGTTGGCACCGCCGATGCGCTTGCTGCGCACCTCGACATAGGGCTTGATGTTCTCGACCGCCATGTGGAAGACATGGAGGGCGTTCTCGGGCTTGTCCTCGGCGGGGCTCTTGGCGAGGCGCTCGTCGATGAGGTCGAAGGCGTCGTAGAGGCAGCGCTGGGCGCGCGTCTTCTTGCCGTCGTACATGATGCAGTTGATGAACTTGGCGACCACGAGATCCCCGAACTTGGGATCGGGACGCAACTGATCTTCGGACGCTGTAATCCGGCCGGCCATGGGATTCTCCTTTGGCTCATCCGCCGGGAGCTGTGTCCCGGCCGTGTGTTCACCCCGCGAGCGGAAAGAGGCCGTGTGCTCGCGGGATTACTTGCCTCGCCCTGCGCCGTTGGTCGGCGTGGGCGGTTGCTGACTGCGTTGGGTCGGGGCTTAGCCCTTGCCCTTCTTGGCGCCGTACTTCGAGCGGGCCTGCTTGCGGCCGTCGACGCCGAGGGTGTCGAGCGAGCCGCGGACGATGTGGTAGCGCACACCGGGGAGGTCGCGGACTCGTCCGCCGCGGACGAGGACGATCGAGTGCTCCTGGAGGTTGTGGCCCTCGCCACCGATGTAGGCGGTGACTTCCTTGCCGTTGCTCAGGCGCACGCGGGCGATCTTCCGGAGAGCCGAGTTGGGCTTCTTCGGGGTCGTGGTGCGGACATTGAGGCACACCCCGCGACGCTGGGGGCACTTCTCGAGGTCGCGGACCTTGGACTTGACGACCGGGTCGCGGCGGGGCTTGCGGATGAGCTGGTTGATCGTCGGCATCGGGCTCTCTTCGGGTCTGAAGGCCCCCGGTCTTCCCGGCGGGCTGGTTTCAACACGACCACCGCGCGGGCCGGGCCCGGGACGGGGAGAGGATGGTAGCCGGGAAGGCTCTCCGGGCAAGTGGGCGGGGGCGGGGAGGGCCCGAAGGTGCCGGGGGGGCGGAGCCGTACAGGATGCTACACCCGGGGTTGGCTGGGGGCGGGTGGGGAAACACCTCTGGTTTCCCTATATCAGGGTCGGGGCATGGTGGTCATACTCGGCGGGTGGCAAACAGGACAAACTGGGTAACTGAGGGGGTCAATGTGCCGGAACTGACGAGCCCACGGACGGAGAGCGTCGGACAGATCGAGGCGTCGCCCGCGGCGAGCCCGCCCGCGGCGCGGACGGACGCCACCGCGACCGCGGAGCCTTCGCCCGGGATTGCGGCGCGGCTGAACGCGATCCTGCGTCTCGAGGGGCTCATCCCGGCTGCGTTCGGGATCCTGGCGATTTTGGTGTGGATCGGGATCTTCGGGCTCGGGAGCCATGTCTCGAGCGCGCCGTTCCGGACCTACGCGAACTCGTTCGCGATGGGCGGCGCGGACATCGCGGGGTTCACCGAGACGCTGGCTCGGATCGACATCGTGACCTGGATCTTCGCGTGCGTGATGGCGACGCTGACCTTCACCGCGACGAATGTCGCGATCCTGTGCTGCGTGTCGGCGCTCGCGGGGGACTGCATGCGGGTGCTCTTCGGGGCGAGCGCGGCGCGCGAGGCGACGAAGACCGAGACCGAGCGCACGGTCGTGACGAGCAGCGAGCACACGACGACGCCGCTGGGCGTCGGGGCGGCGGTGGCGCGGGGGTTCCTGGTCTACCTGATCCTGATCTCGGGTCTGCTGCTGGTGACGGGCACGCCCTTCAGCTCGACGAGCCAGCAGTCGTACATCTCGCTGGCGGGGACATCGTCGCTTTTCTGCTTCCTCGTTGGCTTCCGGCCGGCGCTGGTGGGGAGCTTGCTGGACCGGGTGACGGACGCGATCACGGGGTCGCGGAACGCGAAGGAGCCGGCGGGGACGGTGCCGGCGAAGCCGATCGGGGCGGGGGCGGGTGGGGCGGGTGGGGCGGGTGGGGCGAGCGTCAACGGATCTCCCCGCGCCGGGGGGTGAGGTGCCGCCGCATTCTGCTCGGAGTGGCTATACCACGGGCATGGCCGACGACCTCACACTCGCGCAGTTTCAGCAGCTCATCCGGGACCGGTACTTCGCGACGGACAACGCACGGGGGACGCACGCGACCTTTCTGTTGCTGACCGAGGAGTTCGGGGAGCTGGCGACGGCGCTCTACAACTGCAACAAGGAAGCCCACGGCGGCAGCCCCCCCACTACCGAGGAGCGGGCGAACCTCGAGGAGGAGTTCGCGGATGTGCTGGCGTGGCTGGCGACGCTGGCGAATGTGAACGGGGTGGATTTGGCGAAGGCGTGCTCGAAGTACACGGAGCCGGGGCGGGTGGAGGGGACGAAGGAATAACAGCGGTACCAGCCCCGAGCGTCAGCGACCGGTCTTCTCTCACTCCCGCACTTCCAACTGATCGGCCCGTCAGAGTCCCAGCGCGCTCCGCACGGTCCGCTCGAGTTGGGCGACCTCGGGCACGCCCAGGAACCCCTCCGCTTCCGTTTGCGTCCTCGTGCCATGGCCCCGCCTTGGGCTGAGCCGGACAACACGACGGAAGATCAGGTCCCCCGAGCCGTCGGCCCGTTGCTCACGCTCCATCTGGGTCAGATCGTCGGGCCGGTAGCTCGTTACCTGCATGGTTCCGCCGAACTTCGCGTTCCAGATGATGCATCGTCGATCCGTGATGGCGTACAACCCCCGCTTGGCGCCACGGGCCGCCCTCCAGGGCGACGACAGCATGAAGAGCCCCACGCACAAGAACGGCAGCCCGAACGCTGGAAAGATGAGCCCCAACGCCGATGGCGGCCCGTTCCCACTCCCGCTCGCCCCGGAAGAGGCAAAGAACATCCCGCTCGCCATCGCCATCCAGAAAAGCGAGAACGCGGTAAACGGGATGGCGAACAACGCGATCGGCAGCGCTGCTCGCATGGCCCGACCGGGCGACGGCCGGCCCGCCCAAATCGCCCGCTCGCCCGGTTCCAGCTCTTGGCTCAGCCGATCGTCGGCCATCGGATCGATGACATAAGGATTCATGGTCGCCATGCCGCCAGCGTACCGCCGGCCGGCTTGCCGTTGCGAAGCTGCCGGCGATCGCCCTACAGCCCCCCCACCGTCGCCACGCTCTCGCACTCCTCGACCGTCTCCTCGTTCCGCTCGCCGTCGCCGTCGGTCGCTCGGCGGACGGACTCCATGGAGCGGTAGACCTCGACGATGAGGGTGTCGTCCTCGGGAGGGTGGCCTCCTCGGTGGCGGTAGACGACATCGAGGATGCGTTCGGGCCAGGTGCCGGGCTGGATGGGGGTGGGGTCGGCGAGGAGGCGGCGGAGGCCGTCGACGCGGAGCATGTCGCCCTTCTCGCTGCGGGCCTCGGTGGCGCCGTCGGTGTAGGCGATGAGGGAGTCGCCCGGGCCGAACTTGTGGACCTCGGGGGCGGGGTCGAAGTCGCGGTCGGCCATCGCGCCGAGGACGATGGCGGTCGATTCGAGTTCGCGGATGGTGCCGTCGCTTCCTCTCAGGAACGCGGGCGGGTGGCCGGCGCTGGCGTGTTCGATGGTGCCCTTCAGTGGGTCGACACGGAGGCATAGCGCCGTCACGAAGATCGAGTGCTTGGCGAGGGTCAGGTGAACATAGCGGTTGAGCCGGCGGAGGACCTCGCCCGGGCCGATGTCGGGGTCGTCGGCGAAGCAGAGCTCCATCTCGCCGTGGAGGCGGTTGACGGAGAGGGCGGCGGGGATGCCGTGGCCGGTGACATCCATGAGGACGAGGCTGAGCTTCTCGTCGCGGCCGTCGTCGGTGGGGCAGACGGCGGCGTGGAGGTAGTCGCCCCCGATCTGCCGCATGGGCTCGTACTTGTAGGTGAGGCGGACGCTGCCGGCGGTCCTGGGCTGGGGGAAGAGGGCCTCGTGGATGGCGCGGGCGTAGGCGAGTTCTTGCCGCAGTTTGCCGTAGCGCTGGTCGACGAAGGTGTACTTGAACCGCTCCATGCGGCGGGAGTGGCGGCCCCAGCAGAAGAGGACGCCCGGGGCGGCGATGAGGGGGCTGAAGCCGATGGCGAGGGCGTCCTGGGTCGAGGGGCCGTCCTCGACGGTGAGGCGGCTGATCGCGCTGACGAGGAGGACGAGGGCGGCGGGCTTGATCGCCTGGCCCGGGGACCACGGGAAGAGGGCAGAGGCGACGAAGTGCGTCATGCCGAAGAAGAGGATGGCCCCCCCGAACATCTGGACCTCGCCCGCGCGGATCGCGACATGGTTGAGCCCGTCGAGGGCGACGAGGGCCATGCTCATGAGGAGGATGCCGCGGTCGGCGATGGCGTTCTTCTTCACGGCGATGAGGGCGGAGACATAGGCCCCGATGAGGAGGAACTGGGTGAGCCCGTAGAGGAGGTAGTCGCGGCGGCCCCAGTCGTCGAGGTTCAGGATGAGCGAGCCCTCGAGGCCGAAGGGGCGGGCGATGGCGCCGATCCAGATGGGGATGTTGACGAGGGCGGTCAGGCCGCCCCAGATGCAGACGAACCACAGCAGCCGGCTTCGCAGCAGCCGGTCGGTCTCGACGGCGAAGGCCCGCCGGAACTCCGTGGTCTCCAATCCCGGCATCGATCTCCCTCTTGGCGGGCTGCCTCGGTGAGCCCGGATGCGCCGCGGGGGCGTGCCCGCCATGGCGTCAGTTTATCGACGAATCAGCCTGCCCCACCCGCCCCCGTGCCCCGCGTCTTCCCCGGCTGCCACAGGACATCGGTCTTGCCGCCGTCGTTGGCGATGCGGGCGAGGACGAACATGAGGTCGCTCAGGCGGTTCAGGTACCGCACGGCCTCGTCGCTGACGCTGTCGGGCTCGTTCTCGGCGAGGGCGACCGTCAGCCGCTCGGCCCGGCGGACCACCGTCCGTGCGGTGTGCAGGGCCGCGGCGGCGGAAGTACCGCCGGGCAGGACGAAGCTGGTGAGCGGCTCGAGCTCGGCGTTGTAGCGGTCGATGGTCTTCTCGATCCGCTCGGTCTGGCCCGGCTCGACGCGGAGGCGCTGGCCCGACTCTTCTTCGGCCTCGACGGGGGTGCAGAGGTCGGCACCGACATCGAAGAGGTCGTGCTGGATGAGTTCAAGCTCGGCGGCGACGGCGTCGAGCGTGGGCTGCCCGGCGGCGCGGCAGGCGACGATGGCGGTCCCGATGATGGCATTGGCCTCGTCGACGGTGCCGTAGGCCTCGACGCGGAGGTGGGTCTTGGCGACGCGTCGCCCGTTGCCGAGGACGGTGGTGCCTTTATCGCCGGACTTGGTGTATATCTTGGTGAGCTTGACCATGGGCACCCCTCTCTGTCGTATGCTGGCCCGATCGGCCCGGCTCGTGCCGGGCTTTGGACCCCGCAGCCTACCACCGGACCCGAAGGCCCTCCCGCCCTCATGCCACCCGCCCGCGACGACACCTGCACCCGAGGCCTGACCCGCCGATGGGCGGTGCGGGCGGAGACCGGCCCGGGGCTGGCCCTGGTCGACCGCGTGCTCGCGGCCCGGGGGCTGACCGGGGACGCGGCCCGGGAGATGCTCGAGCCGAGCCTGCTGCACCTGCACGACCCGTCGGGCATCCCCGACGCGGACCGGGCGGCCGAGCGGCTGCTGCGGGCGCTCGCGGGGGGTGAGCCGGTCGCGGTGTACGGCGATTACGATGTCGACGGGATCACCGCCACCGCGATCCTTGTGCGAACGCTCCTCGCGATTTCACCGGGTGCGGATGTCAGGACTTATGTCCCGCACCGGCTGGACGAGGGGTACGGGCTGAACGCGCAGGCGCTCGCGGACCTCGCCGCGGAGGGCGTGAGGGTCGTCGCGAGTGTGGACTGCGGGATCACGGCGGTGGAGCCCGCGGCCGCGGCGCGGGCGGCGGGGCTGGATCTGATCATCACGGACCACCACAACCCGCCGGCGGAGGGTGACCCGCTGCCGGATGCGTACGCGATCGTGCACCCGCGTCGGCCCGGGTCGGCGTATCCGTTCGGGGAGTTGTGCGGGGCGGGGGTGGCGTGGAAGCTGGCGTGGCGACTGCTGACGCTGCACGAGGGGACGGAGAAGCTGAGCCCGGTCAACAAGCGGCTGCTGATCGACCTCCTGGGCTTCGCGGCGATGGGGACGGTGGCGGATGTCGTGCCGCTGGTGGGTGAGAACCGTGTGCTGACGCGGCACGGGCTGGGGCGGGTGGCGCACACGCCGTTCACGGGGCTGCGGGCGCTCGTCGAGGCATCGGGCTTCGCGGGAGAGGACATCGACGCGGAGCGGGTGGGCTTCGCGCTCGGGCCGCGGCTGAACGCGTGCGGGCGGATGGGGCATGCGCGGGAGGCGGTCGAGCTGATGCTGACCGAGGATGCGGCCCGGGCGGCGGAGATCGCGGGGCAACTCTGCACGCTGAACGACCAGCGGCGGGCGACGGAGCGGAAGATCCTCGACCAGGCGTGCGAGGAGGCCGAGCGGCTGGGCATGACGGGAGACGACCGGCGGGCGATCGTGCTGGCGCACCCGGAGTGGCACCCGGGCGTGGTGGGGATCGTGTGCTCGCGACTGGTGGAGAAGTTCGGTCGCCCGGCGATCTGCATGCAACTCCAGGAGGGCGAGGACGGCCCGACCTGCGCGGGCTCCGGGCGGTCGATCGATGGGTTCAACCTGCACGGGGCGCTCGCGGCGTGCGCGTCGCACCTCTCGACCTTCGGCGGGCACGACATGGCGGCGGGGCTGCGGCTGGACGCGGCGCGGCTGGAGGCCTTCACCGAGGCCTTCGTCGCACACGCGAATGAGAAGCTGACGCCCGCGGACCTCGTCGCGACGATCCACTACGACACGGTCGCGACGCTCGGCGAGCTGACCGGGACGGCGGTGCGGTCACTGGCGGGGATGAGCCCGTTCGGGCGGGGGAACCCGCGGGTGAAGCTGCGGCTGGACGGCGTGCGGCTCGCCGACGCGCCGCGGGTGATGGGCAAGACGGGGGACCACCTGGCGCTGCGTGTCGAGTCGGGCTCGGGGATGGATCGGCAGGCGATGCGGGTGGTCTGCTGGGGCTGGGGCGAGCACGCCGAGCAGTTGCTCTCGGGCTGCACGCTGGACCTCGTTGTGACGCCGAAGCTGAACACCTGGAACGGCAGCACGAAGGTCGAGGCCGAGCTGTGCGATCTGCGGATCCACACGGAGCGGCCGCCGGCGGTTGAAGTCACGACGCGGCGAGCGGCGGTCGTGCACGCGGGGCACTGAAGCGGGTCTTAGCCGTCTGTCGGGGCGATCACAAAGGCGTCGGCGTCACGCTCGGGCAGCTTGTCGAGCAGGGCCATCGCGGCGCGGTCGCCCGGGGCGACATCGAGCACGGCGTAGAGCGTGTGGCGGGCGTCCTCGAACCGGCCGAGATCGGCCAGCACCAACGCCCGGAGGGTCAGCGTCTCGGGGTCCTCGCTGCTGGATCGCTCGATGGCGGCGAGGGCGGCGTCGGGCTCGCCCTGCACGCGGTGCCAGAGGGCGGTCAGGATCGGGCCTTCGACGCGCGCGGGGGCGATCGCTCGGACGCGGTCGGCGGCCACGCCCAGCCTGCGGACATCGCCCACGAGGAAGCACGACCGGCCGAGGCCGATCCACGCCTCGACATCGCCCGCGCCGCTGTCGCCCGCGGTGAGGTCGCGGTAGACCTGACGCGCTTCGAGCGGCCGGCCGAGGGCGATGAGGCACATGGCCCGCAGGTGGTGCAGGTCGCGGCGTTCGGCGGCGGCCGCGGAGCCGTCGGTGCTCTGCACGGATGCCAGCATGCGCGTGAGCTCGGCCTCGGCCTCGGCGTAGCGGCCCGCCGCGACCTGGGCGGCGACGAGATCCTCGCGGATCGCGGGGTCGTTGGGCGAGAGCAAGGCGGCCTCGGTGAAGCGGTCGGCGGCCTCGTCGGCGAGGCCCCGGATCATCGCGATGTGCCCCAGGAGCTGCTTGACGGCCGGGGCGTGATCGGCGACCTGGCTCGCCCGCAGGAAATCCTCCGCCTCGTCGTAGCGGCGGAGGTCGACCAGCATCTCCGCAGCCGCGACGGTGTACTGCGGGTCCATCGGTTCGGACTGGGCGGCCTCGGCGAAGTGGGTGAACGCGACGCCGGGCTGGCGGAGACGTTCGGAGACGACGCCCGTGTAATAGTGCGCCTCGGCGTGGCGACCGTCGATCTCCAGGGCGCGGCGGAGTGAGCCGAGGGCCTCGCCCACGCGCCCCTCTTCGAGGAGCACGCGGGCCATGAGGACATGCGTCGCCGCGACATCGGGCGACATCGACAGGCTCAGCTTCAGCTTGCGCTCGGCTTTTTCGAGCTCGCCGGCGAGGAACGCCTGCTCCGCCATCGAGAACTCGGTCGCGGCCTTCAGCGCGGTCATCTTCCGCTCGGCGAGGCTGACATGCTCGGCGGTGTACTTGCCCTGGCCCGAGCACCCAAATAGTCCCAACGCCGTCCCCGCCGCGACCAGCAACAACGCTCGATGCGTACGCCTCATCACGGCCCCCCGTTCAGCTCGCCCGGATCGGTCGGCACGGTGGTGAAGAGATCTTCGTTGCCCTCGATCAGCCCGCGGAGGGCCTCGAGCCCGCTGGAGGCGTCGAACGGCGCGCCCTCGGAGGCGAGCTGTGCTTCGTTGCTCGCCCCGGGCTGCGTCGGCGCGTTCGCGTCGATGGTCCGCCCCGCGGCGAGCGTGCGCCCGCCGAGCAGGCGGGGCAGGTCGAAGAAGGGTGCCGCGCCAACGGCGAGGGTCGAGGGGTCGACGCCCGCGGTGACATCGAGGTCGAGCGCGGGATTCGGCTTTGCGGCTTCGGGCTCGCCGCGGCGGTTCGGCGCGGGCGGCATGCCCTGCGGAGCGAGGAACCGCTCGGCCTCGCGCTCCAGGATGTCATCGAACATACTGCGCGTCGGGAGCCTTACGGCCCGGCCGGTCAGCGACTCGCGGAGGGCAACGGCGTCGGGGGCCTGCGGGTGCAGGGCGAGGGCACGCTGGACCTTGAGCCGTGCGACGCGGTCGTCCCCCTCGCGGGCGAGGCGCTGGGCCTCGACGAGGAGCTGGCCCACCTGGCGCTCGCGGCTCCACGGGAGCAGGCCCTGGCGGGCGCCGACGCGGGCGTGGTCGATGTACGCCGTCGCCCGCTCACCCTCGAGCGTCAGCACGCGGTCGTTCACGATCGAGGGCGTGACGAGGAAGATGATCTCGGAGCGGTTGGTGCTGTCGTCGTGCCCGCGGAAGGCGGCGCCGATGATCGGCACATCGCCCAGGACCGGCACCTGGCGACGGGTGGCGGTCGTCGTCTCGGTGAAAAGGCCGCCCAGCACCACGGTCTGACCGTCGCGCACGATGAGGTTGGTCACGAGCTCGGTCGTGTCCTCATCGGGGATCGTCACGGTCTGGCCGGTCGCGGTCACGGTCGCACGGGGGCGGAAGGTCGAGACCTGCGGCTTGAGCTCGAGGCGGATGAGGTTGTCACGGGTGACGAAGGGCCGCACATGGAGCTGGGTACCGGTATCGAGGAACTCGACGGACTGCGTGGTCGAGGTCTCGGTCGTGGTCGTGTTCAGGAAGCCGACACGCGTACCGACGAGCACCCGGGCGGGCTGGCGGTTCAGTGTCAGCAGCTTCGGGTTGCTCACCACCGTGATGTCCGTCACCTCGTCGAGCACGCGGAGGAAGACGCCGACATCCTGGTCGATGATGCCCGCCTTGAGCGTCGCCGGGCCCGCGACATTGCCCACGCTCGACGAGATCGCCCGACCGGTGCCGTCGTCCGGCACGCCGATCGGCACCTCGCCGCCCCCGATGATCCGCGTCCCTCGGCCGCCGATGAGCCCGTCGACGGCGTCGAGCGGGCTGAGGAAGCTGTCGAAATCGAGATCGGCGATGAGCGAGAAGTCGATGCCGAAGGCGTTGGCCTCGGTCAGGGCGGTCTGCAGGATGGTCGCCTCGACCAGGACCTGCGCGGGCTTGGTGTCGAGCCGGGCGACCAGCGATTCGATCGCGTCGGCCCGGTCGGGATAATCGTTCACGACGAGGAGGGAAGCACCCGTGTAGTCGTCCTTACCCGTCGGCGTGTCGCTCGGGATGGAGAACTCCGGGCTCGCCCCGGGGGTCGTGATCGTGCCGTCCTCACTCAAGAGCGGCGCGACGAGCTGGGCCGCGTCGATCGCGTTGAGGTAGTCGAGCTCGATCACGCGGCTCACGCGGCGCTGGGCGGCCGTGCGCATCTGGCCGAGCTGCTCCTGGGTGTACACATAGATGAAGCCGTCGCGTTCGATATACCCGTACCCGTTGACATGGAGCAGGGCGTCGAGCGCCTCGTAGAAGGTCACGCCGTAGAGGTCCGCGGTCACACGCTCGTCGATGCCCGAGCCCGCGACGATGTTCCGCTGGCTCTGCACGCTCAGGACCTGGAGGACGGCCGCCAGTGATTCGTCCGCGACATGCACCTCGACGAGCTCGTGCTCGCTGACGGTGATCGCGGTCCGCAGAGTGGCGAAGTCGGTCTCGCCCGACGAAGCCGCCCCCCCACCACCGTTGGCCGAAGCCTGGCCGCCCGCCCCCGCGTCGCCCGGCCCAATCGACGAGCCCGGCTGGGCCCGGAACATCTGCTCGGCGAGCTGGGTGAAATCCGGCTGGGCGGCCGCGCTCGCGCCGACCGACGCGACCGCGAGCACGCACAGCCAGAGCGCGTGTCGGGCGAAGCCGCAGGGCCGGTCTCTTCGTTCGCGTCTTTCGGGCATCGGGGCCCCCCAGTGCTCGCCCCGGGCACGCCCCGAGCCGGTCACACACCCCGACTTTCGTCGTTGCGGCGTCCCGACTTGCGTCCCACAACCACCCGAGCCGTCCGGCGGGACCCAGCCGACCCCTCCCCCCGGCCCGGACCGGCTCAGACGCCCCAAGCGTTACAGGCGAACCCCGGTCGACGCACCGGCGTCGTCCGACCCATCAATCGCGGGCGGACGGCTCCCGTTCCTCGGCCCGCGCCCCGTCCTCAACGGCGGGCGCGTCGCCGCGGTCGCCCGCGTCGGTCTCCTTCGGGTCGGCGTAGGCCGACCGCGGGACCGACGAGGCGATCCGCAGCTTCGACCAGATCAGCATCCCCGCGAACAGGGCCAGCGTGCAGGCACCGATCCAGCGCGGCCCGAACACCCCGTGCTTCTTCGCCTTGGCGCGGATCTCGCCCGCGTCCCCGCCAGTACCGGTGGTGTTCGTCTCGTTCGTGCGCACGCCGGCCGCCTCCCTTCGAGGGTTCACCACCAGACCATCGGCCAGAAGCCACCCCCGGGGCCAGAGCGGCACCCCGCTGCGGGACACCTCACGCCCGCGCGGCCCGAGAACCTCAGCCCCCGACCGGCGTCACCCGCCCCATCGCCTCGTCGTACAGCCAGTCGACCCCCACAGCGTCCCCGCCCGTCAGCGGATTGACCGGGGCGGCCTCGAGGTAGTTCTGGTCGATCAGCACGCCGAAGCTGCTGCCGCGCCCGCCGTTCTGGGGCGGGGAGGCCAGCTCGTTCAGCGTCGGGTACCGCCCGTTCCGGGCCCGGAAGAGCTCGAGCTGGGCCTCCAGCGAGTTCAACTGCGACTGCACGCCGTTGGCGCGCGCATCGACGGCGGCGCTCGAGAACTGGGGCGCGATGATCGCCGCCAGCACGCCCAGGATCACGAAGATCACCACGAGTTCCAGGAGCGTGAAGCCCCGACCTGTCGAGTGCGTCCGACCCACGGCGTGGAACCTCCGACCCGGCCGCGCGACAGGACCGCCGCGTGCCTCGGAGACTCCATCGGCCCGGGGGCTACCCCGATCCAGCAGGCTTCAGCGGGCGCAGCAAGGAATCCACCCCGATGGGTGGATTCCCGATGCGTGTGCAGAGTTTGCGTCAGGGGGGCGAGCCCGCCCGTCCGGATAACCGGCGGTCAGTTCCCGCGATTGCCGGGCCGACCGTCGGCACGCTCGCCGCCCGCGTCGAGGATCAGGGGCACGAGGTCGGTGTTGGGCAGGTCGAGCGCGCCCATCACCGCGGCGGCCGCGGTCGCGACATCCTCGTTGCTCGACCGGGCCAGTTCCACGAGGCGACGGGCGTAGCGCGTCGGCAGGAGGTTGCCGAACCGCTTGGCCGAGTCGCCCAGCTTCTCGAGCATCGCGATCTGGGCCACGCCGCGGGCGTCGAGGGCCGCGTCGGCGATCGCGGACTGGGTCCGCTCCTCGCCGATGTGCGCGAGGACCTCGGCGACGGCGAGCCGTGCGCCAGCATCCACATCGGGCAGGGCCGCGACAAGCTGCTGAGCGGCGGCGGCGACCTCGAGGACGCCGTTGCGCGAGACCGCGAGGTCCCGCAGGGCCGCGAGCGAGCGGGCGGCGTAGAGGTCGGCCTCGCCCTCGGAGATCGCCCCGCCGCTGGCACGCTCGACGAGCTGGCCGACGGCCGCGGTGATCTGCTGGCGGTTGATCGACCCGCGCCGGGTCGCGACGAGGGTGTCACGCCCGAACTGGCGGTCCATCGCCTCCAGGTCCTCCGGCGGGACGAGGGCGAGCACCGGGGCCACGCTGACCTTGCGGCCCGCCCGGGCCTGCTCGATCTGCTGGCGGGTCTGGTCGAAAGGCAGCGAGGTCACGATCAGGTCGACGCCCGGCACCTCGGCCAGCGGCGCGGCGAGCCCGCCGAGGCCCTGGTCCGACGGCGGCAGGACGGTGTAGCCGGCGGCCTCGAGGATGCCGCGGAGGCGGTCGTACTCCTCGCGGTCGCGCCCGGTCAGGATGACGGCGTAGAGCTCGCCGGCGCTCCGGATCGCGGACGCGAGGATCGGGACGACCTGCTCGGAGCCGCTGAACGAGCTCGTCGGCTGGGCGGCGGCGAGGGCGAGGGCGGCGTCGTAGCGGACGCGCCGGTCGGCGTAGGCCAGGGCGTCGAGCAGGGGCGAGCGACCCTCGTCGCCGACCGCGACCAGGTTCGTCGCGCCGGCCGTCTGCTCGATCGCGGCGATCGCCCGGCGGGCGAGCGGCGTGTCACGGTCGTCGATGGCCCGGGCGAGGACGCGCTGCGCGATCGGGCTGCCGGCGGCGACGGCGAAGTACTCCGCCCCGCGACGGTCGCTCGAGTACGCGGGGTTCTGATAGTTCGCGGGGGCGTCGATCTCGCGGGAGTAGTTCGCCGCGATCCAGAGGCCGATCGCGTCGGGGGCGTCGGGCCGCTCGCGCAGCACGCGCTCGACCGACCGCATCGCCATCGCCTCGTGGTACACCTCGGTGCGGATCGGGGTCATGATCAGCCCGAGGCCCGGGTCGTAGGCCCACAGGAGCTGGAACTCCTCGCCAGGGAAGCTCGTCAGGTCGGACCGCTCGTCGTAGTACCCCTCGGCGAGCTGGAAGAACAGGGCCGCGGGGTCGAGGGTCGTGTTGCCGCCCAGGGCCTGGGCCGCTCGCTCGGCCGCGGCGCGAACCGAGTCGGAGTCGGTCGTGCGGGCGAGCTCGACCACATAAGGAAGGGCAGTCCGCTGGCCGGACCGGCCCAGGATGGTGACGATGATCTCCTGCTGCGACGGGCTCAGGCTCTTGAGCGCCACGGCGAGGGGGGTCACCGCGTCGCCGCCCATGTCGATCAGCAGCTGGGTCGCCTCGGCCCGCAGGGCCGGCTTCGAGCCGTCGAGGACGGCATCCAGAAGCTGCGGCATCGCGTACTCGCCGGCGGCCTTCAGGCGCTCCTGACCCAGCAGACGCTGGAGGAGCTGGCCGGTCAGGAGGTCAATGCTCTTGGCGATCTCGTCGGGGTTGCGGCTGCGGGCGAGCTTGCCCTGGCGGTACAGGTCGTCCATCTGCCCCGCGACATCCTCGAGGGCGTCGACCCGCATCGCCCGGGCGAGGGCCTTGTCGAAGCGGTCCCGCTCGCGCATCGCGTCGACCAGGTCGACGAACTCGCCGGCGGTGATCCCCGATTCGAGCAGCTGGCGACCGACATCGCCCGCGATGTCGTAGTTCGCGATCAGCACGAAGTGGATGAAGTCCGCGAGCGCCTGCTCGTTCGAGCGATCGGCCGCTTCCGGCTGCACCGCCGCCGAAGCAACGGGAGCGGAAACGCCCAGCGGCACACCCACCGCCGCGGCAAGGCCCGCGAGGGCGATCAGACTGGACACACAACGCCGACGGACCACTCGCGTCACGGGCACCGCGATTCTCCTGACTGGTGGCGGCGAGCGGCCGGGTGTCGTCCCGAGGACCGTCGCCGAGCGGGGGCGCGACGGGCCGGAGCGTCCGGGCCGTCGCGAAGGCGGGCTGCGAGCCGGACGCCGTGCCGGTCACGCGGTCGAGGGCCCCGAACCGGCACACGGGCATCCCCGCGTCGCCGACCCGCGACCAAACGCCCGCGGCCGCCCTGCGGGCGGTCTCGCGGAAGGAGAATGTACCCACCCGCCGCGCGGAGTGTCAACGCGGGCGGGTCGTGCGATGGGCTGACCCCGTAACTGGGGACCCGCTCTCCGGAGCCCGCTTCCGGTTCCCTGAGGGCGTCTCCCCGCCCCCGGGGTGCCCGATTGAGGCCCCTCAAGCGTCAATCCACCGGGTCAGGGCCCCGGAATAACCCCGCGGGACCGCTGGAACCGGGCCCGCGATCTCCCGTTTTCGGGCTCTGGCAAGGTCCTGATACCGCCAAATTCGCACGGAATGCGCCGCCTGCACCGTCTGGCGTCAAGACGCGTCCCATTTCCGACGATGCACAGCCCAACGGTGGGTCGTCCGCGTTGGCAGGGTCCGCCCCGTGCGTAGCTGAGGTTGAGCCGATGCCCCTTGATCGAGATGTACTGACGACCGGTGAGGTGGCGAAGATCTGTAATGTCGCCCCGCGAACGGTCTCCAAGTGGTTCGACTCCGGGCAGCTCAAGGGCTACCGGATCCCCGGATCCAAGGACCGTCGAATCCCGGTCTCCGAACTCCTGCGGTTCATGAAGGCCCACGGGATCCCCATGGACGGGATCACCAGCGGCCAGACCCGCGTGCTGATCGCCGACGACGACGCCGAGGTTGTCGAGGTGCTCAAGCGCGTCCTGGGTGAGCAGACCAACTACGAGGTCTCGACCGCGACCGGACTCTTCAAGGCCGGGCTCGAGTGCGAACGATTCCGCCCGCATGTGATGCTGCTCGATGTCCACCTGGATAACGCCGACGGTCGGGCGATCGCCGAATTGGTCCGCTCGGGCGACTCGACCCAGATGACCCGCCTGATCGCGATGTCTGGCAAGCTGACGGACGGCCAGGCCTCGGGCCTGCGGGCGGCCGGCTTCGACGGCTTCCTCAAGAAGCCCTTCCAGGTCCGCCAGGTGATCGACGCGATCGAGAATGTCGCGAGCCTCGCGGCCTGACGATCCCAAACGACGAACACGAGACAAGGCCAGCGCCCGCGAACAGCGGGCGTTGTCTTTGTTGGCCATGCGAATCACGGGTGGCACGCCCACGCGCAGCGCGGGCGTGGTCCCCCGTTTCATGCCGATGACTGCCGGCTTACTTCGCTTCGCCCATGAACGCCGCGAGAATGTCGCGGGCCGCCGTCAGATCCCCCGTGTCGATCATCTCGGTCACGGTGTGGATGTACCGCGTGCCGACGGTGATGCCCACGGCCCGGGCACCCGCGGCCGCCTGCTGGGCCGCGGCACCGTCCTGCCCGCCGGCGGCGAGGATGGACCGCTGGTACTTGATCTTCTTCTTCTTCGCGATCGCCTCGACCTGGTTCACCAGGCTGTAGTCCGAGATGAAACTACCGTCCTTGATGTGCAGGGCGAAGCCCTCGCCGTGCTGGGTCACGCGCTCGGCCTCCGGCACGCCCGGCGTGTCGCACGCGAGCGTGACATCGATGCCGATGCCGATGTCGGGCTTCACGGCGTAGCTCGCGGTGCGGGCGCCGCGGAGGCCGACCTCTTCCTGCGTGGTGAACGCGACCACCACCTCGCAGGCGTGCCCGGTCTTGGCCTTGTCGAGGGCCCGGACGGACTCGATGCCCAGCCAGCAGGCGACGCGGTTGTCGAGGGCCTTGCTGACGACCTTCTTGCCCACCTCGATGCAGGGCTCGTCCATCACGACATAGTCGCCGATCTTCACCCGCTTCTTCACCTCATCCGCCCCGAGCCCGAGGTCGACGAAGAACTCCTTGACATCGGGCACCTTCGTCCGCTCGTCCGGGCTCGAGATGTGGATGGGCCGCCCGCCGGGGTTCATCACGCCCTTGTGGTCGCCACCGTCGGTGACGACGAGCACGCGCCGGCTGAAGAGGTTCCGCGGGTCGAAGCCGCCGGCGTTGTTCAGCCAGACGAAGCCCTTGTCGTCGAGGTGGCGGACATAGAAGCCGATCTCGTCCATGTGGCAGAGCAGCATGACGACCGGGGCGTCGCTGCCCGTGCCCGCCTTCTTCTTGGTCGTCTTCTTCCCGTTGCCGCCGCTCGCGGGGCGCGGGTGCCTGCGGCAGATCAGGCTGCCCAAGGCGTCCGTCTCGATCTCGTCGAAGAGCCCCTTCACCTCGGCCTTGATGAGGTCCCGCACCCGCTCCTCGCGGCCAGGGATACCGGGGGTTTCGCACAGACGCTTCAGCAGATCGAAGTTCACGGGGTCGCCTCCTCGGGGATCGCCCACCACGCACCGAACGGGCCGTGGGGCGCACAGATCGTCTTTCGGGGCGACCAGCGTAGCATCCCCCGCGTCCGCCCACGCGGCCGCACCGAATGGCACCACGGACGACGCCGGAACGCAGCCCCATGGCCCACACCTCCCCCCTCCGAGACCAGCACCTCCAGGCCGAGGCCGACCTCCTGCCCTACGGCCCGATCGACCTCGCGATCGAACTCGTCGAGTCCTTCGGCGAGGTCGATTTCGAGTACGCCAGCCTCCGCAAGGCGAGCGCCCTCATCGACCAGCCCCACCGCGGCACGATCGAGATCGTGGGCGCGGACCGGCACTCGTTCCTGCAGTCGATGATCACCAACGACACCAAGGCCCTGACCCCGGGCCGGTCCATCCACGCCTTCTGGCTGAACCGCAAGGGCCGGATCGTCGCGGATCTCCGCCTGACCGAGCTGGGCGACCGCACGCTGGTCGACCTCGACGCCCACGCGGTGGACGCGACGATCGAATCGCTGAACGCGTACATCATCACCGAGGATGTCGAGCTCCGCGACGCCTCCGAGCGGCTGCACCGCCTCGCCCTGCACGGGCCGACTTCGCTCGAGCTGCTCACGGCCGTCGCCGAGCAGCGGCCGGGGCTCGCCCCGCTGAGCGACCTGACGCCCAACAGCGCGACGCTGGTCGCCATCAACGGGGCCGAGGTCGTCGTCGAACGCCAGGACTCCGCGGGCGAGATCGGGCTGGAGCTGACCGTCGAGACGGATCGGGCCGGCGAGGTCTACCGCCGGCTCGTCGAGGCGGGCTCACCGATCAACGGCGAGAACGGGGACACCCTCGCGGGCCGCGTTAAGCTCCGCCAGATCGGGTGGCTGGCGTACAACACCGCCCGCATCGAGGCCGGCACGCCGCTCTTCAACATCGACTTCTCGACCGAGTCCCTGCCCGCCGAGACCGGCGTCCTCGCGGACCGCGTGAGCTTCACCAAGGGCTGCTACCTGGGCCAGGAGGTCGTCGCCCGCATGCACAGCCTCGGCAAGCCCAAGCAGGTGCTCGTCGCCCTCAAGCCCGAGGGCGAGAACCTCCGCACGCCCGAGGGTCACCCCCGCCAGCCGATCGGCGGCTCGCATGTCGTCCTCGCCTCCGACCCCGCGGGCGACCCCGTCGGCGTCGTGACCAGCAGCACCATCAGCCCGATGCTGGGCGGCGAACCCATCTGCTTCGCGATCGTGAAGACCAAGCACGCCGATCCCGGCACCGAACTCGCCGTCCCCGCCGAGGGCTCGGTCCTGACCGCCAAGGTCCGCGACTCACTCGTCTTCCACCGCTCGGTGTGATCGGGGAATGGTGCCCCGGACCGCCCGAAGGGCGCGCCGGGCCGGGCAACTCACCTACGCACCCGCCCGCTCCGCGTGCCGCAGATGCCGGGGCTTGCGCACCTTCTTCGCCAGCCCCACCCACTCGAGCACCTTGATCACATAGAAGGTCGGGTCGAGTTCCCACCAGCGGTGCTGCGTCGTGGCGCTGGCCGGGTCGTGGTGATGGTTGTTGTGCCACCCCTCCCCCACCGCGATCAGGCCCACGACCCAGTTGTTCCGGCTGTTCTCGTCCGTCTCGTAGTTGCGATAACCGAAGAGGTGCGTGAACGAGTTCACCGACCAGGTGATGTGCCACACCGCGACCGTGCGCACGATGACGCCCCACACGAGCAGGCTCACGCCGTACTGCAGCGCCGTCGCCCAGTTGCCCCCCACGAACCACCCGATCACGCCGCCCGCGACGGTGAACGCGAGGGCGTGGCCCAAGTAGATCCACACCCAAAGCCAGGTCTTCTCAAGCTTCAGGTAGAAGGGGTCCTGCAAAATGTCCTTCGCGTATTTGCCGTAGACGCTGATGTTGTGGGCCCCCGGGTTCTTGATCACGAGCCAGCCGACATGCGCCCAGAGGAAGTTGACCAGGGGCGAGTGCGGGTCCTCCTGATGATCAGAATGGTGGTGGTGATACCGGTGGATCGCCACCCACTTCGCGGGCGTGTCCTCGGCGCAGCACAGGGCGATCACCACCAGCACCCGCTCGAACCACTTCGGCACCACCAGGCTCCGGTGCGTCAGCAGCCGGTGGTAGCACAGGTTGATCCCCTGCCCGAAGAAGAAGACCCCCACCACCATCACCACCAGCCCCGTCCAGGTGAAGACCCAGGGAATCAGCGCCAGCAACGCCAGCAGGTGGATCGCCGCGATCGAGATCGCGTAGGGCCACCAGATCGCCCCCGGGGTCACCCGGTCCGGCAACGGCAACGCATCCCGCTCGATCTCGGCAGGGCTCACGGCCCCCGGCACCTCGATATCCGTCATGGTCCCCCTTCGGAACGCTCACCACCCACCCGCAACAGTGTACGCCCCCGCTGGTGCCACTATCCGCGCAGCGGGTAGTGCCGGCATTCCCGAGTTTCCCCTACGCCCCCTCCGCCCGCACCCCACTCGCCTCACCAACCCCGCCCTCCGGCCTCCGATACACCAGCTCCACATCATCCCCCACCCGCTTCACCCGCGAGAGGCGAAACCGCCGCGCGTCCGTCAGCCGCGTCGCGACGCGCCCCGTCGCCACGGCCAGCGCGTGCTCGTCCCCCAGCATCGTCGGGGCGAGGTACACGACCGACTCGCAGATCAGGTCGGACTCGAACATCGACCCGAGCAGGCTCGCCCCGCACTCGACCATCACCGTCGAGGCGCCGAAACGGTCGGTCAGGGCCTTCATGAGCATCTCGAGCCGCAGACGCCCGGGGCGCTTCGGGTCCTCGGGAACCCCCAGGACATCCACGCCCGCCGCCTCCAGCTCCGCCACCTTCCGCTCCGTAATCCCCGCCGTCACGAGGCTCTTGGCGCACGCCACCGCCGTGGGCACATCGCGGGCCGTGCGCACGAGCTTCGAGTCCATCGGCGTCTCGAGATCCGCGTCGATCACGACCCGGCGGGGCACCTTCCGCAGCCGCACGCCGCGGGGCGTCAGCATCGGGTCATCGGCGAGGACGGTGCCGATGCCCGTCAGCATCACATCCACCTTGGTCCGCAGCCTGTGCACCCGCCGCCGGCTGCGCTCGCCGCTGATCCACTTGCTCTCACCGGTCCGGGTCGCGATGCGCCCGTCGATCGTCTGGGCCCACTTCGCGATGACCCAGGGAAGCCCGGTGCTCAAGCGGTGCACGAACGGCACGCTCAATCCCGCCGCCAACTCGCTCACCCCCGTGAACGCGACCTCGACGCCCGCGCTCGCCAAGACCTGCGCCCCGCCCTTCGAGACATCGCCCGGGTCGACCGCCGCGTACACCACCCGCCTCACGCCCGCCTCGAGCAACGCCTCCGTGCAGGGCGGCTGCTTGCCCGTGTGGCAGCACGGCTCGAGCGTGACGAACGCGGTCGCCCCGCGGCAGTCCTCGCCGTGCGTGCGCGCATTCGCGAGCGCGTCCCGCTCGGCGTGCAGCCCGCCCCACACCCGGTGGTGCCCCATGCCGATGATCCGACCGTCCCGCACGAGCACACACCCGACCAAGGGGTTCGGCTCGACGCGCCCCTCGGCGCGCAGCGCGAGCCGGGCGGCCAAATCGAGCATCCGCCGCGCCTCGATCTCCTCCAGCGGTGTCAGCTTGACGACGCCCACGCGGCCCCCCCTCACGCCATCCGCACCATCGTGGCCCGCTCGGTCGGCGTCACGATCGTGTGCAAATCCCGCAGGAACCGCGCCCCGTCCTGGCGATACCCCGCCGTCGGCTTCAGCTCCGGGCAGCGGGCGCACCAGTAGCGGTTGAAGCGGGCCATCGCCAGCTCCCGAACGAGCTTCGCGGTCATGCTCGCGAGCGCCACGGGGAAGTGCTGGTCCTCCGCCTCGGTTTGGAAGAGCACCCCGATCTCGCGCTCCCGCGGCGTGCGCACGCGGAGCGTGTAGTGCGTTGCCACTTGCGACCGCGCATCGCAAACCACCTGCGCCCCCGGGAACGCCCGCAGCAGCAGGTCCTGATAATCCGCCCGCCCGGACTGCCGGTCGCACACGATCCGCAGGTCCGTGTCTCCGTCCGCCTCGTGCGCCACCATCCGGGCCAGCTCCGCGATGACGCCGGCCGTCACCGCCGCCTTGCTCCCCGCGTCGCGCACCACCTTGTTGAACGCCGTCTCCCCCACCGCCGTGCAGCGAATGCCCATCAGGCGCACGCCGGCCGCCTCCGCCGCGGCCAGCCTTGAGGCGGCCACCGCAACCAGCCCCGGGTCGTTGGCGAGGGGCAGGGGCGTGGGGTCCCCCGCGTACCAGGGATGACCTTCCAGGCGGACGCCGAGGCAGGCGAAAAGCCCGTCGTCGGTCTCCGTCTCGTGCCCCCAGGCCCGCAGGAACGACAGCACGCCCATCTCGAGGTGCGTCAGCGGGTGCTTCGTCTTCAGGGCGTTGGAGAGCTTGAGCTTCTTGGAGTCCGCCACGCAGACCCGCCCGTTGGCCTTCGCGGGCGACCTCGCGACCCAGCGGCTGAGCGACTTCCAGAGATCCGGGGCGGGGTCGCCCGGGGCCCAGTCCTCCACCCGCACCACGGACACGGCAACGCACAACGGCCCCAGCAAGGGCCCGTAACCCGCCTCGTCGATCCCCGCGTAGAGCAGCGGCATGGGGGCACGGTACGGCAGAACTCGGACCCCCGCCGCCCGCGCCCGCGGGCCCCGTCGAGATCTCGGACGCCCCGTCGGTCCGAGAGCCGCCTTGGTTGCGGCCTGTGCGGTCGCCCGGGCGTGCCCGGAGTCGGTGGGGTGAGGCCCGCGTTCGAGCCGCGGGCGGCGGGCGTCGATGCGGAAGGGGTATCCGGGCCGCGCGGCCCGGGAGTGGTGAGGACGCAGCGCCCCCGATGGGCCGGCTTGTTGCCGGGCCGGGACCTGGGGCGCCCCTGCCGGGGAGGCCCCGAAGTGAACATCGACACCATCGCCGAGCTTGCCGCCGTCCGTGCCGGGCGCGGCGTCATCGTCACCGCGTTCGTTGCATCGTTGGCCGCCGGCTTGGGCGGGTGCGGTTCCACCGGGACCTCCACCGCCTCGCGGAACAGCAACAACGCCTTCAACGCCCAGAGCTACGCCGCGCCCGGTTTCGACCAGGCGAATGTCGAGGGTCTCTACGACCCGGCGTACTACCAGGGCGAAGGCCAGCGGGTCGGCCTTCCGAACCGCTGGGTGAGCGAGGCCCAGGACAGCACGATGGAGCTCCAGGCCCAGCGTGCCCAGGCCCAGGCCGACGACATCAACGCCCGCGCCGACGAGCTCGCCCGCAGCGCCGAGGCCGACGATGTCATCCACGCGGCCCTGAGCCAGCGCGACATCGCCGACGCCGCCGCCCGCCGCATGGAGCAGACCTACGACGCCAAGCTGGGCAAGTTCGTCCAGGAGATCGACGCCCAGAAGCTCGCCTTCGAGACCGAGCACCGCAAGAACGAGCGCATCCTCGAGACGCAGGTCCGCGAGCACGAGGCCTTTGTCCGCCAGCTCCGCGCCCAGGCGGAGAACTCCTGGTCCACCGCCCTCGCCGAGCACGACAAGATGCTCGCCGAGCGTGACGCCGTCAACGAGCGAGGCAACGCCACCGTCGACCAGATGGTCCGCACGGCCGAGATGACCGAGCAGCGCGCCTTCGAGCGTGTCCGCAACCTGCGGGTCGAGAGCAGCTCGATCAGCGACCAGACCACCGCCGAGGTGGGCGAGCTGGATCAGCAGATCCGCACCGCACGCTCGGAGACCGAGGCTCGCGCCGACGAGCTCATGCAGCTCGCCCGCACGATCGAGGCCGAGTCGAAGGCCCGCGTCAGCGAGATCTTCGCCCAGGCCGAGTCGCTCGAGAGCGAGGGCGCCGACACCGCCTTCCGCCTCAACCTCGTCGAGCTCCATGTTGATTACAACGACCAGCTCGAGGAGGCCAACCAGCTCCGCGAGCAGGCCATCCAGCTCGGCCAGAACACCGAGGCCGAGGCCCAGCGCCGCCTCGCCGAGGCCGAGGAGAACCTCGAGCTCGCCCGCGTCATGTTCGAGGAAGCCAAGGAGGGCGTCGCCGCCCGTCTCGCCCAGGCCATGGCCCGGAGTGAGGTGACCGACGCCCAGGCCAACGAGATCGAGCGCTCGGCCCGCGCCGCCTTCGTCGCCGCCGAGGTCGAGGCCCGCGTCACCGCGGCCCGCGAGCAGGCCGCCCACCAGCGTGCCCTCGCCCAGTCGGAGTTTGACAAGATCCGCGCCGAGGCCCAGGCCGAGGCCCAGAAGGCCGAGGCCAAGCTCCGCGCCCAGATCGCCAAGCAGGCCCAGAAGGGGCAGGTCAACCTCCCCGGCGAGTTCAAGGGCCCGCAGATCGACGCCTCCGCGCCGACGCCCGAGCTCGCCCGCGGCTCGTTCAACACCGAGGGCGTGCGGGCCGACCGCATCGCCGACTTCCGCATCGCCCTGGCGAAGGCCTCCCAGCTCCGCGCCGAGGCCGACGCCTTCCGCAACGAGGCCCAGGCCAACCACGACGACGAGTACGCCGACTTCACCATGTGGTGGGAGTCCAAGCGGGCCGGCCACGCCACGACCGTGACCGAGATCGAGTCGTTCCAGAAGGAGAACGCCGCCCGCGTCGATGAGCTCCTCGCCCAGGCCGACGGGCTCTCCGCCGCCGCCGAGGCCGCCCGTCGCCGCGCCGAGGCCCACGCCGACAGCGGCCGCAAGGAGACGATCGCCCAGGCGTCGCTCCTCCGCGCCGAGGCCGAGGCCGAGGAACGCCGCGCCGCCGCCCGCATCGCCCAGGTCTTCGCCCGGGCCGAGTCGGTCCGCCGCAACGGCCGCGCCATCGTCCGCAACCTCGAGGCCCGCCGCGACGCGACCCTCCGCCGCGGCACCGCCCAGAGCAAGCAGCTCCTGACCGAGGCCGCCGCCCTCGAGCAGAGCGAGCGGGCCAAGCTCGACCAGCTCAACGAGCAGATCGACGCCGCCCGCACCATCCTCGCGGCCGAGCTCCGCCGCCTCGACCAGTCGGCCAGCAGCTACCTCGCGGTGGCCCGCTCCGACTACAACGAGGGCCTGGCGGACGCCGACGCCGCCGAGCGCATCGGCATCGCCAGCGCCGCCGAGCTCAGCGCCGCCCAGGTCGCCGAGCGTCGCCGGACGCAGGCCGAGATCGAGTTCATGACCGATGTCGCCCGGAGCGGAGAGATGATCGCCCAGGCCCGCGTGGACCGGTTCCTCGCGGGGGCCGACGCCGAGCTCGGCTTCGCCCAGTCGCGTGACCTCGCCTTCCGCGCCGACATCGACGCCACCCGCCGCATCGCCGACGCCCAGGTCAGCGAGCGGTACGCCTCGGCCGACGCCCGCGAGCTCAGCGTGCTCGCCCGCTTCGACCGCCGGATGGCCCAGAACGAGTCGAACCGCAACCGCGCGTTCGCCCAGGCCTTCCTCCAGGGCGAGATCCAGCGGACCCACGCCGAGCGTGCCGTCGCCGCCGCCCAGGCCCACCAGGACCTGCTGAACGAGGCGGTCGCCCGCCTCGACCGGGCCCAGCAGCAGTTCAACCAGACCGCCCAGCCCGAGTGGGACACCCGCCTCGCCATGCCGGCCAACTTCACCACCTCGGTGGACCCGGCCTCCCCGAGCAACGGGCAGTTCTACACCAGCCCGAACCGCCCCCAGCCCGAGTTCAACAAGGGCAACTTCGGGTCGACCTTCGTGATCGCCCCCACCGACTAAGGGCGCGGGAACGAGAGGCCGCCGGCCCGCGGTGACGCGGCCCGGCCGGCACGGTCCGGGGGGCTTCCCGGAGCGCCGGGGCTTCGGTTCCGGAAAAGCACACACGGCCCGGGCGGCAACGCCCGGGCCGTGTCTTTTTTCGAGATCCGTCGCGAGCCCGGAGGCCCTCGGCGGGGAATGCGGATGAGAGGACTCGAACCTCCACGGGGTTTTACCCCCACTAGGACCTGAACCTAGCGCGTCTGCCAATTCCGCCACATCCGCAGCAGGGGAACAGGTTATGCCGGCCGGCGGCCCGTGGCGAGTCGCCAAGGGGGGCGAAGCGTGCCCCGCACGACACACCCCGACTGGTCCACACACCGGCTCCCCGTTCCCCGGGGGTGGCGTTGGGATCGGGACGCAGGATCAGTCGTCGCCGTCCTCGCCGGCCGTGTTCGCCGCGGCTGGACGCGCGTTCGGCTTCGGGGCCTTCACCGCCAAGACCGCCTGGCGGATCTCGGAGAAGAGGTCCTGGTTCTCCTTGATGAAGTCCTTGGCCCGCTCGCGGCCCTGGCCCAGGCGGATCTCCCCGTAGCTGAACCACGCCCCGGACTTCTGGCAGACGCCCGCGTCCACCGCGAGGTCGATCAGGTCGCCCGTCGCGCTGATGCCCTCGTTGAACATGATGTCGAACTCCGCCTGCCGGAAGGGCGGCGCGACCTTGTTCTTCACCACCTTCGCCCGCACGCGGTTGCCGACATTGTCCTCGCCGTCCTTGATCGCCCCCGTCCGCCGGATGTCGATGCGGACCGAGCTGTAGAACTTGAGGGCCCGCCCGCCGGGCGTCGTCTCGGGGCTGCCGAACATCACGCCGATCTTCTCGCGGATCTGGTTGATGAAGATCACCGTCGCGTTCGACCGCGCGATCACGCCCGTCAGCTTCCGCATCGCCTGGCTCATCAGCCGGGCCTGCAGGCCGACATGCGTGTCGCCCATCTCGCCCTCGATCTCCGCCCGCGGGATCAGGGCCGCGACGGAGTCGATCACGATCACATCCACCGCGTTCGACCGCACCAGCAGCTCGCAGATATCGAGCGCCTGCTCGCCCGTGTCGGGCTGGCTGACGAGCAGGTCGTCGATGTTCACGCCGATCCGCCGCGCCCACGAGGGGTCGAGCGCGTGCTCCGCGTCGATGAACGCCGCCACGCCGCCGGCTTTCTGCGCGTTCGCCGCGACCGTCAGCGCCAGCGTCGTCTTACCGGAGCTCTCCGGCCCGAAGACCTCCACGATGCGGCCCTTCGGGATGCCGCGACCACCCAGGGCGAGGTCGAGCGACAGCGTGCCGGTCGAGATCCCCGGGATCGCGAGGTACGCGTCCTCGTCCAGCCGCATGATCGAGCCCTTGCCGTAGGACTTCTCGATCTGCGTGACGACGCGGCCGACGGCCTGCAGCTTCGCCGGGTCCTGCTCGGGAGCCGGGCGGGCGGCGGGCTTGGTGGCGGTGGAGGCCGTCGCCGTCGCGCCGGTCGCCTCGGCCTTGGCCTCGACCTGCTGGTCGGCCTTGGCGGGCTTACCGGTCGACTTGGTGTCGGCCTTGGAATCGGACTTGTTCTCGGACTTGGAAGCGACGGCAGAGGAACCGCGGGCCATGGGTGGCCATCCTTTCTGACTGGCGTACGGGGCCTCGGGCGATCTTGGAGCGGGAGAACCGCTCCGCAGCCGTGCGGGCGCACGCGGGCCGACGCGTGGCGGGGCTCGGCCTCAATGGCGAGCACACCGGCTGGAGGCGGCGTCGGACGCGTGCCCAGCGACCCAAACATACTTCGATCCACAACCTGTGTCAACGGTCGGGGCACGGTCGGGCCACATTTTGTGGTCGGGCCTTCTGCGACCCCACCCCTGGCCCCGCGGCTAACCCGTTCAAAGCCCGTGGCTTACGGCGTCGGCGCCACCTCCGCCGCCCGACGCAGAATCCCGTCGTACCACGCGTCCAGGTCCTGCTTCAGCTTCTGCAGGCTCGGCAGGTGCACATACATCATGTGCCCCGACTCGTAGTACCGCGTCTCGATGTTCGGCTGCAGCTCCTCGGGCAGCATCAGGTGGCTCATCGTGTAGTCCGCCGCCAGGTAGGGCGTCGCCAGGTCGTACAGCCCCGACGCCAGGAACACCTTCATCTCCGGCTGACGCGTCATCGCCGCCCGCATGTCCTCGCCCGTGTTCGTGTACCGGTTATCCCCCACGCGGGCATAGGACCAGGGCCACACCTTGCCGGTCAGAATCTCGTAGGGCAGGTCCGTCTCGTACCCCACATCCTCCCGCAGGTACGCGTTCAGCGACGCCGTGTAGATGGGCAGGATCGCCGCGTAGCTCGCGTCGAACTCGTAGCTGTCCCCCGCGTCGTCCCGGTCCCGGGCCGTGTACCGCGAGTCGAGACGCCCCACCGTCAACCCCTCCTCACGCAGCAGCTCCTTCGCAAACCGCCCGAGCGGCACGCGGAGCCGACTGCGGATGATGAACTCCTCGCTCAGCCCGGTGTACCGGCTCAGCCGCTGCGCGACGCGCCGGTACTCCTCGTCCCCGATCGTGTCGCCCTTGAGCAGCGCCGTCGCGTACTCCCCCATCGCGAACTGCTCGGCCTCACCCAACAGCTCCGGCAGCGACCGCTGCATCATCCCCGTGTCGAGCGCCCCGTGGAACCGCGCCGTCGCCGTGTAGCTCGGCAGGATCAGGATGTACGGCAGGTCGTTCCCGATATCGAAGCGGATCGTCTGGAAATTCAAGACCGCCGAGACCAGCAAGATCCCGTTCAGGCTGATCCCGTGGTTCTCAAAGAGCTCGAGGCTCAGCCCCGCCGCCCGCGTCGTGCCGTAGCTCTCCCCCGCGATGAACCGCGGGCTCCGCCACCGCTCGTCCCGCGTCAGGAACAGGCGGATGAACTCCGCCACCGCGGCGATGTCCGGCTGGACGCCATGGAAGTCACGCGGGTTCACTTCCCCCTCCGCCCGGCTGTACCCCGTCGACACCGGGTCGATGAACACGAAGTCCGACTTGTCCAGCAGGCTGTACTGGTTCGGCACCACCCCGTACGGCCCGGGCCCCGGCCGCCCGAACTCGTCGATGTGCTGCACCCGCCGCGGACCGAACACACCCAGGTGCAGCCACACGCTGCTGCTCCCCGGGCCTCCGTTGAAACTGAAGGTGATCGCCCGATCCCGCGCATCGGGGAACGGGAACACCCGGTCCAGCTCCACCCCCTCCTCGAGCGTCAGCCGCGCAATCGCCGTGATCGCCTCGTCCCCGCCCTCGGTCGTCCGCACGCGATCGAAGACCGCCAGCGCCTCGTCCCCCAGGACCGCCTTCACCCGCTCGCGGAAGTCCGTGTACGGCAGCTCTTCGTCCAAGGCCCGGTACGAGGTGTAAAACATGCTCGCCGCCGGCTCGCCCTCCACCGAAGCGTCGCCCGGCTTCGCGATCGTCAGCGTCCCCGACATCACGAGATAGTGCACCTCCTCCCCGTTGATCGTCACCTTCTGGTAGGCGATCCCGGGCCGATCCGGCCGCGTCTGGATCGAGGCGGCCGACGGCTTCTCCTCGCCCTCATCGGGCTGGGCCAGAGCCACGGGACACAGCGGCAGGACGATCGCGGCGAGCAGGGCAAGGGCGTGGATTCGCATGCCCACAGCCTACACGCGTACGCTGGCCCCATGGCAACCACGACCAAGCCCGCGTCCAGCACCGCCCCCGTCCCCACCGCCCGCCTGTCCCCTGCCGAGGTCCTCGCCGAGGTCACCCAGCAGGAGGCCACCATCCGCAAGGGCGGCGGCGACAAGGCCATCGCCCGCCAGCACGAAAAGGGCCGCCTCACCGCACGCGAACGCGTCGCCCGGCTCGTCGACGAAGACGGCTTCTTCCAGGAGTTCGGCCTCTGGGCCGCCTTCAACATGTACGCCGAACACGGCGGAGCCCCCGCCGCGGGCGTCGTCACCGGCGTCGGCCCCATCCACGGCCGCCCCCACATGATCATCGCCAACGACGCCACCGTGAAGGCCGGCGCGTTCTTCCCCATGACCTGCAAGAAGATCATCCGCGCCCAGCACATCGCCCGGATGGCCCGACTCCCCCTCGTCTACCTCGTCGACTCCGCCGGCGTCTACCTCCCCCTCCAAGAAGATGTCTTCCCCGACACCGACGACTTCGGCCGCATCTTCTACCTCAACTCCGTCATGTCCGCCGAGGGCATCCCCCAGACCGCCGCCATCATGGGCAACTGCGTCGCCGGCGGCGGCTACCTCCCCGTCCTCTGCGACACACTCCTCATGACCGAGGGCTCAGGCCTCTACCTCGCCGGCCCCGCCCTCGTCCGCGCCGCCATCGGGCAGGAAGTCTCCGACGAAGAACTCGGCGGCGCCACCATGCACGCCGCCATCTCCGGCACCATCGACTTCAA
>CAZTQV010000013.1:0-114358 GCA_964615815.1 uncultured Phycisphaeraceae bacterium | reverse complement strand
GGCGTGTGGGGTTTGCTTGGTCGTGGCCGACCCGCTGAGCCGGATCGACAACGGCACCCGGCCGCTGTATGTTTGAGGCGACCGGAGTGCGGCCGGTAGAGCTCTACTGCTCGCTGACGGCTAGGGCGTTTAGCCAAGCCGGGAATGCGATGCAACGGAGGGCTACCAAGTCCATTCAGGAATGGATAGAATGCGGCGCGATCAAACTTATCGCTAGAGAACTATAATGATGCAATATGATGAAATGGAGAGATTATTATCCGAAGAAGGTTTTGCAGAATACCTATATAGCTTCGGGGGTGAAAAAGAGGGCGCCGTATGTCTTGTTGAGGAGCCGCCATATTGGTTTGTGTTTACATTTGAGCGCGGTCGGCGTCACATGGAAGTGAGGCATCGTTCTGTCGAAGAGGCGTTCGTTTATCTCCGCAGCGTTTTGTGGACCTGTCGGCGAGTGAGGTAATTACATGGTGATGGCACGATTGCATTCTGCTGGCTTTAAAGGCATGGCACTGACAGAGTTGTAGCGTGTTGCTGGAAGTATTCAGAGTCTTGCGGCGAGCTGTCGTAGACCCCAGCGAGGGCTGATCCGCATGGCCAGATCGGCCGCGGCACCCGATTGTCTTCGGTTTGGCGGTGGCTTGTGGTAATGATGGGCGGTTGGTGAGTGACGAGGCTTGGAAAGGTGGGGGAGGCGCTGCGCTTGGGAGGAGAATTAGGCAGAGGAAGCGCTGCGCTTTGTTGTTCTTTACCCCGTCCGTCATCGCTGCGCGATGCCACCTCCCCCGCCCCACCCTTCGGCGGCGGGGGAGGAGATAGGCGGCGCGGACGGCCTAGAAGGCCATCCCACCGAAGAGGTATGGTGCGGTGGTCGTCGGCGGACCGTTAGCCCCAGCTCTTGGAGCTCCAGCCTTCGCCGCTTTCTTTTCTTCGTTTGGCCCAGCGGCGGAGTTTGGCTCGTTCTCGCCAGGCGGGGGCTTGCCAGGCTACCAGCATCAGGGCGAGGCCCAGGGTGATGATGGTGGCGGCGAGGGCGGCGGTTTCGGCGGGGCCGTTGGCTCTGGCGAAGAGGCGGACGGTCCAGACGGCGAGGCCGAGTTGGCCGGCGAAGAGGACGCCTCGCCATTTGAGGCGGACGCCGATGTAGACGGCGAGGGCGGAGGCGGCGAGGAGGGCGGCGAACCAGAGGAGTGGGTCGGCGATGGGGGTGCCGAGGGCGGCGCCGAGTTCGAGGAGGGCGAGGGCGAGGATGGTCTGGGTGGCGGCCTGCCAGCGGGCGAGGGAGGCGACGCGGGCGCGGATGGGGGTGGCTCTCTGGGCGCAGATGAAGCTGAGGAGGGCGGGGGCGATGGCGCCGAGGAGGAGGCCGGCGCCCCAGGCGCTGAGGTTGGCGCCTTGGGGGGTGGGGGTTTGGGCGGCGGGGCCGAAGAGGACCTCTGGCAGGACGGCGGGCCAGACGAGTGAGCCGGCGAGGGTGGCGAGGGCGGCGACGCCCAGGACCATTCGGGCGTCTCTTGGGCGGCCGCGGGCGGCGCCGACGCGTTCGTCGGCGCGTTGTTCTTCCCAGTCGAGGCTGAGGCCGAGGCCGATGAGGGCGACGCCGAAGGCGAGGACCATGACGCCGGGCGCGGCGTGGACGGCTTCGGAGAGGGACATCCATCCTGTGAAGGCGAAGGCGACGGCGGCGAGGGTGAAGGCGCTGGAGCGGGCGGCCCAGCGGGCGATGAGGGCGGCGATGAGTCCGGCGAGGGAGATGGCGGCGAGTTGTGCGTCGGTGGGGCCGAGGACGGGGTTTCCGCCGATGAGGCCGGAGAGCCATCGCATGGCGCTGGCGGGGAGGGCGGGTTGGCCTCCCAGGCCGAGGGCGCGGTCGACGGTGAGCCATGCGGCGGCGGGTGCGGCGAGGAGGGCGGCCCAGAGCAGCGCGGAGCCGATGCGTTGTTCTTGACGGCGGACGAGGCGGACGCCGAGGGCTGTGAGGCCCAGGGCGAGGGTCCAGACGAGGGCGAGGGCGAGGGCGGAGCCGGCAAAGGGGCCGGAGAGGCCGAGGCCTGCGACGAGGCCCAGGACGATGAGGGTGCCGCCGGTTTGGAGTGAGGCGGCGGTCCAGGTGGCTTTGCGTGCGTCGGCGACCCAGGGGCTTTCGGCTCGCTCCATGGCGTTGAGGCGGGTGAGCATCTGGCCGGCGGCTTCGGGGCTAATGAGGCCGAGGCGGAGCCATTCGCGGGTGGCTTCGATGGTGCGGCGGACCTGGGCGTCGAAGCGGCGGACGAGGACGGAGGGGCGTGCGAGGACGCCTTCGCGGCGGAGTGAGCGGCGGAGGTCGGCGGCCATTTCCTCGGCGGAGGCGTAGCGGCGGGCGGGTTCGCGTTCGAGGGCGGCGAGGCAGATGCGTTGGAGGTCGGCGGGTGTGTCGGGGCGGAATTGCTCGGGGAGGGGTGGGTCGGAGCGCTTCATCTGCTCGACGAGGATGGCGGGGGCGAGGTCGTCGGGCCAGGGGGTCTGGTCGGTGAGGAGCTCGAAGAGGAGGACGCCCAGGCTGAAGACATCGGTGGCGGGGGCGATGGGGGCGCCGGTTTCGAAGGACTCGGGGGGTGCGTAGCCGGGGGTGCCGCCGGGGCCGGCGAGGCCCATGGGTCCGTCGCGTTCGGAGCGGGCGAGTCCGAAGTCGACGATGGTGGGCTCGCCTCGGCGGTTGACGAGGATGTTGTCGGGCTTCAAGTCTCCATGGACGACGCCCTCGTGGTGGGCGGCGGCGATGGCGTCGACGACCTTTAAGAAGAGGGCGAGTCGGTTTCGGCGGTCCTGGTCTTGCCAGGCGGCGCGGAGGTCGACGCCGTCGGCCCATTCCATGACGAGGTAGGGGATGTCGCCCTGGATGGAGACATCGAGGACCTTGCAGAGGTGTTTGTGGTCGAGGCGGCTCATGGAGCGGGCCTCGTTGACCAGGCGGTGGTGCAGGCGGAGGGTGGGGTCGAGGCGGGGGGAGGGGTCGCGGACGCGGAGGAGCTTGATGGCGACGCGGCGACCGGTGCCGGCTTCGCGGGCGCTGAAGACGCGGCTCATGCCGCCGGCGCCGGCGAGGTGCTCGATGCGGTAGCGGTCCTTGACGGCGCGTTCGGCTTCGGCGAGGAGGTCGGCGGGTGTTTCGGCGGCGCCGTAGCCGGAGCCGGGTGTGCGCAGGACGGCGGGCGGGGCGTGTGCCTCGAAGCCCTGGTCGGAACTGTCCGCGGCCCGGCTCAGAATCGGCCCCCTGCTGCGCCTCGTCCCCCGGAGAACACTCAGGGTACCTCATCGACCCCGGTTTGCCCCAACGGAAACGGGGGGCGGGGACGGGATGGAAGCGTTGGGCGGCCCTCCGGGCTACGCGGGTGGGGTGGGGGTTTGCGGACCTGGGTCAGATGTGGGTGGTTTGCTTAGGGGGAGACGGGCTGGAAGCCCGTCCTACCGGGGAGCGTTTAAAGGCCGTAGATGGCTCGGTACTTGCCTTCGAGGTGGCGGAGGAGGGGGTCGGGGCTCAGGGGTTTGCCGGTGGCTCGTTCGCAGAGTTCGGCGGCGGTGTAGCGGCGGCCGTGCTGGTGGATGTGTTCGCGGTTCCAGTCGAGGACGGGGGCGAAGTCTCCCTTGGCGAGGCGGGTGTCGAGGTCGGGGTAGGTCTCGTTGATGGCTTCCCAGAACTGGGCGCTGTAGAGGTTGCCGAGTGTGTAGGTGGGGAAGTAGCCGATGAGACCGAAGCTCCAGTGGACATCCTGGAGGCAGCCGCGGGTGTCGTCGGGGACCTGGACGCCGAGGAGTTTCTCGAAGCGTTCGTTCCAGACGCCGGGGAGGTCCTTGACGGCGAGGTCGCCCTTGATGAGGGCGCGCTCGATGCCGAAGCGGAGCATGACATGGAGGTTGTAAGTGGCTTCGTCGGCTTCGACGCGGATGTAGCTGCGCTCGACGGTGTTGCAGGCGTGGTAGAGGGCCTCGGCGTCGAACTCGGCGTGGGCGTTGTTGAAGAGCTGGTCGACGATGGGCTTGGCCCAGCGCCAGAAGGGGCGGGAGCGGCCCAGCAGGTTCTCCCACATGCGGCTCTGGCTTTCGTGGATGCCGAGGCTGACCGAGTCGGCGAGTGGCGTGCCGTACCAGGCGGTGCGTTCGCCGTCGGCACCCAGCTTGGGGAGGCCCTGCTCGTAGAGGCCGTGGCCGCACTCGTGCATGGTGCCGTAGAGGGCGTCGGTGAAGCTGTCTTCGCGGTAGCGGGTGGTGAGTCGTGTGTCGCCCGGCGCGATTCCTGAGCAGAAGGGGTGGGTGGTCACATCGAGTCGGCCGCCCGGCATATCGAAGCCGAGGGCCTCGATGACGCGGAGGCCCAGGGCGTGCTGGGCGGCTTCCGGGATGTTGACCTTGCAGGGGGACTCGTCGGGGGGTGTGCCGTTGTCGAGCAGGTCGGCGACGAGGGTGCTGAGTCGGTCGGCGAGGGGGTTGAAGACGGCCTCGATCTCGGCGGCGCGGGCGTTGGGCTCGTACTCATCCAGCAAGGCGTCGTAGAGCTCTCCGCCCTCGGGGACGCCGTAGCACTCGGCCTTGCGGCGGGTGAGGGTCATCATCTTCTCGAGCCAAGGCTGGAAGGCCTTGAAGTCGTTGCTCTTGCGGGCGGACTTCCAGGCTTCCTGGGCGCGGCTGCCGGTTTCGGCGAGTTCGCTGACGAGGGAGCCGGGGAGCTTGCTGGCCTTCTCGTAGTCGCGGCGGGCCTCGCGGATCATCGCGGCGATGCGGTCGTCGTCTTTGGCCTGGGCGGAGCCCTCGGCGGCGTCGAGGAGCTCGGCGGCGCGAGTGCTGGTCTTGCGTTCGTGCATGAGGGTGCTGAGGAGGGCCGACTCTTCGGCGCGGAAGCCGGCGGCCCGGGAGGGCATGTAGGTTTCCTGGTCCCAGCTGACGAGCTGCGCGATGCTGCTGAGCTTCTGGATCTCGAGCAGGTGATCGCGGAGGGCGGCGATGGGCTCACTGAAGGCGGGGGCGGAGGTGGCGTCGGTCATGTTCTGATCCTTGTGTCGTCAGCGTGTGAGGCGGGGCGGTGGGGGGGTGGGGGGGTGGGGCGGAGCTGAATCAGCGGGCGGCGTGCTGGAGGGCGATGAGGGCGTACGAGGTGATGAGCACCTCGTTGTCTTCCATCCAACGGGGAGAGCGGACGGCGAAGCTCCCGTCGTCTTCCTGGAGTTCGGCGAGCTTGGCGATGAGGGCCTCGCGCCAGCGGACGGAGCGGGCCTGGCCCGGAGGAGCGGCGAGCTCGAGCTCGCTCTCGCCCCAGGCGTCGAGGGCGCGGCCCAGCGTGAGGTACATGTAGTAGAGGCCCTGGTCGCCCAGGCCCGGGTTTTCTTCCAGCGTGAAGTGCTCGCGGATCCAGCCGAGCGCGGCTTCCAGCCTCGGGTCGTCGGCGGCGAGGTCCGCGTAGATGAGGCTCTTGAAGCCGGCGTAGGTCATGCTGCCGTAGGCGCGGAGGCGGACGGCTTCGCGGCCGTCGGCGAGGGTCTCGACCATGGTGCCGGCCTGGCTCTGGCCCTGGAACTGGTCGACGCTCTCGGCGTTGGGGACGGTCGCGTAGATGAAGCCGCCCTGGCGGCTGCCTTCGGCGTAGTCGCGCTCGTTGATCTCGCCGTGCATCTGTGTGCGGCGGAGGAAGACGAGGGCGCGCTGGACGGCGGGGTCCTCGGAGCTGACGCCGGCGTCCTCGAAGGCCTGGAGGAAGAACTGGGTGTTGCTCATGTCGGGGCGGCCGTTGTTGCCGTAGCCGATGCCGCCGTAGAAGGGGTGGGACTCGTCGATGGGTTCTTCCCAGTCGGGGGCTTCGGGCATGGTTTCGTTGTCGAGGTCGTAGGCCCCCCACTGCACGCGGCGGAGCAGGCCGATACCGCTTTGGATGGCGGAGGCGGCGTCGGGCTCGTGGACCATGCTGAGCATGCTGATGGAGATGGCGGTGTTGTACGAGGGGAGGACCTGGTCGTAGATGCCGCCGTCGGGCTGGCGGTAGCTAAGGACGAAGTCGATGCCTCGGCGAACATCGGGGTCGGTGGGGTCGATGCGCGGGTCGAGCAGCATGCCGGTGAGGGCGAGGGAGCTGATGGCGGGGAAGGTGGGGCCCTGCGGGTTGACGGCCCAGCCGCCGGTTTGGGCGTCCTGCTGGGAGCGGAGGTAGTCGATGGCCTTGTCGATGGTCTCGCGTGCGAGTTGGCGGGAGTCGGGGTCGAGGGCGTTTGCCGGGGAGACGCACACGCTTGCGGTGAGGAGGGCCGCGGCGACGAGGGTCTTCAGGGTGTTCATGCGTGGATCATTGGCGCGGGGTGCGGGGGCCCGCGGCGATGATGACGGCGGCCCCGGCCACCGCTGCGGTGCCGATGCGCATGATGTGGGGCCCGAGGGAAACCGTGGCAGCGCCCGCGGCGCGGGCCTGGGCGAGTTCGTCCTGGGTCCAGCCGCCCTCGGGGCCGACGACGAGGCGGATGGTCGTGGCGCCGGTGATCATGCCGGGGTCGAAGGGCTTTCCCGAGGCGTCGGCGACGAGGACGCGGGCGTCGGGGTCGGTCCACGCGGCGCCGGCTACGACGGGGTCGCCGATCTGCATGGTCCAGGCGCGGGCGCACTGCTTGAGGCTTTCGCGGCAGACGCGGTGGAGGCGTTCGGCGCGCTTGGGGGTGAGCTCGCGGGCGGTGAGGGCGCTCTCGACGGGGACCCAGGCGGCGACGCCGATCTGGCTGAGTTCGTCGACCATGGCTTCGAGGCGGTCGCCCTTGGGGGCGGCGGACCAGACCTCGACGCGGGGCGTGAGGGGGGGTTCGGTGATGACCTCTTGGATACGAACGACGAGGCGGGTTTCGCGGCGCTCGGCGATGGCCTCCGCGACCTCACCCGGCGCGCGGCGGCCGGCGCCGTCCATGAGCTCGACGGGCTCGCCCGGGCGGACCCGCTTCACGCGGACGGCGTGCTGGGCCTCGTCGCCCTCGATCTCGGCGAGGGTTCCGGCCTGGAGGGCGGCGAGGGTATCGGGATCGATGAGGATGCGGTGCATGTTGTGGGCCCGGGGGAAGGTACCACCCTATCTGAGGTTTCGCGTGGGCGTGGGCGGATCGGACCACGCCTGAACCGGGGCCCGGCGATTGCCCCGATCGGGGGGTCGTAAGTGCCGTTTGGGCGGGTTCTTGGGTGCAAACGCCCGAGAAGCTTGAGTGGGTCCTGCCCCGTACCGATGATCCCTTGGAGATGCCGAATCGCGGATCTTCCAATGCGCGGCCGGAGATTGACTTCGACCGCAGGATCGAGCAGCTGCTCACGGCGGTAGACAAGGCTGTCGCGCGCGTCGACAGCCGGGCGAACCGGACGGCGAGCTACGCCGAGCGGCGGGAGACGGCGGAGGACGCGGCGGCGCGGGCGGAGCGCGGGGATGAGCCGGCACCGGCGCCGTCCGACGCGGCGGTCCCGATGGGCGTGGAAAGCGCCGCGGAGCCGGTGGCCGAGGCCGCTGCGAAGCCGGAGTCGGCGTGGCTCGAGGACGACGACGACGATGACTGGGGGGCGGGCACGCCCTCGGCGAGCGCGGACGCGGACCGGCTGGCGCGCGATCTCGAGAACGCGATGCGGGGGCAGGCGAGCGGGGAGTCGGGGGAATTCGCGGCGATGACGGGGGGCGATCCCGCGGCGGACGGCGCGCCGGCGATGGATATGCCGGTACCGGAGCCGGCGTCGGGGGTCGGGGAGCTCGGGGAAGTCGACAACGGTGTGGGTGAGGATGACGCGGAGGGGGACGCGGTCGATGACACTTCGCCTGTCGACGACGCGGAGCCCGAGGGTGTGCTGTCGGATGCGGAGATCGCGGCGCTGACGGGTGGGGCGGCGCAGGATGATGCGACGCCCGAAGCAGACGCTTCTTCGGACGAGTCTGCCGACGCCGACCCCTTCGCGGGGCTGGACCTGGGCCCGGGTGCCGGCGCGGCGGATGCGCCGCCGGTGCGGACGCCCGAAGAGATCGCGGCCCTGCAGGCGGAGCTGTCCTCGGCGATCCGGGATATCGACAGCGAGGCGCGGCGGGAGCTGCCGGACCTGCCGCCGTCGCGGTTTGCTGAGGAGATGGCGGCGGTCGACGATGACGGCGACGCGGACGCGATCGACGAGGCACCAGCGGACGGCGCGGAGCCCGAGGCGGACGCCACTGAGGCGGAGGTGGCGGCCGAGGTCGAGGCTGCAGACCCGGAGCCGGAGGCCGAGCCCGTTGGCGAAGCCGAGGCGGGGACAGAGCCGGAGATAGAGCCGGAGACGGGGCCGGAACCGGTCGCCGACGCCGAGCCTGTGCCGGCTCCTGAACCCGAGCCTGAGCCGGCCCCTGAGCCGCAGGCGGCCGAGCCGGACCCCGAGCCGGAAGCCGAGCCTGAGCCCGAAGCCGAAGAATCGGTCGAGGCGGAGCTGGCGGCGGCGGTCGCGAGTGTTGAGGATGCGGCGGCAGACGCGGAGCCGGGGGGGATCGAGGACCTCGATCAGGAGCTCGCGCGGCTCGCGAGCGAGGGGCTGGACGGGGTGATCCACGCGGCGGACGAGGACCACGACGATCTCGATGGTTTCCTGGAAGACATGACGCCGCCGCCGGAGCCCGCGCCGCTCGACGAGCACGAGACGCTGCCGCCGCCGGCGGCCGGGATGCGCCCGCCGGCGCCTCGGGCGGCACCCGCGTCCGAAGCGGCGAAGGCGGCTTCGGCGACCGGTTCGGGTGCGGCTGCGCCGAAGCCGGCGAAGGCGAAGAAGCCCCACGCCGAGGGGCTGCCCCCGAAATGGCCCGTCATCCCGCCACGCCCGGACTGGCCCGAGGTGAAGGGCAAGTGGCGGCCCTTGATCGTCGCGTACCGCTACGCGCGTTGGGTGGTGCCGCCGGTGGCGCTGTGGGTGTGGGCGTGGACGGTCGTCTTCGCGCAGAAGGGCTGGACCCTGGCCCGCCCGAAGGTCATCAACCTGCTGGAGAAGGCGAACAAGCCGCTGGAGAAGCTCGACCCGCAGGTGCGGAGCCTCGTGGGCTGGGTCGGCGCGTACACGGCCTTCATGGCGGTGTGCCTGTGGGGGTTCGTCCTGTTCGTGCGCGAGCCGACGATCCCGGTCGCGGAACGCGAGCCGGTGACGCTGACGGCGCCGGGAGAGAGCGGGACGAAGGTGGCGGCGGTGGCGACGGACTGAGGCTGCGGCGGCCGTTGTTACGGCGTCGCGGCGCCTTCGAGGTCGTCGGCGGTGATGCTGAGTGCGAGTCTGGTTTCCTCGAGCCGCGTCCATGCACTCAGGTAGATCCCGGCCAGTATCTGAGGCCCGGTCCCGTACTCGCCCGCTTCTGCGGCGACGGTGAGCTTCGCGAGTTCCTCTCCGCAGTCGGGGCGGTCCCACACGGCGAGCACGGCGTCGAAGTATCGCGACATCTCGGCGTGGAGCTCTTCGCCCCGGCCGGTAGAAAGGAGGCCAAACTCTGTTACGGCGGGCGTGTCCTCGTCCTTTCGCGACACCAGCGCGATGTTGACGGCGCCCATCAGCTTCTCGCCCTCGATGGCGCTACGGGTCGCGAAGTCCGACGCGGCCCGCGCCCGCATGGCCTCGGCAAGGACGCGGGCGTCGGCCTCGTCGAGCGAGGCGTCGCGATAGATCCGCTGCGTCCAGCGGATGACATCGCCCGCGATGCGCATCGAAACTTGCGAGGAGATCAGGAGACCGTCGTCTTCGAGCTGGCGGCCGATATTGAGACCCGCGACGAGCCGCTCGACGGCTGCCTCCGACTCCCCAGCGAGCGCGCAGCGGTACGCGTCGAGCATGAGGAGGCGGAAAGTGTTCCGCATGAACCCAAGATGCTGGGCGGTCGCCTCGAAGCCCTGTTCCATCTGGATCTCAAAGTCGCAGTGCTCGTAGCCGGAGTATTCGATGAATTGCGCGACCGTCCATTGCACCGAGCCCAACTCCAGGCGTGCGAGCGTGGCCGCGTCGGGCTGGGCCGGGTCGGCGGGGTCTACTTCCAGGAACATGAGCTCGCGGACGTCGTCATCGAACTCGGTGTTGAGGAACCAAAACTTCCAGTACAGGACCGCGGCGTTCCGTCCTTCGGGCTTCTGGGCTTCCTGCCGGCCCAAGGCCACCGCGGAGTCGTACAGCCACGGCACATGGCCGCGGTTGATGACCGTGACGCCGCCGAACACGGCGCCCGCGCCGAAGCCGAAGGCGATCAGCCCGAAGCCGACGACGCCCGTGATCAGCAGGCGCACGATGAGACTCCGCTTCTTCGCCATCGCTCGCTCCACTTAGAACTCCGCCTGCTTCGGCGCCCGCGGGAAGGGGATGACATCGCGGATGTTCTGGACGCCAGTGCAGAACTGGATGAGGCGTTCGAAGCCGAGGCCGAAGCCGGCGTGGGGGACGGTGCCGTAGCGGCGGAGGTCGCGGTACCACCAGTAGTCGTCTTTGCTGAGGCCCATCTCGTCGAGGC
The DNA here is from genome assembly GCA_964615815.1 of uncultured Phycisphaeraceae bacterium. Lineage (GTDB taxonomy): Bacteria > Planctomycetota > Phycisphaerae > Phycisphaerales > UBA1924 > DAIQNV01. The sequence continues at coordinate 103,884 of CAZTQV010000013.1, read as the reverse complement.
GTTGGTCGAGGACGGTGAGGCGTTCCTCGCGCTGGGAGCCGCCGACGATCTCGCCGATGCCGGGGACGAGGATGTCCATGGCGGCGACGGTGTCGCCCGGGGCGTTGTCGGTGCCGGGGTCGTTGAGGCGCATGTAGAAGGCCTTGATCTGCTTGGGGTAGTTGATGACGACGACGGGCTGCTTGAAGTGTTCCTCGGTGAGGTAACGCTCGTGCTCACTCTGCATGTCGAGGCCCCACTCGACGGGGTACTCGAACTTCTTCTTGGCGTTCTTCAGGATGTCGATGGCCTCGGTGTAGGGGAGCATGCGGAAGGGGGCGTCGATGATGCTCTTGAGCCGGTCGATGAGGCCGGGCTGGATGCGCTGGTCGAAGAAGGCCATGTCGTCGGGGCGCTTGGTGAGGAGGTCGTCGAAGACGAACTTGAGCAGGTCCTCGGCGAGCTTGGCGTCGTCGTGCAGATCGGCGAAGGCGATCTCGGGCTCGATCATCCAGAACTCGGCGAGGTGGCGGCTGGTGTTGGAGTTCTCGGCGCGGAAGGTGGGGCCGAAGGTGTAGACGCGGGAGAGGGCGCAGCAGTAGGTCTCGACATTGAGCTGGCCCGACACCGTCAGGTTGGCTTCCTTGCCGAAAAAATCCTGGGCGAAGTCGATCTCGCCCTCGGGGGTCTTGGGGATGTTGTGGAAGTCGAGCGTAGAGACGCGGAACATCTCGCCCGCGCCCTCGCAGTCGCTGCCGGTGACGATCGGTGTGTGGACATAGAAGAAGTCGCGCTCGTCGAAGAAGCGGTGGATCGCGGCGGCGAGGGTGTGGCGGACGCGGGCGACGGCGCCGATGGTGTTGGTCCGCACGCGGAGGTGGGCCTGCTCGCGCAGGTACTCCATGGTGTGCCGCTTCATCGGGACCGGGTAAGTATCGGGGTCCTCGACCCAACCGATGACCTTGAGCTCCGTCGCCTGCACCTCGACGGACTGCCCCTTGCCCTGGCTCTCGGCGAGGGTGCCGGTGACCTCCACCGCGCAGCCGGTGGTCAGGTGCGTCACCTCGGCCTCGTAGTTGGGCAGGTCGGCCTTGCACACGCACTGGATCGCGTCGTGACAGGTGCCGTCGTGCACCTGCACGAAGCTGAGGCCGCCCCCGGCCTTGGAGTCGCGGCGGGTGCGGACCCAGCCCTTGATCGTGACCTCGCGCCCGGCTTCGCCTGAGAACGCGTCCCGTACCTTGATCCATTCGGCCATCGCGGAGCTCCAGGTGCCGCCCGGTCCCGGGCGGGCCGGGATGGTAGCGCCACCTGAAATCAAGGGGCCGATTTCCCGTATGATGCGGTCGGGAGTTGTCCGCATATCCGTACCGCAGGGGGGAAGCTATGACCATCGCCGTACTGCTGCTCGGGGTCTTCCTGGGCCTCACGCTCATCATCGCGTCGTTCCGGGCCCCGGCGGGGCTGAGGATTCCCGGGATCCTCGCGGGCGTCGTCGTCATCGCGGCCTTCGTGCCGTTCTCGTCGCTGGTGTATGTCGCGGCGGACCGGGTGGGCATCGTGACGAAGAACGCGCTCGGCGACCGGCTGCCGGGCGGGCGGATCATTGCGACCGACGGCCAGATGGGCGTGCAGGCGGAGATCCTGCCGCCGGGGTGGCACTTCGGGTACTGGCCGGTGATCTACGAAGTCTCGACGGTGGACCTGATCGAGGTGCCGGCGGACAAGGTGGGGCTGGTCGAGGCGCGGGACGGCCTGCCGTTGGATGCGGGGCAGCTCTTCGCGCCGGAGGTGGACAAGGACGCGTTCAAGAAGATGCTCGAGGACGCGAACCACTTCCTCGGCGAAGGCAAGGGACGCAAGGGGCCGCAGAGCAATGTGCTGACGCCCGGCAAGTACCGCGTGAACACGGCGCTCTTCAATGTCGAGATGGTGGACGCGACCGATGTGGACTCGGCGACGGTGGCCGTCTTGAAGAGCAACTTCGGCACGGAGCCGACGCTGGAGCGGACGGTCCTCGAGGGCGACCAGCCGGTGCTGCTGGCCCGGCCCGGCGAGAAGGGCGTGCGGGCCGACCCCTTGCCGCCCGGTAAGTATCCCGTCAACACCCGCGCGTACCAGATCACCTCGATCTCGACGAAGACGACGATCATCCGCTTCACGGCCGCCCAGGCGCAGAATACCCGGAACGGTGTCGAAGCCGATTTCGAGCAGCGGGCGATCACGGTGCGGACATCGGACGGGTTTACCTTCCCCGTCGATGTGCGGATCGAGTACAAGATCTCGCCGGCGAACGCGCCGATCGTGGTGGCCGAGCTCGGCTCGGACGGGACGCCTTTGCTCGACCGGCTGAACTCGACCGTCCGCGCGGTGTTCCGCAACAACGCCGAGGCGGTGAAGGCGCTCGACTATGTGAACCAGCGGTCGATCCAGGAGAGTCAGTCGCTGGAGATGATCCGGCGTGAGATGGCGGATGTGGGCGTCGAGATCTCTGCCGTCCGCATCGGCGATGTCGGCGACGAGGAAAGCCTGGGCGACCTCCTGAAGACCCAGCGGGACCGCGAGATCGCGGTGCAGGAGCAGATCACCTTCCAGGAGCAGCAGAAGGCGGCCGAGCAGCGCAAGGAGCTGACCCGCACCGAGCAGGAGGCCGAGGAAGAGAAGCGCCTCGCGACCGCCAGCTACGAGGTGCAGATCGCCGAGCAATCGCAGCAGCGGCGGATCATCGAGGCCGAGGCCGAGGCCCAGGCGATCACCATCGAGGCCCAGGCCCAGGCCGACGCGTACCGGCTCATCGCCGAGCAGATCGGCAAGGGCAACGCGGCCCTCGTCGAACTCCTGCGGATCGTGGGCGACAGCGGGATCCAGATCACGCCGCGGGTGATGGTGACGGGCGGCGCCGGCAACGGGGGCGGTGTTGCCGGCAACGCGGAGACGGTGGCGCTGATCGGGACGATGCTGGATTCGATGACGACGCGGGACCCAGAGGAGTGACGCCCCGGCAGCTCAAGCAGCGCGAGGCCGAGCTCCGCTGCGAAGGCTGGCAGCTCATGTCGCCCCGCCTGGGCCACGGCTCGAAGCTGTGGCTCTGCCTTCTTCTTGTGACAATGGCGATCGCGGTCACAGGCATCGTGTCGCTCGCGGCAACGGGAGACCTGAAGAAGCTCGTGCCGGATTCGCTCGAGAAGAATGTGTTCGGCGGACTCTTCGTCTCGCTGATCGTGTTCGGCGTGTGGCGCTCGGGGCTGACGCCCCGCGTGTTCGGCTCTGTGTGGGCGACGCGCGGCCGTGTTCTATTTCTCGGATTTGAAGGCGAGAGCCTGTTCGAGCGGGCGCACACGCACGCCGACTTTGACGCGGACGCCGAGGACCACCGGGGCATGCGCAGATTGCTGCTCGGGATGAAACCGAACAGGTTCACGATCATGGATCATGATTCCGGGCGCCCCCTTCCTCCGGGCTTCACGATCTTGACGGGCGAGACACGCACCGTTGAACTCAACGCACGAGGCACACGCCGCCTCGAAGCCCTCTGGAACGCCCCACCGGCATCAGCACCAACCGCACCGTACAGCAGCGGTACGCAGAACCGATGACGACGGAACCGGACAACTTCGCGCCCGGCGAGTGGGAGCTGATCTGGCCGCGGGTGCGGCATGGGTCGCGGGGCAGTGTTGTCTTTGCCGTCCTGCTGCTGGTCGCGGCCGCGTTTCTTTTCGCGTTGCAGTGGCGTCCCACCGGCGGCCCGTCGGTGGCGTGGGATGATCTGGCGTTGGTGACCCTGATGGTGGTGGCATCCGCGGTGACGATGGTCAAGGGCGGCGCGGGTCCGCACGCGCTCGGCTCGGTCTGGGCCCGCGCCGGTGTGGTCCGCTTCATCCGTCCGACGAGCGACATCGAGTTCGCGCGCGAGGACAGCGAAGTCCGGTGGCCCGTTGGCCCCGCGGTCAATGCGACCGGCGCACTGCTCCCGACAGTGTTTCGCCGAGCGGATGGGACGAAACGCTCGCTCTCCGTAAATGACGAGGGCGTCCGGATGCTCAAAGCCCTCTGGAACGCCCCACTCGTCTCCGCAACTTCCTCATCAAACCCCCTCAACCCACCCGCGTGAGCGTCCGATACATCCCGACGCTTCATCCCCGGCCCACCGACGGCCGCGGGTGACCCAGTCCACTCCAGCGGCCCTCAACCACGCCAGGAGGCGCTATGCCCGCGCCCGATCTTGCCATCGTCCTCTCCGGCCTCGCGGCTCTCGCCCTCGGCCTCGTCCCGATCCTCGCCCACGCCGCCCCGCGATACCGCCGGGTCGTGCTGCGGGCCGTCGCGGTCGCCCCCGTGCTCACGCTCGCGGGCGGGGCCGCCTGGATCGTCCTGACCGCGGCCCCCGACCACCTCTCCGCCGCCCTCGCCGGCACCCTCGAAATCGCCCCCGAGGCCGACTTCGCCCAGTTTCGCTTCGCGGGCGTCGCCGACGCCCCCGAGCCGACCGAACCCGCCTTCGCCGCCGCCGAAACCGACCCCCCACCCCCCCCAACTCCGCCCCGCCAGCGGGAGATCGCGGTCTCCCCCCCGCCGCCGCCCGCCCGACCGCGATCTCACGATCGCGGCTCTGATCCGGCCCGTCCCCGCTCCATTTGACCCTTTGGCCCTTTGCGATGTGGCCATGTGCCCTCCCCCTCCCCCCCTACCATCGCCCCGTGACCACGGGCCCGTCTCCATCCTCACCCCCCACCCCCACCACCCCCATCGACCCCCTCGGCATGACCCTCGCCGAGTTCACCCGCGCCGCGCAAGAACGCCTCGGCGCGGGGCCCGGCCAGGCCCGCCGCGCCTACCAGGAGATCTTCCGCGAGGGCAAGACCGAGGCCGCCGCCGACCGGGGCCGCATCATCGCTCGCACGAAGATCGCGCCGATCGTCGACCGCCTCGACGAGGAGGTGCCGGAGGGCATCACGACCAAGTTCGTCCAGCGCCTCGACGGCATGCCCGGCCCCGACTGGACCGCCCCCACGCGCCCCACGCCCCGCGCCGCCGACGCCCACCCGCTGGGCGTCCTCGCGAAGGACCAGCGCGTCCAGCACCTCGACATCGAGAGCGTGGTGATCCCGATGGTCGGCCGCACCGGCACGCGGACGCACACGCTGTGCGTCTCGAGCCAGGTGGGGTGCGCGATGAACTGCCAGTTCTGCGAGACAGCGCAGATGGGGCTGATCCGCTCGCTGCGGGCCGAGGAGATCGTGGGCCAGTGGTGGGCGGCGACGCACCAGCTCGGGGCGAACATCGACAACATCGTCTTCATGGGCATGGGCGAGCCCATGGACAACATCGACGAGGTCATCCGGGCGATCGGGGTGCTGGCGGATCACAACGGGGGCGGGGTGGCGATGTCCCGCATCACCGTCTCGACCGTCGGGCGCATCGACGGGCTCCGCAAGCTCGATGAGGTCGTGAAACGCGAGGGCTGGCGAAGGCTGGGCCTCGCGATCTCCATCAACGCCCCGAACGACGAGGTCCGCGACGAGCTCATGCCCGTCAACCGCGCGATGCCGATGGCGGCGCTGCGGGAGGCGCTGCTGGGGCTCGAGCGGTCGGGCAGCCGCAAGATCTGCTTCGAGTATGTCCTCATCCCGGGCGTCAACGACCAGCGCGAGCACGCCCGCCAGCTCGCCGACTACCTCGAGCCCTTCAAGGGCATCCCGGGCGTCCGCTCGCCCAAGGGCCTCGTGAACCTGATCCCCTACAACCCGAGGCGCGACTCCCCCTGGCCCGCCCCCACCGAGGAGTCGGTCGACGACTTCATGCGCTGGCTCACCGAGGACGGCATCTTCGTCAAACGCCGCCGCACCAAGGGCCGCGCCATGATGGGCGCCTGCGGCCAACTCGGCGCCGCCCACATCCGCCGACGGAAGTTCGTGGATCTCACCACGAGCCCCTAACGGCACACCGCCTCAAGCATTTGGCCCTTTGGCCATTTGCGATTTGGTCCTGTGCCCCGCTCAGTGATTCGCGAGGTAGCCGCGGATCGCCTCTTCCACCTCGCCGACGAGGGCGGTGGGCTCCACGCCGCTCTGCGGACGCCAGAAGTCCACCAGTTCCCCGTTCTTGCCCATCAGCGCGATCGACGGGTACACCCGCACCTTGAAGGCCCGGGCCGCCTCGTCCGCCCCGATGCTCCGCCCCTCGGGGTCGCCCAGCAGCAGCGTGTGCTTGTAGCCGTTCTCGCTCATGTACGCCTTCGGAGCCTCCGCCGAACGCTCACGCACCGCCAGCCCGTACACCCCCACCGGCTCGCCCTCGAACTTCTCCACGAGCCCGCTCACCAGCGGGCTGTACGCCCGGCACGGCACGCACCAGGTCCCCCAGAAGTAGAACACGCTGACCTCGCCCTTCAGCGACTCCTTCGTCACCGTCTCGCCCGAAGCCGTCGCCAGCGTGAACTCCGGCGCCGCCGGGTATTGCGGCTGCGCGGGCTTCGCCGGCTCCGTCGGACGCGTCGTGACATCCCGCGGCTCGACGACACGCTCCGGCCCGCCCGGCCGCTGCACCTCGCGCACCGTCAGGTCCTGCCGCGTGTACCCCTCGGGCGTCTCGATCTTCAGTGAGTCCACCGTCAGCCCGGTGTCCGTCTTCACATCCGTGTAGGTCGCCCGCAGCGTGAAGCTCAGCCCCCCCGCCGCCGCGATCCGGTCCACCCGACGCGGCAGGCTGTCGCCCTTCGCGATGTACCACCGCGCGTGCGTGTAAGACTGCGTCGCCGTGGGCCGCGCCCGACGGCTCGTGTCCATCGCGTAGGTCACATACACCACATCGACCGGCACCCCGCCGATCTCCTGGCTCTCCTCGATCTCCCACTGCTCGGCCTCGAGCTCACGCGTAAACGGCTCGTCCTTCGCCATCTCCGACAGCCGCACATAGTCGTCGAGCGACCCGTCCGGCGTCATCGTGTTCGCCCCCGCCCGCTCCTGCACCACCTTCTGCTCGTGGTCGACATACACCGTCATATCGCCCGTCCGGCGAACCGTGATCTCGTTCACCTCTTCCCCGTCACCCCGCGACTTGATCTTCCCGTCCACCCGCTCGTCGAACAGCCGGTTCCCCTCCTCGCGGGCCCGCACCATCCGCACCGTCGCCTCGCCCTGCGGCATGAACGCCGCGTACCCCCCCACCCCCTCGATCGTCGCCTTCGCCTCGAACGACCGCATCGCCTTCACCGCGTCCGCGGCCCGCTCGATGATCGCCTTCCCCGCGTCCTGCGCCAGGGCCGACCCACCCGCCACCAGCGCCGCCACGCACGCCAGCGCCCGGAGCCCCATCGAACGGGAACCACGCGTCGCGAAACCGGTCATCGTCGGCATACCTGATACTCCCCTGACCTTGAGACCCCGCCGGAAAGCCGGCCACGGGCCCGGACATCGTGTTCTGTGCAAGGACGGATCCTAGCGGACCCCCACGCTCTGCATCCCTACCGGGCCGACCGACTCCCGGTTCCCCCCTAGCGTCCGCCAATGACGACCCAAGAGCCAACCCAGCCCGAGCCCATCATCGGCATCGATCTCGGCACCACCAACAGCCTCGTCGCCATCGCCGACGAGAAGGGGCCCCGCGTCCTCGCCAACGACGCCGAGAGCCCGATACTTCCCTCCGTCGTGCGCTACGAGCCCGACCCGGGGTCGCCCCGGGGCTTCCGCACCGTTCTCGGACCCGACGCCGCCGACCGCGCCCCCGAGTTCCCCCTCACCACCGTCGCCTCGGTCAAGCGCCTCATGGGCCGCAGCCTCGCCGACGCCGCCCCCGACCTGCCCTACCTCTCCTTCCGGGTCGTCTCCGGTGAGCACGACACCGCCCGCGTCGCTCTGCCGCTCGATCCCGATTCTCCGCCCAAGGTCGTCTCCCCCCAGGAAGTCTCCGCCGAGATCCTCGCCGCCCTCAAGCGCCGCGCCGAACGCGCCCTCGGCCGCGACATCCGCCGCGCCGTCGTCACCGTCCCCGCCTACTTCGACGACGCCCAACGCCAGGCCACCCGCGACGCCGGCCGGCTCGCCGGGCTCGACATCGCCCGCATCGTCAACGAGCCCACGGCCGCCGCCCTCGCCTACGGCATCGGCCTCGCCCGCTCCGCCGACCGCAACGCCGAGCCGCAGACCGTCGCCGTCTACGACCTCGGCGGCGGCACCTTCGATGTCTCGATCCTCAGGATCATCCCCGGAGAGGCCGCCGGAGACGACCCGAGCTTCTTCCAGGTCCTGTCGACCGCGGGCGACACCCGCCTCGGCGGCGACGACATCGACTTCGCGCTCGTCAAACTCTTCCTCACCGAGATGGGGCTCGGTGCCGACCTCGCGAATCTCCCCCCAACGACCCGCCGCGCCATCGCCGGCTTCGCCCGCGCCGTCAAGCACAAGCTCAGCACCGACGAGACCACCACCGTCGAGATCGCCACCGAATCCGGCGAGCCCTACCGCCGCACCGTCACCCGCGCAGAGCTCGAAGAGCTCATGCAGCCCTGGGTCGACCGCACCCGCGCCGCCTGCGAACGCGCCCTCCGAGACGCCAAGGCAGAACTCGACAACGGGAGCGTCGACCGCGCCGTCCTCGTCGGCGGCTCCACACGCATCCCCCTCGTCCAACGCACCGTCGCCGACATCTTCGGCGTCGAGCCCTACACCGCACTCGATCCCGACACCGTCGTCGCGCTCGGCGCCGCCGTCCAGGGCGCCATCCTCGCCGGCGCCGGCAAGGCACCCGCCGCCACGCTCCTCCTCGATGTCATCCCACTTTCCCTCGGCCTCGAGACCCGCGGCGGCGCCGTCGCCAAGCTCATCGTCCGCAATTCCTCCGTCCCCGCCCGAGCCACCGAGACCTTCACCACCGCCGTCGACGGCCAGACCTCCATCAAGCTCAATGTCCTCCAGGGCGAACGCGAAATGGCCGAGGACTGCCGCAGCCTGGGCGAGTTTCACCTCGCGGGCCTCCCCCCCATGCCCGCCGGCATCCCTCAGCTCGAGGTCGAGTTCCTCGTCGACGCCAACGGCGTCCTCAAGGTCGCCGCCACCGAGAAACGCTCCGGCAAACGAGCCCAGCTCCAGATCATCCCCAACCACGGCCTCACCGAGTCCGAGGTCGAACGCATCGAGGCCGAGAGCTACGCCCACGCCAAGGAGGACATGACCCGCCACCGCATCGTCGACCTCATCACGAACTCCGAGCTCGACCTGAAATGGATCGGCGACCGCTTCGACAAGCACAAGAACGCCCTCGACCCCGCCTACCGCACCGACCTCGAAACCAAACGCGACCACCTCGCCAAGCTCGTCGCCGACGCCAAGAACAACTGGCAATCCGTCGACGCCAACGCCTTCGCCAAGGCCAAAGACGCCCTCGACCAGGCCAGCATCAAACTCCAGGAAGTCGCCATCACCGCGACACTCAAAGACGACTGACCCCAACCAGACCCACTCCCAACCAGCACCACTCCAATCAGAGCCACTCCCAACCAGCACCACTCCAATCAGAGCCACTCCCAATCAGAGCCGCGATCGTGAGATCGCGGTCCGCCCCCACGACCGGCGCACAAACCCCGCGATCTCACGATCGCGGCTCTGATTCACAACCCCCGGTGCCACTATGCGACGCCCCGCGTCGCGTAGTGCCGCCCCACCCCATACACCGGGCGCCACGGCTTGACCGGTTCCGCACCAAGCCGTGCCGACGACGCCCACTTGCCACAAAGCGGCGTCGCACAACCTACGGAAACGGGACCGTACTGACCATCCAGCTACGAACGACTTCATCCACGCGGATACGCGATTGCGGCACCCGCCCGATCCAATCCCGCGCTTCGCCTTCCGTCTTGAACCCCGCGACGCAGACATTGGCATCATGGGCGCGAAAGCACACCAACACGCCAACTTCACGATATCCAATGTTCCCGAACTGCGATGAAGCACGCACAAGCATGACCGGAACGGGCACCCGGAACCGCCTGCTTTTCCAGGTGACCCACGGCGTGAACTTCCAACGCAGGTGACACCGGTCATTCTCGACCACGATGTGCTCGTAAGTCGCCGCACGCAGCGCACCACCACCAAAGGCGATGACATAGAACGCGATGAGACCTACGAAGAGATGATTTCGAACAGGCGCATCGGCCTCGATCTCGTCTGGACTCCGATACACTGCCGGCAACCAGCCGCCATACTCAATGCCCCAAGGAATCACCACAAGCAGGATGCCAAAGAACCACCACACGAGCGCCGGACGCAACGACCAACTCGAATAGCTCGCACCATTCGCGACAGCCTCTTCAGGCGTGCATAGCTGGAAACGGATACCCCGCGGCGACGGGCACCCTCGGCCATTCAAGATACATCCCTTTCAAAGCGCGACCACACTCGCGACACTTGGCACCGCGCTCAGCGTACACCCGACTCGTGCCAAAGCGATGCAGCCCGCCCGCGGCCGAGCCGGGTGCCACGGCTTGACCGGCTCTGCGACAATCCGCGCCGAGGAAGCCGCTCATGGCCGAGGCACGAACCCCAGCATCACTCTGCCTGCGCCGCGGCCATTTGCAGCTCGTCAAACACATCTAACAAAGCGCCCTCAATTTGGCCACAATTCTGTCGAACTGTTTGGTAGCTTATTCTCGACAACTCGCTCTTTGCAATGGACCGAGCTATTCGGGATTCAATGTATGCTTCAAAGCCCGGAAACGCAGCGCGATTTATCATTACATTTATTGCAGCAACTGAATCAACAACAATGTATCTATCACACTCGTAGTTGCTGTGCACAACTATATTGCCCACTATCTCTAATGGACGGACACTGATGCCATCGCACGCCGCGCACAGCTCATCTGCAAGCCGTCGATACAGTTCGTACTCATCACCCGACACGCGATACAACTCGACCGACTCGAGAACTTCCTCGACGGTCCCGTCTGCATCAATATCCACCACATACTGCGACACAACCAATTCATTGTCGTGCCTCACTCTGTCAACGATGACCGCAAGACCATCATGAGCACTTGCGGTTGCACTGCGACCCACAAGCTCGCCGTCGCCCTCGTTAGTCGCAGAGACCCGCCATCGAACGAGGCTCGAAGCCCACTGCGACGCAGGGGACGCAACTACATTGCCCGCAACCGCTTCAGGTTCAGCGGAAGCAGACGCACCGTTTGTCTCCACCGACCGACAGGAAACCACCGACATCAGCACCAATATCGCAACCAACAAGACCAAGTATCGCATCTCAGCCAGCCCTCAGGTGAACAACCGCAGGATCGTACCGTGCCGATGCGATAACGGCGCATAGCTCGTCTGCCTTACCTTCACAGATTCGGCAGCCGGCGACCGAGGCCAAGCAACCACGATCTCGCGCGGTGCCACTATGCGACGCCCCGCGTCGCGTAGTGCCGGCCCACACCAGACGCCGGGTGCCACGGCTTGACCGGCTCTGCGGCAAGCCGTGCCGACGACGCCCGTTCGTATCAGGAGATCTCCGCGATCAACATCGCCTTAACCTGCGCCCGATCGACGAGTCGGAGCCGCATCGGGCCGCCACCATGCCGTTCCGCGTGGGGATACTCCTCGATCCACAACTGCCCATCGGGTGCTTTGTAGATACATGTCATAAGCTGCGGCAGAACCACAATCTTGACGAGGTACTGCGAACAAAGCCACGCCATCCGCCCAGCCTCGTTCGTGGTGTCGCCGAGGATGACCGTTTCGCCCTGTTGCGGCGGCAGCCAATTTGTCATGGCGACTCCCGGTACCTATGGCGTTCACCTCACGCAAAATCCAAAAGCACCTTAATCCCCTCCCCCGAAATCATCGTCCCAAACGCCTTCTCGTACTGCTCCACCGGGAACTCGTGCGTGATGATCTCGTCCAGCTCCAGCCGCCCACCCAGCAGCAGCTCCTCCATCTGGTACCAGGTCTCCCACATCCGCCGCCCGTTGATGCCGAGGACGGTGCAGCCCTTGAAGATCACATGCTTGTTGAAGTCGAAGGTCGGGCTCTTCGGCAGGAGGCCGAGCAGCGCCGCCGTCCCGCCGTTGCGCAGCGCCTGGAACCCATCGTTCAGCCCGCCCGACGAGCCCGACATCTCGAGCAGCACATCCACGCCCTCCCCGTCGTGGCACGCCCCCCGCACCTTCTCGATCCAGTCCGACCCCTTGCTCGCGTCGAACGCCTCGACCGCGCCCAGCCGCTTCGCGAGCGCGAGCCGCTTCGGGTTCACATCGGTGCAAAAGATCCGCGCCGCGCCCGCCGCCCGCGCGACCGTCACCGCCATCAGCCCGATGATCCCGACGCCCGAGATCAAGACGCTCTTCGCGCTCACATCCGCCGCCATCACCGTGTGCACCGCGTTCCCAAGCGGATCGAACACCGCCGCCACGCGGTCCGGGATCTGCGGGTGGATCGGCCAGATGTTCTCCTCCGGCACGCACACGAAATCCGCGAACACGCCGTCGCGGTCCACGCCCAGGATCTTCGTATCCCGCGCGATGTGCGCGTTCCCCACCCGGCTGTTGTAATCAAGCCCCGCCGTGATGTGCCCCTCCGCGCTCACGCGGTCGCCGACCGAGCACCGCGTCACCGCAGAACCCACCGCCGCCACCTCCCCCGCGAACTCGTGCCCCGTCACGATCCCCACCGGGATCCGCCCCGCCGCCCAGTCGTCCCACTCCCAGATGTGCCGGTCCGTCCCGCAGATCCCCGCCTTCTTCACCCGCACCAACACCTCCCGCGGCCCCACCGCCGGCACCGCGTGGTCATCCTCGAACCGAAGCCCCTCCCCCGCGTGATGCTTCACGAGCGCCCGCATCGTCCGGGGCAGTCCGTCGTTCGTGGTGGAAGGCGTCACAGTCGGCGCAGCAGCGTGTGTCATACCAGATGGTACCTCCCTCCCCGCCGAAAGCCGCGTACCGTACACACACCAACATCCAGCCCCGAACCCAGACCCAGGCCCCCTCCCGACTCACCGCAACCCCGACCCCCAGCCGAAGTACCATCCACCCGTGTCCCGTGCCGCGAACCCCAAGGCGTTCCTCTACCTCGCCGCGAACCCCGCGGGCGCCCGCTCCATGGGCGTCCGCCGCGCCCGCTCCTCCCGCGCCCTGGGCGAGACGCTGAAGCGCGACCGCCTCGTCGTCCTCCGAACTTGGCCAGTCCCCGCGTGGCTCGCCCCCGAGAAGGCGATGAGCCCGTCCGACCAGGCCGCCCTGAACGAACAGCTCGCCCAGCTCGTGTCTCGGGGAGTCCCCCTCGTCGACGCCCTCGAGGTCGCCGCCAGCGTCGTCAAGCCCGCCCAGCAGTCCCGCGTCGACCGCATGCGCGAGCGCGTCGCCGCCGGCTCCAGCTTCGCCGACGCCGCCGCCACCGCCGGCGGCTTCGACCGCGTCACCGTCGCCGTCTACCGAGCCGCCGAACGCACCGGAGACCTCGCCGCCGCATCGGAACAGCTCGCCCGCACCATCCGCCGCCGCATGGCCATCGGCAACAAGGCCATCACGCTCCTGATCTACCCCGCCATCGTCGCCACCGTCGGCCTGCTCGCGGGCGTCCTCCTTCTCACCGTCATCCTCCCCATGATCGGCGCCTCGCTCGAAGAGGCCGGCCTCGACCTCCCCGCCTACACCCGCTTCGTCATGGGCCTGGGCCAGTTCCTCCGCGACCAATGGGGCCCGGTGCTCCTCGGCCTCGCCGTCCTCGGGGCCCTCGCCTACGCCGCCCGCGCCGCCATCGGCGCCGCCCTGGGCCGCGTCGCCCGCTCCGTGCCACTCCTGAAGGAAGTCATCCTCACCCAGGAACTCGCCCGCTTTTTCTCCGTCATGGCCGCCATGAGCCGCTCCGGCGTCAACCTCGCCGAATCCCTCGGCGTCTCCGTCCACGCCGTCAACCACCCCAAGCTCCGCCGCGAACTCGACCAGCTCCGCGCCCGCCTCGTCGAGGGCGGCATCCTCCGCACCCTCATCAGCCGCATGACCACCCTCCCCCTCGCCACGCGCACTCTGTTGGTCGCCGCCGACCGCGCCGGCGACCTCGACGGCGCCTTCGAAGAGCTCAGCAAGGACATGGCAGAGCGCCTCGACACCCTCACCGCCCGCCTCCTCGCCGCGATCGAGCCCCTCCTCATCGTCGCCCTCTTCGCCTTCATCGGCTCCCTCATCATGAGCATCATGATCCCCCTCCTCACCCTCACGAGCCAGCAGTTCTAGACGAATCCCGTCTGCCGTCTGCCGTCTGCCGTTTGCCGCTCCCCCCCTCTACACGCCTCCCCCGCCTCCCCCGGTTACCATCCCCCCGTGGACCACTTCTCCTACCGCCAGGGCGAGCTCTACTGCGAGAATGTCCGCGCCGCAGACATCGTCAACCGCCACGGCACCCCCACCCTCGTCTACTCCGCCGCCGCCTTCCGCGCCGGCTACCAACGCTTCGAGGACGCCTTCAGCCCGCTCAACTGCCGCGTCCACTTCGCCCTCCGCGCCTGCCCCGTCATCGGCTGCCTCCGCATACTCGCCAAGGCCGGCGCCGGCATGACCGCCACCAGCGGCGTCGAACTCGAACGCGCCTGGCTCTCCACCACGCCCTTCAACAAGGTCCTCTTCGCCGGCCCCGGCAAGACCGACGAGGACATCCGCTCCGCACTCGACGGCCTCTACTCGCCACTCTTCCAGGCCGGCGCCACCGTCGACCAGAAGCCCCCCTACTACCGAGGACCCGTCGGCCGACTCGTCGCCGAATCCGAGGACGAGCTCGAACGCATCGCCCGCATCGCAGGCGGCCTGCGCATCTCCTGCCGCGTCGCCCTCCGCCTCGACCCCGAGCTCGACGCCTTCGACGACCTCACCGCCAACCCCGAAGCGCCCCCCGCGCCCACCGGCAAGTTCGGCCTCCCCCTCGCCCTCGCGCTCGAGCTCTTCAACCGCTACCGCGACGACTCCCGCCTCCGCCTCACGGGCCTCCACATGCACCTCGGCCCGGGCATCATCTCCCCCGACCGCTTCGCCGCCGGCGTCAAACGCCTCCGCCACACCGCGGGCCAGCTCGCCCGCGCCGGACACTCCATCGACCTCGTCGACTTCGGCGGAGGCTTCGCCCCGAGCCCCCGCCCCCGCCGCACCGACGACGAGGCCCCCGCCGACACCCCCTCGCCCGAGGACTACGCCGCCGCCCTCGCGCCCCTCATCAAGGACTGGCCCAAGGGCGAGGCCGAGGACATCGCGTTCATCGTCGAGCCGGGCCGAGCCATCGCCGCCGCCGCCGGACACCTCCTCGTCGGCGTCCGCGACATCAAGCCCGCCGAGGACCGCGTCATCGTCCTCACCGACGCCGGCGTCTCACCGGGCAGACGACCCTCCACACGCCAAGGCCTCGTCGCCGTCTGGCCCATCTCCGTCCCGCCCGACCTCGAGCCCCCCAAGCCCGGCGTCGAACGCATGGACACCCGCGGCATGCAGTGGTCCGATGTCGTCGGCCCCTCCTACTCCGCCAGAGACGCCCTCGCCGAGGGCCGGCTCATGCCCCCCGTCCGCGTCGGCGACGCCCTTGGCATCAGCCTCGCCGGCGGCTACGCCCGCGACACCCTCGCCCCCCTCGCCGACGCCCCCACACCAGCCGAGGTCCTCGTCGACGACTTCCAGACCAAGGTCCTCCGCCCGAGACCCAGCGCCGCCGACCGCATCCGCCCCGAGGCGGACGCCATGCACACCTTCTCCCTGTGACCGGCCCGACGCCACACGCTGACCGATGACACGCACCCGCCGGCGCATCCCGCTCACCATCGCCGCCGTCGCCTACGCCCTCCTCCTCGCGCTCTCCCACCTCACCACGCGCAGCGCCACCCCCACACCCTCCCCCTACCCCACCACCAAAGTCTCCGCCTACAGCGCCAAAGGCGAACTCCCAAACCACCCCCCCATCACCATCGCCTACGACCACCGCAAGGCAACGAACGCCTCCCAACGAGCCCGAAGCGCAAGCGAGGGAAACAACGACCGCTTCTCCCATGGAGCCCCGAGCGTAAGCGACCCGGCTGATCGCCCCCCCCCCGCCCCCCGCCCCCCCGGCTCCCCCGGCTCGATCGACAACTTCGACCTCGTCGCCCCCCTCCTGAACGCCGCCGGCTACGACACCCTCACCCTCGACCTCCCGGGCTTCGGACACTCCGACCCCTGGATCCCCGACTACTCCATCCGCGCCCACGCCCGATACACACTCGCCCTCCTCGACCACCTCGGCATCGACCGCGTCCACGCCCTCGGCTGGTCCATGGGCGGGGGCGTCGCGCTGCACATGATCGAGCTCGAGCCCGAGCGCGTCGCCTCCCTCACCATGCTCGGCTCCATCGGCGCCGAGGAAACCGAAGGCTCCGGCTCCTTCTACTTCGAGAAGCTCAAGTACGCCGCCGGATACGCCGCACTCGCCGCCCTGCCCGAAGCCATCCCCCACTTCGGCCTCCTGGGCCCGCGCGAGCTCCGCCACGCCTTCATCCGAAACTTCCTCGACACCGACCAGCGGCCGCTGCGGGCCATCATGGCCAGCCTCGACACGCCGACCCTCATCCTCCACGGCCGACACGACTTCCTCGTCGCCGACTGGGCCGCCGAGCGCCACCAAGAGATCATCCCCACCAGCCGCCTCTGCATGACGCCGTACAGCCACTTCTTCCCCTTCCTCCAGCCGCGCGAGACCGTCGCCATCCTCACGCCCTTCTTCGAGCGCCACGACACGCCCGGCATCGCGCCCCAGACCTACGCCGCCGACCTCGACCCCGTGCCGCAGCACACGGGCCCCCTCGCCATCCTCGACGCCATCGCCCGCAGCGCCCGCGACTGGCCCTGGTGGGCCGTCGTCCCCATCGCCGCGCTCTGTGCCCGCCACCGCCCCGAAACAACGAGCGCGATCCTCGGCTGGCTCATCGCGAGCCTCAGCCTCGACTTCGCCGTCGCCTACCTCGCCGTCCTCATCGCCCGCCGCCTGACGCCGAAGAGCGCGTGGTCCCGCCCCGGCCGCCTCCGCGCCGTCGGCCGCGTCTTCACCGACCTCCTCTGGACCGCCGCCGCCCTCGCGATCGCGCAGGCGATCTTCTCGACCCCGCTCGCGGACGCCGCCAACGGCTTCGGCTGGCTCGCCTACCTCGTGCTCTCGATCATCGCGCTGCGGATCACCCGCGCCCTGCCCACCCGCACGGGCCGCATCCGCCTGAGGACCAACATAAGCAAGTGGCTCCACCACGAATGGTGGCCTTCGTACATTATGTATGTCCCTCTGCTCCCGCAGATCATCCGCTTGTCAATACGATATAAGTCGCCCTTGATCTGGACCGCCGCCAACCCGGGCGTCGGGCCCGCCGAGGGGCTCCGCGGCGAGTCCAAATCGGGCATGCTGCGCGGGCTCGGGGACGATCCGCGGGTCCTGCCGCATGTCGTCATCGACCCACACGAGAACCCCGGATTCCGTGCCGATCGTGCGCGCGCGTGCATGCGGCGCGCGCACGACTCGGACACCCGTGCGCACGATCTCGGTAGCTTCCCGATCATCGTCAAGCCCGACGCCGGCGAGCGCGGCCGCGATGTGACGCTCGTGCGCACCGACGACGAACTCGACCAAGCCTTCCACCGCATCCCCGCCCCCGCGATGCTCCAGGAATACCACCCCGGCCCCGTCGAAACGGGCATTTTTTGGATACGAAGGCTCGACACCGTCGGTTGCGAAGATTCCGCCGCGGCCCCCCAAGGCTTCATCTTCGCGATCACCCGCAAGACCCTCCCCGAGGTCACCGGCGACGGCAAGGCGACACTTCGAACCCTCGTCGAACGCCACCCCCGCTACCGCAAACAACTGCCCACGCACGCCTTACGCTTCGGCACCCGCTTCGACAACTGGGTCCCAAGCGCCGGCGAACGCGTGCGGCTCACCGAAACCGGCAACCACATCAAGGGCTGCCTCTTCGAGGACGGTGCCGACCTGATCACGCCGGAGCTCGAGGCCGCGGTCGATGAGCTGTCGCGGAACTTCCGCGGGCCGAACGGGGAGCCGCACGATTTCGGGCGCTTCGATGTGCGGGCGACGAGCGAAAGTGCCTTGAAATCAGGCGATTTCAGCGTGATCGAGCTCAACGGCATGACCAGTGAGGCGACCAACCTGTACGACCCGAAGCGCTCGACGCGCTGGGCGTACGGCGTCCTGTACCGCCAGTGGGAGCACGCCTTCGCGCTCGGCGCGGCGCGTGCGAAGCTAGGGTCGCGCGTGCTCGGTTGGCGCGAACTCGCGCGTGTTGTGGTGAGTGTGCTGCGCGGGTAAAGGCCGGCCGGCCCGCTTCTGGGCTGGCCGGCCGTGATCATCCGTCGTTGAACGCGCTCAGGAACGCGCTGATGTCGGCAAAAGTGAAGGCGCCGAACGGGTCGACGAGATCGGCGAGGCCATCTTCGTTGGTGAACTTCGCGAGGAACTCGGAGATGTCGGCGAAGGTGAGCAGGCCGATCGGTGACGCGAGGTCGGCGGCGGCGGCCTGTGTGGGCAGGATGGTGCCGATGATGATGATCACGCCGCTGGGGTTGTCGTTGTTCACGAAGCTCGGCGACTCGGCCTCGATGCGGACGGCGACGGGCTGAGCATCGGGATAGTCCTGAAGGCTCTGCGTGAGGTCGATGCGGAGGTACTGGCCGAAGTCGTCCGGAGCGATGTCCTGCTCGGGGACATCGGTGACCTTGCCGTTGAAGTCGTCCAGTTCCATGCGGACGCTGGTCCAGCCGGCCTGGGTGGCGGGGACGATCTGAAGAAACGGCGTCGCGCCGGGACCGAAGATATCCGAGAGCGTGAGGTCGCCTGCGCGGGCCGCGTTGAGGTCGAACGCGCCGAGACCGAGCACGGCGAAGTCCGGATCGACGGGGATCATCGGCGTCGGTGTGGGGTCGAGCAGATAGCCGGGCACGCCGTTCGCCCAGGGCGGGTCGGCGCGGAACAGCCACGGGATGGGTGGACGGATGCCGAAGTCCTGATCGAGCACAGCGGTCAGGTCCACCACAAAGTCAAGGTTGCACAGGGCGATGCACTCCTCGAACGCGGGCGTGCCGGGGACAAACGCCGCGTAGCAGCCCTGGATGCAAACATCGCGGTCGCCTTGGACCGACGGGATGGTCCCTCCCTGGGCAGCGGCGAGCGATGGAACGACAGCGAGCGCCGCGGATGCGGCGAGAGCGCGGGATGGCCACATGGTTCTTCTCTTCCGTTGATCGGTGCCGACACGGACGACGCGTCCGGGACGGGACCGATGGCTTCCCGTTTAGAAGCGGAAGGGGCGCGTGGTGCGACACTGGGCAATCTAGATGTGACTTCAGAATCGGGACTTCACACGAGGGTCACTTGCCGCCGGCGACGCGGTCGACTTCTTCGACGCTGGTGTGGCCCTCGGCGACGAGTTTCCAGCCGAACTCGGCGAGGGTGGTGAACTGGCCCTCGTTGATGATCTTCTTCATCGCCTGGATGTTGGGGTTGGAGAGGATGATGTCGCGGAGGTCGTCGGAGACATCGAGGAGCTCGAAGAGGGCTTCGCGGCCTCGGAAGCCGGTTTTCAGGCAGTTCTTGCAGCCGACGGGGGCGTAGGACTTCGTGACGCCCTTGCCGTAGCGGCCCATGCGGCCGGCGAGGCCCGGGGGGACGGGGACCTCGGTCTTGCAATGGGGGCAGAGGGTGCGGACGAGGCGCTGGGCGAGGACGAGGGAGACGGAGTTGGCGACGAGGTAGGGCTCGACGCGGAGGTCGAGCAGTCGGAAGATCGCGGCGACGGTGTCCTTGGCGTGGACGGTCGAGAAGACGAGGTGGCCCGTCATGGCGGCCTGCATGGCGGTGCGGGCGGTCTCGTCGTCTCGGATCTCGCCCAGCAGGATGACATCGGGGTCCTGTCGGAGGACGGAGCGGAGCATGGAGTGGAAGGTGTTGCCGCGGCCGTCGTCGACGGGCATCTGGGTGACGCCCTCGAGCTGGTACTCGACGGGGTCCTCGATGGTGATGACATTGCGCGCGTCGCGGTCGATCTCGCGGAGGCAGTTGTAGAGTGTGGTGGTCTTGCCGGATCCGGTGGGCCCGCAGACGAGGAGCATGCCGGCGTCGAGGTTGGTGACCTTCTTGATCTTCTCGGTCATGTAGGGCACGAGGCCCAGGTCCTCGATGCTGGTGGGGACGCCCCGCTGGTCGAGGACGCGGACGACGAGCTTCTGGCCGTAGACCGACGGTGTGAAGCTGACGCGGTACTCGACGCGGCGGTTGGCGAAGCGGCAGGAGAAGTGGCCCTCCTGTATGGCGTCGCGGGCGGCGGCCTGCATGTGGCAGGCGGTCTTGAGGACGCCCATGAGCAGCTCGCCCACGCGGGAGGGGAGCTCGGTGATCCAGACCATCTGCCCGTCGACGCGCATGCGGACATGAACCGCGTCGGTCTTGGGCTCGACATGGATGTCGGTGGCGGTGGTGCGGCTGGCGACGCGGAGGAGGTCTCGCAGGGCGCGTGGGCCCTCGCCGGAGCCGGCGATGGCCTTGGTGTCCTGCCCCCGGGCGTCGATGAGGACGGGGCTTTCGTCGTCTGTGCCTCGGCTGGCGAAGGCGTCGAGGATTTCCTGGATCTCCTGGACCCAGGGGGTGTCGGCGTTGGGGACGCCGTCGACGGAGACCTTGCGCTTGCTGGAGAGGCTCGGGCCGTTCTCGGAGCCGCGCTCTTCGACGGCGAACTCGATGGCGCCGATGCGGATGACATCGCCCACGGAGAGGACGCTCTCGGTGACCTTCATGCCGTTGAGCTTGGTGCCGTTGCGGCTCTGGAGGTCCTTGAGGCGGTAGCAGCCAGGGCCGACATCGGGGGCGGGCTCGATGATGCAGTGGTGGCGGGAGGCGAGGTCGTCCTTGACGCGGAGGCGGTTGTCGGGGTGGCGGCCGATGGAGATCGGCTCCTTGCCGAGCTTGATGGGTCGGCCGCGGCCGGAGGTCAGTCTGAGCTGGAGGGTGGACATCAGCAGGCCCGGCATGACGGGTGAGCGAAAGTGGGAGCGATCGGTCACGCCCGCCCGGTGATTCGGTATCGGCCCCTCGTCCCGTCGCGGCGGACCGTGGATCAGCGTACCCGTTTGGCTGGCGGAGGGTGCGGCCCGCGGGGTTGAGGGCGGGGCTCAGGCAAAAAAGAACCCGCCGAGGGTGTCCGCGGCGGGCGACGAGCAAGTCCGGCTGGAGGAGAACGGCCGGCGAGACGGGGCTCTGGGCCCCGGTGGAGTCAGCGGGTCCGGCGGCGGGCGACGATGAGGCCCGAGAGGCCGGCGAGGGCGAGGACGCCCGGGGCGGGGATGAAGACGACATTGTTCAGGTAGAAGTCGCGGTTGGCGAGGCGGTCGCGGTCGTTGAAGGCGATCTCGATGGCGTCGATGTCGGCGGCGTCGAAGGCACCGGAGACGGCGAGCGAGGCGAGGGAGACGCTGAAGGACTGGTTGACGCCGGCGGGGAGGTCGACGACGGTCGAGGCCGAGCCGGCGACGCCGCCCATGCCGTCGGAGGTGATGAGGGTGACGGTGAGGTCGAGGGAGAGGTCGATGGTGGCGAAGTCGAAGACGATGTCGGTCTGGGAGGCGGCGTTGAGGTTGAGGGCGGCGGCGTCGAGCCCGCCATAGCCGAGGTTGATGATGGAGGCGTTGCCGGCGCCCATATCGACGGAGAGGCCGGGGGAATCGAAGGCGGTGGAGATGCTGAGGCGGGTGTTCTGGGGGTTGGAGACGATTTCCCAGGAGACCATGCGCATGCCGCCGATGGCGCCGGTGGCGGGGAGCATGACGGTGGAGTTGGTGCGGACGGAGTCGTCGAGGAAGCCGTCGGAGAAGGAGTCGATGGCGATGCTGGCGGACGCGGCGGTGGCGGCGCCGGCGACGGCAAGGAGGGCAAGACGGAACGACATAGGGGACCTCACTCTCAAACTCTGCTCGATGACCGGACGGGCCGCGCCCGTTGGTGCAGAGGGAAGAGGCCACAGGGTTTGCCCGGTGCCACCCGATTGTGGCGATTATCGTGCGTGAGCGGGGGTTCGTGGCGGTTATCGGCCGCTAAGCATGGCTTGATGTGGTGGATACAGATCCCGGATTGACAGGGGATGCCCGGGGATGGTCGCCGCGATGGCGGCGATGACGGGCGGGACGACGGCGGGGGGCGGGGGGCTCTACACTTGCCGCCATGATCGATCTGAAGCGGCTTCGTGAGGAACCTGATTGGTATCGCGAGGGGGCCCGAAAGAAGGGCATGGCGGTCGATATCGACCGGGTGCTGTCGCTGGACGCGGAGCGGCGGGGGGTGCTTGCGGAGCAGGAGAGTCTGCAGGCGGAGCAGAACAAGCTGGCGAAGGAGACGGGGCCCAAGATCGGTCAGCTGATGGGGCGGCTGAAGAAGGCCGAGGGGGACGAGCGGGCGGCGATCGAGAAGGAGATCGAGGAGGTCAAGGCGGGGCCGGCGGCGCTGAAGGCTCGGATCCAGGAGTTGGAGGCGAAGGCGCAGGCGTTGTCGCCGGAACTGGAAGCGCTGCTGCTGGAGATCCCGCTGCCGCCGGACGGGGATGTGCCGGTCGGGGCGAGCGCGGCGGAGAATGTGGAGATCAGCCGGTGGGGCCCGGAGGGGTGGGACTGGTCGAAGAGCTTTGAGTCGCAGCGGGGGTTTGCGCCGAAGACGCACTTGGAGCTGTGCCAGTCGCTGGGGCTGGTGGACTTTCCGCGCGGGGTGAAGCTGGCGGGGTCTCGGAGCTATGTGCTCACGGGGATGGGGATGCGGCTGCACCAGGCGGTGCTGCGGTTCGCGATTGACTTCATGGTGGAGCGGCACGGGTTCACGCCGATGAGCGTGCCGGTGATCGTGCGCGAGAGCGCGATGGAGGGGACGGGGTTCTTCCCGCATGGGCGGGAGCAGGCGTACCTGGTGGAGGAGACGGCGCGGGGGGGTGGGTATGACCTGTACCTGACGGGGACGGGCGAGGTGGGGCTGATGGGGCTGCACCAGGGGGAGATTCTGGATGAGGCGTCGCTGCCCTTGACCTATGTGACGGTGAGCACTTGTTTCCGGCGCGAGGCGGGGGCGGCGGGGAAGGACACGGCGGGGCTGTACCGGATCCACCAGTTCGACAAGGTGGAGCAGGTGGTGATCTGCAAGAACGATGAGGTGGCGAGCCGGGAGTGGCACGCGAAGATGCTGGGCTTCGTGCAGGAGCTTCTGAAGGAGCTGGGGCTGCCGCACCGGCTTTTGCAGTGCTGCACGGGGGACCTTGGGCCGAAGAACGCGGACATGGTGGATGTGGAGTGCTGGATGCCGGGGCGGGGCGAGGCGGGGGCGGACGGGCGGCCTGTGGGGGACTTTGGGGAGACGCACTCGGCGAGCCGGTTGTATGACTTTCAGTGCCGGCGGCTGAACATGCGGTATCGGGCTGGGGGCGAGGCGGGGAAGGGGGCGACGACCTTCTGCCACAGCCTGAACAACACGGTGGCGGCGAGCCCGCGGATCTTGATCCCGATCCTGGAGATGCACCAGAACGCGGACGGGAGCGTGACGGTGCCGGAGGTGCTTCGGAAGCACCTTGGGGGGTTGGAGCGGATCGAGGCGGTGGGGTGAGCGGGGTGGGGGCCCGATAAGAAGGGGGATTTTGGGGTCGGCGGGGGGAAGTTGGGAAAAAGCTGGCGTTTGGGTTGGCATTCTGGCAGACTGCGGTCTGTTCGGAATGAACACGCCGGCGACGGTGGAGACAGGGACGCAGAGAGAGGGATCGCATGGGGAAGCAGAGCGGTATCGGTGTCGGCACGCGCGCCTTCGGCGCGGTGGTGTCGTTTGCGGCTGTAGCGGGTGCATTGGGAACGGCCTCAGGTCAGGCGTCGTTCGTGGATGTGAACGCGACGGGGATCAGCGAGACGCAGATCGCCGGGACGGACGGGAGCTTCGACCAGGACTTCTTCACCGGCGGGTTCACGGCGAACGGGGCGTCGGCGGGGGGCGGCACGGACTCTGGGCTGGTCACGGCGGCGGCGCGGGCGGGGTCGCAGACCTCGGTCGATGCGCAGGTCGTGTCGGCGAAGAACGGGGTCGCGCGGGTGGACTTCCTGATCTCGGCGATGAGCGAGATCGAGGTGCTGGATCCGTCGCTGCTGTCGTTTGCGTTTACCTCGGCGTCGATCGGTGGGTCGGACACCTTCTTCACGCTGATCATCGGGCAGGAGACGGCGTACCGGTGGGAGACGGAGCTTGTGACGCCGGGGGCGACGGGGGGCGAGGTGAGCCTGAGTCTGCTGGATGTGCCGAGCGAGGGTGTGTTCACGGCCGGGCAGACGGTGCGGATCGGGTTCAGCTTCGGGATTTCGGCGAGCACGGACATCGGTCGTTTGTTCAACGAGGCGGAGCTTCGGGGGACCTTGTTCCTGCCGGGGCCAGGGGCGGGGGGCGTGTTGATCGCGGCGGGCGTTGTGGCCTGTCGGCGTCGGCGGTGATCGAGTGCACGGGAGGAGAGCAGAGATGATGAGCGCGCGTGTTGTGGTCCTGTCGTTGGCGGTGGCGTCGGGCGTTGCGAGCGGTCAGACGGCGTCGTTCATGGGGGGGAACCTCGTGGGGACGGCGGAGAGTTCGATGCTGACGAGCAACGGGGAGTTCTTTGACAGCAGCGGGGCGGGGTTCACGACGCTGAACGGGAGCTTTGCCTCGGGCGGCACGGACAGCGGGCTGGTGAACGCCGACGGCGAGGTTTCGGGGTCGGCGTCGTTCTCGGCGATGGTGGACAACGCGGAGAACGGGGTGTCGCGGATCGTGGTGGACGCGTTCGCCGAGTCGCGGATCGACAACCTGAGCGCGAATGTGTTCAGCGCTCAGCAGAGCATCGCGATCGGTCCCGGGGGCGTGCCCAACAACTTCCTGTTCATCCAGGTGGACCAGGACACGGAGTTCGAGTTCATCGTGGAGATCCTGAACCCGAACGAGGTGAGCTCGAGCTCGATCACCTTCAGCGGTGGGACGAGCGGGGTGCTGCTCGCGGGTCAGCAGTACGAGCTGCGGTGGAGCATCGGGGCGTTCGCGAGCACGAACGGGCAGGCGTTGGACGATGTGCGGATCCGCGCGACGCTGCTTTTGCCCTCGCCGGGGTCGGCGGGTGTGCTGGCGGCGGCGGGGCTGATGGCTTCGCGTCGGCGTCGGTGAGTTGACCGGTCGCGGCCCGATCTGATCGAGCTTGATCAGGCGGCGGAGGCTTCGTCGGTGCGGGCGGCGCCGGGGTTGATCGCTTCGATCGCGGCGGGGATGGCTTCGCAGGTCTTGGAGAGCGTGGTGGCGAAGGTGCCGAGGGCGGCTGCGGAGGCGGTGCGGTCGTTCGCGCGGGCGGCGCGTTCGAGTGCGCCGGCTGCGGCGTGGAGCCTCCGGAGGCCGAGGCTGGCGGCGGCGCCCTTGATGCGGTGAGCTTCGCCAGCGGCGGCGTTGAACTGCTCCTGGGCGAGCGCCTCCGCGATGAGTGTGGGTGTGTCGGCGGCGCGGGCGAGGAACTCGTCGAGGAGTTCGGCGGCGAGTTCGGCGTCGTCGACGCAGCCTCGGAGCGTGAGCGCGGTGTCGATGACGGGGAGGTCGTCGATCGGGGCCTCCGGCTCGTTCCTGATGACGATCGGCGCGGTCTGCTGCACGGGGGCTCCGGGGGCGTTGGTGAATTCTCTGAGGCGGGCGATGAGCTCGCGGGTGTCGATGGGCTTGCCGACGAAGGCGTCCATGCCGGCGGCGATGCAGCGGCGGCGGTCTTCCTCGAGGGCGCTCGCGGTCAGGGCGATGACGGGTGTGCGGGGTCGGCCCTCGCGCGCTTCGATGTCGCGTATGCGGCGTGTGGCCTCGATGCCGTCGAGGATGGGCATGTGGGCGTCCATGAGGACGGCGTCGTAGGTGCCGGCGTGCCAGCGGCGGACGCCCTGGTCTCCGTCGTCGGCGGTGCAGGCGATGGCGCCGTGCTTGGTGAGCAGGCCGACGGCGACGCGCTGGTTGATGGGGTTGTCCTCGACAACGAGGACGCGGATGCCTTCGAGGGGTCTTTCGGTGACGCCGTCGAACTCGGCGGCGTCGGCGGCGGCGCGGGGGGCTTCTGCTGGCGGGAACTCGGCGGTGACGCGGAAGGTCGTGCCGTGGCCGGGCGTGCTGTCGACTTCGATCTGGCCTTCCATGAGATCGACGAGTCGCTTGCAGATGGCGAGGCCCAGGCCGGTGCCGCCGTAGCGTCGGGTGGTGCCGGCGTCTGCCTGGGTGAAGGGTGTGAAGAGCTCGAGGACCTTGGCGCGGGCGATGCCGGGGCCGGTGTCGGTGACGCTGAAGGTGAGCTTGTGCTGCTCGCCCGAGGCGGCGGGCTCGACGCGGAGGGTGACGGAGCCTTGCTCGGTGAACTTGATGGCGTTCCCGGCGAGATTGATGAGGACCTGGCGGAGACGGGTGGGGTCTCCCAGGACCCAGGCGGGGAGACCGGGGTGGAGCTTCGTCTCGAACGCGAGGCCCTTCTTGGTGGCGGCGGGTGTGAGGAGGGTCTCGACATGGCCGGCGATGGTGGCGGGCTGGAAGGGGATGTCCTCGAGTTCGATCTTGCCGGCCTCGATCTTGGAGAAGTCGAGGATGTCGTCGACGAGGGTGCGGAGGAGTCGGGCGGACTCCATGACGCCTGAGAGGAGCGATTCCTGGTCGGGGTCGAGCGTCGTGTCGTTGAGCTGCTCGGCGAGGCCGAGGACGCCGTTGAGGGGCGTTCGGATCTCGTGGCTCATGGTGGCGACGAAGGTGCTCTTGGCGCGGCTGGCTTCCTCGGCTCGGCGGAGGGCGCTGGCGAGGCGGTCGCGGTCGCGGCGTCGTTCGGTGCTGTCGCGGTGGATGGTGATGCAGTGGGTGGTGACGCCGCGTTCGTCGAGGACGGGGGCGACATGGACATCGACCCAGAAGGGCGAGCCGTCGCGGCGGTACTTGAGGACCTCGCCGTGGTAGGAGCGGCCGGCGGCGATGGCCTCGCTGATGGCGGCGACCTCGTGCGGGTCGGTGCCGGGCCCGGCGAGGAACTGTTCGAGCCTGCGGCCGCGGACCTCGTTGAAGCGGTAGCCGGTGAGTCTTTCGAAGGCGGGGTTGACGAAGGCGACATCGCCGCGGCGGCCGTCGGCGGTGACGGTGGTGATGACGACGGAGTCGTCGGCGGCCATGACGGCCTGGTCGAGGAGGCGGAGGCGGTCTCGGGCCTCGACCTCGGAGCTGACATCGATGTGCACGCCGCTGACGCGGGTGGGGCGGCCGGCGTGGTCTCGCTCGACGGCGCCGCCGCGGCTTCGGATGTGGACCCAGTGTCCGTCGGCGTGCTTCATGCGGAAGGTGGCGTCGAGCACGCGGGTTTCGCCCGCGACATAGGCCTCGACCTGCTCGAGGACGCCCCCGAGGTCGTGCGGGTGAACGAGCGTCGCGAAGGTGTCGAGGTGCTGAGGGTGGTCGGCGGGGTCTCGGCCGAGGAGCGCGAACCAGCTCGGGTGATAGACGACGCGGTCCTTGTCGAGGTACCAGTCCCAGAATCCGATGCGAGCGGCGTGGGTTGCGTTTTCGAGGCGTTCGTAGGCCTCGTACTCGGCGGAGACATCGATGTGGACGCCGGCGATGCGGTGGACGCCGCCCTGGTCGTCTGTTTCGGCGACGGCGCCCTTGTCGCGGATGCGGACCCAGTGTCCGTCGGCGTGGCGCATGCGGATGGTGATGTCGAAGTCGGTGCTTTCGCCGCGGGCGAGCTCTTCGCCGATGCGTTCGATGGTGGGCAGGTCGTCGGGGTGGACGAGGCTGAAGAAAGTCTGCGCCGTCGGTGGGAGGGCGCCGGGCTCGTAGCCGAGCTGGGTGTACCAGGTGTCGCTGTACTGGCATTCGCCGGTCGCGGGGAAAGCGTCCCAGAGTCCGACGCCGGATGCTTCGGCGGCGGCGGCGAGTCGTGCGTCGGCTTCGTCGGCGGCCTTTTGTGCGAGCTCGGCGTCGGAGATCTCGTTGAAGGTGACGACGAGCCAGTCACCGACGCGGAAGACCTGCTGGTCGAAGACGCCGGAGTATCGGTCGTCGCTGTAGCGTTCGCGAAGTTGCTCGACTCTTCGCTCGTTGAAGATGGCGATGCGCTCTTCGAGCAGGCGACCCTTGGTGGCTGGGAAGACCTCGGTGAGGCGACGGCCCAGGACTTCGGCGGGATCGAGCCCGAGGGTATGGGCAGCGCGGGGGTTCATCTCGCGGTATCGCAGATCAACCACAGCGTTGGTGAGTGGGTCGTACTCGGGCTCGAAGACGACGAGGCCGTGGATGGACTCGCGGAGGATCGTGCCGACGCGGGTGAGTTCCTCGTCGGCGACGAGGTTCTTCCGGCGGGACTCGAGCATGGATCCCGCGAGCTTTGCGATGGCTTCGAGGCGCTGGGTGTCGGAGGCGGTGAAGGGGCGGGGGCGGAAGTCCTTGAGGCAGATGGTGCCGATGACGAGACCTTCCGCGGTGGCGACCGGCGCGGCGGCGTAGAAGCGGACGCGGCCGTGGCGGACCTGTGGGAGGTCGCAGAATCGCGGGTCGGTGAGTGTGTCGGGGACGACGACGGTCTGGCGCTCGTCGACGACGATGACGCAGGCGGCGTGGTTTCGTGGGAGCTCGCCCTGTGGCTCGACGGTGGCGGCCTTGAACCACTCGCGCTGGCCGTCGATGAGGGAGAGGGCGGCGATGGGGACGCCGAAGGTGCTGGCGGCGATCTGGACGAGGTCGTCGAAGAGATCCTCGCCGCCGGAATCCATGATGCGGAGCTCGCGCAGGGCGTCCAACCGCCGTTGCTCGGCGTCGGTGGGCCGCTGGTCTTGCGGGCGGTCGCTCATGCCGGAGCGATATCGGTTCGGTGGGTGGGGCCCCGCCGGATGGTGGCGGTCGAGCCCGTTCGGGCGCACCGAGTTTTCCGTGTGGAGCCCGGATCAGGCGGTGGCGTGATCGCCCGAGAACAGTGTCAGAACCTCATCGGCCCCGGTGGTGGGTGGGGTCGATCCCTCACGGACGGCGGCGATGATCGCGGGGAGGGCGGCGGCGACGCGGGGGTCGGTCCGGAGGGATCGGCGGAGGCCCTCGTCGATGAGGCTCCACATCCAGGCGAGGTCCTGCTCGCGGCGTTTGAGGCGGAGGGTGCCCGTCTTGGTGAGCCTGGTGTGCAGGTCGCGGACGCTTTGCCAGACTTCGGTGAGGCCGTCACCGGTCTTGGCGCTGCACTTGTGGACGGGGGTTGGCTGGCCTTGACCCGGGCGGGTCATGTGGAGGGCCATGCGGTACTCGTGGGCGGCTCGCTCGGCGCTCTTGATGGTGTCGCCGTCGGCCTTGTTGACGGCGATGATGTCGACGAGCTCGAGGAGGCCTCGCTTGATGCCCTGGAGTTCGTCGCCGGCGCCCGGGAGCATGAGGGCAAGGAAGAGGTCGGTCATGCCGGCGACGACGGTTTCGGACTGGCCGACGCCGACGGTTTCGACGAGCACGGCGTCGAAGCCGGCGGCTTCGCAGAGGAGGATGGTCTCGCGGGTGCGGCTGGCGACGCCTCCGAGGGTGCCGGCGGAGGGGCTCGGGCGGATGAAGGCTCGGTCGTCGGTGGCGAGGCGGGCCATGCGGGTCTTGTCGCCCAGGATGCTGCCGCCGCTGACGCCGGAGGAGGGATCGACGGCGAGGACGGCGACGCGGAGGCCGCCCTGGGTGAGCATGGTGCCGAGGGCGTCGATGAAGGTGCTCTTGCCGACGCCGGGGACGCCGGTGATGCCGAGGCGGATGGAGCCGCCGGTTTTCGGCATGAGGCGGGTGAGGAGGTCGCGGGCTTTCTCGGCGTGCTTCGGGCTGGTGGATTCGATGAGCGTGATGGCGCGGCCCAGGGCGGCGCGTTCGCCGGCGAGGACGCCGCGCTTGAGGTCGTCGAGGCTGATCTCTCGTCGTGGTCGTCCTCTTTCGGTCACGCCTCGGCCGTTTCCGAGAGCAGGATCTCGAGAAGCTCGTCGGCGGCCCGCGGGATGACGGTGCCGGGGCCGAAGATGGCGGCAGCGCCGGCCTGGCGGAGGGCGTCGTAGTCCTGGGGCGGGATGACGCCTCCGACGACGACGAGGATGTCATCGCGGCCCAGCTTGGCGAGCTCGGCTCGGAGCTGCGGGACGAGGGTGAGGTGGCCCGCGGCGAGGCTGGAGACGCCGACGATGTGGACATCGTTTTCGACGGCTTGGCGTGCGGTTTCGGCGGGGGTCTGGAAGAGGGGGCCGATGTCGACATCGAAGCCAAGGTCGGCGTAGGCGGTGGCGACGACCTTCTGGCCGCGGTCGTGCCCGTCCTGTCCCATCTTGGCGATGAGGATGCGGGGGCGGCGGCCTTCGAGTTCTTCGAACTTCCTGGCCTTCTCGCGGACGGTCTCGACGATGCCGGATGTCTCGCCGGCTTCGGCGGAGTAGACGCCGCGGACGCTTCGAATCTCGGCCTGGTGGCGGCCGGTGACTTTCTCGATGGCCATGCTGATCTCTCCGACGGTGGCCTTGGCTCGGGCGGCGTCGACGGCGAGTTCGAGGAGGTTGCCCTCGCCGGTCTCGGTCGCCTTGGTGATCGCGGCCAGCTTCTGGTCGACGCTGGCCTGGTCGCGGCTTTCGCGGAGCTTCTTCAAGCGTTCGATCTGCTGCTGGCGGACCTTGGTGTTGTCGACCTTGAGGACATCGAGGTCGTCCTCGCGGTCGAGGCGGAACTTGTTCACGCCGACGACGGTCTGCTTGCCGGAGTCGATGCGGGCCTGGGTGCGGGCGGCGGCCTCTTCGATCCTGAGCTTGGGGATGCCGGCCTCGATGGCCTTGGCCATGCCTCCGAGTTCTTCGACCTCGGCGAGGTGGGCCCAGGCGCGTTCGGCGAGCTGGCGGGTGAGGCGTTCCATGAAGTAGCTGCCGCCCCAGGGGTCGACGACCTTGCAGGTGTCGGTCTCCTGCTGGAGGAAGAGCTGGGTGTTGCGGGCGATGCGGGCGCTGAAGTCGGTGGGGAGGGCGAGGGCCTCGTCGAGCGCGTTGGTGTGGAGGCTCTGGGTGTGGCCCTGCGTGGCGGCCATGGCCTCGATGCAGGTGCGGACGACATTGTTGTAGACATCCTGGGCGGTGAGGCTCCATCCGGAGGTCTGGCTGTGGGTGCGGAGGCTGAGGCTCTTGGCGTTCTTGGGGTTGAACTGCTTGATGAGCTTGGCCCAGAGGACGCGGGCGGCGCGCATCTTGGCGACTTCCATGTAGAAGTTCATGCCGACGGCCCAGAAGAAGCTGAGGCGGGGACAGAAGGCGTCGACATCGAGGCCGGTCTGGACGCCGGTGCGGACATACTCGAGCCCGTCGGCGAGGGTGTAGGCGAGCTCGAGGTCGGCGGTGGCGCCGGCTTCCTGCATGTGGTAGCCGGAGATGGAGATGCTGTTGAAGCGGGGCATCTTCTCGGCGGTGTAGCGGAAGATGTCGGCGATGATGCGCATGCTGGGGGCGGGCGGGTAGATGTAGGTGTTGCGGACCATGAACTCTTTGAGGATGTCGTTCTGGATGGTGCCGCTCAAGAGTTCGGGCTTCACGCCCTGCTCTTCGGCGGCGACGATGTAGAGGGCCATGACGGGCAGGACGGCGCCGTTCATGGTCATGGAGACGCTCATCTGGTCGAGGGGGATGCCGCTGAAGAGCAGGCGCATGTCCTCGATGGAGTCGATGGCGACGCCGGCCATGCCGACATCGCCCTCGACGCGCGGGTGGTCGGAGTCGTAGCCGCGGTGGGTGGCGAGGTCGAAGGCGATGGAGAGGCCCTTCTGTCCGGCGGCGAGGTTGCGGCGGTAGAAGGCGTTGGACTCCTCGGCGGTGCTGAAGCCGGCGTACTGGCGGACGGTCCAGGGGCGGAGGGCGTACATGGTGGTGTAGGGCCCGCGGAGGTAGGGGGCGAAGCCGGGCATGGTCTCGAGGTGGTCGAGTCCCTCGAGGTCCTGCGCTTCGTAGTGGGTCTTGAGGTCGATGCCCTCGGGCGTGTGCCAGACGGCCTCGTTGATGGGGCGGCCGGCTTCGGTGCTCGCGGCTTCGGCCCAGGCCTTTGGGTCGGGGGTCGGGACGCCGTCCAGCGTGACTTCGGCAAAGTTCGGGATCACGAGATCACCCCCTCGTCGCGCAGGAGCGCGGTGAGTGTTCCGACGACATCGCACTTCAGATAGATGAAGGTGTCCACGCCGGCGGCGCGGTACGCCTCTTCGTGGTCGCCCGGGTGGCCCGCGAGGACGACATGCTTCGCGCCGCCGCGGCGGAGGACCTTGGCCGCGAGGGGGACGAGCTCCGGGTACTTCTGGTCGCTCGAGCAGATGACGGCGATGGAGGCGCCGGAGTGGCCGAAGGCTTCCTCGGCGGCCTCGATCGCGTCGGGCTTGTCGAGGGGCGGGCTCTCGGCGACCTCGAAGCCGCCGGCCTCGAAGAAGCCGTGGCTGAAGCCGACGCGGGCGGTGTGCTCGGCGGGTGTGCCGAAGGCGGCAAGGTAGACGCGGGGCGGGTGGCCGCACATGGCCTCGTAGCGGTCGCAGGCGTCGCGGAGTTCTTCGAAGGCCTCGGCGTAGGGGTGCGGGTGGATGGGCGTGATGTGGACGGGCTCTGCGCCGGTGCGGAGGACGGACTCGATTTCGCCCACGGTCGCGCCCGCGGCCGCGGCTTTGACCGCGTGGGCGACGGTGTGGGCGTTGTCGGTGGCGACATCCTCGGCGAGGACAGCGAGGGCCTGGTCGGCCTCGGCGACGGTGGTGCGGGCAAGGAGTCGGTTGACGGCGCGGTCGCGGACCTCCCAGGCGACGGGCTCGCGCTTCTGGAGGGGCTTCTCGCCGGCGAGGGGGAACGCGCTGACTCCGGTGACGCTGTCCTTGCGGGTGGCGATGTTGCGCAGGCGCGGGATGAGGGCGGCGTCGAGCTGGGAGCCGACCCAGCCGGACTCAATGGCGCGGGCCATGCCGCCCTCGCGCTCGATCTCCTGGACGATGGTCCAGGCCTTCGCGGCGAGCTCGTCGGTGAGCGACTCGACGAACCAGCTGCCGCCGGCGGGGTCGGCGACGGCGTGGAGGTGGCTTTCCTCCTGCAGGATCACCTGCGTGTTGCGGGCGATGCGCCGGCTGAACTCGTCGGGCAGGCCGATGGCGGCGTCGAGGGGCATCGTCGTGACGATCTCGGCGCCGCCGACGCTGGCGGCGAAGGTCGTCGCGGTGTTGCGGAGGAGGTTCACCCACGGGTCGTGGCGGGTGAGGACGCGCTTGCTGGGCTTGACATGGATGCGGGCCCGGCAGGCGTCGTCGCTCGCGCCGAGGACGCTCATGACACGCCACCAGAGACGGCGGTGGGCGCGGAGCTTGCTGGCGGCGAGGAAGAAGTTGCAGCCGACGCCGTAGCTGAAGAGGAGCTGCCTAGCGGCGGCTTCGATCTCGAGGCCGGCGTCGGTGAGGGCGCGGAGGTACTCGATGCCGGTGGCGATGCTGAAGGCGAGGTCCTGCACGGCGGTCGCGCCGGCGTGGTGATACGGGGCGGAGCCGACGCGGACGGCGGTGACGCGGGGGTAGTGGGCGGCGGTGTGCCTCGCGAGGCGGGCCATCTGGGCGAGGGCCTGGGGCGTGGGCACGGGGAGGTGGCCATCGCGGGCGAGAACCGACAGAGGATCGGCGTTGAGGGCGCCGCGGGCCTGGTCAGAGCCGAGCCCGCGGCGTGCCCACAACGCCATGAGGAGAGAGGAGGCCGAGGTGAACGACGCGCCGGCTTCGAGGCTGACCGACGCGATGTCGAGGCGGACTTCGTTGAGGGCGGCGTCGAGGTCGTCGAGGGTGACGATCGAGCAGCCGTCGTGCCCGACGAGGCCGGAAGCGCCGGGGGCGTCGGGGTCGAGCCCGGCGCGGGTGGCGGCGTCGAGGCGGATGTGGATGCTGGTGACGCCGCCGGTCAGGTCGCGGAGGACGGCGGCGTTCAGGAGATCCGGCTCGGGCTCGGCGAACTCCTGGCGGATGTCCCAGCCGCAAAGGGCGCCGCCGACGGCGTGGGAGCCGCGGGTGAAGGGGGCGCGGCCGGCGTGGCCCGGGGCGGGTCGGCGCTCGGTGTCGCGGGCGGTGTAGACGGGCTGGAGGTCGATGCCCTCGTAGAGATGGGAGACGAGGCGGCGGTCAAAGTCGGCGCCCTTGAGTTCGGTCTCGACGGCGGAGCGCCAGGTGTCGTAGGAGACGGGGTCGAAGTCGTCGCGGACGCTGAATGGGGCGAGGGCCATGGCCTCTCCTCTCGCGTTCTGGTCGCGTTCTGCGCTGCCCAGATCGGGGTCGTCCCGAAACTCGGACAGCGAACACCGGAATAATACCCGCCTCATCGGTCCTGTATAGGGGCGGCGAAAAACTCCGTATTCCTTGGACCCGTCCATAGGCCGATCGATCGGACCTCCCCGGCCTTTCTCGGCCTTTCCGGAGACTTTGGGGACGCGTTGGGTGACCCTTTCGCTATGTTCGGGGTTCGCACGCACCCCGAGGGCATCCGATGAACCACCCCGCGACCCGATCGTCCCGCCCGAGTCCCTTCCCACGACGGATCGTGTTCGCCGCGTCCGTGCTCGTTGCGGGCTCGGCGGCGGGGCAAGTCAGCTCGTGGACGAACCCGAGCGGGGGGTTCTACGACGATGCATCGAGTTGGTCGATGGGCGTGCCGGACACCATCTCGGCATCGGCCGAGATCTCGCTCGCGGGCATGTACACGGTGACGGTGCGGACCTCACCCACGGCGGGATCGCTCGCGATCCGCAACCCGGGTGCGGTCTTGGCGATCAACAGCGACCGGTCCTACGGCGTGGCGAACGGGTCCGTGGTGAACGACGGCCTGATCGTCCTGAACGCGGACCAGGGGCCGCTGAGCAGCCTGCTCGACATCGGCGGTGGCGGCATCGACGGGATGCTGACAGGCACGGGCGTTCTGGAGTTGAACCTGGGCGACGCGAGCGATGATCTCGCCGGTGCGCGGGTCCGCATCAGCGGGAACGGGCTGCACGGGGCGGGGCACACGATCAAGGGCAAGGGGACCGTCCTCGGCGTCTTTACCAACAGCGGGCTGATCCTTGCGGACCGGCCGGGCCAGGAACTGCGCATCGGCGGCAATGTCCGGGGCTTCGGATCGGGCGCATTTCGCGCGACCAACGGCGGCGTCCTGGGCGTTGCCGATGGGGCGGTCATCCGCGGCGGGTCGGTATCGTCGGATTCGGGAGGACGAATCCGGTTCGGCTCGGGTACCGGCACGCTGACCAATGGTGTCGTGCTTTCGGGTGTCGTCGAAACGACCGACGCGGGCCAGATGATCATCGCGGGGCCGGTGACGAACAACGCGACGGTTTCCGTGAATGCGTTTCAGAGTTCGTCGATTTCGGCGATCCGCATCCGCACCTCTGCGGCGATTTCCGGAAGCGGAAAGATTGATCTGAATGTCGCGGACAGCAGCGACGAGTTCTCTGAAGCCTACATCTACACCGATTCCGGGGTCATCGCGACCAACGGGGCGAGCCACACCATCTCCGGCAAAGGGCGGATCGACGGGTCGTGGATCAACGAAGGCACATTTTTGAGCGATCGCCCTGGCCAGGAACTGCGTGTACGCGGCGAGGTCGTGCAGTCTGGCGAGGGCGAACTCCGCGCGGTCAACGGGGGCGTCCTCGGGCTGAACAACCTCACGCTGACCGGCGGCTCGCTCACCACGGACGAAGGCGGTCACATCGTCGCGACAGGTGGCCCGACGACGCTGGTCGGCGTGACGAACGAGGGCACGCTGGGCCTGATGGACGGACAGACGCTGGTCATCGCCAGCGGATTGACCAACAACGGCATCGTCGATGTTGGCGATGACGGCTCGGTGTTCGGCACCACGCTCACCCTGGTCGACAACGCAAACATCGATGGAGCCGGCGCCATCCGCCTTTACGAACGCTCCCAGCTCCGCGTCGCGAATGGCACGACCGGAACACTCGGTGCCTCGCAACTCATCATCCTCGGCGAGGGCTTTGTCATCGGCAATTGGATTGTGCACGGCGAGATCCGCGCCGACCGCCCCGGCGGTGGCCGAATCTTCAGCAACTCGATGTCGGGGAGTGACGGCTTACTCAACGCCATAAACGGTGGCGTAATTATCTTTGAGGCACACCTTGACGGCCTGACCCTAGCAAGCGACGACGCCGGTGGCGGCGTCTATGCGGCCGGTAGGCAGGAATTGCCAAGTCGCGCCAACAACATCCATAACACCGGCGTCTCAGGCATCGTGGCGGGCAGGCGGCTCGATCTCCTCGCTGGCGGCATGATCAATGACGGGATGTTCGTGGTCAATGTGACTGCCGAGGCAAGTCCTACAACTCTCTATTTCCTGGAGTCTGCAGCCATCAACGGCACCGGCCGCGTCGAGCTTAACCTCGCTGATGCCGGCTCAGACTACGAAGATGCCGAAATTACAACCGACTTTCTCAATGCCGCGATCGCGACCAACGGACCCGGCCACACGATCGCGGGCAAGGGCCAGATCAGCGGGACATGGATCAACGAGGGGATCATCGTCGCCGATCGCCCGGGCCAGGATCTCCGCATCAGCGACACGATGACGCAGACCTCGACGGGTGTCATCCGCGGGGAGAACGGGGGCCGCGCGACATTGAGCAATGCCAGTCTTTCCGGTGGCACCCTCGCCAGCAGCACGGGCGGTGGCGTTGACTTCAGGGGCAGAGCGAACACGATCGCGAACATCCGCAACACTGGCGAAGCTGGTGTACGAGAGTTCGCGTCTGTGGACATCCTCGGCGGGTTGATCAACGACGGCATCATCGTCGTGAACTCGACCGCCGGTATTTCCATAGCCAGCCTTGACGCGACGGTGGATTCGACCATCGAAGGAAACGGCGGGATTGTGCTCAACACGAGCAAACGAAGCGGGCTTGTCGAGGACGCCCGGCTCCGCACCGACCCCGGCGTGACGCTCACCCTTGGCCCGGGCCAGACGATCAGCGGCCGCGGGCAACTCCTCGGCTCGTTCCGCGTGGAGGGGGCGCTCTCGCCCGGCTCGGCGGATGCCCCGACCGATATCATCACCGCCGACAGCAACGGTCCGGATTCGGGCGTTGTGCTGACGGAGACCTCGGTCTACGAGGTCCAGGCAAGCTTCATCTTCATACACGACCGCATCGAGGCGACCGTTCCGGTCGAGCTTGGCGGGACACTCCGCTTCGAACCGATCGACGGGTTCGTGCCGTTCGTCGGCGCTGAGTTCCCGCTGATCACGGCGCCCTCGATCACGGGCGGGTTCGACGCGGTCGAGTTCACGGGCGACCTGGCCCCGGGCGGGGTGTTCCGCGTGTTCGTCGAGCCGACGCGGGTCCTCGCGGTCGTCACCTGCTCCGCCGACCTCGCCCTGCCGGTGGGCTCGCTGACCTTCGCGGATATCTCCGTGTTCCTCTCGGCGTTCGCGGCCCGGGACCCCGCCGCGGACTTCGCGGCGCCCGCCGGGGAGTTCACCTTTGCCGATATCTCGGCGTTTCTGTCGGCCTTCGCCGGCGGGTGCCCCTGAGGGTCCGGAACGGGGCTCGGGGCGCGCTTTCGCGGCTGTTTCCGCTTTCATCGAGGCCCGCGCGGCTGTACCCTCCCGGTTCCCGGGGGTGCTGCGCGGTCTCCCCGGGGCCGTCCAAGTACTTGGGAGAGAAGAGAATGGTCCGTTCAGCCCATCGCATCGCCGCCCCTCTGCTCTTGGTCGCCCTTGCCGGGGCGACGCACGGGCAGGTCAGCTCGTGGAACAACGCCGGCGGCGGGTTCTACGACGACGCGGCGAGTTGGTCGATGGGCGTGCCGGACACGATCTCGGAGTCAGCGGAGATCTCGCTGGCCGGGGCGTACACGGTGACGGTGCGGACCTCGCCCACGGTCGGGGGTCTGTCGATCCTGAACCCGGAGGCTGTGCTGGCGATCAACAACGCGCAGACCTACGCGGTGCCCGGCGGCTCGGTGGTGAACGACGGGGTGATCGTGCTGAACGCGAACCAGGGGGCGCTCAGCAACCGTCTGGACATCGGCGGCAGCGCTCCCGGGATGCTGACGGGGTCGGGGATCGTCGAGCTGAACCTGGCCGACGGGAATGTTGACTTCTCCGACGCGCGGCTGACCATCGCGGGCGCGGGCCTGCACGGGGCGGGGCACACGATCAAGGGCAAGGGGATCGTGTCGGGCGTGTTCACGAACGCGGGCCTGATCCTCGCGGACCGCGCGGACCAGGAGCTGCGCGTGTCGGGCGATGTGACGCGCTCGGGCACGGGCGAGCTGCGGGCGACGGGCGGGGGCATCCTGGGCATCGCCGAAGGGGCGATCATCCGCGGCGGGCCGGTGTCGTCCGATACCGGCGGGCGGGTGCGGTTCGGCTCGAGCGCGGGCACGCTGACCAACGGCGTGACGCTGTCCGGCGTGGTCGAGACCACCAACACGGGCGAGATGATCATCGCGGGGCCGGTGACGAACAACGCCACGGTCACGGTGAATGTCTTCCAGAGCTCGCTCTCGGCCCGCGTGCGGGTGAGCGCGAGCACGACGATCTCGGGCGGGGGCGTCTTCGACCTGAATGTCGCGGACGCCAATGTCGACCTGGGCGACGCGCTGCTGTTCACCGACACCGGCGTCACCGCGACCAACGGCGCGAACCACACCGTCTCGGGCAAGGGGCTGATCAACGGGTCGTGGGTCAACAACGGCACCTTTCTCGCCGACCGCGCCGGGCAGGAACTTCGCGTCAGCGGCCAGCTCGTGCAGCCGCCGAGCGGCGAGCTGCGGGCGATCAACGGGGGCGTGCTCGGGCTGAACGCGGTCACCGTCACCGGCGGCAAGCTGACGAAGGCCGACGCCGGCCGGGTCGTCGCCACCGGCGGCACCAGCACGCTCGACGGCGTCACCAACGAGGGCGCGGTCGGCATCAACGGCGGGCAGACGCTCGGCGTCGCCGGCGGCGGGCTGACCAACAACGGCACGATCGACATCAACGACAACAGCTCGCCCTTCACCACCACGCTCACGATCGTCGACGACACCGCGATCGACGGCGTCGGCACGATCCAGCTCAATGTCAACGACGCCAACGCCGACTTCGATGACGCCCGCGTGACGACGGGCACCGACATCACCGGGACGCTCGGGGCCGGGCAGGTCATTTACGGCAAGGGCCGCGTGCGCGGCGACTGGATCATGCGCGGCGAGATCCGGGCCGATCGCCCGGGGCAGGACCTGCGCGTCACGGCCCGCCTGCTGCCCGGGAGCGACGGGCTGCTGAACGGGGTCAACGGCGGGTTCGTCGCGATCGAGGGCGCCACGCTCGACGGAGTCACCTTCGCCAGCGACGGCAGCGGCGGCGGCGTGTACGCCCTGGGCACCGCGAGCACCGTGAGCAACATCCACAACACCGGCGACGCCGGCATCCGCAGCGGCGGCCGGATCGACCTGCTGTCCGGCGGGCTGGTCAACGACGGCCTCTTCGTCGTGAACGCCGAGCAGAGCGTC
Source organism: uncultured Phycisphaeraceae bacterium (assembly GCA_964615815.1). Classification (GTDB taxonomy): domain Bacteria; phylum Planctomycetota; class Phycisphaerae; order Phycisphaerales; family UBA1924; genus DAIQNV01. The sequence goes on along the minus strand of CAZTQV010000013.1, from coordinate 64,338 downwards.
TTCACCAGCGTGCTCAACGCCGCCGAAGACACCACGATCGAGGGCACGGGGCGCATCGAGCTGAATGTCGGCGACGGCAACGCCGACTTCGGCGACGCGCAGCTCCGCACCGACGGCGTCGGCCCCGTCACCGCGACCCACGGCCCCGGCCACACCATCTCCGGCAAGGGGCAAATGATCGGCAACTGGATCAACGAAGGCACCATCACGGGCGACCGCGCGGGCCAGGACCTGCGCATCACGGGGACGATGACGCAGGCCGCGAACGGCCAGCTCCGCGGCGACGACGGCGGGTTCGCCGTCCTCCTCAACGCCGCCCTCTCCGGGGGCACGCTCGCCAGCAGCAACGGCGGCGCGGTGCACTTCCTGGGCAACGCGAACACGATCGAGAATGTGCAGAACACGGGAGACGCCGGCATCCGCGACGGCGCCGAGGTCGACATCCTCGGCGGCTTCGTCAACGACGGCTCGTTGCTCATCAACACCACCACGGGCGGCGGCATCTTCACAACGAGCCTGAACGCCCCCGCCGACACCACCATCACCGGCACGGGCGACATCGTGCTGAACATCCCCGACACCAGCGGCGACTTCAACGACGCCCGCCTCTTCGCCTTCGACGGGGCCACGCTGACGCTCGGCGCGGGCCAGTCGCTCACCGGCCGCGGCCGCCTCGTGGGCTCGATCGTCATCGAGGGTGGCATCGCCCCCGGCACCGCCACCAGCCCCACCACCGGCCCGGTGAACACCATCGTTGCCGGCTCCACCGGGCCCGCTTCGATCCTGACCCTCGCCCCCACCGCCACCTACACCGCCCAGGCGAACGCCGTCGAAGTCAACGACCGCATCGACGCGACCCTGCCCGTGCAGCTCGGCGGCACGATCCGCTTCGAGCCCATCGACGGCTTCGTCCCGCCCCGCCCCTCGCGCTACACCGTCGTCACCTCGCCCAACCTCACGGGCCGGTTCGACACCGTCGAGTATGTCGGCACCCTGCCGGCGGACGCGGTGATCCGCATGTTCTACGACGCCGACGAGGCCGTCGTCGCCATCACCTGCCGCAGCGACTTCGCCTTCCCGGTCGGCCAGCTCAGCTTCGCGGATATCTCGGCGTTCCTCGCCGCGTTCAGCGCGATGGACCCCGCCGCCGACATCGCGGCGCCGATCGGGCAGTTCACCTTCGCGGATATCTCGTCGTTCCTGCAGTCGTTCGCGGTCGGGTGCAACTGATTACGAGGTAGGCAGGGCGTCCAGCCGCTCCTCGCGGAGCCCCTTGACCAGCGCCCAGCAGGCCAGCATCAGGATGATCGTGAACGGCAGCGCCGCTGTGATCGACGCGGCCTGCAGCGCCTTCAGCCCGCCCGCGACGAGCAACGCCGCGGCGACCACGCCCTCGGTGACCGCCCAGAAGAGGCGCGTGCCGACCGGCGGGTCGGGGTTGCCGCCCGAGGCGATCATGTCGATGACGAGCGAGGCCGAGTCGGACGAGGTGACGAAGAACAGCACGATGCACAGGGTCGCGATGCCGATGGCGACCTTTGCCAGCACGCCGTGGTCGAAGATGTTGCCCAGGAGCACGAACAGCACCGTGGAGAGCTTCTCGTCGTAGCTGAGCGGCTCGCCCGTGTTCTCGTGCACGATGGCCGAGTCGAGATACTCCGCGGCCGTCATGGGCTCCACCGTCGGCTCGCCCTCGCCGTAGGTCACCGGGAACTCGCCGAGCGCGGCGTCGGGGTTGACCTCGACTTCACCCGCGGCGAAGGCCTCGACCTGGCGGTCGTGCGTGACATCGGCGCGCAGCGTCGTCGCGCCGAAGGCGGTGAGCCAGACGATGCCGACGGCCGTCGGGACGACCAGCGTCCCGGCGATGAACTCGCGGATGGTCCGCCCCCGCGAGATCCGCGCGATGAACATGCCGACGAAGGGCGACCACGAGATCCACCACGCCCAGTAGAAGACGGTCCAGCCGTTGAGCCACGCCTGCCCGTCCGGGCTGCTCGCGCCGGTTCGGAACGAGCTGAACGGCAGGAGCTGCAGGTAGGCACCGGTGTTCTCGATCGTCGAGCCCAGGAACGCCACCACGCCGCTGCCCAGGATCACCATGATCATCAGGACCGCGGCCAGCGTCATGTTCAGCTCGCTGAGCCGGCGGATGCCCGTGCCCAAACCGAGCACGACGGAGACCGTGGCCACCGCCGTGATCGCGGCGATCAGGATGACCTGCGTGAGCGTCCCAATCGGCACGCCGAACAGGAACGCCAGCCCCGCGTTGACCTGCTGGGCCCCGAGCCCGAGCGAGGTCGCCACGCCCGTCAGCGTCGCGATGATCGCGAGCGTGTCGATGGCGTCGCCGAAGCGGCCCCAGACGCGATCGCCGAAGATGGGATACAGCAGCGAGCGGAACCCAAGCGGAAGCCCGCGGCGGAAGCCGAAGTAGGCGAGGGCGAGGGCGACGACGGCGTACAGCGCCCAGGGGTGCAGGCCCCAGTGGAAGATCGTGACGGCCATCGCAAGCCGGCTCTCGTTGAGGCCCTGCGCGAAGCCCGGCGGCATGTCGTTGAAGTGCGCCACCGGTTCGGCGACGCTCCAGAACACCAGCCCGATCCCCATGCCGGCACTGAACAGCATCGCGAACCAGGTGAGCCGGTTGAACTCCGGCTTCTCGTCGTTCCGGCCCAGCGGCACGCCGCCATACTTGCCGAACGCGAGCCAGGTCGCGAACACGAGAAAACCGGTCATCGCGGCGACATACAGCCAGCCGAAGGTGCCGCCGATCCACTCTCGCACGCCGTCGAAGACATCGACGAGCTCCGTCTCCGGGGCGAGCATGGGGAACACGAACGCCAGGATGACGAGCGTGAGCACGATCAGCGCCCCCGCCGGGAACACCACCGGGTGCATCTCGAAGTGCGGACCGAGGCTGACGCTCGGCAGCTCCGGCGTGTCCTCGTAGATCAGCGCCGCATCATCGGGCGTCGTCTCGGCAGTCGTATCACGCGGGTCGGTCTCGCTCATGGCTTCTGGAACAGGAACACGCCCCACGCCAGGTGACGATCCGTCCCGCCCTTGATCCAGTGCCCGAGCCCGGCCTTCATCCGCTCGATGTACTCGGGCGAGATCTTACCCTTCAGCCGCTCCTCTTCTTCTTGGAGCGTCTCGAGCACGCGGCGGTAGTGGTTGGCGAGCTGCCCGGTCAGGTCCTCGAAACCCAGGTTCTTCCACCCGTGCTTCTCCGCCTCACCCATGTAGAACCCCGGCGAGCCGAGGTCCGGCAGGTGGATCCGCGCGAGGATCGGGTCGAGCACGCCCTCCGGGCAGTCATCGGCCCGCATCGGGTCGGTGAAGACGAACTTCCCGCCGTGCTTCAGCACTCGGTTGACCTCTCCGAGCACCTTCGCACGATTCCCCGAGTGCAGGATCGCGTCCTGGCACCACACCGCGTCGAACGAGCCGTCCGGCGCGGGGATGTCCTCGAAGCTGCCGTCAACGACCTCGATGTTCGGCGCCAGGCCCGCCGCGATGTTCAGCTCGCGGTTCCGCTCGTTCTCCGCCTCGGCAAGATTCAGGCAAACCACCCGGCAGCTGCACCGCTGGACCAGCCGCCGCGCCGCGCCCCCGTACCCCGCGCCGATGTCGAGGACCACGGCCTTGGGGTCGAGGTGACCCAGCCGGTTGGCCATGTGGTCAACGGTCCGCCGGCTCGCCGTGCGGATCGGCTCATCCGCGCTCTCGTAGAGCCCCACATGGATGTCCTCGCCGCCCCACACCTCCGCGTAGAAGGTGTCGGCGTCGGCGCTGTTGTAGTAGTCGCGCGCGGTCTGCGTGGCCTGGTCGGTGCCGCTCAAGCCTGCTCTCCTTCCTCACGCGGGAGCGAGTCGTAGTTCTTCTCCGCCACATGCACGAAGAAGTCCGGGTCGTTGTCGTGGAAGGTCTCCTTGAAGTCCCCGTAGGTCTCGATCTTCTGGAAACCCACCTGGCGCATGAGCGTGCGCGTGTAGTCCTTCCGCAGCGGGAACATGTTCAGGTGGTAGTGCGACCCGTCCGGGAAGCTGTACCGGAAGCGGCACAGCCCCTCGTCCGTGTGCTCGGGCTCGGCCGTCACCTGGTCGCCGCAGTAGTAGTACTTGTGCTTCGACGCGAACCCGGCGTCGAGGATGCGGTCGTAGTTCCGCTGATCCAGGATCAACACCCCGTCGTGCACCAGCGCCGCGTAGAACTCCGCCAGTGTCTTCGTCCGATCGCGCTCGTTGTGCAGGTGCGTGAACGAGTTGCCCAGGCAGATCACCGCGTCAAAACGCCCCAGCACATCGCGGTTCAGCCAGCGCCAGTCCGCGTGCCGCGTCCGCAGCACATGCCCGCGCTTCCGCCCGTTCTCGAACGCCTTCGCGAGCATGTACGGGCTCCCGTCCACGCTCACCACATCGAACCCCGCCTCGAGGAGGCGGATCGAGTGAAACCCCGTGCCCGTCGCCACATCCAGCACGCGCTTCACGCCCCGCTCACGCAGGTGCTCGATGAAAAACGACCCCTCGCTCTCCGCCCGCGCATCCCAGTCGATCAGCTCGTCCCACTTCTCCACGAACCCGCGGACATACTCGTCCGTGTAGGTATCCGATTCCCGAACAGCAGTCGGATCTTCGCCGTACTCCTGCGGCCTGTACTCAAGCAGCGACTTCTCGCCGGTCTTGTCCGCCACGGTCGTACTCCTCTCGGGGCGCGCCGCCGCGCCTCTTCCTCAGTAGTCTTCACTGGCCAGTTGCTTTGAACTCAAAGCGACTATAGGGGCGAACCCCTGCCGCCGCGCCCCGCACCGAGGTATCGTTTTCCCCGTGAAAAACCCCTCACCCGGGTCTTCCCCCGACCACCACCCCGCGCACGACACCCTCACCCAGGAGGAACGCATCGTCGCCTCCATCAGGCAGATCATCCGCGCCGTCGACCTGCACTCCCGCCGCCTCGTCGAGGCTCACGGCCTCACCGGCCCCCAGCTCGCCGCCCTCTCCGAGGTCGTCCGCGCCGGCCCCGTCTCCCCCACCGCCCTCGCCCGCGCCGTCCACCTGAGCCAGGCCACCGTCACCGGCATCGTGCAACGCCTCGAGCGCCGCGGCCTCGTCCGCCGCGACGCCAACGCCGCCGACCGCCGCTCCGTGCTGCTCGTCCCCACCGACGCCGGCCGCCAACTCCTCGCCGCCTCGCCCTCGCCCCTGCAGGACAAGTTCCGAGCCGCCCTCGCGCAGCTCGACCAATCCGAGCGCGACCGCATCCTCGACACCCTCCAACGCGTCGCCGCCCTCATGGACGCCCGCGACCTCGACGCCGCCCCGCACCTGACACCGGGCGAGATCAACCCCCCACCGCCGACCACCTGACGCCCATCACGCCCCCGGGTCCACCGACCGGTACGCCGCGATCACCGCCCGCTCGCCCTCCGCGCCCGCGCCGGCGTTCCCGTGCTCCATCCCGACGACGCCCTCGAACCCCTTGTCGCGGATGTGCCGGAACACGGTCGCGTAGTTGATCTCCCCCGTCGTCGGCTCCTTCCGCCCCGGGTTGTCGCCCACCTGGAAGTACCCGATCTCGTCCCACGACCGATCGACATTCGGGATCAGGTTTCCCTCCGTGATCTGCTGGTGGTACAGGTCGCACAGGATCTTGCACGACGCGCTGTTCACCGCCCGGCAGATCGAATACGCGTGCCCCATCTTCGCCAGCAGCATCCCCGGATGATCCCGCGGATTCAGGGGCTCGAGCACCATCACCAGCCCCTCCGGCTCCAGGATCTCCGCCGCCGCCCGCAACTGGTCCACCGCGTGCGCCGTCTGGTAGTCCAGGTCCAGCCGGTCCTCCCGCTTCCCGCACACCACGGTCATCCACTTCGCGCCCACGCGACCCGCCACATCCACCGCCCGCTTCGCCTCATCGACGAACTTCTGCCGGTCGTTCTTATCACCCCGGCTGAAGGTCGCCCCCCACGCCGTCCCGGGGTTGAGGACGAACACCCCCATCATCAGCCCGAGCGAGTCCATCGCCCGCGCCAGCCGCCGCTGCTCCTCCTCGGAGCGCCCCGCCATCCCGTTGTCCTCCCACGCCGTGAACCCCTCCTTCGCCGCGAACTCCAGCTGCGCCACCGCGTCCTCACCCGCCAGATGACGGAACATCCCGAAGTGCGGCGCAAAGCGCATCCCGAAACGCCCGTCGCCGCCGACGCGCACCTCGCGCCCCGGCATCTTCGGCTGCGTCGCCGCTCCCGCGACCCGCGACCCGAGCCCCGCCGCCACGCCCGCCGCCCCCACACTCGCCACGAACTCCCTGCGATCCATCACGACCCCCTTCACACCAAAGGCGTACGCCCGGGCGTCGGCACCGGGTCCGTCTCCAGCTCACCCATCGCGTACGCCGCCGGCGACAGATCCAGCGACGACGCCATCGCCTGCTCGAAGGTCACCTCCTTGCCCGTGTACGCGCTCATCCGACCCATGATCGCCGTCAGCGTGCTCTCCGCCACGCGCACCGCCTCGTTCACACGGCTCCGCTCCCCCCGGATCGACCCGATCAGCACCTCGTGCTCCGTCACATACGGGTTCGCAGAGCCCTTCATCTCCCACGCCGTCTCACCCTCGATCTTCGAGTACCCGTGCCAGCTCGTCGAACGCCCCCGCGTCCCCTGCACGAACTCCGCCACCCGCGACTGGCACCCGTCGATCTGCCGGCACATGCTCGTCAGGTGCGCCCCCGACGCGTACTCGTAATCGATCGCGAAATGATCGAAGATGTTCCCGTACTTCGCGTCCGTACGCACCTGCCGCCCGCCCATCCCCACGCACTTCACCGGCGGCCCACCCATCACCCAGTTCACCGCGTCCAGGTTGTGCACATGCTGCTCGCAGATGTGGTCGCCCGAGAGCCAGCAGAAATACAGCCAGTTCCGGCACTGCCACTCCATGTCGCTGTACCCCGGCTTCCGCTCGTGCACCCACAGCCCGCCCTGGTTCCAGAAGCACCGGGCGCTCACCGGCTCCCCGATCGCCCCGTCCCGCACCCGCTTCATCAGCTCGAGGTAGTTGTCCTGGTGACGCCGCTGCGTCCCCGCCACCACGCTCAGCCCCTTCTCGTCCGCCACCTTCGCCGCCGCGATCACCCGCCGCACGCCCGCCGGGTCCGCCGCCGCCGGCTTCTCCATGAACACATGCTTGCCCGCCCGCACCGCCGCCTCAAAGTGAATCGGCCGGAAGTGCGGCGGCGTCGCCAGGCACACCATGTCCACCTCGCGCAGCGCCAGCAGCTTCTCGTACGCGTCGAACCCGCTGAACCGCGTCCCCTCCCCCACATCCGCCCGCGCCCCCCACTCCTCGCGCAGCTGCCCGGCCGACCGCATCAGCCGATCCTCGAAGAGGTCCGCCAACGCAACCACTTCCACCGATTCGTCCGCCTCCAGAGCGTTCCACGCCGCCCCCGTCCCGCGCCCCCCGCACCCGATCACGCCCACGCGGATCCGCTCCGCCCCGTTCCGGCTCAGCCGAGCCCCGAACGCCGGCGCCACCAGCGCCCCCGCGCCCGCCACCAGCCCGGCCTTGACCACATCACGCCTCGTCATCTCGCTGCTCACGGCCGCGCCTCCTCATCTAAACCCGAACCACCAAGCCCCAGCACCCGATCCATCCGGTCGCTCACTTCGCGCAGCCGCGCCTCGTCCCCGCCGCGCACCTCCGCCGCCGCCCACCCGCGATAGCCAATCCCCCGCAGCGCCGTGCGCACCGCCGCCCAGTCGAGGTCACCGTCGCCGATCTCGACCCCGAAACCCGACCACTTGCCCGTCTCGTCCGCCTTCGCCCGGCTGTACCCCTTGACATCCAGGCGCCAGATCCTCGGGCCCAGCGCCGCGATCCAGTGCTCGGGCCACCCGTACCGCCACACATTCCCGATGTCGAAGTGCCACCCCACACCGGCCCACCCCGCCCGCTCGTTGATCTCATCCGAGTACCGCGCCGCCTCCACCGGGCTCAAGAGGAACTCGTTCCACACATTCTCGATCGCCACCCGCACGCCCAGTTCCCGCGCCAAGGGAAGCACACGCAGGATCCCCTCCATCGAAAGCCGCCACGCCTCCGCGTACGACATCTCCTTCCGCACCACCGCCGGCACCAGCAGCACCGTCGGCCCGTGCGCCACCGTCTTCGTGCACCACGCCGCCGCCGAGCGCACCGCCGCCTCCAGCCCCGCGACGCCCTCCTCCCGCACCGACGCCTCGGGATGGTTGAGAGGCTTCGCCCAGTGCACCGAGTTCACCACCCCCGGCACCACGATCCCCGTCCGCGTCTTCGCTTCCGCGACCTCCGCCGAATCAAGATCGGCCGGCGCATCCAGCTCCACCCCGGCGAACCCCGCCTCCCGCGCGATCGCGAACTTCTCGACCAGCCCCGTCCCCCCCGCGATCATCCCGATCTTCACCGCCGTGCGAATCGGCAGCACCTCGCGCGAAGGCTCGCCCCCCCGCGACCGCGCGACCAACGCCGCCCCCAGCCCCGCCGCCGCGAGCCCCGCCATGAAGCCGCGCCGGTCCATCAGGCGAACCTCGTCGTGCCCGGCACCGCGATCATCGGCGTCGCCCGCTCGCCCATCGCCCACGGCTCCGGGTTCAGGTCCTCCTCCGACGCCAACGCCTGCTCCCAGGTGATCACGCCGCCCGTGTACGCCGCCATCCGCCCCATGATCGCGAGCAGCGTCGTGTGCGCCATGAACACACCGTCGTTCACCGGCTCGCCAGACCGCACCGCGCCGAACAGCACATCGTGCTCGCGCTGGTACATGTCGTTCCCCGCAGCCGAGCCCTTCCAGGGCGTCGCGCCCTCGATCCGGTGCTCGTTCGTCCAGGGCTTCATCGTGCACGACCCCGCGGACCCGAGCGCGTACATCGAGTTGTCCGAAGGCGTGTTGGGCCAGTGCCGGCAGGTGTGGTACGCCCGCGCCCCGCCCGGGTACTCGTAGGTGATCGAGAAGTGGTCGAAGACATTGCCCGTCTCCGCCGTGTCGGGCCGCGTCTGCCGCCCCCCCACCGCGAAGCACCGCTCCGGCGCCGCGTCCTGCATCGCCCACGCGATCCAGTCGATCGCGTGCACCGCCTGCTCCACCACATGGTCGCCCGAGATCGGGTGGAAGTACTGCCAGTTCCGCACCTGGAACTCGGCGTCCGACCACCCCACCTCCCGAGCCTTCGCCGGCACCCACCCCGTCGTGTTGTAAGTGCTCTGGACCGTGTGCAGGTCGCCGATGCCCCCCGCGTGCAGCCGTGCAAAGGTTTCCCGCACCTGGTCCTGGTACCGCCAGCAGAACCCGCTCATCAGGCTCAGCCCGCGCCGCTTCGCCTCCGCCGCGCTGGCCAGCACGCTCCGCACGCCCGGCGCATCCACCGCCACCGGCTTCTCGCAGAACACATGCAGCCCCGCCGCGACCGACGCGGCGAGCTGCGCCGGCCGAAACGCCGGCGGCGTCGTCAGCAGGATCACATCGACGCCCGAATCGATCACGCCCTTGTACGCGTCGAACCCCCCGAACCGCCGCTCCGCCGGAACGGTCGTCTTCTGCGCCACCGACCGCTCGTCGTGATCCTCCGAAAGGTCGCTCGCCGCGTACCCCCGGCACGACTCGATCTTCTCCGGAAACACATCGCCCATCGCCCACAGCACCGCCCCGGGGTCCGCCCGCAGCGCCTGCACCACCGCCCCGGTCCCGCGCCCCCCGCAGCCAACGACCCCGACGCGCAGCTCCGACACCCCCGCCCTTGCACGCGCGAAAGCCGGTCCCGTGATCGCCGACAGCCCGCCGACCACCGCCGCCGTCTTCACGAAGTCGCGCCGCGTCCAGTCACTCGTCATCGCCGTGCTCCTCCGCCGCGTCGCCGTCGACTTCCGCCACAAACCGGAACCCCACCCACGAACAGTCCGCGAGCCACCACCGGCTCTTCGGGATCTGCGGGTCCGACCGGTTCCAGCTCCGCGCCTGCTCCTGCACCGATGAGGGCGTGCAGGCCTCGGCCCCATCGAGATAGCTCCCCCCCATCGCCCGGGGCTTGCCCTCGCCCGACACCCACTCCGCAACATTCCCGAGCGTGTCGTGCAAGCCGTGCCCGTTCGCCGCGAGCGACCCCACCGGCTTCGTTCCCCCGCCCGCGTTCTCCTCCGTCCAGGCAAACTCCGACCCGACCTCACCCTCTTCTAATGTTGCATAATATTTAAACTCATCTTCGGTCGGCAGCCGCACCGGTATATCTATCTTCTCTGAGAGCCACTCGCAGAACCCCTCCGCCGCCCGCCGCGTCATCCCCATCGCGGGAAACCCCGCGTGCCCCATCCCCCGGTCCGGCGGCACATACGGCTTGCTCGGCCGCGTCACCGGGTCGGCCTCGCCCTCCGGGACATCGAGCGCGTAGAGGTAGATGTCGTAGAGATCCCAGGTCACCTCGTGCCGCGCGACCCAGAGGTCCGGGCCTTCTGTGCGCCCCACGCGCACAAACTCGAACTCCACAACCGTGCCGGGGATGCGGATCGTGCGCACGGCCGCGGCATCCGTGCGCGCGCCATTCGCGGCTGTGCGCGCACATTCGCCGACCCCGGAAAGCGCACACCCGCCGACCCCGCCGCGCGCACAAACCGCTACCGTCCCGACGATGCCCGCCGCCCACACCAGCCGCCACATCGTCGTCGTTTTCGGCACCGCGATCGCGCTCCTGATGACCCTCGGTTGTGCCGCGACGACATCCCCGAACCGGGCTCCACAGACTACCGCCGAACGCTTCGAGTACGCAAGGCTCGCGATGGGAAGCCGCGTCCGAATCGTCATCTACGCCGAAACGGAGCCCGTGGCCGCGGTGCGGCGTGCGTTCGGCGTTATCGACGAACTCGAGCGAGCCCTCTCCGACTACCGCGTCGACAGCGAGGCGATGCTGCTGATGCAACGCGAGCCGGGTGCCTGGCACGACGCGAGCCCGATGCTGATCGACGCCATCGCGAAGTCTCGAGAGGCGTGGCGTGCGTCGGACGGGGCGTTCGACATCACCATCGGCCCCGTGACAGCGCTCTGGCGCGAGGCCGCCCGCACCGGCGTGCCACCTTCTGAGGATGAGCAGGTTGACGCGGCGTCCCGCGTCGGCATGGGGCATCTCGAGCTCGATGCGGCACACGGACGCGTGCGGTTTGCCCGCGCGGGTATGCGGCTGGACTTCGGTGGGATCGGCAAGGGGCTCGCCGCCGATGTCGCGCTCGATACGCTGAAGAACAGCGGCTATTCCTCGGCGTTTGTCGAGATCGGCGGCGACCTCGCGCTCGGCGATCCGCCGCCGGGCGCGGAGGCGTGGACCATCCGCGCGACGGACGGCGCGGGGCGATCGGTCACGCTACGCGACGCCCGCGCCGGCGTCGCGACCTCGGGCGATGCGTACCGCGTTGTGTCGGTCACCGGCGGAGAGGGGACCGACGCGGTCTCGCACATCGTCGATCCCGCGTCCGCCCGCCCGCTTTCGCCCGGCGACGCGGTCACCGTGACCGCTCGCCGAGGCTGGATCGCCGACGCGCTCGCGACGATCGCGCGGATCGCGTCTCCCGAAGCAGCCCGCGCCGCGGCGGGCCGGCTGGGCGGGGCGACCTTCACGCCGCACGCCGACTGACGCTTGTGCCCGAGAACCGATAGAGGGAGAACCCGAAACGCGGCGATTCGGCGGCGTTTCCCGGCGGATTCTGCTTCCGTTGGTGTTCGCGTGCAGATAGTCTGTTGGGCCGATTGTTTGACCATATCTCCGGAGGTGCCCGATGCCCTGCCCACGATCCAAGTCCGTCGCCGGCGCCTTCGCCCTTGCTGCCTGTGCTGGCTGTGCATTGCTCGCGTCGCCGGCGCTGGGGCAGGTGGTGATCGCGCCGGGCTGGGGCTACCCGGTGTTCCAGGACACCTTCGACGGTGCCTCGATCAACCAAGGGGCGTGGGAGGTGGCCAACTGGGCCGGCAGCAACAACAACGAGCTGCAGTACTACCACCCGAACCAGGTCGCGGTGTCGGGCGGGTCGCTGCGCCTGCGGGCGGACCGCGACCCCAACTGGAACTTCGGGCGCGAGTACAACTCGGGCCTGGTGCGGACCTGGCAGGAGTGGAGCCACGGGCGCTTCGAGGTGCGGGCGAAGGTGCCCAACGGAACAGGCTTCTGGCCGGCGATCTGGCTCTTGCCGCGGAACGCGTCGTGGCCCGCGGGCGGCGAGATCGACATCATGGAGGCACGCGGCGACCTGCCCTGGCGGATCAGCAGCGCGGTGCACTGGGGGTGGGATGTCGCGTCGCACCAGTATGTCTCGCAGGCTTACGAGAGCGGGGCGAACTTCCAGGCGGGGTACCACATCTACGCGGCCGAGTGGGAGCCGGGCACGGTCCGCTTCTATGTCGACGGCGTGCAGCACATGACGGTGTACGAGCCCGCGGTCGGCCTCCCCTGGACGCCCAAGAGCATCGTGCTGAACCTCGCCGTGGGCGGCAATTACTCGGGGAACCCGGACTGGACGACGCCCTTCCCCGCGTGGTTCGACATCGACTATGTGCGCGTGTGGCAGCGCCAGGCGACGCCGCCGCCTCCGGTGTCGCTGCTGGTCGACGCGGGCTTCGAGGACGACAACGGCGCGATGAACGCGTGGAACCGCTTCGGCGACACGATCGGCAATGTCTTCTCCGACTGGGGCACGCCCCTCGACGGCGAGCGGTCGCTCAAGATGTACGGGCAGTTCAGCGGCTCGGAGAACTACTCCGGCGCGTCGCAGAATGTTGCGATCCGCGGCGGGCAGCGGTTCGTCGCGAGCTGCGAGGCGCTGACGCGCTCGGAAGACTCGATCGCGGGCACCGCGAACGAGGCGCTGCTCAAGGTCGAGTTCTACAGCGAGGCCGGGGCCGCGTACGGGTCGCCTCAGTTCCTGGGCGAGAGCGAGATCGTGATCGCCGACGCGGGCTCGCCCGAGGACACCTGGTCGCGCTTCGAGCTCACGGGCGCCGCGCCCGCCGGCGCCGTCGAGGCCCGCGTGACGCTCCTCTTCCGCCAGCCGGCGTCGAGCCCGGGCGGATCGGTTTTCGTGGACAGCGTGGCCTTCGCGACCACCTCGTGCAACGCGGCGGACCTCGCGGTGCCGTTCAACGAGCTGACCTTCGGCGATATCGCGATGTTCCTGAGCGCGTTCAGCTTCGCCGACCCGGTCGCCGACCTCGCGGCCCCGGCGGGGCAGTTCACCTTCGCGGACATCAGCGCGTTCCTCGCGGCGTACACGGCGGGGTGCCCGTAACGGGTGGGTTGAGTCGATCGCGGCTTGTCGCGAGAATTGCGGAATAGCGGGGTCCTTTCGTGCGTTTCCCGCGGGCCGCGGCGGCCGGTCGGTCGTCGCGATTCGGATAGCCGCCGTTCCGGAGCCTTGCCATGTTGATAGCCGCCGCCCCGTGCCGCCTGAGCGTGATCGCGCTCGGGTGCGTTGCCACGCCCGCGTTCGCCCAGCAGACCGTGGAGTACCGCATGACGCTCGACGCGGAGTGGAGCGTCGTCACGCACCCGACGAACTTCCCGAGCAACCCGCACTTCTCGGAGATCATCGGCGCGACGCACACCGCGGGCGTCTCGCTCTGGGAGCCGGACGGCATCGCGACCGACGGCATCGAGCGGATGGCCGAGCTGGGCGCGACGGGCACGCTCGAGACGGAGGTGCAGTCGCACATCGCGCTCGGCGGGGCGGACCAGTTCCTGAACCTGCGCGGGATCCAGCTCTCGCCGGGCGTGCGCAACGGGCTTTTCACGGCCGACGCGGGGTTCCCGCTGGTCACGCTCGTCACGATGATCGCGCCGAGCCCGGACTGGTTCGTGGGCATCCACGGCGTGGACCTGCGGCCGGGCGGCGTGTGGGCGCGTGAGCTGGTGTTCGACCTCTACGCCTACGACGCGGGGACGGACTCGGGCCCGTCGTACCAGTCGCCGAACGCGGATGTCACGCCGCACGAGCCGATCGCGAACATCACCGGGGTGCACCCCTTCGCGGGGCACGGGCGACTGGGGACGCTGCGGCTCGAGCTGCAGTCCGACGCGGCGTGCTCGGTCGCCGACCTCGCCCAGCCCTACAACGATCTCAGCTTTGCGGATGTCTCGGCGTTCCTCGCGGCCTTCGCGGCGAGCGACGGCGCGGCGGACCTTGCCCAGCCCGTCGGCGAATTCACCTTCGCGGATATCAGCGCGTTCCTCGGGGCGTTCGCGGCGGGCTGCCCCTGAGGGCCGCCTTCGCGAGGCATTCGGAACTCTTTAAAGGCCGCGGTGGGATTCGAACCCACGACTGGCTTTCGCCAAACGGATTTGCAATCCGCCCCCTTGGACCACTCGGGCACACGGCCGACGCCCGCTCTGCGGGCCAGCAGCAACGCTAAGGCCGGGCGAGGGGCCCGTCAACTGGGACCGGGGCCTGCGACGGCGGGAGGACGGGTGGGGCCGCGAGGCCCGCTTCCAAGCCCGGGCGTCGCGGCGACCGATACTGTGCGGTATGTCGACACGACCCCTCATTGCGTCGCTGCGCCCCGTGCTGGTCGTCCTCGCGCTCGCGGGGGGAGCGGGGCCGGTGTGGGCCCAGGCGGGGCCGGATGACCCGCAGAAGCCCCGCGGACCGGTTTCGGAGACGGTGCGGGACGCGGAGGAGGCTTCGGACGAGGCGATCGACGCGGCGGAGGTGATCCTGCCGGGGGGTGCGGGCGGGGTGCCCGAGCGCGGGGTGACGCCGCCGCCCTCGGCGACGCCGCCCAGGCCCGGGCTGACGGCGGGGATGCCCCTGGACCCGGCGCTGCAGGACGCGGGGCTGAGCGTGCCGCCGGCGCGGCTGCTGCCCGAGCGGGCGTTCCTGAACCGGCGGACGGGGATGGTGATCCGCGGGCCCAACGAGACCTGGGTATTCGTGCCGGCCCGCGACGAGCGGACGCCGGGCGAGGGGCCGATGGTCTTGGCGCCGTGCCGGACGCTGGAGCGGCTGGTGTCGAGCATCGCGCCGTCGGAGAAGGCGCCGCGGTTTGTGCTGTCGGGCGAGGTCTTGGTGTACGACGGGCGGAACCATCTGCTGCCGACGAACTTCGCCAAGGGGCCGGCCGAGCCCCACGATCCCGAAGAAGTCGAGAAGGAGCTCGAGGAGCAAGCGGGCAAGGCGCCCCGCCCGCTCGACGCGACGCCCGAGATCCCGGACGAACTGGCGGACGACCCCGAGGTCGCGGCGATCATCGCGGACCTGGACGCGCGGCGGTCGCGGAACGCGGCGACGCCCTCGGACCCCGAGGCGCGGCTGCGGCAGCTCGATCGGAACCGGCCCGATGCGCGGGCGGGGGCCGGGGGGAAGGGCGCCGGCGGGCTGGTGCCCGAGGGGGACTACCTCGTGCAGCGGCGGGCCCGGCTGGTGCGGGCGAGCGACGGGCGCTGGGCGGTGGCGTTCGACAACGACATGGAAGGGGCCGGTGAGTCATCGCGGCCCACGACGGCCGCGGGGCGGACGATCCCGGATGTGCCGATGGTGCTGATCCCGTGCTCGCTGCTCGCGCGGATGGAGATCACCGCGGAGCGCTACGGGGACAACCAGCCCGTGACCGTGTCTGGGCGGGTGTTCGCGTACGAGAACGAGAACTTCCTGCTGCCGACGATGTTCGTCGCGGAGCGGAAGAGCGAAGTCACGCCGATGCAGTGAGGCGCGACGCGGGGCGGGGGAAGGCGATGGCCGGCGGGTCGGTGTCGCGGGTGTAGCGGCCGTAAAGCGGTTCTACATGCACGCCGGCGTCGCGGAGCGGGCGCGAACGGTCCCACATGCGGCCCTCCCACGCGTCGCTGGAGAGCACGACCGCGTCGATCTTCAGGCGGGCGAGGGCGTCGGCGGGGGTGGTGAGGGGCAGGCCGAAGGCGGTGTCGGTGCGAGGCTCGTCGTCGATAATCGCCACGATCTCAAGGCCATGCTCGCGGGCCCAGTCGAGCGCGCGGGCGGCGCGGCGGGTGTGGTCGCCCGCGCCGTAGATGGCCAGGCGTGAGCCGTGCTGGGCGGCGCGTTCGAGGCCCGCGGCGAGGCGGACCCATTCGGGCTCGATGACGCCCGGGGCGAGCGCGACGCCGAGACCCTGGTTTCGCCAGGCGGCGATGCGTTGCATAAGCCCGGGCGTGGGCGGGGCCGTTACGACGAGGGCGTCGGCGCGATCGGTCGGCTCGGTGGTTTCGGTGGTGATGTCTTCGATCGCGCGGTAGCCGGCCTCGGCGAGGCGTTCGCGGAGGTAGGCGGTGTCACGCTCTGGGTCGGTCGAGCGGGCCTCTTTCCAGCGGTGCGATTCGAGGAGGCGGACGGCGGCGTCGGTGGGCGTCGACTCGATCGGGCGGGTCATCACCCGGTCGAACAGCTCGGCATAGGCCTCGGCGGCGGTGTGCAGGTGGGCGCGGTCGCGGACGGCCTCCCACGCGGCGCGGGCCATGGCAGCGAGCTTCGTGCGGTCGGCGTGCAAGGCGGCGAGGGCGTCGGCCATCGCGGGCATGTCGGCGATCTCGACGATGACGCCGCTGGTGCCGTTGTCGATCCAGTCCTCGGCCCCGCTGCCGACGCGGGTGACGACGGGCACGACGCCGCAGCCCATGGCCTCGAGCGTGACGATGCTGGTGCCCTCGTTCTCGCTGACGAGGGTGCAGATGTCCATGGTGGACCAGAAGTCGGCGACCCACGCGGGTGGGCGGGCGCCGTGGGCGATGAAGCGGACGCAATCGCGTGTTCGCTCGCGCTCGCGGGCGAGGAAAGTGTCCAGATCCGGCCCGTCGCCCACGAGGTGGATCTCGGCGTCGACGGCACGCCGATCGAGCTCGTCGGCGAGCGTGTGCAGGTCGCTCAGCCGCTTCTGCAACTCGGCCATGCGGCCGACATACGCGAGGCGGAGCGGGCCCTCGGCGGCAACCGCACGCGGCGCGTTGAGGACCGGAACGGCGTTGCGGATCGTCGCGACCGGCCGGCCGCTCGCGTGTTGCTCGACGAATCGCCCGCACGCGTCGGACCCGCCGACGGCGCCGTGCCAGTGCGGGTACGCGTCGAGCGTCGAGCGGTAGACCCAGTCGTCGGTCTGCATCATGACGACCGTGCGGACGCCGGCCGGCGCGAGGCTCGCGGCCACCGCGTGACACAGATCGCCGTACTGCGGCGTCACGATGTCCGGCGAAAGGGCTTCGAGCGAGGCGCGGACCACCCGCATCGCGGCGGCGGGGCCGGCGCTCGGGTCGATCAGGCACACGCTGGGCTCAGTCGCTCCGGGCTCAAGTCCCGGCACCGGCTCGCCCTCGCGCGACCAGCGGCGGGTGCTGACGATGAGCGTGCGGACCTCCCAGCCGAGGTCGGGGCGCTCCGCGAACGCCCGGCTCATGCGGTCGCACCAGACGGGGACGCCGCCGAAGGGCTCGCCGTCGGTGATGTACAGGTTGACGGCCCGCTTGAGACCGTCGATGCGGGGGACGGGCTTCGCGACGACCTCGGCGGGAGCGAGCCGTGAGGCTTGAGGTGCGACTGCTCGCATCTGTGCAGCCTCGGCGATCGCCTCCGCGACGCGCTCGGCGGCGCCGGTCGGGCAGACGCGGGGCAGCAGTTCGTTCTGCGCAACAACAAGTCGCCTCAAATCATCGGCGAGCGTGCGCACGAGCCGGTACAGGCCGCCGGGACCCTCGTAGGTCTCCATGGGGTAGTCGTGGTCGAGGGCGGGGTCGGGCGCGGGCAAACGGGCGTGCCAGGCAGCCGGAACGCGGACCCAGCCGGGGACGCCGTGAGGGTCGAGCAGCGCCGTGGCGCGGCCGGCCCGCATGGCTTCGAGGGCGAGGGTGGAGGGGGTCGTGAGGACCGCGGTCGCTCGGGCGAGCGACTCGGCGAGCGGGGCGGTGTCGTTCTGGACGCCCAGGTCGAGTTCGAGCCGGGCGGTGAGGCGCCAGGTGACGGGCAGGTCGAGCGCGCGGGCGGCGTCGCGGACGCGGGCCAGGGCGCGGACGAGGCGTGTGCGCTCGCCGGCGTCGAAGGCGGGGGTGCGCGCGGTGGCGACGAGGAGACGGGGGGCGGCCGGCAGGGGCGACGGGCGGAGCGCGTCGAGCCGGGGCAGGCCCGTGGCGACAACCCGGACGCCCGCTTCGGGGTTGCCCAGGGAGTCGAGGATCAGCTTGTCGGGCTCGCCCGCGACGCAGACGGTGTGGGCCGGGGCGGGGCGGAGGAAGCCGGGGCCGGAGCGGGGGTTGCGGTAGCTGTTGCGCCACTCGACGACGCCATCCATGAGGAGGACGACGGGCAGGCCGGCGGCGTCGGCGAGGCGGATCGCCCGGCGGGTGTCGGGGCCCTCGATATCGGAGACGACGACGACGCGGGTATCCGCGGGGAGACTCGGCGGGGCGTCGGGCGCGTGGACCAGGCCCCGGTGGGCTTGGAGCCCGCGGGCGGCGAGGGCGGCGTCGACGCCGACGAAGTGGTCGGTGCCGGGGGAGGAGACGAGGACGGCGAGCATGGGGTCGGTATCGGGCGGGGGCGGGGGATGGCTCGATAACGGACGGGGTGCGCAGAAGTGGCGCGTCGGGGCGGGGCGGCCCGATCATCGGGGCATGGAACACGATGCGGGGGCGTTGCTGCCCGGCGAGGCGGATCTGCGGGCGGGTCGGGGGCTGGTGTTCGTGCTGGGGGCGTTCCGTGGGGGGACGACGCTCCTGCGGAAGGTGCTCGATACCCACCCGTCGGTCTACAGCCCGTCGGAGACCTGGTTCCTCCTGCCCCTGATCAGCCTGTGGGAGGGGCTGGGGACGAACCCCCGGTTCAGCCCCGACCAGGCGGCCGTCGCGGTCCAGCACCACCTCGACCGCGAGCAGTTCATGGCGTGCTGCCGGGCGTTCGCGGGGCGGTTCTATGCGGAGTCGCTGGCCCGGGGGGCTGTGGGCAAGGCGGGGGGGCCGGTGGTCTTCGTGGATAAGACTCCCTTGTACCTGCAGCTGGCGGGGGCGCTGCCGCACCTGTTCCCGGAGGCGCGGTTCATCGTGCTGGGGCGGGACCCGCGGGGGATCCTCTGGAGCCGGCACACCTGGAAGCACGCGGCGAAGCAGCCGCCGTCGGCGCTGGTGCCCGGGGTGGCGGGGGATGTGCAGCGGCTGGCGCAGTTCTACGAGGCGTTCCGGGATCGGTCCGCGCTGGTGCGGTACGAGGACCTGTGCGCGGAGCCGGAGGGGGCGGCGCGGGGGCTGTGCGGGTTCCTTGGGGTGGAGTTCGACCCGGCGATGGTGGAGTACGGGGAGGCCAAGCACCAGGAGGGGTACGGGGACGAGAAGTCCCGCCTGCACGGGCGTCCCCACACGCAGAGCGTGGAACGGTGGCGCGGGGAGATGCCCGAGGTGGTGCAGGCGGAGCTCGCCCGAGCGTGCGGGGCGGGGGCGCTCGGGGTCTTGGGGTATGGCGAGGGCGGGGTGGTGGTGGAAAGTCGTGTCGGGGTCGGGCGGCCAACGATGGGGGCGTGAGCGGGAACAGGGACAGGGCGGCGGGCGTCGGGATCGTGGTCGTGAAGATCGGGAGCGCGATCCTCGCGCCCGGGGGGCGGCTGGATGTCTCGCGGTTGGAGGCGATGGCGGCCGAGATCGCGGGGCTGCGGGCGGCGGGGGTCGGGGTGTGCGTGGTCTCGTCGGGGGCGGTGGCGTGCGGGCTGGGGCCCCTGGGATGGGGGGCGATGCCGGCGCGGATCGCGGACCGGCAGGTGGCGGCGGCGGTGGGCCAGCCGGTGCTGATGCGGGCGTGGTCGGCGGCCCTCGAGGCTCGGGGGCTGCACGCGGCGCAGGTGCTGCTGACGGCGGACGACGCGGACCGGCGGGAGCGGTTCATCAACGCCCGGCGGACGCTGGAGACGCTGATCGAGCGGGGGGTGGTGCCGATCGTCAACGAGAACGACTCGGTGGCGTACGACGAGATCAAGCTGGGGGATAACGACCGGCTGAGCGCGCTCGCGGCGCACCTGGCGGGGGCGGACCTGCTGATCATGCTCAGTCAGGCGCGGGGGTTGTGCGAAGGGGGGCCCGGGGGGCGGGTGATCCCGGTCGTCGAGGACCTGGCGGAGGCGCGCCGGCACGCGACGGACGAACGCAGCGCGACGGGCGTCGGCGGCATGGCGACGAAGCTGGACGCGGCCGGGGCGGCGCTGGCGCTCGGGATCGAGGTGGTGCTGGCGTCGGGCGAGGAGGTCGCGGGTGGGGATGGGTCGGTGCTGCGGCGGGTGTGCGCCGGTGAGGCGATCGGGACGCGGTTTGTGCGCGCGGGCGGGGTGGACCGGGTGGCGGCCCGGAAGCACTGGATCGGGCACGGGACGACGGTGCGGGGGGCGGTGATCGTGGACGAGGGGGCGAAGCGGGCGCTCGTGGAGCGGGGGGCGAGCCTTTTGCCCAAGGGGATCGCACGGGTGGAGTGCAAGGCCCGGGGGTTCGGCGTGGGGGAGACGGTGGAGATCCGGGTCGAGGGGGGCGCGGCGTTTGCGCGCGGGATCGTGAGCTACTCGTCGGCCGAGATCGACCGCATCCGGGGGCGGGCGGCGAGCGAGATCGGGGGGGTGCTGGGGTACACCACCTGTGATGAGGTCGTGCACCGGGACAACCTGTATGTGTTCGAGAGGGGGCGCCCGTGAGCGCGATGGAATCGGCGGCGCGGGCCGCGAAGCAGGCGAGCCGGGTGCTGGCGACGCTGGACACCGAGACGAAGAACGCGGTGCTGCGCGCGGTCGCCGATGCGCTGGAATCGCAGAAGAGCGCGATCCTGGCGGCGAACGCGACGGACTACGCGACGGCGGAGGCCGAGGGCGTGGGCGGGCCGAAGCTGGCACGGCTGGAGCTGAGCGAGAAGAAGCTTTCTGACATGGCGGCGGGCATCCGGCAGATCGCGGGGATGGATGACCCGGTGGGGAAGGTCACCAAAAGCTGGACGACGGCGGACGGGCTGGAAGTGCAGAAGGTGCGGACGCCCCTGGGCGTGATCGCGATGATCTACGAGGCGCGGCCCGGGGTGACGGTGGACGCGTTTGTGCTGTGCTTCAAGGCGGGGAACGCGTGCGTCCTGAAGGGGGGCAAGGAGGCGGCGCGGACGAACGCGGCGCTGGCGGGGATCGTGCGGGGGGTGCTGCGGGAGCACGGGGTGCCCGAGGCGGCGCTGACGCTGGTCGAGACCTCGGACCGGGAGGCGATCAAGGAGCTGCTGGGGCTCGTCGGTCTCATTGATCTTGCGATTCCGCGGGGTGGGGAGGGGCTGATCCGGTTCGTGGCGGAGCACGCGAAGGTGCCGACGGTGCAGCACTACCACGGGGTGTGCCACTGCTATGTGGACGCGGAGGCGGACCTGGAGAAGGCGCTCGAGATCGTGGTGACGGCCAAGGCGAGCGCGCCCGCGACCTGCAACGCGCTCGAGTGCGTGCTGATCCATCGGGAGGTGGCGGACCCGTTCGTGCCGATGCTGGTGGAGAAGTGCGCGGCCCGGGGGATCGAGCTGCGGGGGGATGACCGCGTGCGCTCGGCCGCGGGGGACGGCGCGGTGTCGGCGGCGACGCCCGGGGACTTTGGGGCGGAGTTTCTCGATCTGGTGCTCGCGGCGAGGGTCGTGGACTCTTTGGGCGAGGCGGTGACGCACATCGCGAAGTTTGGGAGCGATCACACCGAGTGCATCGTGACCGAGGACGCGGAGACGGCCGAGCGGTTCTGCCGGGAGGTGACGAGCTCGTGCGTCCTCGTGAACGCGAGCACGCGGTTCAACGACGGGTTCAGCCTGGGGCTGGGTGCGGAGATCGGGATCTCGACCAGCAAGATCCACGCGTACGGGCCGATGGGGCTGGAGGAGCTGACGGCGGAGCGGTATGTGGTGCGGGGGGCGGGGCAGGTGAGGTAAGAAGAGACCGAGAGACGAAGAGACGAAGAGACGGAGTGGGGTGGGGAATAGGCGTGCGCTCCGTTGTGTTGGATGGGCGGGCGGAAGGGTTTTGAAGGAGCTTTCGTATGACGCTGGCGCGACGCGTTTCGGTGGTCGGTCTGGGTGTTGGTCTGGCGCTGGGCCTTGCGGGGCTTGGAGTGATGGCGGGCGGGGCCTCGGCGACGGTGGGCCAGCCGGCGGCGACGGAGGCGGGGGCGGAGGCGCCGGAGCTGGTGCTTGTGAAGTTCCACGCGGACTGGTGCCCGCACTGCCGGAAGCTGAACGAGCCTTGGGCGGAGGTGCAGGCGGGCCTCGCGGACAAGCCGGTGCTCTTCGTGAAGCTCGACAAGACCGACAAGGCGAAGGCGAAGCAGGCGGAGTATCTGACGGCGGAGCTGGGCCTGGGCGGGCACTGGGAGCGGCTCGGCAAGAAGACGGGGCTGATCGTGCTCTTTGACGCCCGGACGGGTCGGGTGGTGCGGGAGTTCACCTCGTCCTCGGACGCGGCGGAGATCGAGCGGGCGATCGCGGCGGAGTTGGGCTAAGGGCCTTCTCCCGCAATGACTTATGGGCTTCCCCGGGAACGGGGAGGCCTATTTTTGGGGTGTGGCTGGGTGGGCTGTGTCGGCTGGGATGGGGGATGGCCCGTGCCTATTGTTTGAACTGCGCCCGGGGTGGGCCCGGAGGGCGTGGGTGTGGACTTTGACCGGAGATGTGGACTGATGGCAGTTGATCCGCTCGACATGGTGATCGGCAGTGACGAGAGCGTGGCCCGTGACGCGCAGGCGTCGGCGACCTTGCTCGCCGAGGGGAACAAGCTCGAGGCCGAGGGCAACCGCCCGGCGGCGGTGGCCGAGCTGCGCAAGGCGGTGTCGGCGGACCCCGAGAACTTCAGCGCGCTGTTCCGGCTGGCGTACCTGCTGGACATCATGGGCGAGGAGGACGAGGCGATCGCGCTGTACGAGCGGTGCGTGGAGCGTCCCCCGGCGCCGGTGAACGCGCTGTTGAACCTCGCGGTGCTGTACGAGGACCACGGGGACTATGTCCGCGCGGAGCGGTGCCTGAGGCAGGTGCTGGACACGAACCCGACGCACCCGCGGGCGCGGCTCTTCATGAAGGATGTGCAGGCGTCGCGCGAGATGGTGACCGAGGAGGACAACGAGCGCGATGTGATGAAGCGCAAGGCGCTCCTGGACACGCCGGTGACGGACTTCGAGCTGTCCGTGCGGGCGCGTACCTGCCTGAAGAAGATGAACATCCGCACGCTGGGCGATCTGCTCCGGATCACCGAGGCGGAGCTGATGAGCTACAAGAACTTCGGGGAGTCGAGCCTCGAAGAGATCAAGAAGATGCTCAACGCCAAGGGCCTGCGCCTCGGCCAGGGCCTTGAGGACGCGCACCGGGCGGCCCGGCGGCAGATCATGGAGCGGCTGAAGGGCAGCGGGAAGGAAGCGCTCTTGAACAAGGCCGTGAGCGACCTGCAGCTCTCGGTTCGTGCCCGCAAGGCGCTGCAGCTCCTGAACATCCAGACGCTGGGCGACCTGGTGAGCCACACCGAGGCGGAGCTGATGGGCGTGAAGAACTTCGGCGCGACTTCGCTCGTCGAGGTGCGCGAGAAGCTGACGGAGCTGGGGCTGACGCTGCGGATCCTGGAAGAGGGCGAGATCCCGCCCGCGCCGGGCTCGATCGGCTGAGAGCGACAACGCGTTTGAGAAACCGGCACGCCGGGCGATCTAGAGGTCGCCCGGCGTGCTGTCGTTTTCGGGGGGATCCGTGTCGGCGTTGGGATCGATCGGACGATCGCCGGTGTCGCGGTAGCTCTTGCGGGCGCCGGCGTAGTCGGCGGGGCTGATGCGGAGGTCGGGGGTTTCGCCCTTCTGGTGCTGGGCGTGCAGGTGCTTCAGGAACGGCACGCACCACTGGCAGCCGGTGCCTGCGCCGAGGCACTCGGAGATGAGGCTGGCGACGGGCGGGTCCTCGCGGTTCATATAGGTGCGGATCTTCCGCAGGCTGACGCGGAAGCAGAGGCAGATGTGGTCGTCGGGGTCCACGGTGCGATTGTACGGGTCGCCGAGCGATTTCGATGGCCGGCGTCGGCGCCGCGAGGTACGCTGCTGGCTGATGACCGCGACTGCCTGAACACGCCTGTTTCTTTCCTCTCTTTCTTGATGAGGATGGCGCACGGCCCTGACGGGGCGGCGCGATCGGTCTGTTCGGGCATGGCCTGCGACGCGTGAGGCGTCGCGGCGGGAATCGGTACCCATGGAACATCACGAGGGGCGTCGCGGCGGGCGACGCGGCAAGCCGCGCGGGCGGCGGGATGAGTCGGACGGCTTCCGGTGCGTCCAGTGCGGATGGGCCGTGTCGGGTCAGGCGTGGGGGACGGCGCAGCGGAACCACTGCCCGGCGTGCCTGTGGTCGCGGCATGTGGACGAGGTGATCGGCGATCGGCGGTCCGCGTGCGGGCAGGCGATGGAACCGATCGCGCTGACCGGGCGAGAGACGGGCGAGTGGTCGATCGTGCACCGCTGCGGGGGGTGCGGGACGCTGCGGCTCAACCGCGTCGCGGGGGACGACGACGAGGTCGCGCTCCTGCGGCTGGCGCTGCGTCCTCTCGCGAACCCGGCGTTCCCGCTTGATGACTTTCGGCCGGCACGGTGAGCGCTCAGGCCGTAATGAAAGCGGCCGCGGGGCGTACGGAAGCCCCGCGGCCGAGATGGAGTATCGGGATGAGACTCAGCGCCGGCGGCGGACGGCGAGCAGGCCGCCGGTCGCGAGGACGGC
The DNA here is from genome assembly GCA_964615815.1 of uncultured Phycisphaeraceae bacterium. Lineage (GTDB taxonomy): Bacteria > Planctomycetota > Phycisphaerae > Phycisphaerales > UBA1924 > DAIQNV01. The sequence continues at coordinate 39,613 of CAZTQV010000013.1, read as the reverse complement.
GGCGGCAGCGGGCGTCGGGACGACATTGATCTGGCCGCGGATCTCGCCGCCCGGGAAGGCGGAGGTGTGGAAGTTGAGGTAGAGCCCGTCGGCGAAGAGGGCGTCGATGTTGGCCTGGCTCAGGCCGGACCAGACCTTGGTGTCGGAGAGGGCCCAGCCGCCGCCGGCGTCGTTGAAGCCGAAGACGACGCCGCCGGAGGAGCCCGCGGGGGCGGCGTGGATGTGCGAGACGGTGGGCGTGCCGGAGAGCGGGCCGGTGATTTCCCACGAGAATGTGAAGGTGTTGGCGACATCGTCGTAGACGCCGGTGAGGTTGCCGACGGCGACGCTGGTGGTCGCGGGGACTTCCTGGCTGCCGTCGATGACGCCGTCGAAGAAGGTGAGGCCGGCGGAGGCGGTGCCGGCGGTGAACGCGAGGGCGAGAACGGTGGTCTTCATCTGGATCTCCCTGTGTCTGTGTGGTTTGACGACATGGTGACACCCGACGCCCCTGCGGAGGCGGTTGCTCGGGTGTCGTGTCTCTCGGGTGCCCGGAAAGGGCGAGAGGGCACCGACTTGCTGGGCCCGCGTTGATTACGCCGGGAGTGTCGGTCTGGATGAAGGGTATCCAGATAAAAGTACCGGGGCGCACGACGACGCCCCGCGCCCGGGGACCCCGAGCACGGGGCGTGCGTCCTGCTCAGCGATCGGGCGTCAGCGGCGGCGGCGGCGGTTGGCCCCGGCCAGGCCCGCGAGGCCCAGCATCGCGGCGGGACCGGGCGTCGGGACGATCTGCCCGCGGACTTCGCCGCCCGGGTAGGCGGTGGTGTGGAAGTTGAGGTACAGATTCCCGCTGAAGAGGTCATCGACGAGGTCGGTCGGGACATCCCACGAGGCGGTGCCCTCGAGGTCCCAGGTGTCGTTGGAGATGGCGAACACGATCGGGCCGTTCTCGTCGGGCCCGCCCTGGTGGATGTGGGCGCCGGGGGCGGCGGGGGTGCCCTCGAGCGTGTCGGAGATCTCCCACGAGAAGTTGAAGATGTTCGTCTGATCGTCGAAGGTGCCGTTCATGCCGCCGACGGCGGGGCTGTCGTTCGGCGGTACCTCGTTGCTGCCCTCGAGTTCGGCGGTGAAGCTGAAGGTGGCGGCGGCGGCGAGGCCGGCGCTCGCGGTGAGCGCGGCGATAGCGGTGAAGGCAGTCTTCATTCGGGGTCCCTTTCTCAGGTGCTGTCTCGATGTGCGACCGCGTCATGCGCGGCCGGCTTCAGTTCACGCTACAGCGCTGAGACGAATGCTCAAGGCCGATCGCGGAATTCATCCATGCACCCCGCTTGCGCAGGCGTACGCCCCGCTTCAGCCGCGAAGTTTTTCGAGGATGTCGAGCACGCCCTCGGCCTCGGCGTGCGGCGAGATGTAGTCGGCGTGCTCCTTGATCTCGTCGGTCGCGTTCGCGGGGCAGGCGAAGAAGGCGACATGATCGCGGATGGCCTTGTCGCCGATGGTGTCGCCGATGCCGGCGAGGCGGTCGCGCGTGAGTGAGGTCTCACTCATCATGCGCTCGATGCCCGTCGCCTTCGAGACATGGACGAGGTCGATGTTGATCCAGAGCCATGTGTCCGACACGCGGAACGGCCAGCCGCGGCGCTCGATCTCCTCGCGCAGGCGTGGCATCAGGCTCTTGAGGTATTCCGTGTCATCGTGATAGAGACTCGTCGAGCAGGTCTTGCCCGGCTGCTGCACGACGCCCTTGGGGCCGTACTCCGTCTCGATCCATTCGACGACCTCGTGCACGGCGTGCAGGTCTTTGGGCGTGATGGCGGGGTCGCGGTCGTAGCGGTTGCCGTCGGGCCACCAGAGCCAGACGCCCATCTCGCAGATCGCTGGCAGCGTGTGGTTCCCGATCAGCCGGCAGATCGCCTCGGCGAAGGGCTGGGGCCGTCCCGTACACACGGTGACGACCGGCCGATCCCCAAGCTCGTACGCGAGACGGTTGTACTCGGCGACCTGCACGAGGCGCGGGGCGTCCATCGGGTCGGTCTTCTCGGGGGCGAGGCAGCCGTCGATATCGCAGATAACGGCGTCGTAGCGGCGGCGGGGCGTCTCGGGCATGGGCGGAGCGTATGCGCCGACGCCGAAGATTCTCCCGAAAGCGCTGCAACCGGGCCACGAACGGGTGGTAAGTCCATCTCGGAGCGAGAGACGGACGCGGAGAGATCGTCACATCAATAGAGAAAGGGTTGGTATGCGTCCTCAGATCGGGATCGTTGCTGTCGTTGCGCTCGCTGGGTCCGCCGCGGCCCAGTTGGATTTCGATGTCGATGTCAGTGGCGGGGCCGCCGTGACCTCGCGGCTCGACCGTTTCGGAAGGGACGCGGTCATCCGCTCGGCCCTGGCGGAGACACCCGTCGCGTTCTCGTCGTACGAAACCACTGTACGCGGCGGGTCCTCGAGCGCGGTCATCGCGAGCATCGGTGGGCTCGCGTCGAACCGCAGTTTCGTCGAGTCGAACCTGTCGCCCTTCCCCAGCCCGGCCACGAACGACGCGACCTATCAGTACGGCGTCAAGGCGATGCTCGACAGCGCAGACCCCGCGGTGTACCAGTCCGCCGCGACGACGGCCATTGTCGACTTCTTCTTCTTCATCGATGGTCCGGCGATCGTGGATTTGTCGTTCCGCTACAGCGGCACGCAGACGGGCGACGGGAGCGCGATGTCGGGGAGCTTCCGTGTCGGGGACGAGCGGTTCGACTTCGTCGGGGCTGGCGGCGTCGCGCAGGATTGGTCGATCGTCGTCGATCGACCCGAGGCGATCCGGTTCTCCGGGTACCTCGACGCCTTCGTGACGCCGGACGCGGCCGGGGGGCTTTCGCTGGCCGAGGGGACCGTGACGCTGGACATCGCGCTGCGGGCCGTCCCGAGCCCGGGGGCTGTCACGCTGCTCGCCGGGGCCGGCCTGTTCGCGGCCCGGCGTCGCCGCTGATCCCCGGCTCGGGCTCACGCTGGGGGTGCGGCATGGCGATACCCTTCCCGCCATGCCCTACTTCCAACCCAAGCTCGATTATCAGACCGCGGGCGAGAGCCACGGGCCCGCGCTCATCACCACCATCACGGGCCTGCCCGCGGGGCTGCGGCTCGATGTGGACTTCATCAACGCCGAGCTCCGCCGACGGCAGGGCGGCTACGGGCGGGGCGGACGGCAGAAGCTTGAGACCGACACGGTCGAGTTCCTCTGTGGCGTGCGGCTGGGCCGGACGATCGGGGCTCCACTGGTTCTGAAGATCGCCAACCGCGACAGCCGGCTCGACGACCTCGAGCGCACGCCCCCGGTCCACCGCCCACGCCCGGGGCACGCCGACCTGGCGGGCAGCGTGAAGTGGCTGACCATCGACTGCCGGGAGACGCTGGAACGAGCGAGCGCCCGGGAGACCGCGAGCCGCACGGCGGCGGGCGCGATCGCGCGGTGCTTGCTCAAGGAGGTCTTCGGCGTCGAGGTCTTCGGCTTCGTCCGGCAGATTCTGGATGCGCGGACCGAGGTGCAGGTGACCGAGGACAACTGGCGCGAGCTGATCGCGATCCGCGATGCCAGCGACACCTACACGCTGGACGAGAAGACCACCGAGCGGCAGCGCGAGCACATCCGCCAGGCGAAGATCGACAAGGACACCGTCGGCGGGCATGTCGAGGCCCATGTCTTCGGGTGCCCCCCCGGCGTCGGCAGCAGCATGGACTGGACCGCCAAGCTCGACGCGCGGATCGCCTACGCGGTCATGGGCATCCAGGCCTTCAAGGCGGTGCAGATCGGCATGGGCGCGGGCGTCGCGGAGCGGCCGGGATCGAAGGTGCACGACCCGATTACTTTCGACCCCGCGAAGATGGACAGCCACAACCTCGGCTTCGTTCGCCCGAGCAACAACGCCGGCGGCACCGAGGGCGGCATGACCACGGGCCAGCCGGTGGTCGTGACCGGCACGATGAAGCCGATCGCGACGCTGCTGCAGGGCCTGCCCAGCGTGAACCTCGAGACCAAGAAGGCGGAGCAGAGCCAGTACGAGCGCTCCGATGTCTGCGCCGTCTCCGCCGCGAGCGTGGTGATGGAGAACGCGGTCGCCTTCGAGGTCGCCCGCTGCTTCGTCGATAAGTTCGGCGGCGACAGCGTCACGGAGATGGGCGCGAACTTCGAGAAGTTCATGCAGTACGCCCGGGCCTTGCCCCTGCAGCCCGAGGGCGAGCGGCTGGCGTAGCGGTCAGTCGGGTATCACCCGCAGCGCCCGTTGCGCCGACGCGTTCAGCACCGCCCCAACCTCGGCCCCCGCCGCGAGTTCTTCGGCCCACCGGCTCACCGCCACGAGTTCGTCGCGTGCCCGCCCGAGCACCACCAACTCCGCATCCGGCGGACCGAGCGCGAGCTCCCGGAGGGCTGCGTCGAGTCCGTCGCCTCCCACGCGCGAAGCGCCGGCGAGCGCGAGCTCGACCCGCCCCGCAACCAGCGCCCCCGCGTGCTCAGCTTCCAACGCCCGGAGCGCCGCCTCGGCGTTCCACGCCTCGCCCGTCGCGAGGGCCGTCGCCGCCCGCAGCAGCGTCGCCTCCGCCGGGCGGAGCAGGGTCTCAGCCGCGTCTTCGCTGAGTTCCCACCCCGGCCAGTCGACACCCGGCGTCGTCCGCCCGTCCCGCAGCGCATCCCGCGCCAGCGCGAGCGCGACGATCGGCTCGGCGTACCTAATCCACAGCCGGGCCGCGTCGAGCCACGCCCGGTGCCGCTCGGCCCGCGTGTCGTCGACACCCCACGCCTCGAACCACTCCGCACGACGCGTCGCGATCTCGTCGAGCAGCGTGTTCGCCGACCCGCCGGTGATGCGGAGCCATGCGGAGCGGGTTTCGCGGTCCGCGAGCCCCGTCCGCAGTGGCGCCTCGAACGCCGCAAATCCCGGCACCTCGGCCAGTCGCTCGACATCCGCCGCGAAGGCGTGCACCGCAATCTCCGAGTCGCTCGGCGCGAGCGGCGAGCCGAGGTCCCTCCGGTCCGGCAGGTCGCGGATCTTCGACAGCACGCGATCCGCGAGATCATCGAACCGTGCCGACGGCTCGGGCCGGCGAGGTGGCTCGGGGATCTCCCCGTCGCACAGCACCAGGCTGAGGACGCCGAGCCGCGCGATCCGCGCCTCCGCCTCCTCCGCATCGATCAGCACCGCGAGAAACGAAGGCTCCGCCGCCGGGCGGTCCATCAGGAGCGTCCGCGGCAACAGGTCCTCAAGCCGCTCCCGCGCCCGTCGGCGCTGGTCGAGCGCCCTCGGCCACGCCGGCCGCAGGTGCCGCACCAGGTCGTCCCGTTCCGCCGCGGGCTCCGTGGACGCGAGCAGGCGTGCGAGCCTTGCGATCGCGGGCAACGCCGCGTCCGTGTACGCGGGGTCAAGGACTGCCTCGTTGAATAGACGCCGCGCGTCCGCGGCCTCGCGCGATCGTGGCAGAGTGTCGAGCGCCCGCGCGGTCTCCGCGATGCGCATGAGCCTCCCTATCCGTGCGCCCGCCTCCGGATCATGCAACGCCGCGTCCGCAAGCGATCGCACCAGCGTCCCCGCGACCTCCTCGGCGACCTCACCGTCGAGCCACTCCGGCATCGGCCGGAAGAGTTCGAGCACCCGATCCGCCCTCACGCGCAGCGCTCCGGCGGCGGGGCGTAGATGCAGCGGCACCTCATCGCCGCCGAGCGCCCGCGCCGCGGCCAATCCGGTGTGCGCGAGCGCCGGCGCATGCTCATCAATCCCCGCAATCTCCGCCTCGGGATCGACGCCGCTCTTCCATACCCAACCCACACCTTCGACACGGCGCTCATCCGTCAGCGGCGCGAACGCCTGCCGGATCGCCCGTTCGAACGCCCCACCTTCCTCCGGCAGCCCCACGACCAACGCCCGCAAAGCCTTGGCGACTTCTGCGTCGTTGATCTCTTCGAGCATCGCAAGATGCCGCAACACCGTCCGTGCCGTGACAAGATCCTGATCCCCGCCTCGCTCGATCAACGCCAAGACCAACCGCCGAAACTCCAGTCGCACCGTCGGCTCGAGCCCCTCCGCATCCGGCAGCGGCGGCGTTGGCTCGCCCTCGACGATCGGCGCGTACGCGCGAAGTTCCGCCTCGAGCAGCCGCTCCGCCCGCCGCTCGAGTTTCTCCACCGCCCGTTCCGTCTCCGGCCGATCGAAGACGCCCGCCCCGAGGTCCAGTCGCTGCGCGCACGCAGTTCCAGCGATCCACGCCCCCACCACCGCCGCGATGATCACCGCTCCGCGCACGCCCTACTTTCGGATTTCCCCGCCCCCCGTGCCACGGGCCATCTCGAGCGCCCGGTGGTACACCTCCTCCAGCCGTTCGACCATCCGCTCGGCGCTGAACTCCGCCAGCACCAGGTCACGCCCGCGGGCCCCGAGCCGCACACGCTCCTCGGGATTCTCGAACATCCACACGATCGCGTCCCGGAGCCCCGCCCGGTCGCCCGCGCGCACCAGCCGCCCCGTGCTCCGCGCCGGGTCCCTCACCGCGTCGATGCAGATCTCACGCGTGCCGTCCACATCGTGCGCCACTGCCGGCACGCCGACGAGCAGCGCCTGCGGCACCGTCCGGGGCAGCCCCTCGCGGTAGCTCGGGTGCGCCAGCACATCCATCGCCCGCATGTGCATCGGCACCTGCGCGTTCGGCACCAGCCCCGTCGTGATCACCCGATCGCTCAGCCCCATGTCGGCGACGCGTTGCAGGAGCCGCCCGCGCCACCACCCGTCGCCCACCCACAGGAGCTTCCAGCCCGGCCGATCGCGCAGCTCCTTGCCCAGTGCGTCGAGCAGGTCATCGTGCCCCTTGTGCTCCGCGAGCCGCGCAACCGTGCCGATGACGAAGTCGTCCTCGCCGATGCCGAGCCGCGTCCGCACGCTCGCCCGGTCCTCCCCCGGCGGGATATCGACAAACGGCCCCGTCTCCAGCCCCGACCGCACGGTCAGGTACTGCTCCGGTCGCCCGATGCCCCGGGCCAGGAACTGCTCGGTCATCGCGTCCGCCACCGACAGGATCAGGTCGCAGCGCTTCGCCGCGAACCGCTCCGCCGCGGTGTAGATCGCGTTCTTCCCCTTGATCGCGACCCGCTTCGCGAGCCCGCCCTCGACGGGCATGAACGGCGGCCCGTGGATGGTGTGGATAACGGCCGGGCGTCGGTCATCGTTTCGCGCAACCCACCCCGCCCACCGCCCCACGATCCCCGCCTTGCTCGAGTGCGTGTGCACGATGTCCGGCTTCACCTCGCGCATCAGCCGCTTGAGATCGTGGTGGAAGCAGAGGTGGTCCTTCACCGGGTGCAACTCGCGCACCATGTTCGGCAGCTCGTGCGTCGCGATCCCCCGCCCGTCCTCCGCGCGAAACGCCCGCACCCGCTCTAGGTGCGACCCCTCCGGCCCATAGATCGGCCCGAACGCCAGGTGCACCTCGTGCCCGTTCCGGGCCTGCCCCTCGCACGACAGGACCGTGTTCTCCTGGCTCCCGCCGAGGATCAGCCGCGTCGAGATGTGCAGGATGCGCAGGCCCATCGGGCCCAGCATAAGCCGCGACGACGGGCGACCGCGATGAGCTCTCGTTCAGCCCGCCCCTACCCCCGAAGCCGCTCGTGCAGCAGGCTCTCGACGCCGTAGTACTTGTCGGACATCCCCACCTCGCGGAAGCCCAGCTTGCTGAGCACGCGCCGCGACGGGTGATTATCCGGGTAGGTCACCGCCACCAGCCGCTCGAAGCCGAGCCCGCCCGCGTCGGCCCCGGCGAACGCGCACTGCATCGCGCCCTCGGCCGCCTCCGTCGCGTACCCCTGACCCCAGTACTTCAGCCCAAGCCGATACCCCAGCTCGATCTCGGCGCCATCAAAGTGGATCGGAACCACGCCCGCCTGCCCGATCACCTCGCCCGTGTCCGCCAGCGTCACCGTCCAGAAGTAGGGAAGCCCGTCCGCGTTCAACCCCATCCCCCGCTCGATCCGCGCCTCCACCTGCGCCCGCGACCAGGGCTTGCCGATGCCGATGAACTTCATCACCTCGGGATCGCTGAAGAGCTCCGCCAAGGGGTCCACATGCGACAGGTCCGGGTTGACGAGCTTCAGTCGCGTCGTCGTCGGCTGCGGGATCGTCATGCCCACCAGCGTAACAGAAGACGCACACGATCGCCCCGCTTATGACGCGCACTCGCGATCAGTCAAACGCTCAATCGGCGCAAACACCTACCCCGCACCCGCGTCCCACTCGATCCAATCCAGCCGCAACCCCTGCGGCGGCAGCGTCGGGCACGGGTTCGCACGCCGATCCGCCTCCTCGACGAACCGCGCCACATCCTCCGTGCTGACGCGGCCGCGCCCCGCCTCAAGCAGCGTCCCCGCGATGATCCGAACCATGTTGTAGAGAAAGCCCGACCCCGACACCGTGATCGACACGCGGTGCCCGCCGCCGACCGCCGCGTCGCGCTCAGCGCGCACGGAGCACTCGTACACCGTGCGCACCGTCGTCTCCCGCCCGTGGTTCACCTTCGCGAACCCCGCGAAGTCGTGCTCGCCCACGATCCGCTCCGCCGCCGCCGCCATCGCGTCCGCGTCCAGCTCGTACCAGGTGTGAAACACGAAGTCACGATCCCACAAGGGCCGCACCGATCCCGAGACGATCGTGTAGGTGTACTGCTTCCGCCGAGCAGCGCGGATCGGGTTGAACCGCGTCGGCACCTCCACCGCGCCGAGGCACAGCACATCCCGTGGAAGCTCCGCGTTCAGCGCACGCACCAGCACATCCGTCCCCCGCTCGCGGGGCCACCCCACGCCCTTGCCCTCGATCGGCCGCGTCGTGAACGCCGCGAGCTGCCCGCCCGCTCGCCCATCGGGAAAGACCCCTCCCGCGTGCACGCCCGTGTCCGTGCGGCTCGCGCCGAGCACCGACACGCTCGGCTCGCGCAGCAGCCGCCGCAGCGCTCCGGTCACCTCGCTCTGCACCGTCCGCAGCACCAGCGCATCGCCCTCGCGCGTCCACCGCGCGCTGGGCGTCTCCATCAGCCGCGCCCCCGCCCGCGCCTGCGCATCGTCCTCCCCCGCGAGGCTGATCTCCTGGTGCTGCCACCCGTGGAAGCCCGACCCGTCGTACGCGAGCGTCAGCGCGTACCGGACCCCCTCCGGCTCCCCGCCAACCTCAGACGCACCGATCTCGACAGGATCATCCACGCCCGCAGTGTCCGCCCCCCGCACGCTGCGGGCAACCGACCGCCGGCATCAACGCAGACTCAGAGCCACGCCAGCCCAAGGCTCGCCACGCGCTCCCACATCGGCCCGAGCCCCCCTTCGTCCTCGCGGTCGGCGTCCCGGTCCAGGTCGCGCTCGAACGACCGCTCGATCGCCGCGTCCATCGCGTCGGCCTCCCCCTCCGCCTCCAACCCGGGCACCCGGACGGGCGTCCCCAGGTCGTTCGCATCGCCCGCCACAACGGCCCGCGCCGCCTCCAGCGAGGGCCGCCAATGGATCCGCGTCACCGCCAGTGAACGCACCAGGGGGTGCTGCACCGCCGGGCTCAGCTCCAGAAGCTCGGCCACCCGCAGCCCCTCGGCCTCGAGGTTCCCCGTCCGCTCCCACACCAGGGCGTGCGACGCCTCCACCCCAAGCCGGTCGCACCCGTAATCGAGCTCCCCCGCCTCCGCACCCCGCACCCAGTCCGCCGAGAGCGGCGACGCCACCGCGAGCGCCGTCCCGGTCTCCAGCGCCCGCCCCCCCACGGCCGTCGGCCCCGCCCACGCCCCACCGACGACGCAAGCCCCCCCAATCAGGGCAGCCACAGCGCTCACATTGCACATCCGCATCGAAGCCATCGCTTCCCTCTTCCCGCAACCGCGCCGGCCGACCGCCACAGCCGCACCGAACGCGCCCCACGAGTCCGTCCGCATAGGACATACCCCACACCCCGCCGCCCGCCCATGGAAAGCTGGGAAAAGTGTGCGAACTTCGGCGATCGGCCAGCGTGATCCGAGACCCGACCCCAGAGCCGATTCGAGATGGAGCCCCGAGCGTCAGCGAGCGGGCTGGACCGATCGAGGGTCGCCCGCGATCACGCCCGGTCCGCCGGCTTACAGCTCCACCACTTCCACATCCGGCTTCGACTTCATCCCCGCCTTCGGCAGCGAGACCTCGGAGACGAACACCCCGAGCTTCGGGTACGCCTGGGCCATCGACTGGCGCGTGTTCGCCGCGTTGAACAGCGCCGCTCGCGGCATCGCCGCCACATCGGCGCCCGCGGGGACCTGGCCCGGGCCCTCGTCGATCACGGCGTCGGCGGCGGTTGTCCGGGGGCGTTCGAAGCTCTTGCCCTCGAGCATGGCGCTCAGGTCGGCCGCGATCTGGCCCTCGCTCTTGCTCTCGTGCTGCGTGGGGATGGCCTGCTCGAAGGCCTGCAGCATGCCCTTGGCGTTCTCGAAGGTGCCGGCCTTCTCGGCCCAGGTCGCCGCGGGCAGCACGACATCGGCCGGGCCCGTGAGGTAGCTGTCGAGCGCGTCGATCAGCACGAAGTACTTGTCGCGGAGCTGATCGGCGAAGCCCTCGGCGGCCCAGTCCATCGCGAAGGCGTAGTTGCCCGTCATGATGACCGCGCCGCACTGCCCGAGCCCGGACTTGCGGAACTCGTCGAACTCCATCGCCTTCTTGCCGGTCACGGCCTCGAGCACACGGCGGACGCCGCGGGCGTTGGGCGCCTTCTCCGCGTAGAGGTGGTACGCCTTCGGGTCGTCCTTCGCGAGGCTCGGGGGGAAGTGCTTGTCCTCGCCCTGGAAGGGCACCGGCCCCACCGCAAGCACGGCTTCGGGGTCGATGCGGCGGGCCAGCTCCGCGAGCGCGAACGCTTCCTCGCAGGCGATCATCGGGCTCAGGACCAGCCCGAGCCGCTTGCCCGCGTCTACCGCGTGCTCCTGGATGCCGTCGAGCGCCTGGTCGGCGGCGCGGGCCCAGTCGGTCTCGATCAGCGTGCCGTACTGGCGACGCAGGGGCGTCGCGATCCGGTTCTCCCCGTGCACGAACTTCCAGCCGTAGCGCACCTCGTCGGTGATCCACCACTTGTTGACCGCCGCGTTCGTCCGCGGCTTCAGGCGGTAGATCTTGCCCTCGTTGTGCTCGATGTAGATGTTGTCGCCCGACGCCGTGATGCCGTCGATGCTGGGGGTGGTCTTCAGGAACCACACGCGCTGCGCGAACAGGAAGTCCTTATCCAAGAGCGCCCCGACCGGGCACAGGTCGATCACATTGGCCGACAGCTCGTTGTCAAGCGCCTCGCCCGGGAAGACATCGATCTGGCTCTGGTTGCCCCGCCCGTCGATCAGGAGCTCGGCCGTCTCGGGCACCTCGCGGGCAAACCGCACGCACCGCGTGCACATGATGCAGCGGTCGGAATAGATGTAGACATGCGGGCCGAGGTCCTTCTTGGCCTGCTTGACCTTGGTCTCCTCGAAGCGGCTCACCCCGCGGCCGTACTTGAAGCTGTAGTCCTGCAGGTCGCACTCGCCGGCCTGGTCGCACACCGGGCAATCGAGCGGGTGGTTGATGAGCAGGTACTCCATCACCGCCTTCTGGTTCGCGACCGCCCGGGGGCTGTTGGCGTAGACCACCATGCCGTCGGCCGCGTCGGTCGAGCAGCTGGGCTGGAGCTTCCCGCCCATCATGGCCTCGAGCTTGCCCTCGTTGCGGGGGTTCGGGGCCCAGATCTCCACCAGGCAGATGCGGCACTGGGCCGGGATACTCAGCCCGTCGTGGTAGCAGTAGTACGGGATATGGGTCTCTTCACCCGCCTCGACAGCGCGGTTGGCCACCTGGAGGATCTTCTCCCCGGGCGTGAACTCCATCTTGACCCCGTTGATCGTGATCGTCGGCATGCCGCGATCGTAGCGACCGACCCTCCCCAAGGCGGCCCCACCCCCGCCCCCACCCCCTCCCCCACTCCCTCCCCCAACCCCCTCTCGCCGAGCCCTCAAGGCCCCCCGTCCGCCTCGCCGCCCTCCCCCGCATCCTCCACATCCAGCGACCCCGGGGCGATCCCTGCGCCCATCCCCTCATCAGGACCGAGATCAGGCCCCCGCTCCGCCTCCGGCCCCCGCTCCCGCCGCCACCGGGGCCAGCCCCGCGCCTCGCCGGGGTCCACCCCCATCCGCACGGAGAGGATCCGCTCCATCTCCGCCCGCACCGCCGGCTCGTCCCGGATCGCGTCCAGGTCCGGGTCCACCAGCGCCCACGCCGGCGTCACCCCACCCGACCGCAAAGCGCCCATTTCCACGCACTCCACCGCCAGCTCCGTCTCACCCGCCAGCGCCGCGTAGCACGCCAGGTTGTAATCCCCAGCCGCCTCGATCACCCCCGGCTCCCCGCTCCCCCGCAGCACATACCCCTCCAGGAGCGCCCGGAACTGCGCCCGGGCCTCCTCCGTCCGCCCCAGCCCCTTCAGCGCCCACCCCCGGGCAAACCACGCCTCCAAGGGCGGCCGCCCGCCCCACCCAGCGACCGCGTACAGGTCCTGCCCGCTCTCCGACCTTGCCTCCAGCTCCCGCTGGGCGAGGTCGAGCAGCCCCTGCCACACCGCCGTCAGCCGCTCCGCCGGCGCGTCGACCCGCTCCAGCGCAAAGGCCTGGAACAGCCACGCCTCGCTGTCCGCCGGCACCAGCTCCACCCGCTTCCGCGCGACCGCTTCCAGAATCTCGAACGCCCCCTCCGCGTACAGCTCCCGCGCCACCGAAGAGAACTGCCCCGCCGCCGACCGCGTCAGCGGGCGGAACCGCGGGTCGTCCCGGAGTTCCAGGAGGTCAGGGTCCACCCGCGACCACGACACATACCGGAAACCCCCCGCCACCGCCCGCGTCCACGCGTCCAGCGCCTCCTCCTCCCGTCCGAGCGCCCCCAGCAGGTTTGCGTGCACATACAGCCCCTCGGCCGTCGGCGACCGCTGCACCATCCGCGCCTGCCGCTCCTCCGCCCGCGCAAACGCCTCCCGCGCCTCCGCCGAGCGCCCGAGCGCCCTGTACGCCTGCCCCAGGTAGTAATCCCGAACCACCGCCGGGCCCGACCCCTGGTTCGTCCACGCCCGCTCCAGCCGTTCCTCCCCCTCGACCGCGAGCGCCTCCCACGACGACCGCGCCTCGTCCGCGTCGCCCGCGAACCCCCGCCGCTCCAGCCCCGTCGCCAGGAAGTACAGCGCCTCCATCGAGCCGGTCCGCTCCTCCAGCCGCTCCCGCGAGAGGTCCACCACCGCCCCCCACTCCTCCCGCGACATCAACTCACGCACCCGCACCCCGAACGCGTTGTCCGAACGCGTCCGCGTCGACGGCGCCTGCGTCACCAGCGTCCACACGAACGCCGTCAGCCCCGCCACGATCGCGAGCGCGAGCGCCCACTGCGGCGGCCGAAACGCGTGCGCATCCATCGACACCTCCAAGCCCAACCCCCGCCCCACTCTACCCTTCGCACCCCCGCCACCGGAGGTTCGCACCCCCCCCCGGCTCCGCTCCGGGCTCCCCACACGCACCCCACAACCAAAAAGCCGGGCCCCCGCCACGCGAAGGCCCGGCCCATGGACGGACAGGTACAGACAGGCGCAAAGTCGTCGGGCCCCGACCCCCGGACGATCGGAGCCCGCGCGATCCACCATCAACGCCGGCGACGGGCGCCGGCCAGCCCCGCAAGCCCCAAGGTCGCAAGCACCGCCGGCGCCGGCACGGGCTTCACAGTAAAGTCCGCGAAGTGCCCTCCGTTGAAGTTCGGCACGCCGCCCGGGAACGCCTCGCCCGCAGCCACCTGGGCCGTGAACCCGCCGGCGAGGAACGCCCCCAACTGCCCGTTATCAATCTCCAACTCGAACCACAGCTTGACGAGCACATCCGCGTAGTCAGCCGGGTTCACAGTCGCGTCATCGGCGTAGAAGCCGAACCAGGTCCGGTCGTCCGGACGGTCGTTGAGGGCATCGGTCGTCGGCTGCCACGGCACAAACCCGAAGTTGATGATCGGATCGATCGTGATCGACCCGTCCATGTTCTTTGTCGTCACGCCGAGGATCGCGTTCGTGATCGTCGCGCTCGTCACGATGTTCACGAAGTTCTGGTCAAACCCCATCCCGCACGCACACTGACCATTCTGGGCCCCGAACAGCCCCACCTCCTGCCCGATCCAGATCTCCGTCCGCCCGTCCCCGTCCGTGTCACCATGGATATCGATCCAGTAGGTCGGCGGATCGATCGGCGGCGGCGTCGTGCACGCAAACGCGGCTCCAGAGGCGCACGCAACAACACCGGCCACACCGGCCACTCGCGGCTTCCACATGGTCATCTCCTTCTCTGTGTCCACGCCGACGCGCAGACCACGCCCTACCAGAACGGCCGGGTGGCCCGCGCGACGCTCTCCCTGAATCAAAGCCGGGCGCCGGTGCGGCAGCGACCGCTCCGGCGTGGTGAGCCACCTTGTGCGGCCTCAAGTCGACTTTCCAGCCGACGCCCGGCGCTCCACTCCTCTACCTCTCCCCATGAGTCCACGAAGTACCACAACACGACACCCGACACCACATCAGAACGCACAACCTCATCAAGATTTCCACTTCACCTGTTGCGTCCCTAGCCCACCCGGGTGCCAACCCGATTCCTGATCACCAATCACCTGCGTCCAAACCACCAACGGTCCCCCGAACCGCCCCGCAGCGGCACTTCGGGCCTCCCCCCCGATGGCCGATGGCCGATCCCAGATCCCCTCCCCTCCCCCCTACCCTCGCCCCATGGCCAAACCACGCTTCCAGAACCCGAAGGGAACCCGCGACCTCTACCCCGAGGAACTGCTCCGCCGCCGCTACATCACCCAGGTCTGGCGCGACACCTCGATCCGCCACGGCTTCGAGGAAATCGACGGCCCCACCTTCGAGACCGCGGACCTCTACGCCGTCAAAAGCGGCGACGGCATCCTGGGCGAGCTCTTCCAGGCCTTCAGCGGCAAGAGCCCCGAGGAGGTCGAGCAGGTGCAGAAGGAAGGCCGGGCCCCCTTCGCCCTCCGCCCCGAGTTCACGCCGACCCTGGCCCGCATGTACGCCGCCCGCGCCGCCCAACTGCCGAAGCCGACGAAGTGGTTCAGCATCGGGCCGTTCTTCCGGGCGGAAAGGCCGCAGCGGGGGAGGTTGCGGGAGTTTTTGCAGTGGAATGCGGATGTGATCGGCGACGACTCAGCTTCAAACGATCAAGCGGAATCGGATGTGGACTGCTTCCTGCTGTTGCTTTCGGCATTGGACTCGTTGGGATGCGGCGAAGACACCATTCGGCTTCGGTTCAGCCACAGGGATCTGGTCGAGTCGATCCTCCTGATGCGACAGCTTTCTGAAGAACGACGAGAGGCGTTTCTTCGATTGATGGACAAGCAACCCAAGCTTTCCAACTCTCAGTTCCGCGACGCCGTCAAGGCGGAAGGCTTTGAATATGCGATCATCGAACAGATGGAAGCCGCGATTGGTTTGAACAAAGGCGCAGTTAATCTGTCTGCGAACGATGCGAATCGTATCTTGGCAGATGTCTTCACAGATAGCCTTCGGGAAGAAATGACCGAAATAGCAGACCGAGCATGGACGGGTGCAAGAGACCAACTGGAAGCAATAGCAAGTCGTCTACTCAATGCACGCGGGACGCTTGCGGATGTCCAGTTTGACCCCAATATCGTCCGAGGATTAGCGTACTACACCGGCACAGTCTTCGAGGCGGTCGCCGACGGTGAACGAGCCGTCGCCGGAGGAGGTCGCTATAACGGGCTAATCAAGCTCGTTAGCGAGGCAGACAAAGACACCCCCGCTGTCGGCTTCGCGATGGGCGATGTCGTCCTCTCCCTCCTCTTGGAGGACAAGCACCTCATGCCCGAGGGCCAGGACCTCCTCGAGGCCGTGAGCCGCCCCGGTGCCTCCCTCCGCCCCGAGGCCTTCGTCGTCACCGCCGATGAAGCCCTTGACCCCGAGGTCCGCCGCCTGGTCGCCACGCTCCGCCGCGGCGTTCCGCGTGCGGCCTTCGACGGCGCGCCGTGGTCCCCGGACCGTTACGAGACGCGCCCCCTCCATGCCCGCCGGTCGTACAAGTCCACCCGCAACATCGGCAAGCTGATCAAAGACGCCACCGGCCAGCACGCCAAGACGCTCGTCATCATCGAGTCCGCCGAGCACGCCACCCTCCAGCACCTCGACACCAAGACCAAGCTCGAGAACATCCCCCTCGACCAGGTCCCCGCCAAGGTCGCCGAACTCACCGCGTAGTTGCCCATCGGGTGCCACTGGCGGCTCGCCCGCCAGTGCCTCGCCCAACTTCCAACCACACCCTGTGCGCCCCAGCAAAGCAAACGCTTCCACGCACATTTTCTGATCTCCCCGCCCCTCCGCCCCTTTCGCAACCCCTCACCCCCCGCTAGTTTCCGCGCTTTCGCGGAGACCCCACCATGCGCATCGCCCCCGCCGTCGCTCTCCTCACGCTCACCCTTCCCTCCCTCGCCTCCGCCCAAGACGCCGCCCAACCCCTCGCCCCCATCACCGACCGCTTCGTCCTCGACAACCTCTGGCTCCTCATCGCCGCGGCCCTCGTCTTCGTGATGCACCTCGGCTTTGCCTCCCTCGAGTCGGGCCTCACGCAGGCCAAGAACACCGCCAACATCCTCTTCAAGAACACCGCCATCGTCGCCATCGGCCTGCTCACCTACGCCCTCATCGGCTTCAACCTGATGTACCCGGGCGACGGCTGGATCATCCCCAACATCCTGGGCACCCTTGCCCCCGCCTCCCCGCCCGCCGACGCCACGGGCATGACGCCCGACTACGCCGCCTACACCTACTGGGCCGACTTCATCTTCCAGGCCATGTTCGCCGCCACCGCCGCGACGATCGTCTCGGGCGCGGTCGCCGAGCGCATCAAGCTCGGGCCGTTCCTGATCTTCTCCACGCTGTATGTCGCCACGATCTACCCGATCGTCGGCTCGTGGAAGTGGGGCTACGGCTTCCTCGATGACCTGGGCTTCTACGACTTCGCCGGCTCCACGATCGTCCACTCCGTCGGCGGGTGGGGCGCCCTCGCGGGCGTGATCGTCCTCGGGCCGCGCCTCGGCAAGTATGTGAAGCGCGACAACGGCACCACCGAGATCCGCCCCCTCATGGGCCACTCCATGCCGCTCGCCGCCATCGGGGTCTTCCTCCTCTGGTTCGGCTGGTTCGGGTTCAATGGCGGCTCCGTCCTCTCCGCCGATCCCGTCGGGCTCGACGCCGACGGGCAGCCCTTCGCCTACGGGTTCAAGGGCGTCGGCCTCGTCTTCGTCACCACCTCCATGGCCGCCGCCGCGGGCATCATGGGCGCGATGATCACCAACTGGGTGTGGACCAAGCGGCCCGATCTCTCCATGACGCTCAACGGGGCGCTCGCGGGCCTCGTCGGCATCACCGCCGGGGCCGATGTCATCACCCTCCCGGGCGCGATCGCCGTCGGCGCGATCGCGGGCGTCCTCGTCGTCTTCGCGGTCACGCTGCTCGACCGGGCCAAGCTCGACGACCCCGTCGGCGCGATCTCCGTCCACCTCGTCTGCGGCGTCTGGGGCACGCTCGCCGTCGGCATCTTCGGCAGCCGGGCGGCCCTGGGCGAAGCGGGCGGCCTCGTCGCCCAGCTCACGGGCATCGGCGCGACGGCCGCCCTGTGCTTCCCGGCGGCGCTCCTGTTCTTCTTCGCCCTGAAGAAGACCACCGGCCTCCGCGTCCCCCGCGAGGAGGAGCTCATGGGCCTCGATGTCGGCGAGCACGGCATGGAGGCCTACGCCGGCTTCCAGATCTTTACCACCCGGTAACCAAGGCGGTCAGCACGAAAGGACCACCACCATGAAGCTGCTCATCGCCTACATCAAGCCCGAGGTCTTCACCGATGTGAAGCGAGCCCTGCTCGCCAACGACATCACGAGATTCAGCGTTACCAACGCCGTCGGCTCGGGCGCAGAGAAGGGCCTGCACGAGAACTACCGCGGCGCGGATGTCGAGATCGACCTGCTCAAGAAGGTCCGCATCGAGATCGCCCTCAACGACGAGTTCGTCGAACCCGTCATCGACATCATCACCAACCACGCCCAGACCCACTGGCCCGACCAGACCGGCGACCACGGCGACGGCAAGATCTTCATCCTGCCGATCGAGCAAGTCGTCCGCATCCGCACCAAGGAACGAGGCAACCAGGCCATCGGCTGAAAACGCGGTGCCCACCCCGGTGCCCGACCCCCGGTGCCACTATCCGCGCAGCGGGTAGTGCCGCTCCCCCCCGATCCCAGATGGCCGATCCCCGATCCCCTCCTCAAACCAACCCCTTCAAAAACCACCCCACCGCGTACGCCACCACCGCCGCCGCCCCGCCGATGAGCAGCGTTTCCGCCGCCCCCTTCACCGCGCTCCGCCGCGTGACTCGTCCCTTCATCACCCCGATCAGGCAGAACGCCATCGCGGTCCCCAGCGTGCTGAGCTCGAACGCCCACGCCTCCATCGGCACGACCAGCCCGAGCAGGAACGGGACCAGGGGCGTCGTCCCCAGCACCACGAACGAGACGAAGGTCACGGTCGCCGCACGCCGTGCGGTGCGCTCGATCGACTTGGCCTTGGGCCCGCGCGGGTCGTCCCGCGTCTCGCGCTGGTGGTCCGCCTTCGTCGAGAGGTAATTCCCCGCCGCCATCGCGAAGCCATCGCCCAGCAGGTTCGCGACCCCCAGCACCAGCACGATCGCCGGGCTCAGCCCCGCCCCCGCGACGCCCGCGACCACCGCGAAGGTCGTCACCGTCCCGTCGATCCCGCCGTAGACGAACTCACGCAGCCAGCTATCCGCCGCGGGCTCATCGGAAGCGCCGGCCGCCGCCCCGTGCTCCTTCACCATCCCACCACCCGACACATCCATGCGCCACCTCGCTTCCGCCGAACGCTACGAGACCCCGACGCATCACCCATCGACATTCCGCCCGCCCAACCCAAATGAGACCCAGTCGCGACCGCATCGCCGTCCGGTCAATCGGTGCCACTACGCAACGCCCCGCGTCGCGGAGTGCAAGCCCACCCGCCGCTTGCCGCTCGCCGCTGCCCCCCACTACCCATTGCCTCCCCCCCGATGGCCGATGGCCGATCGCCGATCCCACTCCTCCACCTCTTCCCCTACTCTCCCTCCATGTCCTCCCACCTCATCGCCATCGTCATGGGCAGCCGCTCCGACTGGGAGACGATGTCCCACGCCTCGGCCACGCTCGACGAACTCCAGATCGCCCACGAAACCCGTGTCGTCTCCGCCCACCGCACGCCCGACCTGCTCTTCGAGTTCGCCGCGACCGCCCGTGACCGGGGCCTCCGCGCGATCATCGCCGGTGCCGGCGGGGCGGCCCACCTCCCGGGCATGCTCGCGAGCAAGACCGCCCTCCCGATCTTGGGCGTGCCCGTGCAGTCCAAGGCCCTGAACGGGCTCGACTCGCTCCTGTCCATCGCCCAGATGCCCGCGGGCATCCCCGTCGGCACGCTGGCCATCGGCAAGGCCGGCGCGATCAACGCCGCCCTGCTCGCCGCCGCGATGCTCGCGACGACCGATGACGCCATCGCCCAGCGCCTCGACGCCTACCGCGAGGCCCAGACCAACCGCGTCCTGAACGACCCCGACCCGAGCCGGCCCGCGCCGAACAGCTAAAGAAGCCGAGCACACACGATGACCACAACCATCGGCATCCTCGGCGGCGGCCAGCTCGGCCGCATGCTGGCCCAGGCCGCGACGAAGCTCGATATCGAGGTGAGGTGCTACGACGCCTCGCCGACCGCCTGCGCGGGCGATGTCTGCCCCCTGACCGTCGGCGCGTTCGACGACGCCGACGCAATCGCTCGCTTCGCCGAGGGCTGCGACGCGATCACCTACGAGTTCGAGAATGTCCCGGTCGTCCCCGTCCGCGCCCTCGAGGCCCGCGGAGTCACCGTGCATCCCTCCAGCCGCTCGCTCGAGGTCGCGCAGGACCGCCTGCTGGAACGGCAGCACTTTGCTGAATTGAACATCGACGCGCCGAACTGGCTCGCCGTGAACTCCGTCGACGACCTCCGCCGCGGGCTGGAGCAGCTCGGCGAGCGGGCGATCCTCAAGACCCGCCGCTTCGGCTACGACGGCAAGGGGCAGGCGATCGTCGAGTCGGCGGATCACGCCGAGAGCGCGTGGGCGGACATCGGCGGGGCGCCCGCGATCGTCGATCGGATCGTGCCGTTTGTGCGCGAAATCTCGTGCGTGGTCGTGCGCACGACCGCGGCCGGCGCGCGCACGGGCCAGGCGGGCGTGCGCACATACCCCATCGGAACCAACGCCCATTCCGGGGGCATCCTGCGCGAGAGCCTGGTGCCCGACACGGGCGACGAAAGCCTCCACCGCGCCGCCCAACGGGCCGCCGAGCGGGTCGCCGAGACCCTCGGCCATGTCGGCGTGCTGGCGGTCGAGTTCTTTGTGACCGAGTCGGGCGGGCTGCTCGCCAACGAGATCGCGCCGCGGGTGCACAACACCGGGCACTGGACGATCGAGGGCGCCGCGGCGGGACAGTTTGAGAACCAAATGCGGGCCGTTGCCGGGCTGCCGCTGGGCGAGACCTCGTTTGCGGATGGGGTGACGAGCGCGGCGATGGTGAACCTGATCGGCGGCGTGCCGGATGGCGCGGCGGAGCGGTGCCGGGCGCAGGGGCTGTTTCTGCACGACTATGGGAAGGCGGCGCGGCCGGGGCGGAAGGTGGGGCACATCACGGTGACCAACCCCACCGAGGCTTCGCTGGCGGAGGCACGGGCGCTCGCGGAGGAGGCGGTGGGCGCGGGCGGGGCGGCGTAGGCTGGTGCCGATGAGCGGGCTTGCTGAACAGCTTCGGGGGCGTATCGACGACGGGTCGGCCGTCGTGGGTGTCGTTGGGCTGGGGTATGTGGGGCTGCCGCTGGTGGGGGCGATGCATGACGCGGGGCTGGCGGTTGTGGGGTACGACCGGGACCCGGAGAAGATCCGCAAGCTGCGGGCCGGCGAGGCGTACATCCGCACGGCGCGGGCGGAGCTTGTGTCGGAGCTGGCCCGGTCGGAGCGGTTCACGGCGACGGCGGAGGCGGCGGAGCTCGGGCGGTGCGATGCTGTGCTGCTCTGCGTGCCGACGCCGCTTGGGAAGTATCGCGAGCCGGATCTTTCGTTCGTGCGGGCGAGCGCCGAGATGGTCGCGGGGGTCTTGAAGCCGGGCGGGCTGGTGGTGCTGGAGAGCACGACCTACCCCGGGACGACGCGCGAGGAGGTGGTCGCGGCGCTCGCGGCGGCGGGGAGGACCTTGGGTTTGGACGCGTTCTGCGCGTACAGCCCGGAGCGGGAGGACCCGGGGCGGGTGAGCCACGGCACGAAGACGACGCCCAAGCTCGTCGGCGGGGTGGACGCGGTCAGCGGGGAGCTGGCGGCGGCGCTGTACCGGCGGTTTGTGGACGAGGTCCACCTCGTGCGAACGGCGGAGGTCGCGGAGTCGGCGAAGCTGCTCGAGAACATCTACCGGGCGGTGAACATCGCGCTGGTGAACGAGCTCAAGGTGATCCTGGGGCACCAGGGGATCGATGTGTGGGAGGTCATCGAGGCGGCGAAGACCAAGCCGTTCGGTTTCCAGGCGTTCTACCCGGGGCCGGGGCTCGGGGGGCACTGCATCCCGATCGACCCGTACTACCTCGAATGGTGGGCGCGGCGGAGCGGGGACACGACGCGGTTCATCGAGCTCGCTGGGGAGATCAACCGGCAGATGCCGGGGCGGGTGGTGCGGCGGGTGGGCGAGGCGCTGAACGCGTCGGGGAAGTCGCTGCGCGGGGCTTCGGTGCTGGTGGTGGGCGTGGCGTACAAGAAGGATGTGGATGACATCCGCGAGAGCCCGGCGGCGGAGATCATCACGCGGCTGCAGGAGGCCGGGGCGGGGGTGGGCTATCACGACCCGTTCGTGGCACGCTTCCCGGCGATGCGGAAGTACGACATCGACCTGACGAGCGTGGAGTTGGGCGAGGCGGCGCTCGCTTCGGCGGACGCGGTGGTGATCGTGACGGACCACACGGAGCTGGACTACGGGCTGGTCGCGCGATCGGCGCGGCTGGTGGTGGACACGCGGAACGCGCTCGCGTCGCGCGGGCTGGCGAAGCACGACGGGACAGGCCGGGGGGAACTCGGCGGCGGGGGCGAGCTATGGACGGCGTGAGCGGCGGGATGGTCGAGTGGCTGAAGGGCGAGGTCAACGACGCCCGCGCGGTGTTGGAGGCATTGGCGGCCGACGAGACCATCGTCGAGCGGACGGGCGAGCTGATCGACCGGATCGCGGAGAGCGTGCGGGCGGGGCACAAGGTCTTGGCGTGCGGGAACGGGGGCTCGGCGGCGGACGCGATGCACTTCTGCGAGGAGCTGACGGGCCGGTACCGCGACGACCGGCCGGCGATCGCGGCGGTGGCGTGCGTGGACCCGGGTCACCTGACCTGCGCGGCGAACGACTACGGGTTTGATCGCGTGTTCAGCCGGTGGGTGGAGGCTCTTGGTCGGCCGGGCGATGTGCTGGTCGTTCTCAGTACGAGCGGGAACTCGGCGAATGTGATCCACGCGGTGGAGGCGGCGGCGGAGCGGGGGGTGACGACGGCGGCTTTGCTCGGAGGGGACGGCGGGAAGCTGGCGGGGCGGTGCGACCTGGAGATCTTGGTGCCGAGTGTTGTTGATGGTCGGAAGGTGCGGTCGGACCGGATCCAGGAGTTGCACATGCTTTTGTTGCATGCGGTGGTGGGTGGGGTGGAGACGGTGGTGTTTGGGTAGGGGGGGACTTGGGATCGGCCATCGGCCATCGGCCATCAGGGGGGGGAGGCACTACGCGACGCGGGGCGTCGCATAGTGGCACCGGGTGGGGCCGTGGCACCGGCGTGGGGTGATCGGACGATGGTTGGGGGTGGGAAGTTGTGGGTGGGTGGAGGCGCGGTGGGGGCGGTTGGGGTAGGCTTGGGCTGGACTTATGGGTCGGTGGCGCGTTCGCTTGGCGTCGGCCGGAACGGTTCGGATGTGCGGTTGCCCCCGGGGAAATCGGGGTGGGCGGACAGGAGGTCGGATGGTCAGTCGAGCGGTGATCCTGGCGGGCGGGCTGGGGACGCGCCTGAGCGAGGAGACGGGGATCCGTCCGAAGCCGATGGTGGAGATCGGCGGGCGCCCGATCATCTGGCACATCATGAAGATGTACTCGGGCTTCGGGGTGAACGAGTTCGTGATCTGCCTCGGGTACAAGGGGTACATGTTCAAGGAGTACTTCGCGAACTACTCCCTGCACCTGGCGGATGTGACCTTCGACCTCGAGAAGAACCGGACGACGGTGCACCGCGACGGGTCGGAGCCCTGGAAGATCACGCTGATCGACACGGGCGAGGACACGATGACCGGGGGGCGCATCCGGCGGGTGCGCGAGTACCTGAACAACGAGCCCTTCTGCCTGACCTACGGCGACGGGGTGAGCGATGTGGACATCGGGCGGGGGATCCGGTTCCACATGGAGCACGGGAAGGACGCGACGGTGACGGCGGTGCGGCCGCCCGGGCGGTTCGGGGCGCTCGACTTCGGCGAGAACGACTCGGTGAACGGGTTCGTCGAGAAGCCGATGGGCGACGGGGGCTGGATCAACGGCGGGTTCTTCGTCTTGAATCCCTCGGTGCTCGACCGGATCAAGGGCGACACCACCGTGTGGGAGCAGGAGCCCCTGAAGGGGCTCGCGAAGGACGGGCAGCTCATGGCGTACCGGCACGAGGGGTTCTGGCAGCCGATGGACACGCTGCGTGACAAGCGGCACCTCGAGGAGCTGTGGGCGAGCGGCGAGGCCCCCTGGAAGAGCTGGTCTTGACCGGCGACGGTGTGAGGACGGGCATGGACGAGACCGTGGGGCCGAGCGCCGGGTTCTGGCGCGGGCGTCGTGTTCTGGTGACGGGTCATACGGGCTTCAAGGGCTCGTGGCTGTGCCTGTGGCTGAAGCAGCTCGGGGCGGAGGTCACCGGGCTGGCGCTGGCGCCGGAGACGGAGCCGAGCCTGTTTGAAGAGGCCGGCGTCGCCTCGATCGTGGATCACATCGAGGGGGACATCCGCGAGGCGGGGGTCGCGGAGCGGGCGCTGCGGGCGAGCGGGGCGGAGGTGGTGCTGCACCTGGCGGCGCAGGCGCTGGTGCGCCCGAGCTACGACGACCCGGTGGGGACCTTCGAGACGAATGTAGTGGGGACGGCGCGGGTTCTGGAGGCGGTGCGCCGGGTGGGCGGCGTGCGGTCGGTCGTGAGCGTGACGAGCGACAAGTGCTACGAGAACCGCGAGTGGGCGTGGGCGTACCGCGAGGACGAGCCGATGGGCGGGAAGGACCCCTACTCGGCGAGCAAGGGGTGCGCGGAGCTGGTGACGGCGAGCTACCGGCGGTCGTTCTTCGAGAAGACCGACACCGCGATCGCGACGGCTCGGGCGGGCAATGTGATCGGGGGCGGGGACTGGGCGAAGGATCGGCTGGTGCCGGACTGCGTGCGGTGTCTGGGGGCGGGGAAGGCGATCCCGATCCGCTCGCCGCGATCGACGCGTCCTTGGCAGCATGTGCTCGAGCCCCTGAGCGGGTACCTCGTGCTGGCGGAGGCGCTCGCCGAGCGTGGGCAGTCGGTCGCGGAGGGGTGGAACTTCGGGCCGGTGGATGACGATGCGCAGCCGGTGCGGTGGATGGTGGACCGCGTGTGCGCGGCGTGGGGCGAGGGGGCGCGGTGGGAGCAGGACGGGGCCGAGCACCCGCCCGAGGCGACCTACCTGAAGGTGGACGCGAGCAAGGCGCGGCAGCGGCTTGGGTGGCGTCCGCGGATGCGTGTGTGGGACGCGGTGGACTGGGCGGTGGGGTGGCACCGGGCTCATCTTGAGGGGGCCGACGCGTCGTCGTTGTGCCGTGAGCAGATCGAGAAGTACGAGCGTCTGGCGGGGGCGGGTGAAGCCCCATCGCCGGCGGCTGTTGGGAGCGTGTGATGACGGCGATGAAGACGGCGGGCGCGGGCGAACTGGAGTCGAAGGCGGCTGCGCGGACGGGTACGCCCAAGTGCCGTTTCTGCAAGGCTCCCCTGACGGTGACCTTCGCGGACCTGGGCGTGAGCCCGCTCGCGAACAGCTACATCAAGGCGGGGCGGGAGCGGGCGATGGAGCCGTTCTTCCCGCTGCACGCGTTCGTGTGCGACCAGTGCTGGCTGGTGCAGCTCGAGGACTATGAGCGTCCGGAGGCGATCTTTGACGACTACGCGTACTTCTCGAGCTTCAGCGATGCGTGGCTGAAGCACTGCGAGCGGTACGCCCAGACGCTGTCGAAGCGGCTGGGGCTGGGCAAGGACTCGCTGGTCGTCGAGGTGGCGAGCAACGACGGGTACATGCTGCAGTTCTTCCAGAAGATGGGCGTGCCGGTGCTCGGGGTCGAGCCGGCGCGCACGGTCGCGGAGGCGGCGCTGAAGAAGGGCGTGCCGACGGAGATCGCGTTCTTCGGCGAGGCGACGGCGGCGAAGCTGAAGGGCGAGGGGCACGAGCCGGACCTGATCGCGGCGAAGAATGTGCTGGCGCATGTGCCGGACATCAACGACTTCGTGCAGGGGTTCAAGGTGCTCTTGAAGCCGGGCGGGGCCGTGACCGTCGAGTTCCCGCACCTGCTCCGCCAGATCGAGCACAACCAGTTCGACACGATCTACCACGAGCACTACTCGTACCTGAGCTTCGGAGCCGTCGAGCGGGTGTTCGCGGCTCATGGGCTTCGGATGTTCGATGTGGACGAGCTGCCGACGCACGGGGGGTCGCTTCGTATCTACGCCTGTCACGAGGAGGACGAGGCGAAGGGCGAGTCGGACGCCGTCGTGAAGATGCGCGAGCTCGAGGAGGGCTTCGGGCTCTGGGACATCGGGACCTACGAGCGGTTCAGCGAGCAGGTCGTCGCGACGAAGAAGAAGGTCCTGCGGTACTTCCTCGACGCGGCCGACAAGGGCAAGCGCGTCGCCGGCTACGGGGCGCCGGCGAAGGGCAACACGCTGCTGAACTACTGCGGCGTCGGCCCGGAGCTGCTGCCGTTCACGGTCGACCGCAGCCCGCACAAGCAGAACACGCTGCTGCCCGGGACGCGGATCCCCGTGCGGGCGCCCGAGGCGATCATCGAGGAGCGGCCCGACGAGGTGTTCATCCTGCCGTGGAACCTGCGGGACGAGATCTCGGAGCAGATGAAGGCCGTCCGCGAGTGGGGCGGCAAGTTCGTCGTGCCGATCCCCGAGATCGAGATCTTCTGAGCGGGCGGGCGTCGTGCAGATCACCGAGCTGAAGCTGCCGGGCGTGTTTCTCGTGGAGATCGAGCGGCGGGAGGACCACCGCGGGTTCTTTGCACGGACCTACTGCGAGCACGAGTTCGAGCGGGCGGGCCTGCCCACGCGGTTCGTGCAGTGCAATGTGAGCTCCAACGCGAAGAAGGGCACGCTCCGCGGCATGCACTACCAGGCCGACCCGAGCCCCGAGGGCAAGCTGGTCCGCTGCACCGCCGGGGCGATCCGCGATGTGCTGGTCGACCTGCGGCCCAAGTCGGCGACCTACCTGCAGTGGGTGGCCCGCGAGCTGACGGCGGAGAACCGGGCGGCGTTGTATGTGCCGCCGGGGCTGGCCCACGGGTTCGTCACGCTGACCGACGACGCCGAGGTGTTCTACATGATGACCGAGTTCTACGACGGCCCGCTGGCTCGGGGCGTGCGGTGGGACGATCCCGCCTTCGCGATCGACTGGCGGCTTGAAGAGCTGGGCCTTGAGGACGGGCCTGTCCTGAGCGAGCGCGACGCGACCTACCCCGACTACGAGGTGAGCCGTTGACGGGCCGCGTGCTGGTGACCGGCGCGTCGGGGTTCATCGGGCCCTGGGCGGTGCGGGGGCTGGTGGAGCGCGGCTTCGAGGTGCACACCGCGGGGCTCGAGGCCGGGCCGGGCAAGGCCGACCTCGGCGTGACCTTTCACGCGGCCGACCTCCTGACGCCCGGCGGGCCCACCAAGCTCATCGAGGAAGTGAAGCCAACGCACCTCCTGCACATGGCGTGGTACGCGGTGCACGGGAAGTTCTGGACCGCGCCGCAGAATCTCGACTGGGTCCGCGGCTCGATCGAGCTGGCGCGGGCGTTCGCCGCGCACGGCGGCGAGCGGCTGGTCTGCTCCGGCTCGTGCGCCGAGTACGACTGGTCGCACACCGACCTCGACGAGCGTGCGACCCCCACGAAGCCCCACACGCTCTACGGCGTGTGCAAGGATGGGCTGCGGTCGATCCTCGAAGCCTCAGCCCCCGCGCTTGGAGTCTCATTCGCCTGGGGGCGCGTGTTCTTTCTCTACGGACCCGGCGAGGTCGAGACGCGGCTCGTCCCCGCGGTGATCGCAAACCTGCTGCGGGGCGATCCCGCCGAGCTCACCCACGGGCGGCAGGAGCGGGACTTCATGCATGTCGCCGATGTGGGCGGGGCGCTCGCGGCCCTGACGGCGAGCGAGGTCTCCGGGCCGGTGAACATCGCCACGGGGCGGTGCGAGCCACTGGCGACCGTCGCCACCATGATCGGCGAGGCGATCGGCCGGCCCGACCTGATCCGCCTCGGCGCCCGCGAGGCCCCGGCCAATGACCCGCCGCGGCTGGCGGCCAAGGTCGATCGGCTGCTGGACGAGGTCGGCTACCGCCCTCGGCACACCCTGGAGGACGGGATCGGGGACACGATCGCGTGGTGGCGGGAGCGGCTGGGGGCTGAGTAACAGGCTTCCGGTGCCCCGACCCGCCCGCAGGGCGCGTCGGGAGTTCGGTGTGAAGCGGGCGAGCGTCCTGGTCCGGCCGGAAGCGCCGCTTCGCGGCGGTTCGGGGCACCGTTCCGAACGATGACACGGCGGGGAATCGCGGGGTTCGCGGCGTACCATGGCCCTATGACCGAACCGATCACACTCCTCTGCCCCGGGCAGGGGGCACAGACGCTGGGGATGGGCAAGGCGTGGGCGGAGGCCCACCCCGAGGCCCGGGCGATCTTCGACCGTGCCGACGCCGTCCTGGCGGGGCTCGACCTGGGCGAGAACTCCGGCCTGACCGAGCCCCTCAGCACCATCTGCTTCAACGGGCCCACCGACAAGCTGAACCGCACCGATGTGTCGCAGCCCGCGATCTACACCTGCGGCGTCGCGAGCTGGCACGCGGTGTGCGCGATCGCGGGGCACGACCCGGCCGAGGCGCCCCTCGCGGCGGCGGCGGGGCTGAGCCTGGGCGAGTACACGGCGCTGCACCTGGCCGGGGCGTTCAGCTTCGAGGACGGGCTGAAGCTCGTCGCCCTGCGCGGGCGGGCGATGCAGGACGCGGCCGAGGCCTCGCCCAGCTCGATGGTCGCCCTGATCGGGGCGGATGAAACGAGCGCGACGGACCTGTGCGAGCGGGTGCTGGAGCGCCTGGAGGACGCGGACGACGCCGAGCGGGTGCTGGTGCCGGCGAACTTCAATGCGCCGGGGCAGGTGGTCGTCTCGGGCTCGGCCCGGGCGTGCGACGAGGCGGAGCAGGTGGCGGGGGAGATCGGGCTTCGCGCGACGCGGCTGACCGTCGCGGGGGCGTTCCACAGCCCGCTGATGGCCCCGGCAGCCCAGCGGCTGGGGGCGGCCCTAGAGCGGACGGAGGTTTCCGCCCCGCGGTGCACGGTCCTGAGCAATGTGACGGGCGAGCCCCATGAGGCCGACGCGGGGTCGATCCGGGCCCGGCTCGTCGAGCAGCTGACGAGCCCGGTACGCTGGGAGCAGTGCGCCCGCTGGCTCGCGGAGAACGCGGCGGGCGCCCCGTACGAGTTGGCCCCCGGGAAGACGCTGGCCGGGCTGATGCGGCGGATCGACAAAGGCATGAAGGTGACGACGCATGACACACCGGCGAGCTGATTTCGTACTGGGCAGGGCGGGCGCGATGGCGGCCGGGTTGGCGTTGCTGCCGATCACGCTGGTGGGCTGCGGCAAGGAAGAGCCCCCGCCCCCGCCCCCGCCGGCACCTCGCAACACGGCCCCGCCGCCTCCCCCGCCGCCGGACCAGGTGCGCGTGGCGGACATCCTGCGCGAGGTGGACGCGGACGCGCGGGTGCAGTTCCCGCAGGAGCAGGCGCCGTACGACCGAACGCTCGCTGAGGCGGTGATCGTGCTGGCCGGCTCGGTCGCGGCGGGCGACGACCTGGCGATGGCGCCGGTGCTGGACCCCGCGGGGCGGGCGGTGCTCGACCAGCTCGTGGCGTCGGGCGAGTGGTACGACGCGACGGGGGAGATCGAGGGCGTGCGCGTCGTCTTCGTGAGCCAGAGCCCGGACGAGAACACCGAGGCGAGCGCGGCGGAGGTCGTTCTGGCCGTGCAGGATCCGGGCGAGGCGTATGTCCTTGCGTGGAACGCGACCAATTCGGGCGATGGGTGGCGGTTCTCCGCCGAGCCCAGCACCGGGCAGACCAAGGCCCGCGCGAGCGAGTGGGACGCGGACACGATGGCGGCGTTCAGCCCGAGCGCGGGCGACCGCGGGAGCGTGGCCGCGCCCCTGAGCATGTCCGAGATGCTCGCCGAGGACCCCAAGATCGTGTTCGTCGCAGTCGAGTTCAGCCGCCAGCTCCTCAAGGTCTCGGGCCTCGACGGGCTGACCAACGCGATGATGGCGCAGATGGCCGCAGAGCTCGGCGTCTCCGAGTCGCGCCTGACTGTCCTCGCCGAGCAGGGCAAGGACGCGGTCCGCGGGGGCGACCTGCCGCCGCCGGAGATCGCGGGCGTCTTCATATTCGCCGCGCAGGCCATCGCCGAGGGGCTTGGCAACGAGATCACCGACGAGCAGATCGTCGAGGCTCTGCAGGAGGTGCTGCAGGTCGACGAGACCGCCGCACGCGAGTACTTCGAGGACACCCGGCCGTAGTGCACGCCGGGCCCCACCTTCAGGAAAGGACCTTCATCATGACCGACTCTGTCACGCGCGTCGCGATCGTCACCGGCGCTTCCCGCGGCATCGGCCGGGCCATCGCCAAGCAGCTCGCAACCGACGGCAAGCATGTCGTGCTCGCCGCCCGGAGCGAAGGCCCCCTCGCCGACCTCAGGCACGAGATCGAGGAGGCCGGCGGCAAGGCCACGGTCAAGACGGTTGACATCGCCGACGGCACTTCGCTGGCCGGCATGATCGAGGGCGTCGCCGAGGAGCTGGGGCGGCTGGACATCCTCGTCAACAACGCCGGCATCACGCGGGACAACCTCATCCTCCGCATGTCCGATGAGGAGTTCGACGAGGTCATGCTCGTCAACACCCGCTCGGCCTTCGTCGCGTGCCGGGCCGCCGCCCGCCCGATGATGAAGAACCGCTTCGGGCGGATCATCAACATCGCGAGCACCTCGGGCCTTGTCGGCAACGCCGGGCAGGCCAACTACGCCGCCAGCAAGGCCGCGCTGACGGGCCTGACGAAGACCATCGCCCGCGAGCTCGGCACCAAGGGCATCACGGCCAATGTCGTCGCCCCCGGCTTCGTCAAGACCGACATGACCGCCAACCTCCCCGAGACCGTCATCGAGAGCGTCAAGAAGATGATCGCGACCAAGGATGTCGGCGAGCCCGAGGACATCGCGGCCGTGGTCGCCTTCCTGGCGAGCGACGCGTCGCGGTACCTGACGGGTCAGACGATCGCGGTGGATGGTGGGATGACGATGTGCTGAGGCGCGGGCCCGCGGATCACTTCGTCGCCAGCGCGACCACCCCGGCCACGATCAGCGCGATGCCGCCCACCTTCTTCGGCGTCATCGATTCGCCCAGCATCAACCAGCCGAGCGTCGCACCGATCGCGGGCGCGAGCGCGAAGGCGATCGGCTTCACGCGGCTGACCTCGCCGAAGTTGAGCGCCAGGTAGAAGCAGGCCATGCCGCCGAAGCCGGCCAGCACGCCGGACCCGAGGATCAGGCGCCACCAAGTCCCGCTACTCATATCCCCCCATTGGGTGGTGTCTTGCTTGATCCCGTGGGCAACCACGGCGTACACGCCCCAAAGAAGGGGCAATGCGACCGTGCTTCGCACCGCGATCGCGGCAAGCGGGCCGACCTTCCCCGAGTGAAGCACCTGTTTGGTGAAGACCTCGCCTACGCCCCAGCAGATTCCCGCAAGCACCGCGAACAGGATGGCCATTCGGTGTCCCTCAACCATCGAACCGCAGGATCAGCGCGGATCTCACGGTGTTTTCGGCGGTTTCCTGATTTTGCATGATTATCTGCATTTTTGGCCAAGTCGGGCGAGGACCCCCTGTTGCGCAACGCTTCAGTCTTGTAGGGTCACAGGCATCGGGGTCTGTGACGGCCCACGGGAAGCACCTAGTATTCACCGATTCCAGGGGGAAGCGAAAGCCATATGAAGACCAACATGACCATGCGTCGCATCTGCGGCGCCACGCTGTCTGTGACCACCGTTCTGGCGCTCACCGCCGGCACCGCCTTCGGTGCCGAGCCCGAGGGCGTCGAGGCCACGATCGGCCAGGCCGTTCAGCCCGTCTCCGGCCAGCACATGAATGTGCCCGCCCCCGAGGGCCCGGGCGACGAGGAGATCGCGCCGCCGGCCCACCCGCCGATTGACCAGGTGCCCCCGGCGCCGATGCACTACCCGAATGTGATCGAGGCGGGCTTCAAGGTCGAGTCGGACAACACCCTGCTCATCCACAACGCCGAGACCGGCGAGACCATCGAGATCCCCGCGGCCTTCCCGACCGAGGGCTTCGGCGGGCAGGGCGGCGACACCTTCCAGGGCGTCGCCGGCGACTCGATGGATGACATCTTCCAGACCGAGGGCTTCGGCTCGATGAGCATCATCTCCGATGCCAGCCGCGCCAGCTTCCCCTGGAGCGCCAATGTCAAGCTCCTCATGCAGTTCACCCGCACCAACGGCACCCAGGCGTTCTTTGTCTGCTCCGGCAGCATGAACGATCCGGGCGTGGTGCTCACGGCCGCGCACTGCATCTTCAACCGCGATTCGGACATCAACGACTTCGCCGACCAGGTCTGGATCTACCCGGGCTGGGACGGCGACGGCAACCTCGGCAACAGCTTCCAGACCTATGACCAGTGGGGCTACGCCGTTTCGACCTCGTACATCGCCGGCTCGGGCTATGTGAACAGCGGCGACTGGGACCGCGACGCCGCGGCCCTGCGGATCAACCGCTTCCGCACCGACGACGGCGGGCGCAACATCGGCGCGTTGACCGGCTACTTCAGCTGGGCCTGGGGCTTCGGGTGCTCGACCATCCAGGGCCGCACCTACAACAACGCGTCGTACCCCTCCGAGGGCTGCGGCACCAGCGGGCTGCACAACGGCCGCGACATGACCTACTGGTTCGGCACGATCGACAGCTGCCCGGGCAACCAGATGGAGCTCAGCACCTCCCCCGGCTGCTACACCGCGGTGTGGGGCGGCATGTCGGGCTCGGCGATGTACTACATCGAGGGCGACAACCGCTTCGCGCACGCCGTGTGCAGCACCTCCAACCGTTCGACCATTGGCCGTTACGCCAAGCTCTGGGAGCAGTTCACCACCGACATGGTGAACTTCGAGAGCGACACGCGCGGCGCCAGCTTCGACCTCGAGCCCCTGCAGGTGCGGTCGAACGGCGACACCGTCGCCCGCGCCGGCGAGGCCTTCACCGACGGCTTCACCGTGCAAATGGTCAACGCGACCAACAACAACCCCGGCTCCAACACCTACCAGATCGAGGTCTACCTCTCGACCAACAACAACATCTCGACGGCCGACCGCCTGCTCGCGACCTGGAACTACACGCTCGATTTCGCCGCCAACCAGGTCCGCCAGTTCAACATCCCCGCCCCCTTCATCCCGCTGGATGTCGCGCCGGGTGACTACTGGATCGGCGTCCAGATCTCCTCGGCCCCGGGCGACGGCAACAGCGCCAACAACGACTCGGATACCTGGGACGCGCAGCCCGTGGTCGTGCAGCAGGCCCTGCCGCCGCAGGCCCCGACGCTGACCTTCCCGAGCAACTTCGCGACCGGCGTCGACATCACCGCCAACCTCGACTGGCTGAGCGCGACCAACGCCACCAGCTACGATGTGTACTTCGGCACCGACTCGACCCCCGACGCGGGCGAGTTCGTCGGCAACACCACTTCCACCGCGTGGAACCTGCCGCTCCTGTCCTACTCGACGACCTACTACTGGCAGATCGTCGCCAAGGGCCCCGGCGGCAACGCCTCGAGCTCGGTCTTCCGCTTCACCACCGACCCGCAGCCCGCGCCCGACATGCTCGCCGCCGCGCTGCGTGAAGTCGGCGACAACACCTACTACCAGGGCGAGCGCATCGACATCAGCCACGGCGTGCAGAACATCGGCAACGCCACCGCCCCGGGCGTCCAGCTCGACATGCGGCTCAGCACCAACACCATCATCTCCACCGCCGATTGGGCTCTCGGCACGCGGAGCATCGGCAACATCCTCGCCGGCAGCTCCAACTCCGGGGTCAATGCCTACCAGGTGCCGCTGAACACCACCCCCGGCCTCTACTATGTCGGCATGATCGTCTCGACGACGGGCGACTCGGACAACGGCAACAACACCGCCTTCGACTCGGTCCAGGTTTCGGTCTCCGAGTGCCCGGGCGACCTCGCCGCCCCCTACGGCCAGCTGACCTTCGCCGACATCAGCGCCTTCCTCGCGGCCTTCAACGGCCAGCAGCCCCCGGCGGACTTCGCGCTGCCCTTCGGCTCCTTCACCTTCGCCGACATCAGCGCCTTCCTGCAGGCTTTCAGCTCCGGCTGCCCGTAATCGAAGTGATCACGCCCCGGGCGTGACCACCTGAAACCCACGCGGGCCCCGATCGAAAGACCGGGGCCCGCTTTCTTTCTGGAAGGTGCGTCGGCCTACCGCTCGCCGATCTCGCAGCGCAGGCTGAGCTCGCACGGTGCCGCCGGGTACTCCATCTCCACACGGTAACCGACGAACTCGTCGAGCCCCCCCCACTCCGCCCGCTCGATGCCGCGCGTGATCAATTCCTCGTACCCCTCCAGCCGGTGCGTGCGCAGGGCCGGCGGCGTTCCAAGGCGCTGCGCCGGGCCGGGCGGCACGAGGTCGGCCTCGCCGTGCGCGACCGACGCGGGGCGGTCCTCGAGCAGGCCTGTCACGCGGGCCGTCGCGGCGCTGAAGTGCGCGAGGCTGCGGTGCAGCAGCAGGTCGAGCTGCACATGCTCGACCGGCGTGCGCACCGTCAGCATGTACCGCCCGTAGGTGTTGTCCCGGCTCCGCTCGCTCGGGAGGGCCGATCGGTACACCTCGCCGGTCACGATCGTCGCGGCCCCGCTGCGCCCCACCTCGCCCGGCACGAGTTCGTCGTACACCCAGCCGTTGTCCGCCTCCGTCTGGCGGATCTCGGGCAGCGGGCGCGAGCAGAACTCCGGCACCAGGGGCATCCCCCCTGCCGTCTGGCCCGCGGGATCAAGAGGCTCGCGTCGCACGCGGAGCATCGTCTTGCCCGCATCGGTCGAGGCCCGGAGGCGTCGCACGATCCACGGGACATCGGGCCGCAGGCGCTCCAGATCGATCAGCCCGCCGAGTTGGAGCCCGTCGAGTTGGCCCGGGTCGGTCTCCGAGGGGCGCAGGGCGAGCATCAGGAACTGGGCCCGGGCCCGGACCCCCCAGATCGCCGACCCCGCGCGGTAGTACGCGCGGCGTTCCTCTTGCTCGAGCTTCTCGTCCCGCTCGCCCCCCGCCAACATCGCCTCGAACGACCGCCGATCCCCGGCGTGCTCACGCATGAACGCCCGCAGCCGCCGGTCGGCGTCCCGCGCGGCGGCGATGCGGTCCTCCGCGACGCCCCGCCGCGCACAGGCCTTCAGCACGATC
Source organism: uncultured Phycisphaeraceae bacterium (assembly GCA_964615815.1). Classification (GTDB taxonomy): domain Bacteria; phylum Planctomycetota; class Phycisphaerae; order Phycisphaerales; family UBA1924; genus DAIQNV01. Next base: position 4,708 of record CAZTQV010000013.1, on the reverse strand, counting down.
TCGACACCCCCCGCCCCGGGCATGTGCCGGGCCGCGGTCGCGGCGTCGGTGTCATCGACGAATCGGGAGACCTTCCAGGCGAGGGTCTTGTCCAGCCCGAGCTGGCGGCCGACCTCAACGGCCTTGGCCCCGGAGAGACCGGCCCCGACCAAGAGATCGGTCATGGCCGACTGGGCGGCCCGGATGGTCGTCGTGGCGGTCTTGACGAACCCCGGGCCTTCATGGGGGTCAGCTGGGAGGTCGGGTGGTTCCATGGCGAGCAGACTATAGCGAGACGACCGCGAGAGAAAGTTTTTAGAGAACTTCTCTCAAACTAGGGCGCGCCGGGCGCGGAAGCCGGTAAGGTCTGGGCAGACCGCGGGCTGTTCGCCGTGGGCCGCCGAGGGAGGGGGCCGCAGGAATCGAGCACGCCGGCCGGTCACCCGCCCCCGCCCCGAAAGGGCCGGAGAAGAAGGAGACGACGATGAAGCCAACCTCTGCACTGATCGCCCTGACGCTGGCCGGCGGCTCGGCCCTGGCCCAGAACACACAGGTCGAAACCTTTGACATCGACTACGCGTTCGACTTTGTGGCAAACCCCGACCAGGCGCCCGCGATGGCGACCTTCGCGGGCTTCGACTCGATGGGCGGGACGCGGCAGCTGACCGGCGTCGTGCTGCGGACGCAGATCAGCGCCGGGATGGATGTCGTGGTCGAGAACTACGACACCATGGCCTACTCGGCCGGCGAGTGGTCGGGGACCTTCTCGCTGAGCCTGCTCGCGAGTTTCCAGGACGAGGGGCCGATCGTCTCGATGGGCGGGCTGGTGATCGAGGGCATCACGGGGGACCTGAGCGCGGGGACCGGCGGGTTCCCCTTCGGCTCGCCGGGCGATGTGACGGCCAACGCGTCGATCGATGACTTCATCAACTTCAGCCGTCCCGCGCCCGACAGCTCGCTCGGCTACTTCGCGAGCGGCAACGACCTCAGCATGATGATCTTCACGCTCTCGGACTTCTTTTACATGCAGCCGAGCGGGTCGACGCAGTTCAATGTGCTGGCCTTTGCGGAGAGCGGCTACTTCGACGGGACGCTGAGCCTGGAGTACAGCTACGAGGTGGTCCCCGCGCCGGCGAGCGCGGGCCTGCTCGCGGGGCTGGGGCTCGTTGCGACGCGGCGGCGCCGCTGATCACACCACCAACACAGAGAGGAGACGACCGATGCAGACGCACCTGACCGCGATCGTTCTGGCCGCTGCGGCCGCGCCCGCCTTGGCGGGTCCGACGGAGACCTTCTTCATCCCGATCCCGGAGATCGGGACGGAGCTGTTCTTCAACAATGGGGGCATCCCGAACTCGAACCTGTTCAACGGCGGCACCGTCATTGATGCCCGGCTCGAGCTCGTGCTCACCGTGACCGACGCCGACCCCGGCAGCGGGCTGACCAGCTCGGCGGCGAACTTCCGCTCGGAGCTGATCATCCCCGTCGATATCGAGCCGCAGCCCGGCGTGCAGGCCGGCGTCGTGCTGATCAACGGCGACGACGAGGGCTGGAGCGGCACGGGCGAGTTCACGATCTCGCGGCAGATCGACAGCCTGATCGGCGGCACCTGGACGAGCCCGCTCTTCTACACCGCCTCGACCTACCTCGGCTCGAGCGCGACCGATGTCGTCATCGGCACCACCAACGGCTTCTTCACGAGCTTCGTCACGGTGACCGTCGAGCAGGTGCCGTCGCCCGGCGCGGCCGGCGTCCTTGCGATGGGCGGACTGATGGCGGCCCGTCGGCGATGCTGAGTCCGCGCGTCCGGTTTGACGCAATCCCAGAGCGGGCGGCGGTCCTCGGACTGTCGCCCGCCTTTGTATTGGTGGCGTGCTCAGCGATCGATACTCTGGTGGGGACCCACGGAGGTGCCCCGATGCATGAAGAACCCAGCCCCCGCCACGCCTGGCTTCAGAACTTGATCGGCGAATGGACCTTTACCGGCGCCGCCACCATCGATGAGAAGGGCGAGCCGGCCGAGGGCACGGCGTGCAACGGCGTCGAGCGCGTCCGCGCGTTCGGCGACCTGTGGGTCATCGGCGAGGGCGAGATGCCGGCGGGCGAGGGCGAGCCCATGCGCTACCGCATGACCCTCGGCTACGACCCGCGGACCGACCGCTTCCGCGGCAGCTGGCTCGGCACGATGATGAGCCACATGTTCGTCTACGAGGGCGAGCTCGACACGAGCGAGCGCGTGCTCCCCCTGCACACCAAGGGCCCCGCCTTCGACGACCCGACGAAGATGACCGAATATCGCGACATCATCGAGCTGGCGGATGACGGGACGCGCACCCTGAGCTCCGAGTGCCCGGGACCGGACGGGGCGTGGGTGCGGTTCATGCGGGCGGAGTATCGGCGGTTTGGGTAGCGGGCGTCTTCAGCAGCTCCTTGGTTATGCTGGGTGTATGCCTGAGTCCGGCCCAGCGACAGACCTCGATGCGTTGGAACGGTTCGTGCTCGACGCGGAGGATCTGACCGCACTCGAATCGCTCGTCGGCAAGTTCAATGTCTTCCACGCCCTGGGCATCGCCCGGGCGGAGATACGGCACTCGAACGCGCTCGCGTGGCTGCTGGACCCCGGCGAGTCGCACGCGCTCGGCGACCTGTTCCTGAAGCCCGTGGTGATGGATCTGCTGCGCCAGGCGGATCGGGGCGACCGCCCCTTGAGCCCCGCCGAGCTCGACGGCACCGACCTGAACCGCACGCTTGTGTACCGCGAGCGGAAGCACATCGACCTGACGATTCACTCGGCGGACCCGCCGTTCGTTATTGCGATCGAGAACAAGATCGACGCGAAGGAGCACTCGGGGCAGCTCGGGCGGTACAGCCAGGTGCTGCAAAGCGACTTCGCGGGCGTGCCGGCCCTGCGCGTCTTCCTGACGCCGGACGGCGACGAGCCCGGAGAGGACGGGTGGGTCGCGTACAGCTACGCCGACCTGCACGCGGCCCTCACGCGCACGCGCCGGCTGCACGCCGGCTCGATCGGCGGGGATGTCGGGGTGTTCATCGACCACTATCTGGGGCTGATCGGGAGCGAGCTGATGGATGATCCGAAGATCGATGAGCTGTGCCAGCGGATCTATAGGAATCATAAGCGGGCGATTGATTTGATTGTGGAGCGGACGAATGCTGGCGGCGACGAGCTCGTACGCGCGCTCAAGTCGGTGCTCGAAGAGGAAGAAGTAAATTGGCACATCTACTCCATCGCAGGAAAGCGAGCCATATTCGTCCCGAAGCCTTGGCTCGACTGGATTCCGCCCGTCGGTTTCTCACCGGATGAGCCGCGGTCGTGGGTCCGCCTCTACTTCACCGAGTCGTATGGGTGGTACAGGATTCTCTTCCAGATCGAGCAAACGACCGACTCGGAGATCCGCGAGGCCTTTGTGTCTCGGCTTGCCGATGGTGATAAATGGACGGAGTTCTCACGCACCAGCCGGGGCACCGGTCGCGTGAATCGACTGTGGAGCCGGCGCGTCATCAATCTTGCGGAGGTGGACGACATGGATGCCGACGACATGATCGCAAAGATCCGAGAAGGGCTCGGTGCGTTCGAGCGTGACGCCCTGGGCGTTGATGAGGCGGGCCGCGCGATGTTCCCGTCACCCGGAAAGAAGTGAGGCCGCGTAGGTGGCGTTTCACGCCCGCGCTTTGCGTGGGCGTGCCACCCGGACATCGGGGAGCTCTCTGATGTTGGGCACGGTGCCGGCCAGCCGAAAAGCAAAGCCGCCCCACCAAAGCGGCGGGGCGGCTCACATTCGTGTCTTCTTGATGCAGCGTCTTACCCAGCCGCCGCGGCCTTCTCCGCCTTCGCCCGCGCATCATCCAGCGTGCCGACATACATAAACGCCGACTCGGGCAGGTCGTCGCCCTCGCCGTCGCACAGACGCTCGAAGCTGCTGATCGTGTCCTCGAGGCTCGTGTACACGCCGGGGAAACCCGTGAACACCTCGGCCACATAGAACGGCTGGCTGAGGAAGCGCTCGATCTTGCGGGCCCGGCCCACCAGGAGCTTGTCCTCTTCCGACAGCTCGTCGACGCCGAGAATGGCGATGATGTCCTGCAGGTCCTTGTACCGCTGGAGGATCTGCTGCACCCGCTGGCTCACGGCGTAGTGACGCTCGCCGATGATCGCGGGGTCGAGAATCGTCGAGGTCGACGCCAGCGGGTCGACGGCCGGGAAGATGCCCTTCTCGGCGATGCCACGCTCGAGCACGACGAACGCGTCGAGGTGGGCGAAGGCCGTCGCCGGCGCGGGGTCGGTCAGGTCGTCGGCCGGCACATAGATGGCCTGCACCGAGGTGATGGCGCCCTTGCTCGTCGAGGTGATCCGCTCCTGCAGCTCGCCCATCTCCGTCGAGAGGGTCGGCTGGTAACCCACGGCCGACGGCATGCGGCCCAGCAGCGCGGACACCTCGGAACCCGCCTGCGTGAAGCGGAAGATGTTATCGACGAAGATCATCGTCTCCTTGCCCGACTCGTCGCGGAACTCCTCGGCCATCGTGAGGCCCGACAGCGCGACGCGGAGACGCGCGCCCGGGGGCTCGTTCATCTGGCCGAAGACCATCGCGACCTTGTCGAGGACCTTGGCCTTGTTGCCGTTCTCGTCGGTGTACTCGGCCTCGCCCATCTCGAGCCAGAGGTCGTTGCCCTCGCGGGTGCGCTCGCCGACGCCGCAGAAGACGGAGTA
>CAZTQV010000012.1:0-126933 GCA_964615815.1 uncultured Phycisphaeraceae bacterium | reverse complement strand
GTGGTCCACTCGAAGGTGCCGATGACGACCATGAACATGACGCCGACGAGGGCGGGCATGGGGACCTGCTCGATGAGCGGGGCGAGGAAGAGGATGAAGGCGAGCAGGGCGAGGGCGGCGGTGATGCCGGAGAGCCGTCCGCGGCCGCCGGACTTCACATTGATGAGCGACTGGCCGATCATGGCGCAGCCGCCCATGCCGCCGAAGAGGCCGCAGGTGACATTGGCGATGCCCTGGCCGACACACTCGCGGTTGCCGTTGCCGCGGGTTTCGGTGAGTTCGTCGATGAGGGTCATGGTCATGAGTGATTCGATAAGGCCGACGCCGGCGAGGATGAGGGCGTAGGGAAGGATGATCCAGAGGGTGTCGAGGTTGAGGGGGGGCAATTCGAAGGTGAACCAGGCGGGCATGGGGAGGCCGCCGGCGATGCCGACCTCGGCGGTGTCGATTGAGGCGATGGCTTGGTCGATCTCCTCGGCCGTGAGGGGCGCGATGGCGGCGGGGGCGTCGGGGACGACGGTGACGCCCGGGGGGAGATTCGCGGCGGCGGCGGCGAGGGCGTCGGCGGCCTTGGCGTTCTGGGCGTCGGCGACGGCGGCGGCGCGGGTGCTGTCGACGAGCATGTCCTTGACGGTGAGGACGGGCTTGGCGGGTTCGGCACCTTCAACGGGTGCCGCGGCGTTGGCGTTGATGAAGAAGGCGACGAGGGAGATGACGAGGATGCCCGCGAGGGAGGAGGGGACGGCGCGGGTGAGCTTGGGGAGGAAGGCGATGATGGCCATGGTCGCGCCGACGAGGCCCAGCATGATCCAGAGGCGCGTGCCCTCGAGGAAGTGCATCGCGCCGTCGGGGCCGAGGGTTTTGAAGCTGCCGGTCTGGGCGAGGAGGATGACGATCGCGAGACCGTTGACGAAGCCCAGCATGACGGGGTGGGGCACGATGCGGATGAGCTTGCCGAGGCGGAGCAGGCCGATGACGAGCTGGATGAGCCCGCAGAGGACGACCGCGGGGAAGAGGTAGCCGATGCCGTAGTTGGCGACGAGGGAGACGACGACGACGCCCATGGCGCCGGTCGCGCCCGAGATCATGCCGGGGCGGCCGCCGAGGATGGCGGTGAGCAGGCAGATGATGAAGGCGGCGTAGAGACCAACCAGCGGCGGGACGCCGGCGAGGAACGCGAAGGCGACGGCCTCGGGGACGAGGGCGAGGGCGACGGTGAGGCCCGAGAGGATGTCGGCGCGGGGCGAGCCGCTGAGCGAGCTGCGCAGGTCGAAGATGCGCGGGCGCAGACGGATGAACTTGGGCAGTCTGACGGTGATCTCGGACATGCGGTGGTCCCGGGCGTTGGATGAAGAGTGGGGGGCGACTGTACGCGGCGGGCATCTGCGGATCGCCCGATGCGGCGGAGTGCAGCGCTTTCAGGCGAAAGTCGCGGTGAAACCACCCGGGATGAACGCTTGCTATCGGTCGGCGAGGTAGGCCGCCGCGGCGAGGGCCTGGCGTTGCCAGCGGTGTTCGAGTGCGGAGACGGTGATGGTGAGCCGCGCGGCGGTGGCGGCGACCGTGTTGTCGAGCATCGCGGCGCGGACGCCCGGCAGGAAGAGATCGGGGTGAGCGGCGGCGATGGTGCCGAGGATGACGGTGTCGGGCTCGAGGATGTTCGCGACGATCGCGATGAGCTGGCCTACGCGCATCGCGGTGCGGTCGGTGACGCGTCTGGCGGCGGCATCGCCCGATGCGGCGAGGGTGCAGACGGCGCGGGCGTCGAGGGGGTTGGCATCGTGAAGCGCGGTCTTCTCGCCCGCTTGCAGGCAGCGGCGGGCCTCGGCTTCGGCGAGGAGCGCGATGCCCGGGCCGCTCGCGAAGCCCTCGATGGTGCCGAACGCACCGAAGCCGGGCGGGCCGTCCTCGGCGAGGCGGATGCGGCCGACCTCGCCCGCGAAGCCGTGGGGGCCTTCGAGCAGGCGGCCCTCGAGGACAATGCCCGCGCCGAAGCCGGTGGACATGGTGAGAAAGACGAGGCCCTCGGACTCCTCGTGTCCGCCCCAGCGGTACTCGGCGTAGGCCGCGGCGTTGGCGTCGTTCATGCAGCGGGCGGGCGCGGGAAGGCGGGCGTCGGCCCAGGCGCCGAGGTCGAAGTGGTGCCAGAGCGGCATGTTGGGCGGTTCGAGGAAGCGGCGGGTGCGGCGGTCGAAGGGGCCGGGGCAGGCGATGCCGATCGCGTCGAGCGTGAGGGCGTGCTCGCGGGCGAGGGCTCGCAGGCGTTCGGCGGCGTGATCGAGGAGGGGGCCCGGCGGGCCTTCGGTGGGCGCGTCCTCGCAGGCGAGGACCTGGCCCTCGGTGGTGCCGATGCACACGCCGAGCTTGGTGCCGCCGATATCGATGCCGCCGAGGGCCACGGGTGAGCTCCTGGCGCGTCTCAGCGAGCGGAGCCGGCGAGGGTGGTGTCGGTCTTGCCGGCGTGGTCCTTCAGGAAGGCGACGATGGTGTCGGCGACATAGGCCCGCTGGGCCTCGGTGAGCTCGGGGTAGATGGGCAGGGCGATCGTCTCGAGGGCGGCGGCCTCGGAGTGGGGCAGGTCGCCGGTCTTGCCGCCGAGGAAGCTGAAGCAGTCCTGAAGGTGCAGGGGGACGGGGTAGTAAACCTCGTGGCCGATGTTGTTGTTCTTCAGGTGCTCGCGGAGCGGGTCGCGGAGGCTGGCCGGCACGCGGATCACATACTGGTTGTAGATGTGGCGGGTCTTGCCCTCGGTCGCGGGGGCGGGCGTGCGGAGGGGCAGGCCCGAGTCGTCGGCGAAGGGGGTGGCGCTCGTCGCGGCGCCGGCGGTGGCGAAGCGGGCGTCGTAGTCGGCGGCGTTCTGGCGGCGGGCCTCGTGCCAGGACTCGAGGTGGCGGAGCTTCACGCGGAGGACCGCGGCCTGCAGCGCGTCGAGCCGGCCGTTCAGGCCGACCTCGGAGTGGTAGTACTTCGGCTCCATGCCGTGGTTGCGGAGGCGCTTGATGCGCTCGGCGAGCTCGTCGTCGTTGGTGGTGATCATGCCGCCGTCGCCGAAGCCTCCCAGGTTCTTGCTCGGGAAGAAGCTGAAGCAGCCAGCGGTGCCGCGGGAGCCGGCCATCGCGCCGGTCGCGTCCTTCGCGCCGATGGCCTGGGCGGCGTCCTCGATGACGGGGACGCCCATCTCTTCACCGAGGGCGAGCCAGGCGTCCATGTCGACGGTCTGACCAAAGAGGTGGACGGGCATGAGGCCCGCGAGTTTGCCCTGCTCCTTCAGGGGCTTGGCGAGGGCGCGGGCGTGGTCGATGTCGGCGTTGTAGGTCGCGGGGTCGATGTCGCAGAAGACCGGGAAGGAACCGAGCCGCCAGACCGAGCCGGCGGTGGCGAAGAAGGTGTAGCTCGGGCAGATGACGCGGCCGTTGTGCCCACCGCCGCAGCCGATGTTCATGGCCATGAGGGCGATGATGATCGCCTCGGAGCCGGAGGCGACGCCGATGGCGTGCTTGGAGCCGCAGTAGTCGGCGATCTCCTGCTCAAGACCGGCGACTTCGGGGCCCATGATGAACCACTGGTCCTCCATGACCTTCTTGACCACCGGCTCGATCTCGTCGCGGAGCGTGGCGTACTGGGCCTTGAGGTCGAGCAGCGGGACATTCATCGTGGTCATGCGGACTCCCCGTGGTTGGCGTTGGGTCACGCGTCGGCGGGGGGCCGATTCGCGACCTTCGGGGATGGTAGGGCGGTTCGCTGAGATTTCGAGGGGTGGGGAGGACGCCCGTTCGGGCTTTCCCGGGTGTCAGCTATTCGTCGGGATCGGTTCCTCGGCGGTCGGCGGGTCGAGCCTGTCCCGGAATTCGTCGCCCGGCTCCTCGTCGATGGGGTCGGTCTGGCCGCGGGGGTCGAGGGGGCCCCACTCCACGCGGCTGTGCCCGAGCAGGGTGCCGGTGGCGAAGGCGAGGTCGATCTGCGAGATCTCGTACTCGACGATGGCGCGGATCTCCGCGAGCTGGGCCTCGGCGAGCCGGGCGTCGGCGTCGAGGACATCGGTGCTGGTCGAACGCCCGACGCCGAACTGCCGGCGCTCGGCCTCCAGCGTGCGGGCGCTCAGCAGCACGGCGCGCCGGGCGGCGATGATGCGCTGCCAGCCGGAGCCGATGGAGTCGACCGCATCGAAGACCTCCTGGCGGATCGCCTGTCGACGGGCGTCGCGGCTGGCGAGGCGCTGGAGGCGCGTCAGCACGGCTTGCTCGACCTGGCTGTTGCGGACGCCGTTGCCGAGCGGGATCTCGGCGTTGAGTCCGAGGATCCAGTCCTCGAAGTTGTTCTCGCTGGTGCGATTGAGCGATTCGTTGAAGGTGCCGCCCAGGCCGTTGATGCGGTAGGTGTAGCTGAGCGCGAGCAGGGGTAGCGCCTGGTTCTCGCGGAAGGCGATCGTTGCGGCGTCGGCGGCGAGGCGGAGTTCGAGCTCGAGGAGCTCCATCCGCCGGTCCATCGCGGCGTCGGCGAGGGCGCTCGGGTCGAGCTCGTAGGCGACGGGGTCGGGGTCGCTCGTCGGGATGACGACCTCGTCGGTATCGACGCCGAGGCCCGGGATGTTCATGATGCGCTTGAGGTCGCGCTGGCGGAGCAGGACCTCGTTCTCCGCGACGATGATCGCCTCGACGCGGTCGGCGACGCCCGATTCGGCGCGGACGACCTCGATCTCGGCCTCCTGGCCCGCGTCGAAGCGGCGGCGGGCCTGCTCGAGCTGGTTCAGCGCCACCTCGTACTGCTGGTAGCGGACGGAAAGAGCCTGCCTCGCCGCGTACAGCCGCCAGTATCCGCGTTCCGCGGCGGCGAGCTGGCGGATGACTTCGAGGCGGGTCTGGGCGGCGGAAATCTGGCGGTCGTAGTCGGCGATCCGGATCTGGAAGCTGTTGGCCCGCCGCCCGGCGCCGCGCAGGAGGTTGTGGCTCAGGCTGAGCTCGAGGTCGGTGGTGTACGCGGGGTTGAGCGTCGCGAAGGGGTTGTTGTTCTTCACACGGCTCATCGGCGTGGAGACGCTGAACTGCCCGCCGGTGCGGAGGGGCACGCGGAGCTCGGGGTTCAGAAAGTACGACCGGGCCTGGCTGCTCTCGGTCGAGAGCGCGACGGGTGAATCGGTGTCGGCGGCCTGGGCGTTCACGGCGATGAGCGACTCGAAGCGGGCTTCCTCTTCGTCGATCCGCTCGCTCGCGAGGACGGGGTTCACGAGCGCGACCCGCAGGTCGAGGTTGTGCTCGAGGGCCGAGGCGCGGGCCCGCTCGATGCTGAGCTCCACGGGCTCGCCCGCCTGGAAGGCGCGACGCATCTGCTCGGCGGGCGTCGGCTCGTTCTCGGAGGCGAGCACCTCGTCCGGCGTCAGCCCGCTCTCGCGGTCGAGCGTGAGCGGGTCGATGGTGCTCAGGCGGGCGAGGCTGACGCGCCGGTCGTAGTCGTCGTCGCTCCGGCCCAGGGGGCCGTTGCCGCCGCAGCCCGCCAGCGCGAGCGCGAGCCCCGCGGCGGCGGTCAGCAGTGCCGGGAGGGCAACGGGGCGGGGCAGGACAGGCGTGCGCCCGGCGGGGCGGGCATCGCGGTCGTCAGGCATGGTCTCTCCGAGGAGTCTGTCCGAGGTCGGTGTGCGTTGCTATTCGTGCCGGAGCGCGTCGATGGGGTTGAGCTTGGCGGCCTTGATGGCGGGGAACATGCCGAAGATGACGCCGACGCTCGCGCTGAAGCCGAGGGCGAGTGCGACAGCCCATGCGGGGACCTCCGCGGCGTCGAGCGGCATGTCGGGCACGCTCTTGAGCCCGATGACCAGCCCCTGCCCGATCCCGACGCCGATCAGCCCGCCCACGAGGCAGAGCACGATCGCCTCGACCAGGAACTGCAGCAGGACAACGGGCGGGCGGGCGCCGACCGCCTTGCGCAGCCCGATCTCACGCGTGCGCTCCGACACGCTGACCAGCATGATGTTCATGATGCCGATGCCGCCCACGAGCAGCGAGATGCTGACGATCGCGACGGCGATCATCGCGATAACCGCGGCCATCGCGTTGAACTGGTCGACGAAGCTCTGCATGACCTGCACGCCGAAGGTGTCCTCGTCGTCGCCCTTGAGCTGGCGGTGCTTCCGCAGGATGAACTTGGCCTCGGCCTGCGCGTCCTGGGCGACCTCCGGCGACGAGATCTGGCACATGAACCAGGTCCAGGTGTAGGGGTTCATCATCTTCGCCGTCTCGAAGGGGATGAACACCTCGCTGCGGCTCTCGCCGCCGCCGAACATGGGGCTGACCTCTTTCGTCTCGAGGACACCGACGATCAGGAAGCGCCGCCCGTTGAGCAGGAGGTAGTCGCCCGTCGGGTCCTTGTCGAGGCGGAGCTCGTCGATCGCGACCTCGTTGATGAGGCAGACCTGCCGCTTCTCGTCGTTGTCGATCTTGCTGAAGGGCCGCCCGTAGATGACGCCCCGGTCCTCGATGGCGTGCCACTCGGGCCAGACGCCCTCGGCCCGCACGGCTCGCTGGATGCGCCGCCCGTAGGCGATGTCGACGCTCATGCTGCACATCGGCGTGAGCATGTCGATCGAGGGCGCGTTATCCAGCAGGAGGTTGGCCTCGCCGATGGTGAGCTTGACATCGGTCCAGTTCAGAGTGGTGCGCAGGTCCTCGGGCACGGTGCCCCAGATCCACATCTTCTTCGCGCCGAAGCTCTCGAATTCGCCCAGCACATAGTTCCGCATGCCGGTCAGCCCGCCCACCACGGCGATGACCGACCCCACGCCGATGATGATGCCGAGCGCCGTCAGCATCGCCCGCATCTTGTTCGCCCACACCTGCCCGAGCGCCAGCATCACGGTCTGTACGAACAGCCGCGTGAAGACGAACAGCGGCGTCAGGATGATCCCGAGGAAGCCTCTCATGCCGTCGCTCCCTGTCCGTTCTTCGCGCTCTTGAAGCCCGCTGGCGAGACCTCGACCAGCGCCGGGGTGGGGGCTGGGGTGGGAGACGGGGCGGGGTCGTCGGCGTCGTCGCCGTCGTCGGCCGCGCTCGCGGCGGTCGCGTGCTCGCGGGGGGGCGTGCCCGTGGCGGTCTGCGGCGCGATGCTCGAGGCGCCCATGCCCGAGGACATCATCCGCACCCAGTCCTGGTGCACCTGGTCCTCGGCCGTCGGGTTGTCGGAGATGATCTTCCCGTCGCGGAGGCGGACGATCCGCTGGGCGTGGCCCGCGACATCCTCCTCGTGCGTCACGACGATGATCGTCTGTCCCTGCCGGTGCAGTTCCTTGAAGAGCTCGATGATCTCGACCGTCGTGGTGCTGTCGAGGTTGCCCGTTGGCTCGTCGGCCAGCAGGATGCTCGGCTCGTTGACGAGCGCCCGGGCCACCGCGACGCGCTGCCGCTGCCCGCCCGAGAGCTGGTTGGGCCGGTGGGTCATGCGGTCCTTGAGCCCGACCTTCTCGAGCGCCCGCTTCGCCCGCTTGCGGGCGCTGAACATGTGCCGGCTGCTGTAGAGCATCGGCAGCATGACATTCTTCAGGGCGGTCGCGCGGGGCAGGAGCTCGAAGCTCTGGAAAATGAAGCCGATCTCCTCGTTCCGCACCTTCGCGAGCTGCGTCATGCCCATCTTGTGCGTGGGCCGCCCGTTCAGGACATATGCCCCCTTCGTCGGCTTATCGAGGCAGCCCAGGATGTTCATCAGCGTGCTCTTGCCGCTGCCCGAGGCGCCCATGATCGCCACGAACTCGTTCGGCGCGATGTCGAGGTCGATCCCCCGAAGCGCCCGCACACGCTCGTCGCCGACCTTGTAGACCTTCTCGAGCCGTCGGATCTTGATCGCGTGCACGCCGTCTCCCTTCGCCCGAACTCGCAGGCCGTCCCACGCCGTCCGATTCAGCCCTCGCTCGGCTCCGCGTCGTCGCCTTCGGTCGTCTCGGCGGATGGATCACCGTCCGTTTCGTCCGCCGCGATCGCTTCCGCATCGTCGGTCGTCTCGGCGTCGTCGTCCTCCTCGGGCTCGGTCGCGTCCATGTCCTTCACGCGCTGCTCGTTCGAGAGGTTCGGCAGCTCGCGGTACGGCCCCACGATCACCCGCTCGCCCGGCTCGAGGCCCTCCTCGATCACGGTGTGCGTCAGGTCGCTCGGGCCGACGCGGACGGGCCGCATCATCGCCTTGCCGTCCTGCTCAACGAACACCAGCGCCGCGTAGGTCTTGTCGGGGTCGATCAGCTCGTGCTCGCGGATCTCCTCGGGCAGGCTGTCGACACGCTTGTCGGTGAAGACCGCCTGGCTCGGCACCTTCACGACATCGAACAGCGTCTCGACCTCGATGTCCGTGCTCGCACTCAATCCACTCAGCAGCGTCTCGCCCTCGGCGAGGTCGACCTCAATCTCGATGATGAAGAACCCCGTGCCCGAGGTCGAGACCTGCCGCTTCAGGCCGATCCGCTTGACCGTGCCGGTGTACTCGCGGTCCTCGTAGGCGTTGATGAACACCCGGGCCTTCTGCCCCTCGCGGACGGGCTCGATGTTCGTCTCGTCCACCTGCGCCTTGAGCAGCATGTCCGACAGGTCCGCGATCTCCATGATCACGCTGCCCGGGTTGTTCGTTGTGCCGACGATCACCGTCTCGCCCACTTCGGTGTTGAGGGCGGTGATCACCCCGTCGATCGGGCTCTCGATGACCGAGTTGCCCAGGTCCTCGTTCACCTGGTCGATGTCCGCCTGCGCGACCTCGATCGAGGCCTCCATCGCCCGAAGGTTGCTCCGGGCCTGCAGGTAGCTCGCCTCGGCCCCGTCGAACTCGGCCCTGGTCACATCCCCGGTCTCCAGGAGCTGCCCCAGCCGCTCGTAGGTGAGCCGGGCGTTGATCTCCTGGGCCTTCGCCCCGTCGAGCCGGGCTTCTTCACTACGCAGGCGTGCCTCGGCCGACGCCTTGCGGGCGACCAGGTTCTGCGGGTCCAGCCGGACGACCACATCACCCGCCTTCACCCGCTGCCCCTCGCGGAACGGGAGCGCGAGCACCTCGGCCGACACCTGGCTCGAGATCTTCACAAGCGTCTGGGGCTCGATCGACCCCGGAGCCGAGACCGTCCGGGTCAGGTCACCCAGCGTGGCCTCTTCGAGCTGCACCTCGGTCCCCGCGGCCTCGGGCTTCTGCCCGGTCAGCTGGGCCCGCAGCTGCGTCCCCACCTCCGTTGAGGTCACGACGAACACGCCGCCCGCCGCCAAAGCCCCGAACACGACCACGATCCCGATCAGCCATTTCCACACGCGACACCCCGCTCCTGATAGTGGATCACCGTATCCGGGGGACCAGAAGAGTGGGCACCGCCACCCAGCTTCCCGCTTTGAGATGCTTGACTGCAGCCAAACCGCCAGACAGAAGCCCCAGGCCACGCCGACTCAGGGGTTTTTCCGATGCGCTCTCCCTCGGATTCTACCGAAGGAACTTTCACACGCCGCACCGGAAACCGGCACGCTTGCACCGGGCTCTGGTCCCGGGCGACCACGGATGCGCTCAGCGGCCCAGTCCGTCGCGGCGCGCTCTCCGGAATCGGGTTGGGTCGTTTCCCGATAGTCGGGCCGTGGCCCGGAAATGGCCTTGATCGGTACCCGACCGATGTGCATACTGGAGGTCGAGCACAGGAGAGGCGGCCCGTCCGTCCTCCTGTGTCTGTGTTTTGTGGAGTAGAAAAAGGGAGACTCGACATGAGAACTGTTCTCGCAGCCGCCGTTGTCGCGGCCGGTGCTGCCGCCTCGGCCAGCGCCTCCGTCACCGTGTACACCGACCGCGCCTCGTGGCTCGCCGCCATCGGTGGCTCGACGGGGTTCGAGGATTTCAACTCGACCGCCGTCCAGTCGTTCGCTGACGGCCAGACCCTCAGCTTCGCCAGCGGCCTGTCCGTCACGCGCGACGGCAGCCCCAACGGCGGCGACGGCGCCCTCGCCATCTCGCCCGGCAGCCAGTTCGGCAACATCGACGGCACCACCCACCTCGACGGCGAGACCGGTGCCGAGCCGCACGAGGTCGTGCGTCTGAACTTCGGCGGCCCCGTGTTCGCCTTCGGCGCCGATTTCGCCAGCCCGTTCTCGGGTGACGGCATCGCGCTGCAGATCGGCAACGATGTCGTCAACCTCGACTTCATCACCGGTTTCAATGTCGGCTTCGCCGGCATCGTCATCGATGGCGGCGGCTCCGTCGGCGAGATCCAGATCGTCGGCACCACCGATCCGATCACCTTCCAGGAGCTGTGGCAGGCCGACAACTTCGAGTGGGCCGTCATCCCGACGCCCGGCTCGATCGCCGTCCTCGGCCTCGCCGGCGTCGCGGCCACGCGTCGCCGCCGCTAACTCGGCTTCTCATCCCCGCTTCGTTCCAGCGGAAAGCGAGGGGCGCCGTCCACGGGACGGCGCCCCTTTGTCATGCGCACGCGATGAATCGCGTCACTCGCCCAGCTTCTCGCCGACATACCGCACGACCGCGTCGAGCCCGATCCGCTCCTGGCTCGCGGTGTCGCGGTCGCGGACCGTCACGGTCTGATCGCTCAGCGTGTCCCCGTCGATCGTGAAGCACACCGGGCAGCCCGCCTCGTCCATGCGGGCGTACCGCTTGCCGATCGACTGCTTCTCGTCGAACTCGATCGTCCCGCGACGCCCGAACTTCCGCCGCAGCTCGCCCGCCAGCTTCTCGGCGACCTCCGGCATCCCGTCCTTCTTCACAAGAGGGAACACCGCCGCCTTGATCGGGCTGATCCTGGGGTGGAACTTCATCACCACGCCGCTCGGCCGCTCGGGGTCGGGCGTGAAGGCCTCGCACAGCGCCGCCAAAACGCCCCGCGTCAGCCCGCTCGCCGGCTCGATCACATGCGGCATGTACCGCTCGTTCCGCTCCTGGTCGAAGTACTCGAGCTTCGCGCCCGAGTGCTTGGCGTGCTGCGTGAGGTCGAAGTTCGACCGGTGCGCGATGCCCTCGAGCTCGCCGAAGCCCGGGTGCGTGAAGGGCCAGCGGTACTCGATGTCCGCCGTCCCCGCGCCCTCCTTGGCGTAGTGCGCCAGCTCGTCGCGGTCGTGGTCGCGCATGATCATGTTGCCCGCGCTGAGCCCGATCGACTCCCACCAGCTCTTTCGCGCGTGCTTCCAGAACTCGAACCACTTCACCGCATCATCCGGGTGGCAGAAGAACTCCATCTCCATCTGCTCAAACTCGCGCGAGCGGAAGATGAAGTTCCTGGGCGTCACCTCGTTGCGGAAGGCCTTGCCGATCTGCGCGATCCCGAAGGGCACGCGGACCCGGGATGTATCGAGCACATTCTTGTAGTTCAGGAAGATGCCCTGTGCGGTCTCGGGCCGCAGGTACGCCTTGTTCGCCTCGTCGCGGATGACGCCCGGGTAGGTGTCGAGCATCAGGTTGAACGACCGCGGCTCGGTCAGCGTGCCGAGCTCCTTCGCGTCGGGCCCCAGCACATGGGCGAACTTCGAGCCGAGCTCGATCAGGTCGAACTCCTCGATGTCCCCGCCGAACTTCTTCTCGGCCGCCTTCCGCTGCCGCTTCTCACTCTCGCTGTCCGGCATGAAGGCGAAGACCGGCGCCTCGTCGCGCTTCCCCGCCCGCGCGAGCGCGCGCACATGGTCGGCCCGGTACCGCTGCTTGCTCTCCTTGCAGTCGATCATCGGGTCGTTGAACCCGCCGACATGCCCCGACGCCACCCACGCCTTCGGGTTCTGGATGATCGCCGAGTCCAAGCCCACGATGCTCACGGGCGACCCGTCCGGCCCCTCCGGCGGCATCAGCACCATGTCCTCCCACCACGCGTCCCGGATGTTGTTCTTCAGCTGCGCGCCCAGCGGCCCGTAGTCCCAGAACCCGTTGATGCCCCCGTAGATCTCGCTCGCCTGAAAGATGAACCCGCGCCGCTTGCAAAGCGACACCAGGTCCTCCATCGACTTCGGGCCCGTCACTGACTCATCCGTGCTCATGCGTCACTCCGCTGCACCAGGGGGCTCCCCGATCGGGGGCTAGACACCGCAGGCGGCGCGCCGGCGGGGGGCGATCATAGGAACCCCTGATATCCAACCCGAATTCATGCACCAACCGTACAAAGACCATGGTATCCTCAGCGGGTCTATCCAACAGCATCGTTCAGCGAGGAGGCCCGCCTCATGCATCTCTCGGCACGCGCAGCAGCGATCACCATCGGCGGCTTGGTCATCGTCCTCACCGTCGCCGGCGCCGGCCAGCACACCCCGCCCACCGCCTCCTCGTCGACCGTCCCCGATCTCGCCATCGACCGCGACGGGTCGGTCAGCGACGCCGTCCTCGCAGCCCGAAAGGCCCGAGAGGTCGCCCCGTGCCGCCGGTGCAACGGTACCCGCCGCGTGGTCAAGAAAGAGAAAACGGGCGAGCACCGCCTGACCGGCCTGACGCAGAATCTCTACCGCGAGGTCGAGACCGACTGCGACGCGTGCGGGGCCTCCGGCTACAACGACCTCAAGTGGATTGTCGGGACCGACCGCCGCCTCGGCGTGCTCGACCGCTACATCGAGGCGGTGGCCCGCCTCGACCCCGATGACCCGAGAGCCCGGGAAGCGATCACCGAGTCGCGCAAGGAGCTCGACGAACTCATGGCCATCAACCCCGTCGAGTGGACCAATCGCGTGGTCAATCCCCAGGCCAAGCGAGACCTGTCCGCCGTCGCCCTCGATATCGGCAAGCCCGTGATCGCCGTGGGCGTGCTCCTGAACGAGACCCACCCGACCGGCGACGGGGCCCCGCTGCGCCGCATCAGGCTCATCGAGTACCGCATCAGCCCGAGCGCTTTCGCCACGCAGTACAACACCAACGCGCTCAGGATGGTCGCCGAACACTGGATCAGCCGCGGACTAATCGCGGTCATCGAGCAGCCCGAGATCCTCGTCCGCGATCCACGGCTCGTCGACGCGATCCCGGGAGAAATCGTCATGGCCACGGGTCTGCTCGCCGGCACGACCTCGGACGGCGCCACTCGTCAGGTCGTGCTGCAACACGGGTTCGTGATCACTCCACGACCGGAGCTCGCCTTCGACAATAACTGAAGGTCGGCCCGATCCCGGCTCACTCCGCGAACCGCTTCACGCACACCGTGTCGTTCTGCCCGCCGAACCCGAACGAGTTGCTCAGGCACACATCGATGCCGCCCGCGTCCCGCAGGTCACGAGCCTTGTTCGCCACATAGTCGAGGTCGCACTCCGGGTCCGGGTGTTGCAGGTTGATCGTCGGCGGCACCCAGCCCGTCTCGATCGCCTTCAGGCAGGTGATCAGCTCCACCGCCCCCGCCGCCTGGATCAGATGCCCCAGCATGCTCTTCACGCTGCTGAAGCACACCCGCGGCGCCTGACCCCCGAAGACCGACTTCACGGCCTTCGTCTCGATGCCGTCGTTCTCGGGTGTCCCCGTGCCGTGCGCACTCAGGTACTGCACCGGCGGCCGACCGCGCTCATCGGGCTCGTTGGGGTTGATCCCCGCCTGCCGCAGCGCCGCCGCCATCGCCCGTGCCGCGCCGGCACCCTCCGGGTGAATATCCGTGATGCGGTACGCGTCCGCCGTCGAGCCGAAGCCCGCGACCTCCGCGATGATCGGCGCCCCGCGGCGCTTCGCGTGCTCGAGCTCCTCGAGCACCACCACGCCCGCGCCCTCGCCCATCACGAAGCCCTCGCGCGTCTTGTCGAAGGGCCGGCTCGCCGTCCCCGGGTCCTCGCGACGCGTGCTCATCGCCGTGAGACGGATGAACCCCGTCATCCCGAGCTGGTGGATCATGCTGTGCGCCCCGCCCGCCAGCATCAGGTCCGCGTCGCCGCGACGGATGATCTCCGTCGCCTCGCCCGTCGCCTGCGTGCTCGCGGCGCACGCCGTCATGCAGTTCATCGCCGGCCCGCCCAGCCCGAAGGCCCGGGCCATGTGGCTCAGCGTCACATGCGGCTCCTGCTCCAGCTCGCCGACCGCCGTGAACCGCTCCGCCGCGAGCTCCATCCAGGGCCCGTGGTCGATGTCCCGGCGCTCGGGGTTCCAGCTCTTCACATTCACATCGACGAAGCTGTCATAGTCGAGCGACCCCTCGCCCGAGCCCATGTACACGCCCGCCTGCTCGAGGTCGATGTCCGCCGTCAGCTTGCCGGTTCGATCGCCCAGCCCCGCCCGCACCCACGCCTGCGCCGCCGCGGCGAGCGCAAACTGCGTCCCCCGGTTCGCCCGCGTGTGGTTCGAGCTCGCCTCGTCCATGAAGTCGAACAGCTCGAAGTTCTTCACCTCCGCCGCGAAGTTCGTCGCGAAGGTCTCCCCCGGGAACCGCGTGATCGGCCCCACCGCCGTCGCGCCCGCGATGAGCTTCGTCCAGACGGAGTCGACATCTGCGCCCAGGGGCGTCACCCATCCCATCCCCGTGATCACCACGCGCCGTCCGGACACTGCGCCACCTCCGTTCGCTGCCTTCTGTCCCGAGAATGCGGGCGTCGGGCCCGTCTCCGGGCCTGCCCGCGTCGTTCAGTGATGAGACTCAGCTCTCCGACTCGGACTCCTCGCCCTCGTCGTCGTCCTCGTACTCATCATCGTCCTCGTCGTCATCTTCATACTCGTCCTCGTCCGTCTCGCCGCGCAGCTCGCGCAGCTTGTCCGGATTCAGGACGCGCACCAGCCCGTCCTTCAGGCGACGCTCGCCGAAGTTGATGATCAGACCAAGCTCCAGGTCCGCAGCCCGCAGCTGCGCCCGCAGCTCCGAGCGCGGCTGCATCCCGATGTCCGTGTGCTCGGCCATCAGCTTCACCAGGAACCGCGTCCCGATGAACAGGTCGCAGCTCACCTTCGCCACCACCTCGCCGTCGAACTCAACATCGAACGCGTGGTCCTTGGTGAACGCGATCTCCTCGGCCTTCAGCTCGATCGCCAGCGCGTTCTTGTACGCCTCGACCGGGTAGCCCGGGCCCAGCTCCTTGTGCACCTCGATCGCGCACCCGATCACCCGACGGCTCAGCTCCGTCAGCTGCGGGTCGAGGTCGCTCAGCGGAACCCCGCGACGCCCGCCGCGGTCCCCGCCGCGATCGCCGCCACGGTCGTCGCGCCGGTAGTCATCGCGTCGGTAGTCGTCCCGGCCGCCGCGTCCACCACCGTGTCCGCCACCGGGCCCGCCGCGTCCACGCCCGCCGTACCCACCGCCCCCGCCGGGGCCGCGCCTGTAGTCACCATTCACAGCGAATTCTCCAAGGAGTGTTGTGCATCGGGTTCACCGGGCGGTCCGCCGCCCGCGTGCCCCTGCCGGACCGGGGCGACCCCCGCGACCGGTTCCAAGTTGTCCAAGGCCCCCGCCCGCCGGAAGACGCTCGCCGGGTCACTCACCCGATCAAGCCCGCACCGGCCCGGGAGCCCGAAGGCCCAAACGAAGCACCGCCCGACGCCGCGAGACCCGCGGCTCCCGCCGGACGGTAAACCGTCGATCGACCGCTCCCGCGGACGCCGACACCTTCCCCTGCCCCCGACATTCTCTCCCCCAGCCGCCCCCGGCACCACCCCATTCCGCCGGAAACCCACGAATCCGCATCACACCCGCTTCAGCACCACCGCCGCCGCCTGCCCCCCGAGCGACCCCACGCACACCAACACATACCCCAAGTCCGCCGCCCGGCTCTCCGCCGGCCCCGCGTCCAGACCCGCGAGCGGCGTCCCCGAGTGCGCCCGCACCGGCAGCCGCTGCTCCCGCACGCACAACGCCCCGAGCGCCACCTGCACCGCCCCGTGCCCCGCCGAGCACAGCCCGACCTGCGGCGTGACGGTCACCAGCGGCACCGACGACAGCCGATCCCCGAAAACCGCCGCCAACGCCCCTGCCTCCAACGCGTCCAGCACCGGCACGCCCACCGCCCCCGGCACGATCGCATCGATCGCATCCGGCTCGATACCCGCGTCCGCGATCGCCCGCGTAATCGCCCGCTTCAGCCCGCGATCCGCCGGGAGCCCCGCCGGCCCCTTCGACCAGTCGATCTCCGGCGCCTCGTCGAACACCCCCGGGAACTGGTAGGCCACCGACTGCCCCGCCCCGAACCCCGCGATCTCCGCGTACACCCCGGCCCCACGCCCCGCCGCGTGCCCCGCCTCCTCGGTAATCAGGATCCCCGCCGCCTCGCCGATCAGGCTCCCGGGCGAGTCCTGGTCGTACGGCCGGATCACCGCCCGCCCGTCCTCCGCCCCGCGCACATGCGCCAGCCGCTTGGCCAGGTTCATCCGCACCACGCCGTGCAGGTTCACCTTGCTCTCCGCCCCGCCCGCGAAGCACGCGTCCGCGTCGCCCCGCTCGATCACCCGGGCGCTCTCGCCCACGCTCAGGAGCCCGCTCGCCTCCGCCGCCAGGATCGTGTTGCTGGGCCCCTCCGCCCCATGGATGATCGTGACATGGCACGCCAGCATGTTGGGCAGGTACTTGAGCATCCATAGCGGCGGCAGGTTGTTCATCGCCCCGTCGCCGCCGTTGACCGCGCCCCACTTCTTCCAGCTGAACCGACCGTCCTCGTCCACGCTCGTCGCCAGCGCCTGCGCCGTCTCGACCGTGTCCGCCGCGATCAGCCCCGCCCCGATCTGGCATCCCAGCCGCGCCCCCTCCAGCTTGAAGCCGTCGGTCACCGCCAGGTCCGTCGTCTCCCCGCTCCCCCGCGTCACCAGCCCCGCGTCCCCCGCCGCGAGCTGCGCCGCCGCCACGGCAAGCTCGATGTCCCGCGCCATCACCTTCGTCGACTTGCGGTAGCTCTTCGGCACCAGCTTGCGGATGTCCAGCTCCGGCACCACGCCCGCCAGGTCCGTCGGGAACGACTCGGCGCTGAACCGCTCTTGGCGGACCACCCCCGTCCGACCCTCGACCAGCCCGGTCCAGAACGAGCCCGTGTCCACCCCGAGCCCGGTGGTGCACCCAACGCCGGTGATCACTACGCGTCGTCGCATCAAGCCGCGAGTCTATTCGCACGCACCCCGCCCGACCACGAACCGCGCCACGGATCGCCAAAGGGCCCCGCCGCCCACGATTCCAGCCCGACGCCCCGACCCGCCGATCCACCCCTCATCGTGCCCCCGCCTGAGCCAACACCCCCCCGAGCCCCCCTCGTCCGCCCCGCGGGCGATTTCCTGGGCGGCGTCCTCGCCCGCTGGCTCCTGCTCTTCGCCGGCCTCGCCATGATCGCCGCGGTCATCCTCACCAGCGCCCACGACGACCTGCTCATCGCCCGCGCCCACCGCGACACCGCCCTCGCCGACGAGCGGCACCGCCTCGAGCGCATCCACCGCCACGAGCAATTCCTCGCCGCCATCCGGGCCGAGGACCCCACGCTCATGCGCACGCTCGTGCAGACCCAGTTCCACGCCGGCATGGGCCTATCCCCCATGCCGGGGGGCGCTCGCCCCGACCACGAACGCGACGCCACCTTCTGGGCCCACCTCGAACCGCCCCCGCCCGAAGCCCCGACCACCACACTCGCCCGCTACGGGCCCTTCACGGGCCGCCCCGACACCCTGCTCGTGCGCCTTTCGACCCACGAGCGATACCGCCTCTGGATCCTGGCCGCCGCCAGCCTCTGCGTCCTGGGCGGCCTCCTGCCCGCCGCCCGGAACTACCGTTCCGCGTGACCACCCCCGCCAAGGACCCGCAGCCCGCCCCCATCCCCCGCGCCGCGGGCGAGGACCTTGCTCCCCGCGCCGCGGGCGAGGACCGTGCCCTCACCTTCCGCCGCCGCCACCGCCTCACCCACGCCCGCGAGTTCCAGGCCGCCTTCGCCGCCAAGCTCCGAAAGTCCGCCGGCCCCCTCACCGTCTTCCTCACCCCCACCGACCGCCCCGAGCCCAGGCTGGGCCTCTCCATCGGCCGCCGCGTCGGCAACGCCGTCACCCGCAACCGCCTCAAGCGACAGATCCGCGAGGCCTTCCGCCACCTCCGCGCCGAGCTCCCGACGCCCCCCGCCGGCGGCGCGTACGACCTCGTCGTCTCCGCCCGAGCCCACGCCCCGATGCCCCACACCCGCTACCGCGCCCTCCTGGCCGACGCCGTCCGCCGCGCCGCCAAAGAACACGACCGCCGCGAGCGCAAGGCGGCCAATCCCACCGACCCCACCGACCCCAGCGACCCAAACCCCGCATGACCCGCGTCCCCTCCGATCTCGGCCCCCTCGCCCGTCTGGCCAACCTCCCCTTCGTCGCGGTCATCTGGGCGTACCGCTTCACGCTCAGCCCATTCGTGGGCCGCCAATGCCGCTTCGACCCTACCTGCTCCCGCTACGCCCTCGAGGCCTACCGCCTGCACGGCCCGATCCGGGGGAGCCGGCTGACCATCGCCCGCCTCTTCCGCTGCCACCCCTGGTGCCCGGGCGGCTACGACCCCGTCCCCATCCCGGGCGTCGAACCGCGGACCGAGCCGACAAGTCCGCCAAATCCGCCCGAGAACGGCGAACAACCCCTGTAAACACCCGGGTTTCTGGCCTTCGGGCAGGCCATCGCCCGACGGGTTAGATAGCATTGACTAAGGGCCGTGACGGCCCCGAGGACGCCGAAACCACCATGAGCCGGCTCCCCGCCAGCGAGAGACGCCAACAGCTCCTCGACCGCGCCGCCGAGCTCTTCGCGCGTCACGGCTTCGCCCGCGCCACCACCAGCCAGCTCGCCAAGGCCGCCGGCGTCACCGAGCCCATCATCTACCGCCACTTCGCCTCCAAGCGTGACCTCTTCATCGCGCTCATCCAGCGCACCGGCAAGCGCACCCTGAAAATGTGGGAGCAGCACCTCGCCGACGCCAAGGACCCCGCCGACCGCGTCTACCGCCTCATCAACGACAACCCGATGGTCACCCGCGAGAACCGCGACGCCTACCGCGTCGTCCTCCAGGCCATCAGCGAGGTCGAGGACGACGACGGCATCAAGGCCGCCCTCGACGACCACATGACCTCCGTCCACCAGTTCCTCGTCAAGGAACTCACCGACGCCCAGTCCGCAGGACGCGTCCCCGACCGCTTCAGCCCCGAGGTCCTCGCCTGGACCATGATCTCCGTTGGCCTCGGCTACGGGGTCCTGGTCGCGATGGGCATCCCGGGCGCCGGCCGCGACGCCAAGGGCGCCCATGTCCGCGACGCCATCGCCGCCGCGATGATCAACGATCCGGCCAGCGACGCGTAACGAGCCACGCGCCCGCGTCTGTTCACTACAACCGAAAACCCGACAATCCGCGCGGATTCCCCCTTCGCGCCGCGCACGCCCCTCGATAGGCTCCGCCGCACATCGCGCGCCCGCGCCGCAGCATCGCTGCCGCGAGGCATCGACAACACACCGCGTCGGCCAACGCCGATGCGGTTCGGGGGAACCAACGCATGGAACAGCGCACGACCTGGGGCAAGTGGTCCGTACCCATTCACCTCGCCGAGATCCTGAACAAGGCACCGTCCGTCACCGTCGCCCACACCGTCGACGAACTCGTCGCGCTCGCCGTGCGCGATGCCGGTCCCGAGGGCCTCCACCGCGTCGCCTACGACCTGCCCGACGGGCGCACGATCGGCGAGGCCGATGTCTGCCGGGTCAAGAACGGCGTCGCGGCCAACTACCTCGAGCCCTACATGCGCCGTCGCGACCCCGACTGCATGGTCATCGGCGACGAGCGGCCCACCAACAAGCCCACCTACACCGAGCGTTTCGGCGAGTCCTTCGCGAAGACCCGCGAGGAGACCTTCGCCTGGCTCGCCACCCAGCACCTCGCGGTGTTCCCGTTCACGGCGGGCGGCGGGGCCGAGGGCCTGCCGGCGCTCGCCGTCGCCCCGGCGAACGCCGGCTTCTTCGCCCTCGGGCTCGCGATGCTGCAGGGGATCAACTCGAAGGACGAGGCCGGCGAAGGCTTCAGCCCCGGCGCGATCATCTACACCGCGCCCCCCTTCCGCCACACCCACTTCGAGGGCAAGCAGGTCGTCGTGCACGACCGCTCCGAAGGCCTGCACGAGCTCTTCAGCTACAACCTCTATCCCGGGCCTTCGGCGAAGAAAGGCATCTACGGCGTGCTGCTCAATGTCGGCGAGAGCCAGGGCTGGACCACCGCCCACTGCTCCACCGTCCGCGTCCGCACGCCGTACGACAACGATGTCGTCTTCATGCACGAGGGCGCCTCCGGCGGCGGCAAGAGCGAGATGCTCGAGCACATCCACCGCGAGGCCGACGGCCGGCTCGTCCTGGGCGAGAACACCATCACCGGCGAGAAGCGTCACCTCACGCTCCCCCGCGGGTGCGACCTCTTCCCCGTCACCGACGACATGGCCCTGTGCCCCCCGCGTATCCAGACGCGCGAGCAGGGCCGGCGCAAGCTCACCCTCACCGACGCCGAGGACGCCTGGTTCGTCCGCGTCAACCACATCGCCAAGTACGGCATCGACCCCCACCTCGAAGAGCTCACGATCGACCCGGGCGTGCCCCTGCTCTTCCTGAATATCGACGCCGCCCCCGGCGCCACGGCCCTGATCTGGGAGCACATCCACGACGCGCCGGGCAAGCCCTGCCCCAACCCGCGCGTCGTCATCCCGCGCTCGGCCGTCCCCGGCATCGTGAATGAGCCGGTCACCGTCGATGTCCGCTCCATCGGCGTGCGCACGCCCCCCTGCACCGCCGAGCACCCCAGCTACGGCATCCTGGGCCTGTTCCATGTGCTCCCGCCGGCCCTCGCGTGGCTCTGGCGCCTCGTCGCCCCGCGCGGGCACGCCAACCCCTCGATCGTCGACACCGAGGGCCTCTCCAGCGAGGGCGTGGGCAGCTACTGGCCCTTCGCGACCGGCCGCCGCGTCGACCAGGCCAACATCCTGCTCGAGCAGGTCCTTTCCACGCCCGACACGCTCTTCACGCTCGTGCCCAACCAGCACATCGGCGCGTGGAAGACCAGCTTCATGCCCCAGTGGCTCATGCGCGAATACCTCGCCCGCCGCGGCTCCAACCCCTTCAAGCCCGAGGCCCTCTGCCCCGCCCGCTGCCCGCTCCTGGGCTACGCCCTGCGCACGCTGCAGGTCGAGGGCACCGTCATCCCGCACTGGTTCCTCCGCCCCGAGACGCAGCCCGAGGTCGGCGAGGCCGGCCACGACGCCGGCGCCGAGCAACTCCGCAAGTTCTTCCACAGCGAGCTCGACCTCTTCCTCGTCGAGGACCTCCACCCCCTGGGCCGCGAGATCATCGAGGCCTGCAAGCAGGGCGCGACCACCGACGACTACGAGGAACTCAGTCACCGCTCCCCGTGGGCCGGCCAGGGCAAGCACGCGAAGGAGACCGCGGCCGCGCGCTAACCTCAGGGCGTGCCCTACCTCGACAACAACGCGACCACCAGGCCCCTCCCCGAGGTCGTGGACGCCGTCCGCGCCGCCCTCGCCGACCACTGGCACAACCCAAGCTCCGTCCACCGCCCGGGCCAGACCGCACGCCACCATGTCGAGCTCGCCCGCGCCGACCTCGCCCGCCTGCTGGGCGTCAAGCCGCGCGAGCTCGTCCTGACCGGCTCCGGCACCGAGTCGATCGACCTCGCCATCCGGGGCGTCCTCGCCGCCTCGAAGCGCCGCGCCATCGTCACCACCGCCGTCGAACACGCCGCCGTCCGCGACCTCGCCCAGCATCTCGCGGAAACCGGGGTCGAGGTCCGCCACCTCCCGCTCGACACCCACGGCGTCGCCGACGCGAGCGCCCTGCCCGATCTCCTCGCCGACGACGCCGTCGCCCTCGTCAGCGTGCAATGGGCCAACAACGAGACCGGCGCGATCATGCCGGTCGAAGAGATCCACGCCATCTGCCGCGAGCGCCGCGTGCCGTTTCATTGCGACGCGACGCAGTGGGTCGGCAAGCTGCCGATGCCCGCCGAGCCCCCCTGCGACCTGCTCACCGCCAGCCCGCACAAGTTCCACGGGCCCAAGGGCGTCGGCCTGCTCTGGTCACGCCGCGGCCTCGCCTACCGACCCGTCCTCCACGGCTCACAGGAACTCGGCCGCCGGGGCGGCACGGAGAATGTCCCCGGCATCCTCGGCGCCGGTGCCGCCGCCAAAGCAGCGCTCGAATGGCTCGAGAACGACTCCGAACGCACCCGCCTCGCCGTTCTGCGCGACCGCTTCGAAGCAGCCATCCTCGACCGCTGCCCCGAAGCCATCGTCAACGGGCCCACCCAGGCCGACGCGCGCCTCTGGAACACCACCAACATCGGCTTCCCCCGCCTCGAGGCCGAGATGCTCCTCCTCGCCTTCTCCGAGCGAGGCCTCTGCGCCAGCGCCGGCGCCGCGTGCAGCTCCGGCAGCCTCGACCCCAGCCCCGTTCTCCTCGCGATGGGCGTCCCCGAGCCCGTGGCCCACGGCTCCATCCGCTTCAGCCTGTCCCGCTTCACCACCGACGCCGAGATCGACGAGGCCATCGAGATCGTCGCCGACTGCGTCGCACGCGCCCGCGCGATGATGCCCTGAAACGCGATCAGCGATCCGTGCGACGGAACCGCACCGACTCCGCCTCGCCCTCCGGCGACGGCTCCGGCTTCGCCGGCGCAGGCGTCGTCGCATCGGCAGCAGTGGGGGAGTCGTCGCGCTTCGGCACCGCCGCACCAAAGTGCGCCGTCACGCCCTCCACATCCTCCGCCAGCCGCTCCCGCGCCAGGTCCGCCTGCTCGATGATCGTCTTCGCCTCGCGCACCGCACGCAGCAGCGTCCGCTTCACGCCCTCGCCGGCCTTCACCGCCTCGGCCAGCACCGGGTCATTCGCCGCCGCCTGCGCGTCCTTCACGAGCGCCCGCGCCGCCTCGACTTGCGGCGTGAGTTCTGCGAGCACCTTCCCCAAGGACTGCCCCGAAACCTCCGCCTCGGTCAGCGCCGCGCCGATCCGCTGCTCCGCGTCGTCCACCGCCGGGCCCATCCGCTCCGCCAGCGCCTCGGCCTTCGTCAGCCGCTCGGCCAGCGTCGCCTCCAGCCCCTCGATCCGCGTCGCCGTCTTCTCGACGCGCTCGACCGCCGCGTCGATCCGCCCGGTGATCGAGTGGCTCAGCTCTTGCGCCTTTGCGAGCGCCTCCCCGAGCCGCGTGCCGACCGCCGCCGCCCGCTCCGTCGCCGCGTGGATCTTCTCCTGCACGATCTCGTCGATCTGCTGCGCGATTTTCGCCTCGAGCTCCGCCCGCTCCGTCGCCTTCGTCAGCGCCGCCTCGATCCGCGCCAGCCGCTGGTCGATCGTCGGGATCAGCCGGGCCCCGGTCTCGATCTGCTTGCGCAGCTCCCCCGCCGCGTCCCGCATCGACGCCAGGTGCCGGTCCGTGTCCGAGCCCGTCCGCACCAGCGCCCGACCCGCGTTCGCAGCGTCCTGGATCAGCTGCCGCAGGTCACCCGAGAACTGCTCGAACGCCCCCTGGTCCACCACCCGCGGCGTCAGGAAGATCTCCTGTTCCGCCCGCTCGCTGTCGAGCCGGTGCGCGTCGCGCGGGCTGGTGTCGAGGTCGATCGCCACCGGGCGGGCGGCGCGCACTTCGGGTTCGCGGGCGTTGGGCATGAGCCCAAGATCGGTTCCCGGACCCGGGGGGCTTCACTGTGAACCCCCGCGCAACGCCGTTCCGGAGCCCCCGCCCCCCCGACCTACCATCCCCCATGCCCCGCGCCCGCCGCCAGAACGCCCCGAGCCGGGGTTCCCTACCCAAAGAACTCACCGACGCCGCCCGCGGCGAACGCCTCCAGCGCGTCATGGCCGACGCCGGCGTCGCCAGCCGCCGAGCCTGCGAGGAGATGATCGAGCAGGGCCTCGTCGAGGTAAACGGCCACCTCGTCACCGAACTGCCCGTCTGGGTAAACCCCGAGACCGACACCATCGTCGTCGACGGCCGCCCCCTCCGCCCCCGCGAGCGGCTCGTGTATGTGCTGCTCAACAAGCCCACCCGCACCCTCACCACCGCCAAGGACGAGCCCGGCTCCGAACGCCGGACGGTCGTCGATCTCGTGGACCACCCCGAACGGGCGAGGCTCGTCCCCGTGGGCCGCCTCGATTACGACACCACGGGCCTGCTCATCCTCACCAACGACGGCGAACTCGCCAACCGCCTGACGCACCCCCGATACGGGGTGCCCAAGACCTACAGAGCGACCGTCAAGGGCCGGATCGACCCCGACGCCATCGGCGAACTGGAAGAAGGCATCTACCTCGCCGAACGAAAGGCCGGCCAGACGGTCGGCGGCGTCCGAACCAGCCGCGTGGAGCTCCGCGTGATCTTCGTCGACCGCGACAAGACCATCCTCGAGATCACCCTCCGCGAGGGGCGTAACCGCCAGGTGCGCCGCATGCTCGCCGCCGTCGGCTACCCCGTGAAGAAGCTCGAACGCATCGCGATGGGCCCACTGAACCTCAAGGGCGTCGCCCGCGGCGCGTGGCGCGAGTTGACCGCCCCCGAGATCAAGTCCCTCAAGCGCGCCGCCGCCTCCTCCGACCCCGACAAGCCGAAGAAGCCGCGGTCGAAGGCCCCGCAGAAGCGCACCCCCGGAGACGGCGCATGACCGGGTGGCTGCGTCGACTGGCAGGCCGCATCAAGTCCGAGCGCGAAGAGCTCTGGCGCGTCATCGAGGTCACCCGCCTCGGCCTGCGCCGCATCTGGCAATCGGGCCTGCCGCGCATGGCGGCCGCCCTGAGCTACCGCACGATCTTCAGCCTGATCCCCGTCCTCGTCGTCGCCGTCGTGGTGATTGGGTCGTTCGCGAGCGAGGATCAGCTTCGCGCCCAGGTCGACCGCCTCGTCTCCTTCGCCGGGCTCGACACCATCGTCGTCGACGACCCGCCCGCGCCCGACGAGGTCGGCTTCGACAAAAAGGACGACGACCAAGAAAGCACCGACGGCAACGCCGAAGCGTCCCCCGAGGACCAACCCCCGGGCGACGCCGACCGAGACGGCGTCATCGAGTCCACCGAGACGCCCATCGCCCTCTCGGGCGACCCCGACGCCGGCGGCTCCGGCGCCGAGCAACGCCTCGACGAATGGATCACCGACCTCGTCACCCGCGTCTCCGGCATCCCCTTCGGCGCGCTGGGCGTGGTCGGTGTCGCCTTCCTCGTCTACGCCGCCCTCTCCATGCTCATGGAGCTCGAACGAGCCTTCAATCAGATCTACGGCGCTCCCCGCAGCCGAAGCCTCGCCCAGATGGTCGCCGTCTACTGGACCGCCCTCACCCTGGGCGTCGTCTTCCTCCTGGGCACCTTCTACGCTGGAGACGCCGTCGCCAACTGGGCCACCAGCCTCGGTGCCGAACGCGCCGCCGACGGCACCACCAACGGCTCCGGATTCGTCAGCCGCCAGCTCCTCGAGGTCCTCATCAACCTCGTTATCAACATCAGCCTCCTGCTCTTCGTCTACACCACCGTCCCCAACACCCGCGTCGCCGTGCGCCCCGCCCTCGCCGGCGCCGCGATCTCCGGCGTCGCGTGGGAGCTCGGCAAGTGGGGCTTCACCCTCTATGTCAAGAACTTCACCGGTGGCCTCGAGCAGCTCTACGGCGCGATCGCCATCATCCCGCTCTTCCTCCTCTGGGTGTATGTCACCTGGATCATCGTCCTCTTCGGCCTCCAGGTCTCCCACGCCGTCCAGACCTTCAGCACCTGGTCCGCCACCGCCACAGAGACCGACGACACACCCCGTCTCGCCGACCCCGCCCTCATCCTCCCGGTCGCCGTCGCCGTCGCCAAACGCTTCGGCCGAGGAGAGACCACCCGCGCCGCCGACCTCACGCCCGACATCGGCGGCGACGAACGCATCGTCCGCCTCCTCCTCGACCGCCTCTGCGACGCCGGCATCACCCGCCGCGTCGACGACGGCGCCGACCCCGACGCCTACACCCTCTCCATGCCAGCCGACGCCATCAGCGCCTCCCGCGTCCTCGGCGCCGGCGAGTCCCTCGCCCACACCGCCGGCCCCGCCGCCCGCCTCATGAACGAGCTCGCCATCGCCCGCCGCGCCGCCCTCGCCGAGCGATCCCTCGCCGACATCGCCCAGACAGGCCTCGACCCAACTCCCCAGCCCGACCCCGACACCCCGCCCTCCGGCGCCCCCGCCACCGCCTGATCAGCCACCGACCGCTCCCCGCGCCTCCCCCGGGTTTTCCGCCCCGATCGGCCCCTCGGGCTGGAGGGGCCCCCCCGACCCCGCCGACCCACACTTTCCGGACGACCCAACGCGGACCCACAAAGGTGGACCGCCTACGGTTCCCGTCCCACTTCTCATGAAGCCGGAACGACTCACCGAATTCTCGATCTACCTGGACCAACGCCCCGGCGAGCTCGCCGGGGTTCTGGATGTCCTCGCCGCCGCCGGCATCGAAATCCACGCCCTCTCCGTCGCCGAGCACAACGGTCGCGGCCTCATCCGCCTCGTCGCCGAGCCCCTCGAAGCCCTCCGCGCCGTCTGCGAGAGCCTCACCGAATCCGGCGTCGGCCCCGTCGTCGAGTCCGCCGTCCTCGCCGTCCGCATCGACGACCGCCCCTCCGCCCTCCGAGACCTCACCACCGCCATGGCCGACCGGCGGATCAATGTCCGCTACGCCTACCTCTGCCCGGGCCGCCCCGGCTCCCCCACCCTCTGCGTCTTCCGCGTCGACGACCTCGAGGAGGTCATCCAGCAGATCGACGCCATCGACTGGCCCGGCAACGGCCACGACACCCCCCCGGCGGACACCGACCACGGCGAAACCCCCGGCCCCGCCAACGCCATCCCCGCTTGAGACCCCCCTTGGCACACCCTCAGGACCGCGGCATCCGCTGCCCCCGCCCGGACGAAACCACGCCTGACCGATAGACTCCCGCCCGGGCCCGGCATCCCTCGCCGGACCCCGAGCCTCGCGATCCGTTTGGAGACACCCGCCATGGGGATGGAAGCCGCCCTCTCGACCGACACGATCCTGACCACCCAGCTCCGCCGCGTGGTCAACTGGTCGCGCCGCAACAGCCTCTGGCCCATCCCCTTCGCCACCGCCTGCTGCGGCATCGAGCTCATGGCCACCGCCTCCAGCCGCTACGACCTCGCCCGCTTCGGAGCCGAGGTCATGCGCTTCAGCCCCCGCCAGAGCGACCTGCTGATCGTCGCCGGCCGCATTGGCATCAAGATGCTCCCCGTCCTCCAGCGCATCTACCAGCAGATGACCGAGCCCAAGTGGGTCATCTCCATGGGCGCCTGCGCCTCCACCGGCGGCGTCTTCGACACCTACGCCACCGTCCAGGGCTGCGACCAGTTCATCCCCGTCGATGTCTATGTCCCGGGCTGCCCCCCGCGCCCGGAAATGCTCATCGAGGGCGTCATGGCCATCCAGCGCCACATCGACCAGGAAGGCATGCCCCCCAAGGGTCCCAACGGCAAGCGCGTCCCCCTGGGCCTCGCCGTCGAACCCACCTTCCGCCCCAGCCCCCAGCCCGTCGGCCTGACGATGGGCCGATAAACCAGCCCCGGTTTCCCAGACATCCCCCGCAACCCCGCCGCACGCTCTCGGTACCAACGGGGTGCGTGGCTCCTCGCGCAGCAAACGAAAGGCACAGATGATGCGCAGAGCGATGCTGACGGCGATGGTGTGCGCGGGAACGACCACGACCGGCCTCGCCCAGGTCATGTGGGTCGGCAGCACCGGGGACTGGTTCGACGCCGCCAATTGGGACGGAGGCGTCGTTCCCACCGGCGGTGCAGTGATCGGCAACGGCGGGACGGCGATCGTCGACGGCACAGCCGTGTCCATCGGTGGCTTCGGCGCCGGCTTCAACGGCACCGGCTCGCTCCGCGTGCTCGACGGTCAGTTCACCGCGGGCGCGATGAGTGTCGGCCGCTTCGATGGCGACGACGGCTCCTTCCTCTTCCAAGGCTCGCAGACCCGAATCACCGCCGACACGCTCGCGATCGCCGTCCTCGGTCGCGGCTCCGCGGAGGTGCGTGACGGTGCCGCTGTCGAAGCCGACCGGCTCAGCATCGGATTCATCCCCAACAACGATGCGGCCACTGCCGAAGGCCGGCTCGTCATCTCCGGCGCCGGGTCCGTCGTCCGCGCGACCGGACCAGACGACAGCCGCCTCGGCGAGAACGGGTCCGCGAACATCCTCATCGAAGATGGCGGTCGACTCGAACTCCGCACAGCGCTCCTCGTCACCCGCTCGGCACGGGACAGCACGCTCGAGATACGAGGCGAGGGCTCGCAGATGACCCTCGAACCCGCCGCCCCGCGACCCGGCAGCGGCTTCGGCTACACCTTCGATGTCGGCCAGTATGTCCTCGGTACATTCGACGACGGCGCAGGCAATGTCGATGTCACCGTCTCCGACGGAGCCCGCCTGACGATGCAGCGCGACACCTCCGTCCCCAGCGCAAGCCAGGACCGCTACGCCATGCGACTCTTCAGGGGCGCCACGCTCCGCGGCAACAACGGCACCGTCGATGCCGATATCCGACTGGTCCAAGGCGCGAGAATCGCCCCCGGCGACCACGGCGCGGGAACGCTGACGATCAACGGCTTCGTCTACGCCGGCGAAGACCTTGAGCCCATTCGCGGCACGATCGCGATGGAACTCGGCGGAAACATCGCCGGCGACGAGTTCGATCAGCTCATCCTCCGCCCATCGGTCGCGCTCCCCGATGTCCAACTCATCGATGCCGACTTCGATGACACAGTCGTCGAACTCCTCGACGCCCAACGCCTCGAACTCGAAGTCAGCCTCATCAACAACTTCACCCCCACCCTCGGCGACCGCTTCGACCTCATCCTCTTCGAGCCCATCGTCGGAGAGGACAACCCTCTCTGGACCGAGTTCGGCGCCTTCGACCTCGCCCCCCTCACCGGCAACCTCTTCTTTGAGGTCGAATACGCCAGCACCGGCGTCTCGCTCGTCGTCGTGCCCACGCCCAGCGCCGCCGCCGTGCTCGGTTTGGCGAGCCTTGCCATCACCCGCCGCAGGCGAGCCTGAGCGTCGCGAGCGGTCCGGCGGGGGGCTGTGTCCGCGTCAGCACCACCCGTCCTCCGCGCACAGCATCAGCATCCGTTTCCGCTGCTCCTCGTACTCTCCGAGCGCCCGCCCGAACGCCTCCTCGTCGACCGTTCCAAGCCCCAGCCCACGCAGCGTCTGCGTGCTCAGCCGCTCGTGCTCCAGGGCCGCCTCCGGCTCGCCCGCCACCCGCATGTTCTTCATCTCCGCGAAGTGATCGAGCGCCCGCCGCGCCGTGCGCACCACCGGCTCCGCCGGCGCGCCCCCGTCGATCTGCTCCGCAAGGAAGAGCGCGTCCGACAGGTGCAGCGCCGCGAGCGCGGGCGACTCCTCCCGCGTCGCGCTGTGGAAGTAGTGCAGCACCGGGTACGCCTCGTGCCGCTGCGCATGATGGTTCAGCCGCGACACCACGCCGATCCAGTAGTCGTCGAGCGTCCCGGCTCCCGGGCCCGACCACGACCGCTCCACGATCTCCCGCGCACCGCTCCCCACCGAGAAGATGTCCCGGGCAAGCTGCTTCCGCTCCAGCGCCGCCGAAAGCACCGGCATGATGTACGACAGCGAGGTCGTGATCAGAAAGGTCGCCGTGAACGCCCCCGTGTGCGCCAGCACCGTCCACGGCATCCCCCTCGGCACATAATCCCCGTACCCGATCCCCGTCAGCGTCACACCCACGAAGTACGCCCGATTCGCGGGCGCGGGCGCCTCCCCCGTCTTCGCCGAGACCACCGACTCGGGGTCACTCAGGAACAACACCACCCACCCCGCCGCGAGCAGCACATACCACACCACGATCGTCAGCACCAGCATCGCCGGCCCCACCAGCGCCAGCACCCGGTGCATAGGCCGCCGCCGGTGAATCGCCAGGCACAGCTTCCACACCGGCCGCGTCCAAGCGTTCGTCACCGGCCCCCCACCCCGAAGCGCCAGCATCACCATGAACGCGTCCGCGAGCGGCAGCGCGATCAGCACCAGCCCAACCACCACCAAGATCACCTGAGACACGCCCGACTCCCGAAGCTATGAGATGAACTTCATCCCGCCGGGAGCAACACGCCCTCAAAATCTAGCGCCGCCAGCCGATACCGTCATCATCTCGCCGCGCAGCAAAAACCCCCGCCCGGCCTGTCGGCCGATCGGGGGCTGAGAAGGGCTCGGTGATCCGTCTACACCGGAAACTCAGTCCCGGTACCCGAGAATCCAAGCGCCGCCATCCTGCTGCGCAAGCACCTCGGAATGCACGGCCAACGCCGGGGCGCCGAGCTCACCCGCAGCAGGGCCGGGAAGTTGCACGCTGTCGCCAGTCTTCAATCCCGTGCCGAGGTCCCGACCGTCCTGCTTCGCCCAGCTCTCGGGCGAACCCTCGAGCGCGACGATCGTCAGCTTCACCTTCTCGCGGTTCGGCACATCCTGCGGGATCTCGATCTCGACCTCGCCGCCGCTCCAGTTCGCGATCCAGAACGCCGGGCTCACCCGGTCCGTTGCGCCCTCCTGCTTGCCGGGGGCATAAATCGCGAATGCCAGCTCGCGATCCGTGTCGATCATCGGCATCCGCGGCTGATCCGGGTTCGAGGTCAGCGAGGCGTCCTGCGCCCCAAGCGGCCCGACCACGGTCGCGTTCCAGCTGAGCAGCTTCTGACCCGGCGCATCCGAGAAGCTGCGCGCCCACCGAGCCGCCTCAGCGGTCGTCAGCGCGCGCGCACGGTCCGCCGTCGTGCGCACAGGAATCGTCTCCGTGCGCACGCTCACTTCTCCCGACTCCTCGTTCTCCACGCGGGCGAACGCGAGCACGCGGAAGGTGTGCTGCTGCTTCTGGGCTTCCTTATCGGGAGACATCTGCCCCGGCTGCTTCGGCTGGGTCGCGGGCTGGTTCGGCTGCGTCTGGGGCTGGGCAACGGCAAAGCCGGTCGTGCCGGCCAGCAGGCTGATCGCGGAAACGGTAGCGATGAGCTTCATGGGTGCATACTCCTGTGCGTCGGGCCCGCGGTGCCGGTTATCCAAACCGCCGCAAAGCCCGTCGTTCAACGGGAGCGTGTTTCCGCCGCGTCCGGCCCCGTGCGCGCCGAACGCGCCGTCGCCGCAGAAGTCTCCATCTCTGAAACTTCTGTCATATCAGCGTTTGCGCGCGAACGCCCCGTCACCACCGCGTACCGCCCCGCCTCGGGCACCGCGCCCGCGGGCAGGAACGAAGGCGCAGCCGCCGGCGCCTCCTCGAGCGCCGGCAGCTCCGCGATCGTCAACGCAAACACCGGTTCCGAGAAGAGCGGCTCGCGCTGCGCCGGGGCGCTGAGGGGCGCGGTCTTCGCCCGAGGCGACAGCGCGAGCTCGCTCGCTGGGGGTTCATCGGCGTCGGCTTCCGCCGGCGCATGTATGTCGGCGTGCACCGCCGCGATCCGGGCCGTATCAATCACGGGCAACGCGTCGGCCCGCGGTTCATCCATCAGCGCCGCGAGCGCGAACGCCATCGCCGCACCCGCGAGCGCCGCCCCCGCCTGCTTCGCCTTCGGCCCGACCCCGCGTCGCCGCCGCGGTGCCACCCGCAGCTGCGCGATCGACGCCCGCGCATCCGCGATCGTCGCGACCGCCTGCAACAGGTCCGTCGTGCACCTCGGGCACGACGCCACATGGTCCGGGAGCGAGGGGAGCGGCGCATCATCGTCCGATTCGGCCGCCAGGGCCAAACGGGCCGCGAGCGCACGACGCTGCTGATCGGTCAGGTGCTCAGTCAACGGGCTTGCCTTTCCGGGCCGAACGCGGTGGCCGGTCCCCGAAGCCCCCCTCGGCGGACTGACCCGTGCCACGCTCGACCGACTCGAGAACGCGTCGGAGGCCGCGGAGCAACACGCGGCGTGTACCGGACTTGCTCCGGAAACCCAGCTCGTTCGCGATCTGCGTCAAGGAAAGTCCCCGGGCGTTCAGGATCACCGCCGTCCGTTCGGGCTCCGGCAGCCCCCCGACCGCCTTGCGGATCGTCGAGGGATCAAGCTCCAGCTCCCGGTGCACCTCGTCGGCCAGCAGCGACGCCTCGCCGATCGTCGACGCGTTGATCCCCGGGTCGTTCTTGCTCCGCCGCTCCGCCGCCGCCCGGTCCCGCGCTCGGCGCACCACGAACTTCGCCAGGAGCCGCGACGAGATCACCCGCATGAAGTTCTGCACACGCATCAGCCGGCTCGGGTCGAACCGGCCCGACGCGATCGCCGCGTGCAGCTCCAGCACCGTCTGCTGCGCCAGCTCCGCCGCCAGGTCCGCGTCCCGCCGCCCCGTCCCGCGACGAACCACCACCGCCGCCACCGCCTCGCACTCTTTCAAAAGCCACGCCCAGGTCGCCTCGTCCCCAAGCTCCGCCCAGCGCGCCACGATCGCGATCGCGTCGGGATCACCTTCGCGGGCAAGCTCGTGCGTCCGCCGCACCGCCTCGCTGGGCGTCGGCGGCGCATCCACACCGTGGATTGGTTTAGAGCCGGAACCGGGCGGGTGCAGACGCGCGAACGCGACACGCCGAGCGCGTCGATCACGCGGTCCGAGCCGCCCGGCGCGATCGCCGGGTCGTCGGTTCATGCTTCTCTGCCCTTCCCGTGGGCCCGCCGTCGGGCCTCAGTGGTCAGTTTCTCCGACCGACCCCGCTGTTCGCGCCCCGACCCGCCGGAGTTCCCAATCTCACCGCTTGACGGGACAAACTGTCGGCCGATCCGGGCCTTCACCCGGACCCCGATCAGGGCAGATTTCCCGGCACTTCACGCAAGCACCCACCCCGACCGGGTGAGTTTCAAGGGCCCGCCCGATCATCGATCAATGAGTTCCCGGCACGATGAGGACCGCCTCATCCCTTCCCGTACCGACCCACCGCGTCCTCCAGCACCGTCGCCGCATCGTCCAGGCTGTCCATCGATTCCGACAGGTGCCCGTCCGCCGCCGCCGACCACGCCCGGTTCACATTCCGGTCCGCCGCCGCGAAGGCGTCCATCCGCTGGGCGTACCCGCCCAGCCCGTGCCGTGCGATGATCCGCTCCCGCCCCGCCGGGTAGGCCGCCAGGTGCGTCTGCTGCAGCTCGCCCAGCCGCTTCACGATCGCCCGCAGACGCGCGTCGTCGTCCGCCATCGTCGGCAGGTCGTTCATCAGGCCCACCACCTCGTCCCGCGACGCCTTGAGCGCAAACTCCGGCGACTCCTCCGCCGACTCGTGCGGCTGCATCACCGCCGCCTTCGACGCCATCCGCGTCAGCACGCCGCCCAGCACCAGCCCGACCGACGCCCCGATGAACCACCACTTGTGCGTCCACCGCTCCCAGCCGAAGGACTTCACCTTCACCCGCGTCACGCCCGCGTCACGCATCGCGCCGAGCGTCTCCGCCGTCAGCGGCGTCCCAGCAGGAAACGCCGGCGCCTCCGCCCCGTCCTGCGCCACGAGCGGGCCCACCGCGACCGCCGACAGCAGCGGCACCGTCGCCCCCGCCTCGTCCGTCGTCGTAAAGGCCTCGGCGGGCAGCGTTACGGGCGGCATGTACGCCGTCACCGTCGCGACGGCCCCGATCCCGAGCGAGACCCAGATCAGAATGCTGGCGATGAACTTCATGGCGTCGCTCTCGTTTCCAAGTCAGCCCGCGCTGAGGATGAGGATGTTGAGGATGAGCGCGAGGATCGACTCGCCCACGATCAGGCCCGCCGCGAAGGGGATGCCCCACTCCTCGACGAACCGCCGGCCCTTCGCCGCCGTCAGCACCATCGCGATGACGCACCCGATCCCGTAGGTCGATATGTACTGGAACGGCAGGTACACGCTCAGCCCGACCAGGACGCCCAGCCCGCTGAACGCCCCGAGACCCAGGAACGCGCCGAGCGCCGCCCCCAGCCCGTACAGCATGTACGGTGCCTCGCCTCCCTGCACGCTCGTAATCACCGCCTGCAGCGCCTGCGCCTGCGGGGCCGTCGTCTCCGTCCCCGGCCCGAGCGGCACGCCCACCTGCTGCATGTTCACATTCACGATCAGCAGCACGACGAGCATCGACACCACCGGCCCGATGCCCACGACCGAAAGCTCCACCGCCTGCTGGCGGATCGGCTTCGCGCCGACGAGGTACCCCGTCTTCAGGTCCGCCATCATGTCCGCCGCAAGCGTGATCGCCACGCACAACGCGACACCGAGCATCACCGCGCCGATCACCGCACCCGAACCGGCGAGCAGCAGCACCAGCACGACCGTCAGCAGCGCCATCCCGGAGATCGGCGACCAGTCCGTCATGCCCGTGCACTGCGCGATGATGATCCCCGCGAACCAGATCCACAAAACGCCCACCACCGCGATGATCGCCGCGCGTAAGTGGGGGTCCAGAGACGCCAGCAGCCCCGGCTTCGCGTTCATCGACGCGAGGTACCCGTCCCGCTCCGCGTCGGTCCACTGCGTCTGCCAGGTGTCCTTCGCCGTCTCCGTCGCGAAGCCGATCGCGTACCCGCGGTACGACGCCGGCTCGACCGTCGGGTCCACCTGCACATCCACCCGGTCCGGGTTCACCACCGGCGTCACCGGGCAGGTCGTGTTGATCGGGTCGTTCCCGATGAAGTCGGCCGCCGCAAAGAGAAGCCCGCCGCCCACGATGATCGCGATGATGAGCGGCACCAGCGACATCTCCTGCCGCTTGCCCAGGCTCCCCGCGCCCCCGCCCTTGCCCGCAGAAGCGACCGACTTGATCGCTTCCTTGATCGCCGGCAGGCTGAACACCACGCCCAGCATCGCCCCGCCCAGGAGCATCCCGATGCCCAGCGGCCGGTTCACCGTGCTGAACATGAACCCCGGCGCATCCTGCGGCGCCAGCGTCTGCGGCAGCCATCCCATGTTGTACGCGATCGGGTTGATGACGAAGTACGCCAGGATCCCGCCCGCCAGGACGAACAAACCCGCCCGCCCCGTGATGAACCCCGCGCCGAGGGCGAACGGCGCGATCGCGAAGATCAGCTCGATCTCGCCCGGCAGCCCCAGCAGCCGGCCGACATCGACCGTGCTGTCCGTCAGCCACCGGTCCGGGTCGCCGTCGTCGTCGTGGTCGTAGTTGTCGATCAACTCGGCGCTGTTCTGCTTGTAGTGCGCCGGCAGCCGCAGGTTCAGGTCGCCGTAGCCCAGCGTCTCGGGAACCGCCCACCCGTACTTGTTGTCCCGCAGCGAGTCCCACGCCGGGGGTTCCTCGCCCACGCCGCCGGCGATCTTGTGCACCTGCAACGCCAAGGGATCGGAGTAGTTCGCGAGCCTCGTCTCCGCGAGCCGCGCCTCGAGATCGCGCACCAGCCGCGCCAGCCGCTCCACCTCCGCGTCCGCCGCGCTGTCGTCGGCCCCCTGGGCCCGCAGCTCCGCCCGCTCCGCACGCGCGAGCGACTCGTCCCGCCGCGCCGTCTCCAGCTCCGCCAGCACCGCGCCACGGGCGAGCAGCTCCGGCGGCGCCGTCCGCGTGTCGATCCACGCCGCGATCTCCCGCGTCCGCTCCGCATCCCCCGCCGAGATCCGCTCGATCTCCACCAGCCGGTCCAGATCGTCCAGCTCCGCGACGATCGGCGTCGGCTCCGTGATGAACGGAATCCCCGGCAGCTTCGTCACGCTCGGCAGGCTCGTGGGCAGATAGATCGCCGCCCCGAGCAGCATCCCCGCGATCAGCACCACCGCCTTCTTCGGCCCCGCACCCGGGCTCTTCAGGATCGTCGCCACGCCCACCGCGCTCGGGAACCGCAGCCGGTCGATGTCGATCATCTGCTTGCGCAGCGGGATGATGAACGCGCACCCCAGGATCGCCCCCGCCAACCCAGCCAGCGCAATCAGCCAGAAGTCCAGCGTCGACCAATCAATGCTGAACCCCAGCAGGAACAGCACGGGGAAGGTGAAGATCACCCCCGAGTTCGCCGTGTTCACGCCCGACGCCACCGTCTGCGTGATGTTCGTCTCGACGATCGTCCCCGCCCGGAAGATCTTCAGGATCCCGAACCCCAGCACCGCCGCGATCGCCGACCCCACGATCGTGAACCCGATCTTCAGCCCCGCATAGGTGATCGAGGCGTTCATCACCAGCCCGATCAGCAGACCGAGCACGATCGCCGCCACCGTCACCTCGCGGTACGGCTTCACCCCAGCGGGCGGGTTCCGAAGGGGCAGCCGACCGGGAGGAGCACCCAAAGGAGGCTCAGCCGTCCGCTCCGGCTCCAACGGCACCGAGGGGTCCAGCCCCTCGCCACCACCCGGGCCAAAAACCCGCGGCGTCTCACCAGTCCGTCCTTCGCTCGGCGGGGTCGATTCGGACACGACGGCCTCCTGCGGTCACCAGCCCCGAGGCCGCCGCGCCGAACACCACGCGACAAGCCGGGACCGTCCGTTCAGACTACTTGAAGCCCCGCATCCCTGCCCGGGTAAACCCCACTTCATCCACCCCGAACGCACAGACCGACGCGCACGAAAACGCCCGCCAACCGGCGGGCGCAACAGCATCAACGATCAGAGCCGAAACTCAGACGGAAGTCAGCTTCCGACCGATCCGCCGACGGCGGTTCAGGATCTTCCGACCCGACTTCGTCTTCATCCGCTTCCGAAAACCGGACTTGCGGAGCTTCTTGATCTTGCTCAGGCGGCGGTTGTAGTGCACGACAGGACCTCCGAACTGGTGGGCCGCAACGGTAGGCCGCCCGCCCGCCCGAGGAAAGCCACTCCCCGAACCCACCAAATCAATGAACCTATCGGACCAAAGGGTTTATCGGGGGTCGATCCCCTCATCCCAGCGAAACTCATGGTCCCAAGTCGGTTCTCTTCCAATGTTTGTGATGCAATCCGCCACCAGATCAGTACGATGTGCTACTCGCCCGGGACCCCCGACCGAAGCACTCGCCGAGGCACGGGGACCGACCCGGGTGCGGGCACGCATTTGCTCGTCCGTCGGGTGCATAAGGCCGGTGTTCGGCACCGGTGGGGCCGGCGAACGAGCGACTGCGTTCTCGCGATGTCCAAGGCGGGGTCCGATCCCCGCGGTTGGCGTGCGTGCACCGCTTCCGGCGCTCGGAGTGCCGGCGGTCCGCCGACGCGAAGGAACGCGATGAACAACGCTCAAGCTCCGTCCACCGACTCCCCCGACGCCACTGGCGCTCCCACCGCCGATTCCACCGCGGAGCCCGGCACCACCGCCATCGCCACCCCCGACGAACTCGCCCACGCCGAGGCCATCATCGGCTACACCTTCAACGACCGCGCTCTGCTCGAGCTTGCCCTCCGACACGCCTCCCATTCCGACTCCCGCATCGATTCCAACGAGCGACTCGAGTTCCTCGGAGACGCCATCCTCGGCGCCGTCGTCTGCGAACGCATCTACGAAAAGTTCCCCGACCTCCTCGAAGGCGAGATGACCAAAATCAAGTCCTCCGCCGTCTCCCGCCGCACCTGCGCCCGCGTCGCCATGCAGCTCGGGCTCGACGAACTCCTCGTCCTCGGCAAAGGCATGCAGTCCCAGGACCGCCTCCCCTCCAGCCTCGCCGCCGCCGCGCTCGAGTCCGTCGCCGGCGCCCTCTACCTCGACCGCGGCTACGACGCCGTCCGCTCCTGGCTCGTCGAACTCCTCGACCCGCTCATCGACCAGGCCGCCGAAAGCGGCCACCAGCAGAACTTCAAGAGCGTCCTCCAGCAGCACGCCCAACAGCACTTCGACGGCCCGCCCACCTACCGCGTCCTCGACGAGAAGGGCCCCGACCACGCCAAGGCCTTCAAGATCGCCGTCGAGTTGGGCGGCTCCTCGTTCCCCGCCAGCTGGGGCCAGTCCAAGAAGCAGGCCGAGCAGGCCGCCGCCCTCAACGCCCTCATCGAGATGGGCCTCGTCGAGCACGACGACGAAGGCGAAGCCCGCCTCGTCCGCCGCCGCCCAAACGCCGAAGCCACCAACGACAGCGCCATGGACGACGAACCCACCCTGAGTTGACGATCCCCTCCCACCCCTCCGAGCCAGGTGCCCCGAACCGCCGCGCAGCGGCGCTTCGGGTTGAACGCGCACAAGCGCCACGGGCCGCCAGCCAGCACTCACCGAAG
This sequence comes from uncultured Phycisphaeraceae bacterium, assembly GCA_964615815.1. Lineage (GTDB taxonomy): Bacteria > Planctomycetota > Phycisphaerae > Phycisphaerales > UBA1924 > DAIQNV01. The sequence continues at coordinate 88,937 of CAZTQV010000012.1, read as the reverse complement.
CGGACGCAAATCCACCACCACCGGCTTGTGGTCGCTCGCCACGCTGTCCGCCACCTTCAGCCCCGCACGGTTCACCGAGTCCCGGGACAGCCGCCCGAGGTCCAGGACAAACGCGTTCACCACCGCCGCCCCCGCGTCCCCGTACAGCACATAGTCGAGCCGACCCGGGCTGAACAGGCTCGAAGCCTCCGACCAGGTGTAGTACGCGTTATCCCCGAGCACTACCGGCTCCGCGATCGCCATCTCCCCCCCGTCCACATCCAGCCCCACCGCCAGCCGCTCCACCGGTGCGCGCGACCCCACGAGGTTCAGGTCGCCACCGACCACCCGCACGCCCGTCCACTCCCCCGTCATCGAGCCCGCGAGGTTCGCCGTGCTCTTCACGAACTCGTTGATCGCCTCCACCTCCGCCATTCGGATCTTGTCTTCCTCAGACCCCGCCGACCCGCAGCACTTCAGGTGCACGCTCGTCGCGAGCGCCCTGCCCGCCGGCGTCAGCACGAGCGCCGAAAGCGAACGCACCCGCCGCTCCTCGCCACCCGGCATCTCCGCCATCACCGCCTCGCCGAACGAAGCCTCCATCCGGTGCGGCGTCGCGATCGCCACGCCGAGGTCGGGGTCCGCCGCCGCCTCCCAGGTCCCCAGGTTCGCCGCCGTCACCGCCCCGCTCGCGTCCACCCGCGTCGCCCGGTCGTTCTTCCCGGCGAGCGGGCCCACATGCTCCGCGAGCCACGCCTCCAGCCCCTCCCCGTCCAGCCCGTCGAACTCCTGGAACAGGATCACATCCGGGCTGAGCGCCGAGATCAACCGCGCGAACGACTCCGGCTCGTTCAAGGGCCGAGCCCGCAGCACATTGAAGCTCACCACGCGGATCGTCCCCGGCTCCTGCGCCGGCACGCTCACATCCGACAGCCCCATGTCCGCCGCCGGCTCCGGCAGCCGGATCGCGAACGGGTCCGACCACCCCACGATCTCCCGGGACTTGTCGTCCACCACCAGCATCGCCCGCGCAGTACCAGCCGCGTCCAGCCCGCTCCCGAGGAGCGCCGAGCTCAGCCGCCCGATCCGCGCCTCCGTCCACGCCGCCGCGTAGGTCGGCGCCATCGTGAAGTCGATGTCCGCGTGCCCCACCGGCCGAGCCGTCCCGTCCACCCCGTACCGCACCGCCGTCACGCCGGAAACCAGCGCCGGCACCTCACCCCGCGCCCGCCCGATGATCTCCTGCTGCGTCTGCGGAGGCAGCGCCGCCAAGGGAGGCGTGATGAACACCTCCAGATCGACCCCCATCTCCCGCAGCTCCGCCGGCCCCCGAAGCCGGGCCCCCGTCATCGGGTCGTCGTCCGCGTCGATCAGGATCCGCGTCGTCTCCTCGTTCGCCTGGAGAGTCGTCGTCTCCCCCTCGATCGCGAACCGCAGGTACACGAACCGGTCGTCCGCCGCCCCCACGGCGTCCCGCCGCCACTCCGAGGTCTGCCCATCAAGCGTGATCGGCCCCCGCGTCGCCGGCCCACCCCACCCCGCGCCCGACCGGCCCCCCGACCCCGAACCCCCGCACCCCGCCAGCCCCACCAAGGCCGTGCCAAGGACGGCCGAGCCGACCAGACCGAGAACCGAAAGACCCGAGAACGCGCCGGAGCGGACGGAAAGTGGAAGCTTCATCGCCGCATCATGCCGTCCAACGCCCCGCCGAGCAAATCACCCCGCCCCACGCCAACCTCCCCCGCCCCGCACCGCCCACCCAAACCACCTCATCCGGTGTTCCCGGTGCCACGATCCGCGAAGCGGGTAGTGCCCCCCCTTCCTCTCCCCGGCGGGGAGAGGATGTCGCGCAGCGACAGGAGAGGGGCTACCCAAGCGCAGCGCCTCCCACCTCTCCAAGCCTCCTCACTCAACAACGCCCCAACCAACTCGAGAGCCCCGCGACCACACGAACGAGCCCGAAGCGCAAGCGAGGGAGAACAATCAGAAAATCCCCGCCAATACCGCCGCCAACGCCCCAACCGCCGCAATCCCCGCGATCACCACGATCGCAATCAGCGACTTCTGGCTCCGCGCCACCAGCTGCGCCAACTCCCGCTCCCGCTCCGCGTCCGTCTCCCGCATCGCGGTGATCGCCTCGCCCAGGTCGCTCGTCGCCTTCTTCACGCCCCCGATCGAGTCCGTGAACCCGTGGATCGAGTCCGCAAGCTCCCGGTCCGCCTCGGCCGACTTGTGGATCGTCGCCTGCACCTGGTGCAGGGTCGCCGTCTGCTGCTGCTGCGCCTCGAGCTGCTGGCTCGCGGTCTTCATCAGCCGCTCGCCCGTTGTCGCCGCGTCCGTCTGACCCTGCTGCGTCACCTGGATCAGCTGCGTCATCGCCTCAGCGACACGCGCCGTCGACTCGTTCATCGGCCCCAACTGCTCCAGCTTCTCGAGCTGCTTGGCCGTCCGCTCCGCGATCTCCAGCATCCGCTCGCTGCGCGCCGCCTGCTCGTCCAGGTGCTGGTCCACCTTTCGCACGATCCCCAGCACCTCGTCGTAGTTCTTGCGGAGCTGGCTGAGCATCTCCGCCCGCCCCTTCTTCGTCTGCAGCGCCGTCGACATCGTGTCCGAGCCCTCCAGCCCGTCCAGCGTGTCGTAATGCTCGTCATCCTCCTCCACCCGACGCACCGCGATCGGCGTCCCCACGCCACCCTCAACCTCCCCATTCCCCGCACCCGCCATCGGATCCCCGTGCGGCTTCACCTCCACAGGCTGCTGCGGAATCGGAGCCTTCGCGCTCTCCTGACGACCCTTACCCCCAAACATCCGCGTCAACGATTCCATCACACCCATCGCCCGACTCCCTCGCGGCTCCGCCGCGCTCGTGCACGCCGCCCCCGCGGCCCGCGACTCCACTCATCTCCACCACCGGCCGTCCGTGCCGGCCAATCGAGCGTATTGCCCACCCCCGCCCCGAGCAACGCCGAAAGCATGTGATGATCGTCAGGACGCCCCCAGCCCACCTTTATGGGCCCTCCCCGGGGCTTACCCCCCGCCCCCAACCTCCCCGCCCCGCTCCCGCGCCGCCCTCAGCCCCGCCAGCACCCGCTCCACCGTCTCCCGCCCCGGCATCGCGTACGGCCGAAACTTCTCAAGCGTTCCCAACTCCTCGTTGTACAACAACGCCCGGTGCAGCCCCAGCTTCCCCGCCGCCCCCGACTCCACCAGCGTGCTGCTGTCCGCCGCCGACATCTGCATCACCGCCCGCTGCTCAAAGCTCGCCACCGCCCGCCGATCCAGCGCCCGGTTCAACCCACTCAAACTGTCGCACCACGCCACCGTAAACAACCCCAGCCCCGGCCCCTCCCGCAAGAGATCCCCAAACGCCTCCCCCGCACTCCGCCCCCCCGACGACGAATCCTCCTCCTCCGACGAAAAGCTGAACGAAAAATCGTCCTCCGCCTTCCGAAGCGCCTTCAACCGCTGCAACCCATTCAAAATCAGATACCGCGCCCCCCCATCCGTCCGCCCCTCCCCATCCCGGCTCGCCCGCTCCGCATCCAGCTCCAGAATCACATCCTCCGCCTCCCGCGGCCCCACCGCCCGCACCCGCAGCCCGCTCGCCTCGTGCAGCGCATCGCAAAGCTCCGCCAACACCCGCGCATCCGGATCATCCGGCGGCGTCGCATCCACCACCGTGATCTCCGCCTCACCATCCAGCGCATGCTGCGCCACCAACCCCACCACGCTCGCCGCCAGCATCGCCCGCGCCGTCTCCGGCTGCTGCCCAACGATCAACAGATTCGACCCGCCCTGCCGCCGCAAGAACCCCGCCGTGTGATCCTTGATCGCCACCGGCTCCCCTAGAAACGCCCGCGCCCCCTTCACCACGCCCCGCTCCGGCTTCTCCAGCGTCTCCCAGAGCACCCGGTTCCGCTCCACCTTCGCCGGCGCATTCCCCTCGAACACAATCTGCGGCTCCGGCCGCTTCCACCCCACCCGCTCCGCCTCCGCCTTTACCACCTCCAACACCCCGTCCCGCTCATCATCATTCAGCCACGCCACCTGGAACGGACTGTTCCCCTCCACCAGCCCGTTCGCATCGTTGTAAATCGCCTCCCCAGGCCGATTCAAAAGCCGCGCCGCCCCGTTGTCCTCGCTCAAGATCAAATAGCTGTCCGTCTCGCTGCACTGCAGCGCAATCCGCACCGCCATCTGACCAACAGTGCTCCGCGCAAGCGAATACGCCCCGCTCAGCGTCTGACTGCCCAGCAGCACATGCATCCCAAACGCACGCCCCTGCCGCACCAGCCGGTCCAGCAGCAAGCTCGCCTCCTGCGAGATCGCGTCATCCTCCGTAAAGAACTCCTGGAACTCGTCGATGATGAGCAGCGTCCGCGGCAAATGCTCCGCCCGCCCCGCCTCGGCCAGCTTCGCCCGCGCCGCCCCGATCGACTGCGCCGCCAGCTCCCGAAACAAATCCCCCCGCCGCTTCAGCTCCTCATCCAGCCGCTTCAGAACGCTCAGCCCAAACTCCCGATCGCTCTCCACCGCCACCGCCCGCGCATGCGGCAGCCGATCGTCCGCGTACGCCTTGAACTCCACGCCCTTCTTGAAATCCACGAGGTACAGCTCCACCTCGTCCGGGCTCAGCCACCGCGCCGCGTTCGCGATGAGCACATGCAACAGCGTCGACTTGCCCGACCCCGTCTTCCCCGCGATGAGCACATGCTGGCTCGTCCCCCGGCCCAGCTCAAGCTGCTGAAACCGCGTCGCCCCGGCTCTCCCAAGCGGCACCCGCAGCTCGTCCGCGCAGCTCTCCGTCCACAGCTTCCCCTCCGGCGGCCCCAGCAACCGGAACGGCACCTCCACACGCCCCGCGCTCACCCCGTGCCGACCCACAAGCTCGAGCAAGCGAGCCGCGTCCGCCTCCCGCGGCGCCGCCTCCGCCTCAAAGGCAAGCCCCGCGTACGCCTCCCCCGAGACCTCGACCGACCCATCCTCGGCAAACGACACCACCGCCGACGCCCGCTCCAGGGTCTCCCGATCGATCGTCTCCGGCAGCTTCGCCTCGGGATCCAGATGAATCAGCGTGTACACCCCGCACCGCGGCCCCGCATCAATCACGCTCGCCAGCCGCCGCCCCGCCTCCTCGGTCAAGCTCTGCGGCAAATCCGCGATCACCAGGAACCGGTACGGCTCCGCGATCTCCCCCGCCGCCTCGTTGTACGCCTCGATCGTGTCAAACTCGTTCCGCAGATACTTCTGGATCACCGTCTCCATGTGCTCGGTCAGGTCCATCAGCCGCTGCTCGAGGTGCCGCGCCTCCGTCCAGATCCGGTTCGTCACAAGACGATCATCGTGATCGGAGAGCCGCATGAACCCAGCAAAGCTCTGCCCGAGCCCCACAGGGTCGAACATCGTCAGCCGCACCTTCCCCGCCGGCAGCGCCGTCAGCAGACGCATCACCGCATCGCGCAGCAGATCCAGCCCCCGCCCCCGGTGCTCGCTCCCCGCCAGCACCAGCAAACTCGCATCCCCCGGGAACCCGATCGTCGCCGGCACCCGCAGCTCCGTCCGCACCCCCGCGAGCGCCCCCTCTTCGCTGGGCAGTCCCCCCTCGAGCTCGCCGAGGTGAAGCCCGCACCACGCCACCGGCACCGCCCCCGCCGGCTCCGTGGGGGGCGACCAGTTCCCCCAGCTCGCGTCATCCCACGCCGGCGACCAGGGCAATACGCCCTCACCGAGCTCGTGCAACTCACCCGTCAGCGCCCGAGCCTCCGCGTTGAACCGCTCCACCAGCGCCGCCGTGCCCTCGTCGCGCGTCCGGTCCGCCTCCGCCTGCACCGCCTCCAGCGTCGCCCGCGCCCCCGCCGTCGACTCCTGGTACGCCCCCTCCGCCTGCTCGATCGCCTCCGCCCGCGTCTTCTCCACCCGCGTCACCGCCGTGTCCCGCGCCGAAGCCAGCTGCGCCATCACGCCCTTGTGCCGCGTGTCCAGGTCCCCGAGCGTCCGCTCACGCTCCGCCTTCAGCTTCGCGAGCTTCGCCTCCTGCGCCCCCTTCGTCTCCGCGATCTCCGCGTCCCGCGCCTCGATCAGCTCCGCCCGCGCCTTCCGCCGCCGCGCCTCCCCCATCGCCACCGCCACATCCAGCAGGTGCCGCGCCTCTTGCAGGTCCTCCGCCAGAGGCTTCAGCCGCCGCCGCGTCCCCCCCAGCGCCAGGAACCGAAGCGGCAGCGTCAGCACCGCCACCGCCCCCAGCCCGATCCCCGCCCACAGCGCCGGCGTCCGCAGCTCCGACCACTCCGTCCGGATCGCCCCCGCGAAGACCCCGCCCACCACCGCGACGAACGCCAGCAGAATCGGCAGCCCCGCCCGGAACGCCGCGTGCAGCGTCAGCCCACCGAGCCTCCGCACGCGCTTCTCGATCTCCTCGCGCTTCTGGGCCGCCTGCTCCAGCGGCGGCACCCCGTCGTGGTTCTCCCACTCCTTGGGAAGCGCCAGGTCCCCGTCCTTCGTCTGCCCCAGGATCATCGGCTGCGTCGCCGGCATCGGCACCCGCGGCCCCGCCAGCCGCATCGCCTGACCCTCGAGGATGTCGAGCGCCTCCCGCTGCTGCCGCACCTCCGATTTCAGCCGCTTGAGCGCCTCGTCCTCACCCTTGATCGCCGGCTCGAACGACGCGTCCGTCAGCGTCTCCGCCTCCTGGATCGCCTTCCGCGCCTGGTGCTCCGCCTCGTCCAGCGATCCCTGCCGGCTCACCCGCTCCGACCGGTGCTTCCGCTGCTCCGCCGTCGCCCGCGCCTCGAAGGTCGACTTCGCCTCCGCGTGCGCCTTCGTGCTCTCCGCCTCGATCCGCTTCTTCGCAGCGCTCCAAGCCCCCTCGGCCTCCTCCGTCGCCCCGTCAAACGCCGACTGGGCCGAAGCACGAGCCGCAGCGTGCGCCCGCTCGATCTCCGCCGCCGCTTCCGCCCGCTCGCGCAACAACGCCCGAAGCCGCGAGAGCGCCCGAGCCTGCCGCACCACAGGACTCCCCCCAGCCGCCGGAGCCACCGCCGTCGCCGGCAGCCCCCCCGCCCCGCCCGCGCCCGCAGCATCCCCAGAAACCGTCACACCGTTCTCACTCATTCAAAACAGCCTACCGCCCCCGCCCCCAAAGGGTGCCCCGAAAGCCCGAGTGGCACGCCCACGCGAAGCGCGGGCGTGAACGGGTGCCACCGACCCGGCCCCGCAGGTCAGTGCCGACCGTCTAACCAAACTCATTCCAGAGGGACGCCTGATCTTCGCGCACGCGAAGATCAGGGTCGATCCACCGACCGCCCCGTACCTCACTCCCCGTTGTCCTCACACTCCATCTCCGCCTTCCGGCACACCCCCTGCAAGTGCTCCAGCGCCTTCACCGCCTCCGTCAGCCGGGGCCCGATCGGCTCCAGGAACTCTTCCTCGAACTTCCGAGCCATCTCGTCATCCCAATAATCGCGCGTCGCGAGCCAAGCCCGCTTGAGCTCCTTCGCCCCGTCCACGATCACCGTCTTCGTGACGCCCAGGCTCATCCCTCACCCCCCTCGGTCTTCTCCGGGACCGGCGCATCCCCCGCCTTCGACTTGATCCGCAGGTACTCATCCAGCGTCCGGATCACGCGATCGAGCTCAAAGACCGCCCGCGGCATCTGCTGGTCCACCACCGCCTTGAACCCGCCGATCTTGCTGCGAAACTCGTCCTGTTCTTTCTCAAGACGCCGCGCCCACACCCGCGTGACCTCGAGCTTGCGCTCCGCGTACTCCAGCCGCCGCTTCGCCTTCTCGAGCGCCTTCTTCTCGTCCACCGTCGTGCGTTCGTCGTTGCTCTTCGACGCCTGCTTCGCCGAGACCTTGCCCTTCGCGCGCGTCAGCTCCTCCCGCCGCACTCGGCATTCTTTCTTCCAGTACGGCTCGAGCTGGTTACGCAGCTTCAGCGCCGTGCGCCCCGCGTCCGACTCCGCGCTCGTCAGCGCCGCCGCGGTCTCTTCCTGGAACTTCACCAGCGCCGGCCGGAAGGCGGCGAGGGCTTCGACGGAGCTGACGCGGGCGCGATCGGCCATGGTTCACCTGCCCCAAAAACGACGCGGCCGTGCGCACGCGTGCTCGCGGCGTGCGCACGCCGCTCGCGGCTGTGCGCACGCTCAGCGCTGCTTCAGATACTCCTCGAGACGCTCGGCCTTGCGCACAAGGAACGGGATGTGCTGCTCGGCGTGCTCACAAAAACGCGCCATCGCCCGCATCGTGTCGTCGAACTCACCCGCGAATTTCGCATGTTCCTGGTCCCGCCAGGTTTGGCCGAGCGCGGACGCCTGGCCCTTGAGCGCGGTCATCTGCTGGCGGAGCCCGCCGGTGAACTTTTTGAGGTTCATCGCGAACTGGCGCATGTCTTCCGGATCGGCGACGGCCTTGGCCATAAGTCCTTGCCCTTTCGTCGGTGCCGTGTTGGTCCAGAGACAGCCTACGGGCCGCGACGGGCGGCGGTTTCAATCATCCGCGGGCGGCGTCAAGGCCGCGGGGATTTCCGGCCCGGCGGGGGTTTCCGTGGGCTCGGGGAGGGGTTTGAGCAGGTCCTCGAGCCGCTTGGTCAGGGTGTCGCGGGTGAAGCTGCTGATCTGGTAGGACCAGCCCTGGGTGATGGCGTTGACCTCGTCGGCCCCGGGTCCGGCGGCGCGGAAAGTCGCCCACGGCTGGCTGTTGCGCTCGGCGAGGCGGACGGTGAGGGTCTGCTCGGCGTCGCCTGTCTCATCGTCGGTCGTGGGCTCGAGTTCGTAGGTGATGGTCGTCACCTCGGCGTCCTGCATCCAGGCGTCGCTGGCGACATCCGTGACATTGATGAATCCGAGGGCGCCCGCGATCTGACCGGCGGCCCAGGGGCCGACGAGTTCGCGGCCATCTGGAATGTTCTCGAGCGTGAAGTCGTCGTTTGCTTTGATCACCGTGACGGTTTCGCCGTCGGGGTGTTCGATGGTGATGCGGCGGACTTCGTCGCGCTCGACCTGGACGGGGCGGGGGTCGAACCAGCGGGTGGGGTTTGCCTCGGCGCGGATGGGGGACTCGATGAGCCAGGTCTGGTCGGCGTCGGCGCGGCGGATGAATTGGTTGCCGTTGGTGGTGATGCCGAGGATGAGGTCGGCGACGGCGTTGCCTCCGGTGGTGAGGAGGCGGACGCGGGTACCTTCGTTTGTGTTGTCGGCCGCGTCCTCGCTCGGGTTTGGGAGTGTGAGGCCGAGGCGGGGGTGGTTGGTGGGGTCGGCGGTTTTGCGGTCGGTGGGTTCGAGGGTTTGGAGTTGGGTGACGAGGCGGCGGACTTCGTCGATGCTGGCGGGGTAGTTGTCCTTCGCGGGGAGGACCCAGGCTGAGTCTTGCTTGGCGAGGGTGAGCTGGTCGGTGTTGGTGGTGATCTCGATGGTGGCGAGGTCGTTGGCGCGGGCGGGGAGGTCGGGGAAGAGGGCGCCGGCGTTGTCGGGGACGGGTGGGCCGGACCGGCCTGGGTTCAGGAGCGCGACGAGGGCGACGAGGACGGTGGTCGCGGCGGCGAGGATGAGGACGGCCTTGGTGTTCATGAGTCGGCTCCCCTGCGGCGGTCGGCGCGGCGGCGGATGGCTCGGAACCCGGCGAGCGAGACGGCGAAGGCGGCGAGCAGGACGGGGACGGCGGCGGTGTTGATGAGCTGGAGTCTTGTCTGGAGGGCCTCGATGTCGCGGCGGAGATCGAGGCGGACCTGGCGGAGCTGCTTGCGGCTTGCGACGAGCTGTTCTTCGAGGCGGTCGAGCTCGGCCTGCTGCTCGGGGGTCAGGACCAGGCTCGCGGTGGGGTCGTCGGTTCGGGCGAGTTGCAGGTCGGTGATGCGCTGCTGGGTCTGCTCGATCTGCTGTTCGAGGCGTTGCTCTTCGGCGCGGAACTCGGCGTCGGCCTGGCGGCGCATCTCCTCGATGCGGGTGAAGGGGCGGCGGAACTCTCCACGGGCGCGGAGGGCGAGGAGGTCCTCGGACCCGGCGAGGCGGTCGAGGAGGCCGGCGACGAGGGCGCCGTTGTCGGCGATGCGTTCGTAGCCGAGGTTGAGACCGCCCAGCGAGAGGGCCTGGACCCAGAAGCGGTCGGCGAGCAGGTCGGCGTCGGCGACGATGGTGATGTCGAGGGGGGCGGTGTTGGTCGTCAGCGCTTCGGGTGGAGTGTCGGCGTCCGCGGGCGCAGGCGCGCCTTCGGGGAAGGCGGTGGTGGCGTCGCCGGTGATTCGCGCGGCGAGGGTGAGGGTGCCCTCGGTGGGGAAGAAGTCGTTGAGGATGGCGCGGGGGTCGGGGAAGAGCTTGATGCGGTCGGCGGTGACGGGCGCGGACTGGTCGGTGGTGGTGATGAAGGGCTCGAACGAAGTGGTGGCGTTCTCGGTTTGGCTGAGGATGCCGGCGGAGGCGATGTTGACGGTGCCGAGGCGACCCAGGACGGGGTCGTCCTCGTCGAAGGCTTCGCCTCGGAGGGCGAGGTAGACGACGAAGGGGACGATGTCTCCCCGGGGGCCTCCTGTCGAGACTTCGAGGGCGTACGAGAGGTCGCCGGCGACCTGGTCGGTGGGCATGGCGACGCCCCAGGCATCGAGCAGTGGGCCGAGGTCGGAGGAGGTGTCGGCGCGGAGGGCGGCCATGGGGTTCTGCGGGTCGGGGGCGCCGGTGGGGTCGGCCTCGCAGTGGGGGTCGAGGAAGGCGAGGATCTTGCCGCCCTTGAGGGCGAACTGGTCGATCGCGAAGAGGGTGTCCTCGGAGAGGTTCTTTGGGTGGGCGAGCATGAGGACATCGATGTCGCTCGGGATATCGATGGTGCCCTCTGCGTCGGGCTCGAGTTCGCGGAGGTCGAGCGTGGTCTCGATCTCGGTGATGACCTGCCAGGGGCCGGCGCCGACGCTTCGGGTCATGGGGTTGGGGGGCGTGCCGAGGATTGGGAGGGAGGTGATGAGGCCGACGGTGGGGCGGTCGGGTTCGGCGAGGGTGTGGATGAGCTTGGCGAACTCGTATTCGAGGAAGCGTTCGGCGTTGGGATCGAGGGCGTTGATGTAGGGGATGGTTTCGCGGCCGTCGAGGGCGTTGGTGCCGACGAGGCCGAAGTAGAGGGTTTCTTCGGGGCCGATGCGGACGCCCCGGATGCCGGCGGCGACGGCGTCGTCCTCGGCTTCGGAGAAGGGCTCGGGGTCGACGGTGCGGAGGTTGATCTTGCCGTTCGAGGCGGACTCGAAGGACTCGAGGAGCTCGATGACGCGGTTGGCGGCGGACTGGATCTGGGGTTGGCCTCGGACGAGGGACTCGGAGTAGTAGAGGGTGAGGGTGATGGGCTCTTTGGGGGAGCGGGCGATGGCGCGGCCTGCTGGGGAGAGGGTGTAGAGGCGGTTCTCGGTGAGGTCGAGGCGGGCGGAGGGGAGGGCGCGTGTGGTGAGGATGTTGACCGCGAGGAAGGCGGCGAGGAGGAGGGCGAGGGTGAGGTATGCGGTGAGTCGGTTCATGCGGGGTTTCCCGGGGAAGCACTACCCGGCGGAGCCGGGTAGTGGCACCGTTGGGTGTGGTTTCAGTCGGCTTTCTTGAGGTCTATGAGGACGATGGTGGCGGTGAGGAGGGCTGCTATGAGGGTGAGGAAGTAGATGAGGTCGGCGAGGTTGATGACGCCCTTGGAGATGGCGTCGAAGCGGGTGAGGAAGCTGAAGGCGGCGATCTGGTCGACGAGCCAGCCGGGGGCCCAGCCCTGGAGGAGGTCGACGACGGGTGGGAAGCCGGCGAGGAGGAGGGCGAAGCAGGCGACGGCGGTGACGACGAAGGCGACGACCTGGTTCTTGGTGGCTGCGGAGGCGGCGGAGCCGACGGCGAGGAATCCGCCCGCCATGAGGAGTGAGCCGAGGTAGCTGGCGGCGATGGCGCCGTTGTCGGGGTCGCCCAGCTGGTTGACGGTGATCCAGAGGGGTGTGGTGAAGAAGAGGGCGATGGCGGTGAAGGCCCAGGCGGCGAGGTATTTGCCCAGGACGGCGGCGGCGGGGGGGATGGGGAGGGTGAGGAGGAGCTCGATGGTGCCGGCGCGGCGTTCCTCTGCCCAGAGGCGCATGGCGAGGGCGGGGATGAGGAAGAGGTAGAGCCATGGGTGAAAGGTGAAGAAGGGGAGGAGGTCGGCCTGGCCTCTTTGGAAGAAGCCGCCGAGCTGGAAGGTGGCGACGCCGCAGAGGACGAGGAAGATGATGATGAAGATGTAGGCGACGGGCGTGGCGAAGTAGCCGGCGAGCTCGCGGCGGGTGACGGCGATGGTGGTGGGGAGGAGGGTGTTCACGCGTGCGCCTCCGCGGGAGTGGGCTTGCGGGTGGTGAGGTCTCGGAAGACTTCGTCGAGGCGGCCGGGCTCGACGGTGAACTCGTCGAGGGTGAGGCGGCGGTCTCGGATGAGGTTGCCGACTTCGGTGGCCATTTCGGCGTCCTTGCCTCGCTTGTTGGAGTTGGGGCGGATGGAGGCGCGGAGGGCGGCGGTGTCTCCGCCCAGGCGGTTGACCTCGGCGACGGCGGGGAGGGCGCGGAGGGCTTCGATGAGGCCCTCGGTGTTTCCGGAGACGGCGATGGTGACGGTGCCGGCGGAATGGGCTCGTGCGCGGAGGGCTTGGGGGGTGCCGTCGGCGATGACCTTGCCGTGGGCGATGATGACGGCTCTGGTGCAGACGGCGTCGACTTCTTCGAGGATATGTGTGGAGAGGACGACGCACTTTTCGCCGGCCATGCGGCGGATGAGGTTTCGGACCTCGTGCTTCTGGTTGGGGTCGAGGCCGTCGGTGGGTTCGTCGAGGATGAGGACGGGTGGGTCGTGGAGGATGGCGGCGGCGAGGCCGACGCGGCGGCGGTAGCCCTTGGAGAGGGTGTCGATGGGTTGGCGCATGACGCCCTCGAGGTGGACGAGGTCGGCGGCGCGGTCGATGGCGGTCTTTGCGGGGCGGCCCTTGAGGCCTCGTACGGCGGCGACGAACTTGAGGAAGCCGTCGGGGGTCATGTCGGGGTAGGCGGGGGCGCCCTCGGGGAGGTAGCCGATGGTGCGCTGGGCGGCGAGGGTGTCGGTGCGGATGTCGTGGCCCGAGACGCGGGCGGTGCCGGCTGTGGGGCGGAGGAAGCCGGTGACCATCTTCATGGTGGTGGACTTGCCGGCGCCGTTGGGACCGAGGAAGCCGAGGACTTCGCCGGTCTGGACGGTGAGGGAGACGCCGTCGACGGCTTTGATGGGTCCGAAGTGTTTGCGGAGGTCTTTGATTTCGATCATGGCCCTTGGGCTCCGGGGTGGTGCTGGGTGGCCGTGCGGGTGTTTTTTTCTTCGGTGGGGGTCGGAAGTCAAGATACGCGGTGGCGAACTCGTGCGTTGCGCGGGCGTATCTGGGGCATGAGTGACCGGAGCCCCGCGGATGTCGTCCGCTCGTTGTTTGCTGCCTTTACGGCGCGGGACATGGAGACGGTTCGTTCGCTGATGGCGGATGGGATCGTGTGGCAGCAGTCGGCGGGGATGCCGGGGGGCGGGCGGTGGGTGGGGTACGACGAGATCGCGGCGAATGTCTTTGGGAAGTTTCGGGCGGAGTGGGATGAGTGGCGGGCGGTGGCGGAGGAGTTTTTGGAGTCGGCGGATGGGGTAGCGGGCGAGGGTGGGGAGGGGGATGGGACGGTGGTGGTGCTGGGGCGGTATGTGGGGACGCCCAAGGTGACGGGGCGGGCGGTGGATGCGGCGTTTGCGCATGTGTACCGGGTGCGGGGTGGGAAGATCTATCGGTTTGATCAGCACACGGATACGCGGGCGTTGGCGGAGGGGGTGGGGTTGATTCAGGCGCGGTAGCCCGTACGCGTTGGAGTCATCAACCCGAGCCTTCGCTGCGCTCAGACTCGGCGTCTGGGAGCGGTACTACGCTGGCGGCATGAATGATGTCATCGGGCTGTTGAAATCGCATCGGTCGATCCGTCGGTTCAAGGACGCGGTGGTCCCGGATGAGCATGTGCGGGAGGCGATCGCGGCGGGGCAGATGGCTTCGACGAGTTCGGCGGTGCAGGCGTACAGCGTGATCCGGGTGCGGGAGGCGGAGACGCGGCGGGCGATCGCGGATCTGGCGGGGCCGCAGGAGAAGATCGTGGCGTGCGGGGCGTTCTTCGTGTTCTGCGGGGATACGAGGCGGCACCGGCTGGCGGCAAAGCGGGATGGGGAGGGGTACGACCAGCGGCTGGAGGCGTTTCTGGTGGCGGCGATCGATTGTGCGCTCGTTGCGGAGAAGGCGGCGATCGCGTTTGAGAGCATGGGGTACGGGATCTGCTACATCGGGGGGATTCGGAACGATGCGGCGCAGGTGGACCGGCTGCTCGGGCTGCCGGAGGGGGTGTACCCGTTCTTTGGGATGTGCGTGGGGGTGCCGGACGAGGACCCGGTGGTGCGGCCTCGGCTTCCGGTGGAGGCGGTGCTGATGGAGGACCGGTACGCGGGGGATGAGGCGGTGCTGGGGGCGCTCGAGCGGTATGACGATGGGTACGAGCGGTATATGGAGGAGCGGGGGTCGGCGGCGGCTCGGTGGAGCGAGGTGATGGGGCGGAAGTTTGGGACGCCGGCGCGGGAGGAGCTTGGTGGGTTTTATCGGGGGAAGGGGGCGCGGCTGGATTGAGCGGGCGCTGGTGGACGCTCTCCGCGTTGTTACCAACGCGGCTCTGATTGGTTGGGGTGTTTGCGGTTCGGGTTGTTTGGGAATCGGCTTTGCGATGAGGCTTGGAGGGGTGGGAGGCGCTGCGCTTGGGTAGCCACCCTGGGGGCGAAGAAAGATGAGGCACTACCCGCTTCGCGGATAGTGGCACCGGGGGGTTGGGGCGTCGTTGGTGGTTACTTCTTTGTGGTCGCTTTGGTCGTGCGGCGGCGTTTGGGTGGGGGGGTCATGAGGCTGCGCATGGCTTCGAGGCGGCCGAAGCAGAGGAGTTTGTCGCCGCTTTGGATGACGGTGTTGGGGCCCGGGTTGGGCTTGACCATGCCTTCCCTGGAGAGGGTGAGGACATTGATGTCTTCGCCGGTGAGGCCGGCGGCGGCGAGGGTTTTGCCGGCGAGGCTGGACTTGGTCTTGGCGACCTGGACCTCGGAGACGCCCCAGCCCTTGGAGACGGTGAGGCGTTGGCGGACATCGACATCGGGGAAGGCGACGCGGTGCTGGACATAGTCGATGATGGCGCCGGCGACATCGACGCCGGTGGCTTTCTCGATCCCCTGGAGGCCGGGTGAGCTGTTGACCTCCATGACCTGGGGGCCTTCGTTGCTTTCGAGCATGTCGACGCCGGCGACGCGGAGGCCCGAGACCTGGGCGGCTCGGAGGGCGGTCTCGCGGAACTGGTCGTTGAGCTCGAATGCCTCGGTGGAGCCGCCCTTGTGAACATTGGAGCGGAACTCTCCCGGTGCGCCGCGGCGGCGCATGGCGGCGACGACCTCGTCACCGATGACGATGGCGCGGACATCGGTGCCCTTGCTCTCGGCGATGTAGCGCTGGATGAGCACATTGACCTTGGCGGAGGCGAGGGTTTCGAAGATGGCCTCGGCGACCTTGGCGGAGTCGGCGAGCATGACGCCCTTGCCCTGGGTGCCCTCGAGGACCTTGACGATGACGGGGGCGCCGCCCAGGCGTTCGACGGCTGGGAGGATGTCGCCCGTGGAGCGGACGAACTCTGTCGGGGGCAGGCCGATGCCGTGGCGGGAGAGGATCTGCAGGGAGCGGAGCTTGTCGCGGCTGTTGACGATGGCGGGTGCGGGGTTGGCGCAGAAGATCGACATCTGCTCGAACTGTCGGACGACGGCGGTGCCGAAGTAGGTGATGGAGGCACCGATGCGTGGGATGACGGCGTCGAAGGCGGGGATGCGGCGGCCCTTGTAGGCGAGGTCGGGGTTGTCGGACTCGAGCATGATGGCGAAGCCGAGCGTGTCGAGGACGCGCGGGGTGTGGCCCCGCTGCTTGGCGGCCTGGACGAGGCGCTTGGTGGAGTAAGAGCGGGGCTCGCGCGAGAGGATCGCGATTTTCACTTGGTTCCCTTCTTGCGAGTCTGTTTCTTCGGCGTGAGCAGGTAGGAGCGTGCGGGGTCGACGAGGACGGGCGCCGCGTCGGGGATGGGGGCCATGGCGGTGCGGCCGATGAGCAGGCGGCAGGACATGAGCTCGCGGGAGACGAGGGTCATCTCGACCTCGCGCTCGAAGGGGCCGGCGCGGAGGGTGGTGCTGACCACGATGCGTTCGGTCGTATGGCCCGTGCTGGATCGGACGACGGTCTCGCGGACGATGGGGGCCTCGACGCGGACGAAGCGGTCGGGGTGGGTGCGGCTGTGGATGACATCGAAGGCGACGAGGCCGTTGGGGCGGTGCTGGATGTTCTCGGCGTGGACGGCGGAGGAGCGGGCGCCGGTGTCGGCCTTGGCGAGGAGGCGTCGTACGCCCCAGGCCGGGAGGTCGACGCGTTCGCGCCAGCCGAAGATGATGGGGGCGGGGTCGGTCATTTGCCAGCCTCTGTGCTCGCGTCGTGATCCTGCTCGCGGTCGTGCAGCACGATGTTGGTGGCGAGGTCTTCGCGGAGGCGGTCGTCGAGGGATTCTCCGCGGCTTCGGCGGCGGGCTTTGCGGATGGGTTCGATGCCGTCTTCGAGGGTGGCGATGTGGGCGACGGGGTCTCCCGGGACGACGGCGGGGAGGGTGGTCATTCCGAGGACGATGCCGGCGGCGGGGCTCTCGATCGTCGCGAGTTCCTTGCAGAGGAGTGTGGTGGCGGTGGCGATGGGCTGGCCCTCTTCGACATCGTCGCCCGGGGCGACATGGAAGCGGAGGATGCCGCCGTGGCCGGAGCGGACCCAGGTGGTCTCGCGCGAGACGGCGAGGTAGGCGGGGGGGACGGGGTCGTCGTCGATCATGTTCAGGCCGGCGAGGACATTCATGACGCCGCGGAGGCCGACCTCTTCCATGGCGGGCTCGATCTTCCAGACTTCGCCGGCCTCGAGGATGATGGTGGGGACGCCTGCTTCGACGGCGCAGCGGCGGAGGCTGCCCTCGGGGCCTTTGCCGTGGACGGTGAGCTCGGCGCCGAAGAGTCTGGCGAGTTCGGCGACCTTGGGGTTGTCGAGGTCGGCGCGGACATTGGGGTAGTTGGTCCGGCTCTGGGCGGCGGCGTGGAGGTCGATGAGGCAGTCGACCTTCTTGACGATCTCGTTGAAGACGGCGTGGGCGAAGCGGGCGGTGAGGGAGCCGCCGACGGAGCCCGGGAAGGAGCGGTTGAGGTCTCGGCGGTCGGGCATGTAGCGGCTTTTGCGCTCGAAGCCCAGGACATTGATGACGGGGACGAGGACGAGGGTTCCTCGGGTGAGGCTGAGGCTTTGCTCGACGATGAGTCGGCGGACGACGCCCATGCCGTTGATCTCGTCGCCGTGGACGGTGGCGGTGACGGCGACGGTGGGGCCGGGCTCGTGGCCCCTGCGGACGCGGACGGGGATGACGACATCGCGGCCTGTGGCGGACTCGCCGACGGGGATATCGATGTCCATGGCCTTGCCGAGGGGGACGCGTTTGTCGGCGATGGAGAAGGTCTTGTGGGGCACGGGGCGAGTGTATCGGAAGGCGCGACGGCGCTGGTCTAGCGACCCAGGAAGACGCCGATGGGGCGGAGGGGGTCGGAGTAGTCGCAGATGATCTTGATCATGGACATGAGGGGGACGGCGAGGAAGATGCCGGGGATGCCCCAGAGCCAGCCCCAGAAGATGAGCGAGAGGAAGACGACGACGGGGTTGAGGACCATGCGTCGGCCCAGCAGGAGGGGCGTGATGATGGTGCCCTCGAGTGCGGTGAGGGCGTAGTAGGCGGCGGGGACGAGGAGGGCGTAGGTGAGGTCGTCGAACTGCGTGGTGGCGGCGATGGCGATGATGATGACGCCGACGACGGCGCCGAGGAAGGGGACGAAGTTGAATGTGGCGGCCATGACGCCCCAGAGGAGGGGGCTGGGCATGCCGAAGGCCCACATGGTGAGGCCGACGGCGACGCCGAGTGCGATGTTGACGGTGGTGATGGTGAGGAAGTACTGGGAGATGTCGTTCTTGATGCGTCGGAAGATGCGCATGGCCATGAGCTGGTGGCGCTTGCGGGGGAGGACGCGGATGAGCTTGTAGACGAAGATGTTGTGCGAGGCGAGGAGGAAGTAGATGAGTCCGACGGTGAGGAATCCGTTGGAGAGGATGAAGCCTGTCTGTCCCAGGATGACGCTGGTCACACGGGAATCGGTGACCTGGACGCGGACGCTGTCGTCGTCCTTGGTTTCGGTGAGGTCCTCGATCTTCTTGCCGGCTTCTTTGAGTTCGTCGATGCGGTCGCGGACGCCTCGGAGTTTGTACTCGATTTCGCGGATTTGCTCGGGGAGTTCGCTGGCCATCTCGCTGACGGGGGCGGAGAGGAGGAGGGCGCCGAGGGTGAGGGTGGCGAGGAGGCCGAAGACGAGGATGGCGGCGCCGAGGCCGAAGGGGATGCGGAGGTCGCGGTGCAGGGCGACGAGGAGCGGGTAGAGCATGACCGCGGCGAGGAGGGCGAAGACGACGGGGACGAGGATGGCGCCGGCGACATCGAGGGCGGCGAGGACGGCGAGGGTGGCGAGGGTGTAGAGGGCACGGCGGGCGCCGCGGTTGGGGCGTGGGTTGGACTTCGAGGAGATGGGGATGGGCATGGCGCGCGCCGATCACGGGGGCTCGGTGGGTGGGCCCTCGTCTTCGGGGCTGGGGAAAGCTAGAGCGCGGGGGCGGAGAGGCAAGCTGTCGAGGTGTGTGCGCGCAGACTATGAGCGGTGCTTCATTGAGAAGGCTTCAACTGAGCGTGTTCATTAGGTGTGGAGAAGGTGCGACGGGCGTTCTTATTCGCCCGTGTCGAGGACTGCCATGAACGCCTGCTGCGGGATGTTGACCGAGCCGACCGACTTCATCCGGTCCTTGCCCTTCTTCTGCTTCTCGAGCAGCTTCCGCTTGCGGCTGACATCGCCGCCGTAGCACTTGGCGGTGACATCCTTGCGGTAGGCCTTGATGGTTTCGCGGGCGATGACCTTGCCGCCGATGGCGGCCTGGAGGGGGATCTCGAACTGGTGGCGGTCGATCTGCTTCTTGAGGCGGGTGAGCAGGGCGCGGCCGCGCTGGTCGGCCTTGTCCTTGTGGGTGATGAGGCTGAGGGCTTCGACGGGGTCGCCGTTGATGAGGATGTCGACCTTGACGAGGCGGTCGGCCCGGAACTCGGTGACCTCGTAGTCCATGGTGCCGTAGCCGGAGGTGATGCCCTTGAGCTTGTCGTAGAAGTCATAGATCAGCTCGGCGAGGGGCATCTCGAAGGAGATCATCTCGCGGGCTTCGCTGACGAACATCTGGCTCTTGAAGATGCCGCGGCGTTCCATGCAGAGCTTCATGACATCGCCGATGGACTCTTTCGGGAGCATGATCTCGAGGCGGGTGATGGGCTCGAGGATCTCGATGACGGAGCCCATGTCGGGCAGGTCGGCGGGGTTGTTGACCTCGATCTCTTCGATCTCGCCGCCCTTGGCGCGGATGCGGGCCTTGTAGCTCACGGTGGGGGCGGTCTGGACGAGTTCGAGGTCGAACTCACGCTCGAGGCGCTCTTGGATGATGTCCATGTGCAGGAGGCCCAGGAAGCCGCAGCGGTAGCCGAAGCCGAGGGCCTCGGAGTGGACGGCCTGGAAGGTGAAGCTGGAGTCGTTGAGGCTGAGCTTCTCGACGGCCTCGCGCATGTCCTCGAAGCCGGTGCCTTTCTTGTCGGCGGTGGTGGCGGGGAAGAAGTCGCAGAAGACCATCTGTCTCGGGGGCTCGTAGCCGGAGAGGGGCGTGGCGGCGGGGTCGTGGTCGATGGTGATGGTGTCGCCGACGCGGACCTCGCCCAGGTTCTTGATGGCGGCGATGAGGTAGCAGGTCTCGCCGACGCCGACTTCCTTGACCTTGGTCGGCTTGGGCGTGTACTTGCCCAGCTCGGTGACCTGGAAGGTGCGGTCCATCTGCATCATGCGGATCTTGTCGCCGATCTTGAGCTTGCCGTCGAAGATCCGCAGGTAGAGGACGACGCCGCGGTAATCGTCGTAGACGGCGTCGAAGATGAGGGCGCGGGTCTGCGTCATGACCGCGGCGCGGGGGGCGGGGAGCTTGTCGCAGATGGCGTCGAGCAGTTCCTTGACGCCCTGGCCGGTCTTGGCGGAGACGGGGATGCAGTCCTCGGCGGAGAGGCCTAGGACCTGCTCGACTTCTTCTGCGATCTCGATGGGGCGGGCGGCGGGGAGGTCGATCTTGTTGAGGACGGGGATGATCTCGAGGTCCTGCTCGACGGCGAGGTAGGCGTTGACGACGGTCTGGGCCTCGACGCCCTGGGCGGCGTCGACGATGAGCAGGGCGCCCTCGCACGCCTTGAGGGCGCGGGAGACCTCGTAGCCGAAGTCGACGTGGCCCGGGGTGTCGATGAAGTTGAGCATGTAGGGCACGCCGTGGTGCTCGTGCATGACGGTGACGGCGGAGGCCTTGATGGTGATGCCGCGCTCGCGTTCGAGGTCCATGCCGTCGAGGAACTGCTCCCGTGCCTCGCGGTCTGAAACGGCTTTCGTCAATTGGAGGAGCCGGTCGGCCAGGGTGGATTTCCCGTGGTCGATGTGCGCGATGATGGAGAAGTTGCGGATCTGCAGGTCGGGCATGGGGCTCCTGGCTCCGTCGTCGGTTCGGGCGATGGTATGCGCGTCGCCCGGGGCGGCTTTCGTGTTCGGCGGGCGGGGTGGGGCGGGGCGGGGTGGAGGCGGGGGGCTGGCGTTCGGTGGGTCCGGGAACAGGCGGCAGGGCGGGGGTTGGCACGGCGGCCGGGTTGCGGGTGCGGCTTGCCTCCGGGCGGTTGGGCGCGAACGCTCCGAGCGTGACGACCGCCGAGACGCCCAGCCTCCAGCCGAGCGCCCCGACCTTGTGGGGGCGGACGGTGGGGGTGTTTGCGCCGAGCCGGGTGCCGGCGATGAGCCGTGCGAACTACCGGTGGGAGCTGCGGGCGGCGTTCTTCCTGCCGTTCCTGCTGACGGTGTTCGAGGGCAGCGTGGTTTCGGTGCTGGTGCGGATCGCGTTCGAGGGGTCGGTGAACGACCGTCTCCTGAACACGGTGACGGGGATCGTGGCGGTCGCGCCGGCGCTCGCGAACCTGTCGAGCTTCGTGTGGGTGCGGCTGAGCCATGGGCTGGACAAGGTCCGGTTCATGACGGCGCTGCACGCGGTGATGGCGCTGATGGCGTTCGGCGTGGCGCTCGTTCCCAAGAACGAGCTGGGGCTGATCGCGCTGGCGGTGCTGGTGCTGCTGGGGCGGAGCTGCTGGGCGGGGGTGACGACGATCCGCTCGACGGTGTGGAAGCTCAACTACCCGGACGGGTCGCGGGCGAAGATCACCGGGCCGTTCGCGATGATCACGGTCCTGATGGTCGCGGCGCTCGGGGCGGGGATGGGCGTCCTGATGCAGTTTGATGACCGGGCGTTCCGGTACATCATTCCGATCGGGTGCGTCCTCGGGCTGGTGGGGCGGCACTTCTGGACGCGCGTGCGGCTGCGGGGCTCGCGGGCGATGCTGAAGGTGGAGAACGCGACGGATCGGCGCGACGGGCCGAGCTTCAACCCCGTGCGGATGACGCGGGTGCTGATCGAGGACCGGGCCTACGCGGCGTTCATGCTCTGCCAGTTCCTGCTGGGCATGGGCAATATCGCCGCGATGACGCTGCTGGCGGTCATCCTGCGGGAGGTCTTCAACGCGGACTATGTGCTGGGGCTGTTGATCTCGACGGTGGTGCAGTACACGGTGATGCCGTTCGCGATCCCGCTGTGGGCGAAGCTGTTCGACAAGACGCACATCGTGCGGTTCCGGGCGATCCACTCGTGGGTGTTCGTGCTGGCGCTGACTTGTCTTTTGGCGGCGGTGCAGTTGAAGCTGGTGTGGCTGCTCTTTGTCTTCAGCGCGTTGAAGGGGATCGCGTTTGGCGGGGGGGTGCTTGGGTGGACGCTGGGGCACCTGGACTTTGCGCCGCCCGACAAGGCGAGCCAGTACATGGGGGTGCATGTGACGCTGACCGGGGTGCGGGGGCTGCTCGCGGCGGCCTTCGGGGTGCAGGTGTACGAGTGGCTGGGCGGGGCCGCGGGCGGGGCGGCGCCGGCGGTGGGGATCTGCCTGACGCTGACGACGGCGGGGGCGATCGGGTTCGTGCTGATGAGCCGGAAGCTGCTGCCGCCGCCGAACCACCCGGAGGCGGGGCCGATCTCGCCGACCTCCGGGGGGAGCTGAGAGGGGCGACTCTGCCAATCTGACAGGCAGGGCGGGCGGGTGGCCGCGTCCGTGGGGCGTCCGGCGGCGGGCGGGGTTGGCACACGGGTTGCACCCGGACGTATCGGATACCCATGAACCCCCCACGGGGCGGCCCGACGGATGACCCGCGACCGACCCGGATCAGAGCGACTTACGACCGGGAGGAACCCATGTCCAAGATCATCGGCATCGACCTCGGCACGACGAACTCTGTCGTCGCCGTGATGGAGGGCGACGAGCCCAAGGTTCTCATCAACAGCCAGGGCAACCGCACGACCCCGTCCGTCGTGGGCTTCACCGACAAGGGCGAGCGGCTGGTGGGCCAGCCGGCGCGTCACCAGCAGGTGACGAACCCGCGGAACACGGTCTTCAGCATCAAGCGCTTCATGGGCCGGCGGCACAAGGAAGTCGGCTCGGAAGAGAAGCTGGTGCCCTACGAGGTCGCGGGCGGGGCCGAGGACTTCGTGACGGTGAAGATCCGCGAGAAGGACTACACGCCGCAGCAGATCTCGGCGTTCATCCTGCAAGACCTGAAGAAGACGGCCGAGGACTACCTGGGCGAGACGGTGGACCGGGCGGTGATCACGGTGCCGGCGTACTTCAACGATGCGCAGCGCCAGGCGACGAAGGACGCGGGCGAGATCGCGGGCCTGAAGGTCGAGCGGATCATCAACGAGCCCACGGCGGCGGCGCTGGCGTACGGGCTCGAGAGCAAGAAGAACGAGAAGATCGCGGTCTTCGACCTGGGCGGCGGCACCTTCGATGTGTCGATCCTGGATGTCGGCGACGGCGTCTTCGAGGTGATCTCGACGCACGGCGACGGGCACCTGGGCGGTGACGACTGGGACCAGAAGATCATCGATCACCTGGTGAAGGAGTTCCAGTCGAAGGAGGGGATCGACCTCTCGAAGGACCCGATGGCGATGCAGCGCCTGAAGGAGGCCGCCGAGGCCGCCAAGAAGGAGCTGAGCCAGGGCCAGCAGACGACGGTGAACCTGCCGTTCATCACCGCGGACCAGACGGGCCCGAAGCACCTGATGGTCGAGATCACGCGGTCGAAGTTCGAGAGCCTGTGCGAGGATCTTTTCCGCCGGCTGCGTGGTCCGTGCGAGCAGGCGCTGAAGGACGCGAAGCTGGATGCGTCGAAGATCGACGAGGTCGTGCTCGTGGGCGGCTCGACCCGCATCCCGAAGGTGCAGCAGATCTGCAAGGAGATCTTCGGCAAGGACCCCAATAAGAGCGTGAACCCCGACGAGGTCGTCGCCATGGGCGCGGCGATCCAGGGCGGCGTGCTCGCGGGCGATGTGAAGGATGTGCTGCTGCTCGATGTCACCCCGCTCAGCCTGGGCGTCGAGACCCTCGGCGGCGTGATGACCAAGCTCATCGAGAAGAACACGACCATCCCGACGAGCAAGAAGGAGACCTTCTCGACCGCCGCGGACAACCAGACCTCGGTGCAGGTGCGCGTGTTCCAGGGCGAGCGCGAGTTCGCGAAGGACAACCGGTTCCTGGGCGAAGTGGAGCTCTCGGGCATCGCGCCGGCACCCCGGGGCGTGCCGCAGATTGAGGTGGAGTTCGCGCTCGATGCGAACGGCATCCTGCAGGTCACCGCGACGGACAAGGCGACCAGCAAGAAGGCCGAGACCAAGATCACGAACTCGGGCGGCCTGAACAAGGACGAGATCGACCGGATGAAGGCCGACGCCGAGTCGCACGCCGAGGAGGACCGCAAGCGCCGCGAGCTGGTCGACCTCAAGAACAGGGGCGACGCCGCGGTCAGCCAGACCCGGCGGGACCTCGAGGAGCACGGCGAGAAGGTGTCGGGCGAGGTCCGGGGCCGGATCGAGTCGGCGGTCGCGAACTTGGAGTCGAAGCTGAAGGAGGACGAGCCCGCCCCGATCGAGGCCGCCCTGAAGGAGCTCGAAACCGCCCGTATGGAGCTGGGGAAGGCGATGTACGAGTCGCAGGCCGCCGGTTCCGGTGGTGCCGGCGAGGCGGCGGGGGGAACGACCCCCTCTGATCAGGCTAAGGATGATGATGTAATCGACGCCGAGTTCGAGGTGAAGGACGACGACAAGTCCTGATCCGGGCGTCGGTTAGGGGGTCGGCAAGATGTGCCGGACCCGAATCGTGTGAATCTTTTGAACGAA
Organism: uncultured Phycisphaeraceae bacterium; assembly: GCA_964615815.1. Classification (GTDB taxonomy): domain Bacteria; phylum Planctomycetota; class Phycisphaerae; order Phycisphaerales; family UBA1924; genus DAIQNV01. The sequence goes on along the minus strand of CAZTQV010000012.1, from coordinate 64,473 downwards.
GGGAGTGGAACGCTCGTATAAAAGGTCGTCAAGACTCCGCGAAGGAATCGCCAAGAGCCCACGAAAGCCTTGGAGTTCCGGAACGGGCCTGACGATGGCTTAGCGTTCTCACTCTCTCCTCCACGCGGCCGCCGACTGACCCTCGGCGGTCGCGTTTCTTTTTGGGCGTTTGCGGGCTCCGTCAGCCGTTCACGAACCCGGCGAGCAGCTCGGCCATCTGCCGGGCGGCGGCCGCCCGGTGGCTCACCCGGTTCTTGTCGGTTGGCTCCATCTCGGCGCTCGTGCGCGCGAAGCCGCTCTCCTTGGTGAGGAAGAGCGGGTCGTAGCCAAATCCGTGGGTTCCGCTGGGGACCCTGGGCGGGCGGCCGATGCGGCCTTCGAAGGTGCCTCGGACGAGGGCCCGGACGGTGCCCGACGGGTCGGCCAGCACCATGACGCAGACGAACCGGGCGCCGCGGTCTTCGTCGGGGACCGACTCGAGCTCGCGGAGCACGCGCTCGTTGTTCATCCGGTCGCGGTCGGGCCGCGGCGCGTCGGAGGGGCCGCCGTCGCAGAAGTAGTGGCTGGAGATGACGCCGGGCTTGCCGTTCAGGGCGTCGATCTCGAGGCCGGAGTCGTCGGCGAGGCACCAGCAGCGGGTCTGACGCGCGTAGCTCCGGGCCTTGATGGTGGCGTTGGCCTCGAACGAGGTTCCAGTCTCATCGGGCTCGTCGAACGCTTGATCGAAGGCGTCGAGCCCGACGATGGGCAGGTCGCCCGCGACCTCGGTGAAGATCGCACGGAGCTCTTCGACCTTGTGCGGGTTGCCGGTGGCGATGACGATGCGGTCGGGGGCGTCGGTCTGTTGGTCGGAGGGGGTGTTCTTATCGGTCACGGTCGAGCGTAGGCGTTTTCATGCGCCGCGCCGATGCGCCGCCTAGAGTCGCCCCGCGTTCGCAGGCCAAGGCGGCGCGGGCTCGGGCCCGCGGATCGACCGGCGGCCGGCGGACGGGGGGAGTTCAGCCTTGGAGACCACCCGTGAACAGGCGGCCGTCATGACCGATGCCCTCGCCCGTGAGGCTTTGTCGCTTGTGAAGCCCGGCATGTGTGTCGGGATCGGGTCGGGCACGACCGCGGCCCGGGCGCTCAAGGCGCTGGCCGAGAAGGTGCAGACCGAGGGGTTCCAGGTGTCGGTGATCCCGGCGTCGGAATCGACCGAGGCGGTGTGCCGGGTGCACGGGCTGAAGTGCGTCGATTTCTCGACCGTCGAGGAGATCGACCTCCTGATCGACGGGGCGGACGAGATCGACCGCGACATGCGGATGCTCAAGGGCTCGGGCGGGGCGATGGCGCGGGAGCGGATGCTCGCGTGGGCCAGCCACCACCGGGTGTTCCTCGTCCGCGAGCACAAGGTCTCGCCCCGGCTGGGCGCGGAGTCGACGCTCGCCGTCGCCGTGATGGCCTTCGGCCTCGCCAGCACGCGGGCGGCGATGCGGCACCTCGGGCTGAACGGCGTGCTGCGCCGCAGCATCTCGGGCGAGCTCTTCATCACCGACAACGCGAACCTGGTGCTCGATGTCGTGCTGCCCGAGCACACCAACCCCGACGACCTCGCCCGCGAGCTGCACGCCATCCCCGGCGTGATCGACCACGGCCTGTTCAACGACGAGGCCGACCTGATCCTGATCGAGAAGGAAGACGGGACGGTCGAGCGGCTGGAGCGGGCGGAGGACTGAAGGGTTCCGCCCGGCTGTCACGCTCCCTTCCGGGTACGCACGCTTTCGCGGATGAGCGCATCAGCGTCGAATGCCGCACCTGGGTCCGCGTCTCTGCGGTCTTGGAGGGCGTAGGCGTCCCGCTCGAGTTCGATGTCCATGTAGACATGGCCGGCATCGTGCCACTCGGCGATATAGCGCCGGCACATCGCGCCGACGCCGAGCTCGGCGAACTGGGTGGCATGCACGAGTTCGTGAAAGAGCAGGCTCCGCCAGCTCTCGGTAGCCATCGCGGTGACGGACTCCGCGACCACAATCGTCCGTCCGAGTGTGATCGCCCTCGCACCGGCAGCGAATGAAGCGTCCCGCAGTCCGACGAGGCGGAGCCACGCGATCGGAGCGATCGTGATCGAACCGACGCCATCGGCGACGCGGACCGCGCGGAGCACGCCGCCGGCGAAGTACCGGCGCATCTCGCGGAGTTCGTCCGCGGCCAGCGGACGCGAACGCCCTTGGTAACGCTTGGCGGTGAACGCAACCCACAGCGGGCCGAGAAGCCCCGCGAGCGTGACGAGGGCCCAACGCGTCAAGCCCTATTGCCCCTGCGCCTTGCTGAACCCCGCCTTCCCGTCGTACATCTTCAGCGGCTGGAAGTCGGTGATCTCGAACTTCTCGGCGACCTTGCTCAGCAGGTGCACCGTCGGCATCTGGCCGATCGCGCCGAGCATCCGGTCGGGGTCGCGCAGCTCGAAGCGGACGCGGTAGTAGTCGACGATCTCGGTGTACACGCTGCCCGAGGGCCAGACCTGCGTGCCGCGGTTGGAGATCATCGTGAGCTTGAAGGGCGTGCCGTCGGCGATGCGCTCGAGTCGCTGGGCGAGCTCGAGGGGGCTGATGGTGGTGTCGACATAGATGTCGCACCCGCAGACATGCCGCTCGACGGTCATGAAGGTGCGCATCAGCTCGTTCTGCGCCGGGCGGGGCGAGACGACATGCGTGATCGACTCGCTGTCCGGCACCTTGCGGGCCTCCTGGCCGGTCGGGGCCTTGCCGAGGCGCTCGATGATCGCCTGGCCGAAGGCCTGCGTGCCGACGGGGTCGCCCTGGCCCTTTACATCGCCCGTGTGCACGCCCGACTCGAGCGTCGCGAGCAGTGCGTTCTCGATCGTCGCGGCCTTCTTCACGAGCCCGATGTGGCGGAGCAGCATGAGCCCACTCAGCAGGAGGCTCGTGGGGTTGGCGATGCCCTTGCCCGCGATGTCGGGCGCGGTGCCGTGGACGGCCTCGAAGATCGAGATCTTGTCGCCGATGTTGGCCGAGGGCGCGAAGCCCAGCCCGCCGACGAGGCCCGCCGCGAGGTCGGAGACGATGTCGCCCTGCAGGTTGGGCAGCACGACCATGCGGTACTCCTGCGGACGCAGGACGAGGTTCATGCATAGGGCGTCGATGATGACATCGGCGATCTCGATCGACGGGTGGTCGTTCGCGAGCGTGCGGAAGCGCTCGAGGAACAGGCCGTCGGTCATCTTCATGATGTTGGCCTTGTGCCCGCAGTGCACCTTGGTGATGCCGAGCCGCTCGGCCGCCTGGAAGGCGAAGTGGTGCACCTGGTCGCAGCCCGGCGCCGAGATCAGCCGCTTGCACTCGATGACATCGCGCGTCAGCCGGTGCTCGATGCCGCCGTAGGTGTCCTCGATGTTCTCGCGGACGACATAGATGTCGACGGGCACGCCGGCCCGGCTGAAGACGGTGTCCACGCCCGGCAGGCTCTGGAAGTGCCGCAGGTTGGCGAAGGCGCCGAAGGTCTTGCGGAGCGTGACATTGATGCTCTTGCCCCCGCCGCCGATCGGGGTGCCCATGGGCCCCTTGTAGACCAGGCCGGTCGATTCGACCGTGTCGACGGCCTCGTCGGTCATGCCGCGGGAGTCGCCCCGCGCGAAGATCTTCTCGCCCATCTCGACGGGGACGAACTCGACCGACTCCATGACGCCGGCGGCCTGGAAGATCTCCAGGCAGGCGTCCATGATCTCCGGGCCGATCCCGTCTCCGGGTGCGAGTGCGATCTTCAGCTTCGACATGGTCGTTCGGCTCCTTCCGGGGCGTCGTGGTCACCCTCGCGGGCGTCAGGACCGGAGGGTAAGCGCCCGCACCGTGCGAATCCGCAGGGAGCCGCGATCGATCAGGCCGACGCCCGCGAAAGCCGTTCCCGGACCGCCGCCCACACCGCCCGCTCGCCGGCCTCGCCGGTTCGCCCCACGCCCTCGGGCAGCGCGACGACGATCAGCCGCGCCCCCGCCTCGTCCGCCTCGCGCAGCGCCGCGTAGAGGTCCGCGGCGTAGGCCGACGCCGACTCGGGCATCGCGATCGAGCGGTTTGGCGGGTCGACGGCGACCGGGGCGCCCGGCGGGCTCAGCACCACGCCCGCGTCGACGGGATCGAGCTCCGCGAGCGCCCGGTGCACCTCGGTCAGCGTCTCGACGACCACCACCCGCGCCCGCGGGCGGTAGTGGGGGCCCACCAGCCCGGGCGAGGCGACCGGCGCACCGGTCGGCTCGTGCCCGCCGTCGCGTTCGACGACCCCCTCGCCCAGCACCTCGGCCAGCCGCTCCGGGCCGATGACGCCCCGCCGCAGCACCACGGCCGGCGTGCGGCTTAGGTCGATGACCGTGCTCTCCAGCCCCGCCCGGCACGCGCCGCCGTCGAGCGTCAGCACCTCGCCCGGGCCGAAGTGCGCCCGCACATGGGCGGCGGTCGTCGGGCTGACATACCCGCTCGGGTTGGCACTCGGGCCGACGAGGGGCCCGCCGAAGGCCTCGATGAGCGCGAGCGCCAGCGGGTGATCCGGGCAGCGGACCGCGACGGTGCCGCCGCCCGCGGTGACATTCGCCGGCACGGCATCGGCTTTGGGCAGCACGATGGTGACGGGCCCCGGCCAGAGTGCCCGCGCGACGCGCTCGGCCCGATCCGGCCAGCCCGCGACGACCTTCCTTGCCATCGTCTCGCCCGAGACATGCACGATCAGCGGGTTCTCCGCCGGGCGGCCCTTGAGTGCGAACACGCGCTCGACCGCTGTCTCGCTCAGCGCATCGGCCCCGAGCCCGTAGACCGTTTCCGTGGGGAACGCGACGACGCCCCCGGCCCTCAGCCGGCCCACCGCCTCGGCGATCGCCTCGGGACCGTCCACGCGTTCACTCCGAGCGGGGGCGCTCGGGCACCTCGTAGTCGGTCGCGAGGTTGCCCTCGCTCACCTGGTTGAGGTCGGGCGCGACGAAGTCGATGCGGTTGCGCTCGAGTGCCGTGCCCTGGGCCCGGTACAGCTCCGCGAGCGCCGTCTGGTACTCGATCAGCGCCGCGACCTCTGCACGCTCCGCGGCCGCGAGCTGCTCTTGTTGACCGAGCTCGAGGTCGAGTCGCTCGACGGTATAGCCGCGGTCCGTCAGCTCCTTCTCAACGAGCAGCGTCCGCAGCGCCTCGGCCGCCGCGATGCGGCTCAGGCGGGCCTGTTCGATCAGCTTGTAGTTGGTCACGACATCGTCGAGCGCGTTCTTGACATCGAGCGTCACCTGCTGGATCGCCCGCCGGTAGCTCACGACGCTCTGCATCCGCTGCAGGCGGGCCCGCCGGTAGGCGGCCTCGTCGGCCCGGTTGCCGATCGCTTGCTCGAAGAGCGCCCCGATCGCGAAGTCATCGATGAACTCGTTGTCGAAGGCGTCGCCGTACGCGTCGCCCGCGTTCGCGTCGAAGCCCCGGAGCGCGAGCTCCGCCCGCAGGTCAAAGGTCGGCAGCTTCCCGTTCTCCGCCACGCTCTGGCGGATCGACGCGTCGTCGATCGCGAGGACGGCCTGGGCGAGGTCGGGCCGGTTCTCGAACGCGGTCGAGAGCGCGTCCACCAGGCTGAAGCGGATCGGCTCGTCGAGCGCCAGGTCCGTCGGCACGAGCACCGCCTCGGAGCCGACCGGGAACCGCGGGTCGTTCATCAGCTGCTTCAGCCGGTCGCTCGCGCGGCGCATCGTCCGCTGCGCCCGCAGGACATCGGCCCGCCGGCTCTCGACCGCGCTCACCGCGTCGGCGACCTGCGCCTGCACCGCGTCGAGCACGCGCCGGGCCTTGATCTCCTCCCGCACGCTCTCGCCGCGCTCCAGAAGGCGTGCGGCGATCACCAGTTCGCGGTGCGCCCGCACCAGCGCCCAGTACGCCCGCTCGGTCTCCGTCACGGTGTCGATCACGATCCCGCGGAGCTCGGCGACCTGCGCCCGCTCGGCGTTGCGGCCCAGGCGGATCTCCGCGAGCGCCACATCCGGGCCGAAGCCCTCGAGGATCGGCTGGTCGAAGTTGAAGACGAAGCTCGAGGTCGCGCTCGGGTCCGGGTTCGGGGCCCGCCCGAAGGTGCTGGCACGCACATCGGTGTAGGTCACGATGTTCTGTGCCGAGACCGACCCGCCCGTGGACAGCGCCCGCCGCAGGCCCGCCGAGCCGGTCAGGGTCTGCTGGCTGTTGAGCGCCCGCCCGCCGGGCACGCCCGGGATCGCCGGGGCGGCGCTCGGCGTGTCGCTGTCCCGCCATTCGACATCGGCGAAGAAGACGCTGTCAAAGACCGCCTCGGCCTGGGCGATCTCGGTCTGGCTGATCGGGGGCCCGAAGCTCGCCTCCTGCACGGCCAGGTTCCGGGCCACCGCCGAAGTGATCGCGCTGCGGAGCCCCACGCCCTGCAGCCGGGCCTCGGCACCGTACAGGTCCTCGGGCAGCAGGCTGTCCACCTGGGCCAGGGGGTCGGCCCGGTCGCCGTCCGCGTCCTCCGCGAAGTAGCGGTCGGGGTTGTACAGCCGCTCGATCTCCCGCAGGTGCTCCTCGCGGATCTCGAGTTGCTCGACGCCCCCGTCGCGTTCGAGGGTGCGGGCGACGGGGGCCGACTTGGCCTCGTCCAGCTCGCGCTGCACCGCCGCGGCAAGGCTCGATCGCAGCGACGCCTCGGCCCGGTCACGGATAGGAGACGAACACCCCGCCGCCGCGACCAGGGCCGCGAGTGGCACGCAGAGCAGTCCGCCGCGCAGCGGCACGATCGAGGGCTTTTTCATGAGTGGGCGACGCTAGGCCCTTCCGCGGTGCGCGGTCAAAGAAGGTCCCGGGGTATTCGCATCGGCGGAGGGCCGAATTCACCGATTCATCACGACGGATAGACTTCCGGACCGGTCGCGTTGCGCCTGTGCGCACCAGCGGCTTTAAACTGATCCAGCCTCAGAGACCGGAGGTCCCCGTGCTCGCACGACGCCACCGCTTCACGCCGCTCGCCCTGCTCGTCGTCGCCTGCCTCGCGCTCCTGCCGACGCCCGCCCGCGCCCAGGTCGAGGCCGTTGAGCCCCGCTGGGTCATCGTCGACCCAGAGCCCACGCTCCTCCGCTGCGGCGACTTCGAGCGTTTCTACGCCGTTGCCGAGGTGCAGCCGGGGACGGCCCTCCGCCTCGACGGCGAGGGCGGCGGCTGGGCCCGCGTCATCTATCCCGACAAGGTCTACGCCCTGCTCAGCGCCCGCGACGCCGAACTCGTTAACCCTGGCACCGCCCGCCTGACGCGCCCGTCCAAGCTCCGGGCCTCGAACATGAACCCCGAAGTGGGGGTCGCCGGATCGTGGCGGTCGGTCTACCGAACTCCGCTCGCGGAGGGGACCGAGCTGCGGGTGGTCGAGACGATCCGCGATCAGGACGGCAGCATCGACGGGTTCCGCGTCGTGCCGCCCGCGCCGCCCGCCGCCCCGCACCCCCCGCACGCGTATCTCCCCCTGGAAAAGGTGAGGAACGCGACGCTTGAGGAACTTGGTGCGCTCGAAGACCGCGACACGGGTGACCAGCCCGCGACCCAGAAGCCCGAGGCCCAGCCGACCGGCAACCCCACCCAGCCCGCGGGCCAGCCTGCGAATCAAGAAGCGACCCGGCCCGCAGATCAGCCGGAAACGCAGCCGCAGCAGCCCGGTGACGCGGCCGCCGAAACGGACACCCCCGCCGAGCAGCCGACGGAGACCCCCGTTCAGCCGCAGACCCGCCCGACCACTCCCGCGGCAGATCAGCCGACCCGGCAGCCCGCCCAGCAACCAGGCCAGCAGCCAACGGGGCAGCCCTCGGAGCAGCCGGCTGGGCAGCCCTCGGGCGAAGGCGAGTCGATGATCGAGCCGGTCATCATCCCGACGCCGGGCGAGCCGCCGGTCGTCGTGCCCGATCCGGGCGCCATGACGGACGAATCCGAAGCCCAGGCACCCGAAGCCGAGACCGATGCCCCCGCGGGCCAGCCCGCGCCGGGTGCGCCCGCCGAGCCCGAGGCCGAGGAGCCCGCCGGCCCGCTCACCATCGACGACCTCGAGGCCGAGTTCGTCCGCGTGCGCACGCTGGGCCGCCAGGCCCTCGACGACTCGCTCGACGAGCTGATCCGCGAATACGAGCGCACGCTGGTGACGCTCGACGAGCCGCTGCTCCAGCGGATCGCGGAGAACCGGCTCGAGTGGCTGCGGATCCGCCAGACCACCCGTGACGAGCGGCGCGAGATCGACGCAACGCTCCGCGAGGCCGACGCCCAGACCCAGGCCGTCCGCCGCCAGATCCAGCAGCTCGAGCAGTCGCAGCGGTACGCGGTCGTGGGCCGGCTGGTCCCGAGCGCCCTCTATTCAGGGGATCGTCTGCCGCTGCTGTACCGGATCGAGTCCGTCGGTGGCCCCGCCGCCCCGCGCACGCTCGGGTACATCCGCCCGGACACGCAGGACCAGGAATTGCGCGGCAAGCTCGGCCAACTCGTGGGGGTGGTCGGCGATGTCCGCCTCGACCGGGGTCTGAATCTGATGCTTGTGCGGCCTGTGCGGGTGGATCTTCTTTCGCCCGAGGGTGAGTGAGGCGACACCGCCCCGCTTCCAGTGAAGGATCGGTGATGCACCGGCCCGCGTCCCCGCACGCGCTGCGGGGGGTGTGGGTCAGTCCGTCGCCGGAGCGGGCCCGCCGCGGTCCGCCGGCTTGGGTCGGCAGAGCAGCAGCGCCACGAAGGCGCCCGCGCTGATCGCCGACAGCCGCCACAGGGCGTAGGCCAGGTAGCCCTTGTCGTGGTCCGCAGAGGCATCGGCCTCGGGAGCCTCGACCGCGGGCGGCTCGGCCGCGACCACCTCCGCCGACTCGGCATGCCGCTCGCGGTACTCCGTGGTCGCCGCGGTGGTCGAGAGCGCACGGGCCCCGATGGCGACCGCGAAGACGAGCGGGAGAACAAGACCGAGATGGATACCGATCATGCCAGCCGCCTTCGATCGTCCCAGCATGCTGGACAGGCCCGCGCACACCAGCATGAGCAGTGCGCAGGCGGCCGGAACGATGAGCGCGGTCGCCGCCGAGGCCCCGGGCGGCGAGCTGGCGAAGGCTGTGGCACCGCCGTCCAGAAGCAGAACCGCGTAGACGATCATGAGAACCACGGCCGTTCGAGTCATATCCGGTGCCTCCATTGGATTGGGAGCTGATCCTAGGGACTGTGATGGGGCGAGAGTCCCCACATAAATGCGGGATGCCAGCAACCGAGAATCCTTGGAATTCAGCGTACTCGGACTCAGGAATTCCAACATCCCCCGATCAGGCTAAGACGAATCCTTGACTTCAGCGAAAATGGGTCAGATCGGGCTCAATTTGGATATCGGAGATTAATGAAGTCATCAACCCAAGGTGTTTACCCGATGAGCATGGTGTACTCGCCCCAAAATGACCCGGTGCAATCGACTGGGTGTCAGGATTACGAAAGGGACCTGAGAATGAGCAAGCCGCGCATGAGTGCTCAGGTGACGCCGCCGGCTAGGGACATCCCGGGGCGTCCGCTTCGGGAAGAGCTCGCGGCGGCCCGGCAGATGATTCGTTCGGGTCTGCATGTCGTTCGGCAGCGCGAGGAAGCCCTGGAGCGCGGGCTGGCCCGGGCGGTCGTCGATGCGGTGCGTCCTCGTGGGAAGGCTCCGGCCGCCGAGCCGGCGCTCGTGCTGGTGCCGCGGGCACCGGTGAGCGATCGGCGCACGGCCGCGGAGCCGTCGGCGGTGACGGTCTGAGGCGGAACTCATCCGCCGGGCGGGTGGACGCGGATAGAGTCCGCGGATGCCCGAAGCCCCGAGCAACCTGACCCGCGTCGGTCCCGCGTTTGGGTGGGGTCTGTCGGCGAAGAAGGGTGCCGGGGAGGCCGCTGAGGCAGCGCTCGAGCAGGCGCTCGAAGACCTTGCCAGCAGGGCGGCGGGCGTGGGGGAGAGCGACGGGCCACCGGCGGCGACGCTTGCGGTGGTCTTCGCCTCGGGGACGCACGGGGCGCGGCCGGCCGAATTGGCCACGGCGGTGCGGCGGTCGGTGGGGGATGCGGCGATCCTGGGGTGCACGGCTTCGGGGGTGGTGGCGGGCCCATACGAGGTGGATGAGGGTGCGGCGGTCGCGGTGCTGCTCGCGGCGATGCCCGGGGTGCGAGTGACGCCCTTTGACGGCTCGGCGATGGCGGACATCCACAACGAATCGCCCGAGACGGACACGGGGCTGCTCGAACGGCTCGGGATGCACGCGACCGACGCGGGGCAGCACCGGGCGACGATCGTTCTGGGCGATCCCTTCAGCGTGCCGATCACCCGGGCGCTGGGTCGGATCGACATGGCCCGGCGGCGGCGGGTCGAATCGGCGGGGCTCGGGCCGATCGTGGGGGGGATGGCATCGGCCGGGAAGTCGGCCGGCGGCAACGCGCTGTTCCTCGACGACGGGGTGCGGCGGGACGGCGTCGTGGGCGTGAGCCTGTCGGGGCCGGTGCGGGTGGACACGGTCGTGAGCCAGGGGTGCAGGCCGGTGGGGCCGACCTTCGTCGTCACCAAGAGCAAAGGCAACCTGATCCTCGAGCTCGGCGGGCGGCCCGCGGTCGAGCGGGCCCGGGAGGTCGCCGAGGACCTGACCGATGAGGAGCGGCGGCTGCTCGGCGGGGGCCTCCTGATCGGGCGGGCGGTGAACGAGTACCGCGAGCGGTTCGGGCGGGGGGACTTCCTGATCCGCGCGGTGGTGGGGGGGGACCCGGACCACGGGTATCTCGCGGTGAGCGACCTGGTGCCGGCGGGGCGGACGGTGCAGTTCCACCTGCGGGACAAGGTCACCGCTTCGGAAGACCTGGCGATGCTGCTCGATGGACAGCAGATCCACGACCGCCCTGCGGGGGCGCTGATGTTCACCTGCAACGGGCGCGGGCGGCAGCTCTTTGAGACGATCGGGCACGACAGCCAGGCGCTGCAGCGGGCGTTCGGCGGGGCGGCACCGGGCGCGGAGATGGCCAAGGGGGGCATCGGGGCGGGTGGGTCCGAGGAGGACATCGCGCCGGTGCCGATGGCGGGGTTCTTCGCGGCGGGCGAGATCGGGCCGGTGGACGGGCGGAGCTTCCTGCACGGGCACACGGCGTCGATCGCGCTGTTCCGGCCTGTGGAAGGCCCCGTGAACCCGCCGGACCTGGGGGGGTGATCGCCCCGAGCGGGCGGCACTTCGCGGGCGGGGCTTGGGAGGGGTGCGGGTCGGGCCGATGAACGCCTCGACGGCTCGGTCGGGCCGTGCCGTGGAGGCGACGGATGGCGGACGGGCACCGGAAGCAGGACATCCCACAGGACGGCGGTCGCGGGTGGTCGCGCCGGTTCGGACGGCTCTCGATGCGGCGAACGGTGCGTGTGCTCGTGCAGGACGGTCCGGACTGGAGCCCGGTGTACGCGAAGGGCGCGGACCTGAGCCTGGGCGGGTGCAGCCTGCGGATGCTCGAGCCACTCGACATGGGCAACCCAATCCTGGTCGCGTTCGACGGGGACTGGAAGCTCGAGCAACGGATCGTGTACGGCGTGGTGCGGCATTGCACCTTCGATGGGGCGGAATGGGTGAAGGTGGGGGTCGAGTTTCGGTCGCTGCCAGAGGGGGTGGCCGCGGCGTGGCTGTTCCAGCACTACTCCGTTGATGGAGGGGGCGATGGAGCGGGCGACGGCGGCGGGGAGGCCGCGGCCTGAACTCGGAGCCCGGCGTCTTTTTGCAAATGTATTCTCAAAAGCACTTGAGCCCGGGATGGGCGTCGGGTAGCGTTGCCGCATGGCCGACGACGCGGACAATCCGCGTGGGGGGTCGGCCAACGGAGACCGGGCGATGCGCTTGGGCGGACGCGGGTTTACGCTGATCGAGCTCCTGGTGGTGATCGCGGTGATTGCGCTGCTGATCGGCATCCTGCTGCCGGCGCTCGGCGCGGCCCGCAAAACGGCTCAGACGGCGGTGTGCCTGAGCAATGTGCGCCAGCTCGGCGTGGCCCAGCAGCTCTACGCGGATGACTTCGGCGGGCAGTTCGCCGACGCGGGTTTGCCGCACGGGTCGCCCAGCATCAGCTTCGGGCGGTCTTGGCTGGTGCAGCTGCGGGCGTATCACGGCGGGACGGAGATCCTGCGGAGCCCCATCGACAAGAGTGATGCCTGGGCCATCAGCGAGGGTGGGAGCGACGACGGCATGACGCTGAAGGGGCTGATCGCCGCGTACGAGCGGGACCGGGCGCTGTTTGAGGACGGCAACCCGTCGAACGATCCCGAGATCGACATCGCACGGCCCAGCAGCTACGGGCTGAACGACCTGTTGACGACGCTGACCGACCTGAGCGGGTTCGAGGACCCGGTGACGGGGCGGACGGCGCGGGACTGGGCGTATACCAACGAGCGCAGCGTGCCGCGACCGGTGGAGACGGTGCATTTCGTGATGATGACGCGGGACGCCGAGAGCGACTTCGCGAAGAGCGACCATGTGCACGCGATGCAGTGGTGGCAGGCGTTCGGCGGGAAGAAGCCCGTCGAACGGGCGGCCGACCAGATGGATGTCGCGGCGCACGGTGGGGGCGCGGAGAAGGGCGGCGTGGCGACGGCGCAGGCACGGGCGAACTACGGGTTCGTCGACGGGCACGCCGAGACGCTGCGGTTCGAGGAGGTCTACCGCGACCTCTTGGTGAATCGGTTCCATCCCGAGGTGAAGAGCTACCCGAACTGAGGCGGGCCGGCCCCGGCGTGTCGAGCGGGGACGGTCTTTGGAGATGCACAGATGAGAATGCAATTGCAAAGTCTTGCTGCGATGACGGTGGTCTGCGGTGCGGTGCAGGTCGGGCTCGCGCAGTCGGATCCGCACCCGACGGACTACCAGCTCCGGCCCGCGGGCGACGGGACCATCGAGACCGGGGCGTACAACGATCAGGGCGTGCTCGTGTGGGGATCGCGCGTGATCGAGGCGCGGCTCGGCGACGAGGGCGACACGAACTTCACGAACAACCCGGGGTACGAGAGCGCGGTGGGTGCGTTTCCGTCTGGCTACCAGCTCGGGCTGACGATCCGCAGGGCGCTTCGGGTGTGGGACGGGCAGGACTTCGACGCGGTCGCGGACCAGCCGCTGATTCTTGTCAAGTTCCTGACACAGGTGCCGACGCCCTCGGACGACACGCCGGTGCCGGCGTTCCCGATCGGGGCGGCAAACGGGTCCGGGTACTTCCATCACCATGTGGGGTACGCCTTCGCGGGCGCGGCCGCGGTGGAGGGGGTGTTCCTGCTCGAAGTCGAGCTGTGGAACGGGAACGCGGGGGCGGTCGTGACCGATCCGCTCTTCGTCGTCTTCGCGCAGGGGTCGGGCTTGGCGCAGCAGGACGACGCGGTGGCGTGGGTCGAGGCGAACCTCATCGGGTCGGCGTGCGTCGCGGACCTTGCTGCTCCGCAGGGGCAGCTGACCTTCGCGGACATCTCGGCCTTCCTGCAGGCGTTCACGGCGCAGGACCCGGCGGCGGACCTCGCGGCGCCGGCGGGGCAGTTCACATTCGCGGATATCTCGGCGTTCCTCGCGGCGTTCGCGGCGGGGTGCCCTTGAGTGATCGGTTGAACGGGTATTCAGAAGAGGGAGAAGTGTGATGATGCGTGTTTCGAGTGTGGTTGTGCTCGCGTCGGTGGCCGGTATCGCTTCGGCCGGTGAGCTCGGTGATGTTGGCCTCGTGCTGCAGAACGGGCAGCTGATCACGGGCCTCGCCGATGATGTGGCGGGGACGATCGATGACCTCGGCGAGCGGGTGTTCGCGGGCGAACTGACTTTCGACAACTTGTCCGGGTTCGCTGTGGGCGATGATCCGGGCTTCTTCACGAACAGCGGCGCGGGGATCGCCGTCGGCTCGACGATCCGCTACGACACGGTGGCGGCGCTGCGGCAGTGGACGGGCTTCGGCTTCGGCGGGACGATCGCGAGCCTGCTGCAGATCCAGGGTCTGAGCACCATCGTCACGCCGACGGTCGACGAGGTCGTCGCGGGCTACGGGTACACCTACAACGGCGGCGACTTCGACGAGCACCCCGACTACGCGCTCGACGGGTCGAACGGGATCTACCTGTGGCAGGTGGAGTTCGAGCTCCTCGACCCGACGGGCAACCTCGTGGATCGCACGGACACGATCTACATCGTGTTCAACTACGGGCTGAGCGATACGGAGCTCGACCTGGCGATCGAGTATGTCGAGACGAACATCATCCCGGCCCCGGGCGCGGCAGCGCTGCTCGGTCTGGGCGGCCTCGCGGCGGCCCGTCGCCGGCGGTGAATCTGATTGGCGCATGATGGGCCCCGGATCGGCGGAGGAGCCGGTCCGGGGCCTTTCTATTGCCGTTACCCGCGTGCCGCCTCGATGATGCCCCGGCACTCGCCGAAGCCGATGCGGCGGTAGCCCTCGCGTTCGCAGAAGCCCTTGAGGATGATCTCGTCGCCGTCCTCAAGGAACTTGCGGGTCTCGCCGGTGGGCAGTTCGATCGGCGTGCGCTGGGTGGTGGGGGCCTGGACCGGGGGCGTGGCCCAAGGGTCGCCGTCCCAGGTGAGTTCGAGCAGGCAGCCGCGGGCGTCGCGCGAGGGGCCGCTGACGGTGCCGGAGCCCAAGAGGTCGCCCGCCCGCATGTTGCATCCGTTGCTGGCGTGGTGGGTGAGCATCTGGGCGACGGTCCAGTACATGTCCTTGAAGTTGCCCCGGCTCAGGCGGTGGGGGGCCATGCCCTTATCGCGCATCTGCTTGGTCACGAGGTAGACCTCAAGCGTGAGGTCGACGGCGCCGGCCGAACGGTCGTGGTCCGCGTCGAGGTGCGCAAGCGGGGTGGGGTCGCCCGCGGGGCGCTCGAAGCGCGGGCTGCGGAAGGGGGCGAGCGCCTCCATCGTCACGACCCAAGGGCTGATCGTCGAGGCGAAGCTCTTTGCGAGGAACGGGCCCAGGGGCTGGTATTCCCACTTCTGCAGGTCGCGGGCGGACCAGTCGTTCAGCAGGCACAGGCCCAGCATGTGCTCCTCGGCCTGGGCAAGCGGGATGGGCGTGCCGAGCGGGTTGCCCTTCGTGACGAAGACGCCGACCTCGAGCTCGTAGTCGAGCATCTTGCACGGCCCGAAGGCGGGCGCGCCACCGTCTTCGGCGGGCGCCTGCTGGCCCGTGGGCCGGGCGATCGGCGTGCCGGACATAACGACGGAGGACGCCCGCCCGTGGTAGCCGACAGGGATCCACTTGTAGTTGGGCAGCAGCGGGTTGTCGGGGCGGAACATCGAGCCGACATTCGTCGCGTGGTGCACCGAGGCGTAGAAGTCGGTGTAGTCGCCGATCATGAAGGGCAGGATGTGCTCGACCTTCGCAGCGTCGAACAGGGCCTCCTTGCGGAGCTCCTTATTGTCCCGCAGGGCCTTGGTATCCTTCCGCAAGAGCTTCGAGACGGCCTGGCGCAGGGCGGTGCGGAAGCCCGGCGTGACATCGGGATCGCCCAGGGCGTTCAGGATGCCGCCGTCGCCGATGTAGACCTCGAAGTCGTCGGCGTACTTCTTGTGATCGGGCTTCAGGACCCCGGCGTTGACGCACGCGGAGAGGTCGATCACCGTGTCGCCGATGCGGGTGACGACGGACTCGATCCACGAGTCGTCGTCGTCGTCATCGGGATCGGGCAGCTTGATGAGCCCGAGCGGGAGGTTCTGGATCGGGAAGTCGGAGTCTTCGTCGCAGTCGATCCAGCTCGTGAGCTTCGGGTCGTGGGTGTCGTCGATGGGGTAGGGCATGGTGGGTTCCTTGTGGTCGGGTTCAACCCTCTCCTCCCCCGCCGCCGGCGGGGGAGGTGGCATCGCGAAGCGATGACGGAGGGGGTAAAGACGCGGTCTTGTTCGCGGCGTGCTCGATCGTGCGGAGGATGGCTTCCAGATCGTCCCGGATGAGCGTCGCAGGAAAGCGCAGGACGCGGAGACGGCGAGTTGTCATCCACTCATCTCGCTGGCGATCGTGCAGCACGCGAGGGCCTTGATGCGACGATCCATCGATCTCGACGACGAGCGCGGCCTCGTGACAATAGAAATCGGCGATGTAAGGACCGAGCGGGTGCTGCCGCCGGAACCGCAGGCCGGCGAGCTTGCGATTGCGCATCGCGTTCCAGAGGCGTCGTTCCGGTGGCGTCGCGGCGTCGCGGAGTGGTCGAGATCGTTCGGTGGCGCCTTGTGTTGCCTGGACGGCCTTGTGGAAAGGCTTTGAGGAGCGCTGGCGCGGGCTGTTCTGTACCCCCTCCACCTCGCGGCGCTCGGCACCTCCCCCGCCGGCGGCGGGGGAGGGGAGTTTGGGGCGAGGGTGGCGGGCGTCGTTCGTCATCGTTGTTTGCACGCAGCCTACAGCGCCACCTCCGGCGGGTCCGGCTCGTCGGGGTCCGCCTTTCCGCTCGGTCCGTGGGCCGGCGGCGTCGGGGGCCGCAGCGTTGCGGCGACCAGCGCCAGCGGCACGCTCGCGATCGCGAAGCCCAGGAGCAGCCACGCGAAGCTGTGGTCGGAGGCCTCGTAGATCCACCCCGCGAGCAGGGGGCCCGCGCCCGTGCCCGCGACGATCGCGGTCGAGACCGTCCCGCGGATGCTGCCGTGGTGCGTGCGGCCGAAGTAGCGGGCGATGGCGGGGTTCGCGTTCGAAACGCCCAGCCCCATCGCGAGGCCGAAGACGAGCATGCCCGCGCCCACAACCTCCCAGCGGGCGAGGTCGTCGCGTGTCGTCGCGCCCCAGATGACGAGGCACGACGCCCCCATCACCGCCGCCGCGACGGGCAGCACGCGGCTCGCCCGCACACGGTCGGCGAGCCACCCGCCGACAAGCATCGCGGCCGCCGTCGCGATCGGCCAGGGGAAGACGGCCTTGTCCGCGTTCGCGGGGTCCGCCCCGATGCTGGTCAGCAGCGTCTGCATGTGGAAGAGCAGGGCCGTGCCGATGACGCCGGGCGGGACCATCACGCTCAACAGCACCCAAAACGCCCGCGTGCCGAGGGCCTCGCGGAGCGTGAAGGCGGGGTCGTTCCGCGGGGGCGCGCCGCCATGCAGCGTGTCGTGCGTGTCGTGCTCGACCGGATCGCCATCGAGGTGCTGGCCCACATCCTCGGGCCGGCTGCGGAAGATCGTGAGCACGACCGGCAGCAGCACCGCCGCGATCACGCCCGCAAGGATCAGCATCGCGACGCGCCAGCCGACCGCCTGGATCAATGGCAAAATAAGCAGCGGCGCGGCCCCCGAGCCCAACGCCATCCCCACATGGCGGACGGACTCCAGCATGCCGAGCTTCCGCTCGTACCACATCGCAAGGATGTGCCCGCCCAGCATGCCCAGCGAGCCCTGCCCCAGGAACCGCAGGAAAAAGAACGCGACCGTGAGCGAGACCGCCCCCGCCGACAGCGGCGTCAACGCCAGCGCGACCGTGAAGCCGACCGTGACAAGGCCCACGGCCGTTCGCACGCCCAGCCGATCGGCGAGTCTCCCGACGAGCTGCAACGGCGCCGCCGCGGCGAGCGTGCCGATGGTGTACGCCCAGCTGATCTGCAGGACGCTCAGCCCGAGCGCCTCGCGGATGGGCTGGTTGAACAGCCCCATCACCACCGTCTGCCCGGGCAAGCTCGCGAGCGTGACCAGCAGGGCCACGCCCACCATCACCGGCCCGTAGAACCGTGTTGGCTTCGCCGCGAGCTCCGTCATACCCCGTCCGGCAGCAGGCCGAGCGCCCGCAGGTCATCCAGTGGCTCATCGAACGAGCACGACCCGTAACCGAGCGCAAACCGCGACCGGGCCGAGCCGAGCTCCTCGAGCGTGATCTCCCGCTCGCGCCAGACGATCCCGTGCTCGGAGAATCGGAAGACCGAGGCGTCCGTCTCCTCGAGCACTTGCGTCAGCTCGTCCTCCTTGGCCCGGTGCTGCAGCGCGATGGCCGAGGCGACAAACACATTGATGAACCCGTGCATCACCGCGCGCGGCGGGTTCTGCTCGTAGGTCAATGCGTGCTCGGCACGGATCGGGTGGTGCAGACCCGCCGTCGCCTTGAAGGGAACGCCCGCCGCGGCGCAGGTCGCGATGAACCGCGCCACGGTCCGCGGCTCCGGGATCATCTGCGGCTCCACGCCCCCGCAGCGGATCTTGGCGGCCAGCCCCTCGCTTGTCGCCAGCGCCGCGATCAGCCCGCGCGGGTCGGCGTCGAGGGTTTCGCGAGGAAGCTCGAAGAAGGGTTGGAGGTCCTCGGGCAACGCATCCACCGCGTCATCCACATCCCCCGCCTTCGCGATCTTCATCTCGATCGTGCGCACCTTGGCGAGCCCGCCTTCTTCATTCGCATGCCGGGCGTTAAAGGCGTCGATCGCGTCGAGCGCCTGCTCCAAGGGCTGGTCGATCACGACCGACACCTCCCAGGGCTCGGTCGTCTGCGCCATCTCGCGGTAGCCGCTGGTCGCGAAGGTGCCGGGCATCAGGCTCCGCCCCTGCTCGGTCAGCTCCTCGAGCCGGCTCGCCGGGCAGATGAACTTGCCCAGGAAACGCTCGTGCGCCCCCATGCGGTGCCGGCTGAACTCCGCGACCGCATCCGACATCGACCGCTTCGAAGGCGGGAACAGCCCGGCGTAGTCGATCAGCCCATCCATCAGCGTGCGGACGCTCGCGAGCATCGCTCTCCCTTCCGCCAAGCACCCCGGGCGGCGGTCGGGAGATGAAGGTTGGCTCACTTCGCCAGCTTCGCGATCACCCGCCACAGGTCGTGCTGCGTGAGCGTACGCCCCGTCCGCTCGTTGAACGCCTCCCGCAGCCGATCGAAGTCGCCCGTGTACGGCAGGCGGTCCCGCTGGCCCAGCGTTCCCACGGCCCCCACGACCATCTCGGCGAGGGCCGATTCTTCCTCGGGCTCGAGCCGCGTCGGCTTCGTCGCCGCCCGGCCCATCTTCGGCAGCTTGCCGGCCTTGCGGAGGTTGTGCAGCTTGTGGAAGACGCCCCGCCGGTCGAGCCGCGTCGCCTTCGCGACGGTCGACCAGAGCTGTTCGTATTCGTCGGTGTAGGGCAAATCGTCCAGCGTGCGCCCAGCCGCCTGGTACGCGCTGACGAGGGCCTCCGTCGCGTCGTCGCGGTCGCTCGCGCCTCCGAAGAGCGAGCCCGTCTCGCCCCCCGCGCCCGCGGGCGTTTGCTCGTCGGCGTCGAGCAGCCGGTCCTCCCACTCCGCCATGGTCCGCGCGGGCTCGGCCCCCGGGTCGAGAAAGTCCACCGCGCACCGCTCGAACGCCGCGTGCCGGCGCGCGTTCGCGAGCCCCACCTCCGCGTGCCCCGCGGGCACGACAAACCGCCACTTCAGCCCCGGGTCGACGCCCAGCGCATTGAACACCGCCGCCGCCGTCGGCGCGGGCACGACCTCATCCCGCAGCGCCAGCTTGCAGAGGACGGGGCAACGCACCTCCCGCGCCAGCACCACCGCGTCCATGAACCGAAGCCGCGCCCGGATCGTCTCCGCGAGCTCGGGCCGGCGCTCGATCAGCGTCGCGACCTCCGTCCCGCTGCCCGCCCCCGCCCGCCCGGGCTCCGAGAGCCGCCAGGGCCAGTCCCCCATCGTCGGGAGCGCGAGCGCCAGCCGGTCCACGCTCGTCTTCGCCCCGGGCCGCCCGGGAAGCATCGCCGCCGCGGCGACCGCGAGCCCGCCCCCGAAGCTCTCCCCGTGCAGATACAGCGGCGCCCGCTCGCCCTCCGGGATCTCCAGCTTCTCGGCCAGCCACCACTGCAACGCCCGGCACGCGTTGAAGACATCCGCCACCGCCCCGGGCCAGGTCCACCCGTCGCACGCCGGCGGCTCGCCCTCCTCGTCCAGCCCGTGCGTGATCCACCCGAGCCCGGGCTCCGTCGGCTGAGTCAGGTCCCCGCAGTCCAGCCGGCTCCCCGCGAACCCCCGCACGCGGATGTTCAGGACCGCCACCCCCCGCTCGATCGCCCCGGCGAACAGCCCGTCCCGCTCCGCGAGCGGCAGACTCGCCGCGTACCCGTGCGTCGAGACCAGACCCGCCCGGATCGGCACCCCCGCCGGCGGCAGCAACAGCCGCCCCCCGATCCGCACGCCCAGGCTCGTGAACGCGTGCGTCGCCGTCTCGTCGCTCGGGTCGATCGCCCGCCCGCCCACGCCGTCCCGGGACCGCTCGACCAGCCGAGGGCGGGTCTCGTGGACGCGCTTCTCCCACCGGGACCAAAACGCCGAGTGATCGGGCGCGGGCGCCGGGTCCGCGACCCGTGCCAGCGTCTCGATGGGCCCGTAGCCGAAGTCGCTGAGTTGAACAGAAGCCGACGCCGACATGCCGCACAGCGTACCGCGCCCGCGCCCCCGTCTGGCCGAGGCCGTCCCTGCCCCGAACCGACCTCCGTCCGTCCGACCGCGCGTTCTCGCCCGCGAACGCCCGCCGATGATCCCGTTTACATGCGTGAAGGCCGCCTCATCCCGCGCCGACGAGCTTGGTCCGGTCCGGGGGAGTCGCTAAGGTCCCTCCATGCCCGCACTTGAGGCCAACTTCGACGGCATCGTCGGCCCGACGCACAACTACGCCGGCCTCAGCCCGGGCAACCTCGCCAGCGAGAAGAACCGGGGCGCCGCCAGCAGCCCCAAGGCCGCCGTCCTCCAGGGTCTCGCCAAGGCCAAACGCCTCGCCGACCTCGGCCTCGAGCAGCATGTCCTCCCCCCGCTCGAGCGGCCCGACCCCGAGGCCCTGCGGGCCCTCGGCTTCCGCGGCTCCGACGCCCAGATCATCGAGCAGGCCGGCCGCGAGTCGCCCGCCCTCCTCTCCGCCGTCTGCAGCGCGAGCGCCATGTGGGCCGCCAACGCCGCGACCATCAGCCCGAGCGCCGACACCGACGACGGCCGCCTCCACATCACCCCCGCCAACCTCGCCTTCAACCAGCACCGCGGGCTCGAGGCCACCCCCATGGCCCGCATCCTCCGCGAGCTCTTCGCCGACGAGGACCGCTTCCGCGTCCACGACCCTCTCCCCGGCACCCCCGGCATGTTCGACGAGGGCGCCGCCAACCACATGCGACTCGCGAGCCGCCACGCCGAGCCAGGCCTCGAGGTCTTCTGCTGGGGCCGCCCCGACGACGCCCGCGACGCCCACGCCTGCGGCACCGTCCGCTTCAGCCCCCGCCAAGGTGAGGCCGCCAGCCGCGCAATCGCCCGCCGCCACGCCGTCCGCGAACCCGTCTTCGTACGCCAGGACCCGCGGGTGATCGATGCCGGCGTCTTCCACAACGATGTCATCGCCGTCGCCAACGAGGATGTGCTCTTCGTCCACGAAGCCGCCTACACCGACACCCCGGCCGTCATCGAAGACCTCCGCCGCCGCATGAAGGGTGAACTCCGCGCCGTCATGATCACCGAGCTCGAGCTCGGGATCGCCGACCTCGTCGATTGCTACCTCTTCAACTCGCAGATCGTGACGATCCCGGGCATGGACGGCCCAAGCCGCATGGTCCTCATCGCCCCGCAGGAGGTCGCCGAGAACGCCTCCGCCCGGGCCTGCGTCGATCGACTGCTCGCCGAGGCCCCCGAGGTCGGCACCGTCGAGTTTGTCGATGTCCGCGAGTCGATGCGCAACGGAGGCGGACCCGCCTGCCTCCGCCTCCGCGTCGTTCTGACCGATGAGGAACGCGCCGCCCTCGGAGGCCGCACCCGCCTCGATGATGACCTGTACGCGGAGCTCACCCGCTGGGCAGAGCGCCACTATCGGGACGAGCTCCGCCCCGCCGACCTCGCGGACCCCCGCCTCCTCGAAGAGTGCCGCGCCGCCCTCGACGACCTGTCCGGCATCCTCGAACTCGGCTCGGTCTACGCCTTCCAGCGCTGACGGCTCACTGCAGCCCGCCCGCACCCAGGATCGAATCCAGCAACCCCGGGAACCGCTCGTCGAACTCCGACCGACGCAGCGTCATCACCCGGCTCGTCCCCTCCGCCCGCTGGTGCACGATGCCCGCGTGCCGCAGCACCTTGAAGTGATGGCTCAGAGCCGACTTCGAGCCCTCCACCCCCACCTCCGAGCACACGCACCCCGCCTCCCCCGCCGCGTCGAGCTTCCGCACGATCTCCAGACGCGTCGGATCGCTCAGAGCCGCCAGCGCCGCCGACAACGGCACGGACGCGAGCTCGGGATGGTGGATCGTCGGCACGGCGAGCAGTCCCTTCGTTCATGGCCCGAACCCGGTCGGCCCTCCCCAGTATTCGGCCCCCCGACCCCATTCGACCACAAACGGACATTGGTTCAAAAATCTTTGAAGCATGGGAATGGCCAGCCGGCTTCCCCGGGTTCACTCCGGCACGCCCCCGCACGGCGCGGGGCACGACGGCAGGGAACACAGGCGGCCCATCCACCCCGCGAGCGGGGGCGCGATCGGTCCGCCCCGAGGGAAGGAGCACGAACCATGGATCTGCAACTCAACGGCAAGACGGCGTTCGTCACCGGCAGCAGCGCCGGCATCGGCGAGGCCATCGCGAGGAAGCTTGCCCAAGAGGGCGCCCGCGTCATCGTCCACGGACGCAACCGCGACCGCGCCGAGGCTGTGGCACGCTCCATCCGCGACGCCGGCGGCGAGGCCAAGGTCGCCATTGGCGACCTCGCGACCGACCAGGGCGCATCGGAGGCGCTCGAGCAGGCCGTCTCTGCCTTCGGCGGGCTCGACATCGTCGTCAACAACGCCGGCGGCTTCGAAGCGAGCGACTGGGCCAACACCCCGCCCGACCGCTGGGCCGAGCTCTACAACCAGAATGTGCTGAGCATGGTCCGCGTCATCCGAGGAACGCTCGACCACCTCAAGGGCAAGGGCTGGGGCCGCTACATCCAGATCTCCAGCGGCGTCTACAACAACCCCTTCAACGGCATGCCCGACTACGCCGCCACCAAGGCCGCCAACGCCACCATGACCGTCAGCCTCTCCAAGGAACTCGCCGGCACCGGCGTCACCGCCAACGCCATCAGCCCGGGCCCCGTCCGCACGCCGGGCCTGGAGGCGTTCTTCGCCCAGGTCGCCGAATCGATGGGCCTCTACGGCTCGTTCGAGGAGATCGAGTCAAAGGTCCTCGCCGCCGCCATGCCCACCGTCATCCTGGGCCGCGCCGCCCGCCCCGAAGAGATCGCCGACGCCGCCGCCTTCCTCGCCAGCCCCCGGGCCGACTACATCACCGGCACCAACCTCCGCGTCGACGGCGGCTTCGTCAGCACCATCAACTGACACGCCTCCGCACCAACGACTGTCAACCTTCCCCCTGGTTCGACCCCCGGCGCTGGACACTCGGCGTCGGGGGTCTTCTCTTTGTGCGGTCAATCCGATCAGAGCCGCGATCGTGAGATCGCGGTGTATTTCGGCGCGTGTGCGGCTCCGAAGCCGGCGTTCAATCCGCCAGCAGCGCCGCCGTAAAGGTCTTCCCCGTCGTCTCCCGCTCCCACGCGTGCGCCGGCCCGCGCTTCGACTCGTAGAACGCCCACAGCTCGAACCAGTAGCTCCGGAACCGGTGCTCCCCGAAAGGCTCGTAGTGCGCCTCGAGCTGCTTGAGCACCGCCCGGTCCGTGCCGGTGTACCCCAGCACCGCCTTCCCGTGCCGCACGCTCTCCGTGTCGAGCGCGAGCCGCGAGTAGCGCCCGAGGAGCTGCATGATGTTCCCAGCGGCGTACGGCCCGATCCCCGGGAGCGTCAGCAGGAACCTGAACGCGTCGTCATCGGGCGTGCCGGGCGATTCCAGCCACGCCTCGTCGATCGCGCCCTTGTGGAAGAGCTTCGCAAGATTCACCAGCCGCTGATCGCGGTACCCCACCGAGCACCGCCCCCGAAGCGTCCCGGCCCGCGTGCGAGCGAGCTTGGCGGCGGTCGGGAACGCGTGGCCCCCCGCGGGCGCCTTCCGCCCCGCGACGACGCACAGCCGCTCGTTCATCCTGATCGTGCTGGGCCAAGCGACATTGCAGCTCGTCACCGTCTTCACAACATCCTCGAACAGCGTGGGCGAGCGGAACAGCCGCCCCTGCCCCCGAGCCCTCCACCTGGGGTCGAGGGCGTGGAACTCAGCCAGGTGCTCGGCGGACTCATCCAGCCGCAGCATCCGCCCGATCTGCCGCCGGGCCTCGCCCTGCTCGCCCCGCGTCAGCGTCCGGTCGAACCGGGCCCGCAGCGCCGCCCCCGGCCCGTCCGATTCCAGCCCCGGCTGATCGATCACCGCCGTCGCCGGCCCCTCGGCCAGCGTCAGCACCCGCGTCAGCGACTGCCCGGGCACATCCCAGTGGTTCGGTGCCAGCAGGAAGTACCCGTACGAGCAGCAGTCCCGAGGCAGGTCGAAATCCGCGGGCGGCCGGATGGTCAAACGCGTCGGCATGCGGCGGGACGGTACCCAGCGGAGGCCCGATCAGAGCCGCGTTCGTGAGAACGCGGTCCCTCCCGCCGTCGATGCCCGCCCGTAGCCCCTATCCGCGAGGTCACCACCGCGGCTCTGACCGGGGCTCAACGACCGCGGATAGCCGAAAAAACCATCAGCGCAAGGCGACGCCCCGCGGTGCCCAATGGGCAGCGACGCGGGGCGTCTGGGGTGGGGCTAAATTGGCGGAAGGTTGTGTGGGGTGGCCCCCACGCCCTCCGGGTAACAATAGGCCACCTCCGCCCCCACAGGTCAACCCGTTTCAAACGGAACTTCACACAACCGGCCTCACAGGGCCCCCCAGCCGCAAAAGAACCGCCGGCGATGGGGAAGTTGCCCCCTCCCGCAGGCCGCCTCCGGTGGCCCGGCCGCCCCATCGGCCGCGAGCGGGGTCACTTCTCGCTGGCCTTTTTCCCCAGGAAGGCGTTCAGCATCCACACATGCTGGGCGGACTGATCCACGAAATCGTCCAGAATATTCTCGGTCGTCTTGTCCGAGAGGTCCTGGGCCACCCCCTGGGCCTTCAGCATCCGGGCCCGCTGGGCGTGGATGTCGTCGATCGTCGCCTGCACCATCTGCCGGTAGTCCAGCTCCGCCCCGACCTCCTTGATCGAGGTCTGCGTCAGGCACGCGTTCAGCGAGGGCAGCGGCGTCCCACCCAGCTCCACGATCCGCTCGGCGATGTCGTCCATGATCGTCGCCCACTGGGTGTAGAGCTCCTCGAACTTGGCGTGCAGCGTGAAGAAGTGCTCGCCCTTCACCGTCCAGTGGAAGCTGTGCAGCTTGTAGTAGAAGACCGCCGCGTCGGCCAGCAGCCCGTTCAACTCGTCGATGATCTTGGTGGTGCTCATGCCCGGGTCCTTTCCGAAGTCGTGAATCCGTGACGGAACACCATTGTTCGCCCGTCACAGTGAACAGACGCGGCGAGGCCCCAACTTACCCCGGGGCCCGCCGGAAGGAGACCGCCGTCATGCCATTCCGACCTCAACGCCCCCGCTACGCGCGGGCGAGCGCGATGCTTCTGGCCCTCGCCGCCGCCGCCCCAGCCCTCGCCGTCGAATGCGAGCCCCCCGAGCCCCCGCCCCTCACCGGCACCCTCGCCGTCGCGCTGAAACAGGCCGGAGCCCTCGCGATCATCGACGCCCAGTCGGGCACCGTCCTCCGCACCGTCGATCTCGCCCCGGACGCGCAGCCCGCGGACGAAGGAGAGAGCCCCGACCCCGACCGCGCCGGCGTCGTCCCTCAGGTCGGCCCCCACGAGGTCGCCATCAGCCCCGACGGCACCCGCGCCGTCGTCAGCCTCTACGGCTGGTCCCGCCCCGGCAACGAACTCGTCTTCCTCGCCATGCCCGAGGGCCGCATCACGGGCCGCGTCACTCTCACCGGCTACACCCGCCCCCACGGCCTCGCCTTCGTGGGCGCGGGTGACGACCAGACGCTGCTCGTCACCGCCGAGGCCGAGGACCGCCTCCTCGTCGTCGACCCCTGGACCATGCAAGTGACGAAGGCCATCCCCACCCGCCAGCCCGGCAGCCACATGGTCGCCGCCAGCCCGTGCGGCACGCGCGCCTTCGTCTCGAATGTCGGTGTCGGCTCGGTCACCGTCATCGACCTCGCCGCCGCCGAGCCCGTAAAGGTCGTCATGACCGCCCCCGGCGCCGAAGGGATCGCCGTCCGCCCGGGCGATGGTGAACACGCCGGCGACATCTGGGTCGCCAACAACCAGTCCCACACCGTCAGCGTCATCGACGCCGACACGCTCGAGGTGAAGAAGAGCGTCGTCACCGGGGCCGTCCCCATCCGCGTCGCCTTCACGCCCGACGGCACCCGCGCCCTCGTCCCCTGCGTCGGCACCGGAGAACTCATCGTCTACGACGCCAACGCGGTCACCGAACTGGGCCGTGTCATCCTCGAGTCGCCCGAGCACTACGACGCCGTGCACCCCACCCTCGGCACCAGCTCCGTCCCCATCGGCGTCACCGGGACCGCCGACGGCCGCCACGCCTTCGTCTCGAGCATGCTCGGCAACTTCATCTCCGTCGTCGACCTGGGCGACCTCGAGGTCCGCACCGTCATCCCCGTCGACCCGAAGTCCGGCCCCGACGGCATCGCCTGGACGCCCCTCACCATGGAGTGACGGCCCACGGAGTCGCGGCCGACGGAATGACCGCGCCCGCCGGAGCGGAACCTCCGGCGCAAACAGTCATAGGAGAGGGCGTGGACTTTTCTGCGCTGGGGGTCGCGACGCACGGGCGTCGCGGCCCTCTTCTTCATGCACGCAACAGCTCAACCGATCACGGGCATCCGGCCGCGAACGCCGTCAGGAACGCCGAGATATCCGCGAAAGTGAACTGCCCCGCCGGCGCCGCCAGGTCCGCCGCCGGGTCGCTCGAGCTGAACGCACCGAGGAACGCCGAGATATCCGCGAAGGTCAGCTGCCCGAACGGTGCCGCGAAGTCCGCGTCGTTGCACCCGCCCGCCGGCACCGGCCCCGTCGCCACGATCGTCGCCGTGCCCAACAGCTCGACATCCACGAGGTCCGGGATGATGTTCTGCGTTCCCATGATGTCGAGCGTCGCCACCAGTGTCACCACCCCGCCCGACACGCTGACCGACCCGTTGAACGGCGCATCGTTCGCCCCAAGATCCGCCAGGTTCTGCGAGCCCGAGTCATTCCCCACGAACAGGATGTTGTAGCTGTAGTTTGTCGTCCCCGTGATGATCGTCGACACCGCCGGGAAGTCGAACTCGCCAGACACCAGCGGCGTCGGCCCCAGCGGCAGGCCCGGCGTCGCGTACACCGCCACCGCGTCCGTCAGCGTCGCGTTCGCCGTGCCGAAGAACCCGAAGCTGAAGTTCAGCGTCGGGTCGGACTCGAGCGCAAAGGTGAAATCGTTCAGCGTGATCGCCGCCGGCGCCCCGTAGTCGTCCAGCACGATCTCGATCGAGCCCGAGACCGCCGAGGTCGCCGTATCCGTGTCATTCCCGACCGAGGTGATCGCGGTCGCCGTGACCTCGATGCTCGACTGCGCCGGGTCCACCGTCAGCGTCGCCGGCTGGGCCGACACGAGGCCGGCCATACCCGCAAGGGCAACAACAACAGCAGCGGTCGAACGGGTAGCGGTGCGCATCGGATCTCCTTCTCATTCTCGTCCGTGCCCGCGCCCGGCCTCGGGCCGGCGTCGCGGGGTGGCCGGTCGACCCGGGCGTATCGGCACCAACCGCGCCGCCGCAGAGTCAACCGCCGCCAACAAGGTATCCCGCCGCCCGCACTCCGCCAGCGCCGCAGACCCCGACCGACGCAAAAAAGCGAGGCGGCCGGTCCAGCCGGCCGCCGCGCGTCTACTCAGTGGCTATCCCGGGGCTATCGGACCCGCCCCGGCGTCGGTATCTGTTACGGGCAGCCCGAGCTAAACAGCGCCAGGAACGCCGAGATGTCCGCGAAGGTGAACTGGCCGGCCGGCGCCGCCAGGTCGGCCGCCGGGTCGCTCCCGCTGAACGCCGACAGGAACGCCGAGATGTCCGCGAAGGTCAGCTGCCCGAACGGCGCCGCGATGTCCGCCCCGTTGCAACCGAGGTCATCCGGCGTGTTCAGCGTGAACGACCCGGGGTTGATCGCGAACCAGATCGAGTTCGAAGCCTTCAGCTTCACCCGCGCGTTCGTCGTGTTGATCCCGGGCGGCGGCGTTACCGTCGCGAAACCATCGTTCGGCTCGCCCGCCACCAGCAGGATCGGGAACGAGTCGGCGTTGTCCGTCGACAGGTAGATGTCCACCGTCTCGGCGTTGGTGGGGGGGCCGTCCGTCCCGCCCACGAACCAGCTGATGTCAAACGGCCCGTCAAAGCTCTGCGTGCTCGTCGGCGTGAACACACCGAGCGGGCCCACCGTGTTCACCACGCTGATGATCATCCGCTCCGTCGCCGTGTTCCCCTGGCCGTCACGCACCTGCACGCGCATCGACATCGACCGCGGCACCGAAGGCAGACGCTCGCCCGGGTCGTTCGCCCCACGCAGCACCGCCGGACGCGGGAACACACGCGTCGGGTCCGTCGTGTCCGCACGCACCTCGAACAGCGGGATCTGCCCGTCGTCCGCCGCGAACAGCGACGCCTGCGGCCCGCGGTCCCGCTGCTCCCACGAGTAGGTCAGCGTGTCGCCGTCGGGATCGTTCCCGACCGCCGTCAGCTCGAACGGCTGCGACACCGGGATGATCGTGTCCGCCGGCACCGTCACCGACGGCGCGCTGTTGCCGGTCGAGGTCACCGTCCCGCAGTCCGACAGGATCCCCAGCACCAGGTCCGCCGACGCGATCGACTTCGAGTGGTACTGCGTCAGACCCTGCGACGCGACATTGTCCGAGCCGCAGATGCCCGCGTAGCTCATGATCGTCGAGCCCGAGCCCGGCTCGAACGCATCGATCGACGACCACTGCCCGGGCGAGCAGCCACCGCTGATGCCGTTCCAAGTGTGCCCCGCGCCGAACTGGTGCCCCACCTCGTGGCTCGTCACATCGATCAGCGCCGCGTTCGGGATGCCCGAGAAGGTGCCCGACACGCCCTCGCCCTTGATCTCGTCGTTGCAGATCGAGCCGAGGTTCGACACCACGCCGCCGCCGTTCGTGTTCAGCACATGCCCGATGTCGTAGTTCGCGCTCCCGATCACCGTGTCCAGCTTGTTCTGGTTCTGCCCGAGCAACGCGCCGTTGTTGAAGTTCGAGTACCCGTCCGTGTTCGGGTTCGTGAAGATGATCGCATCGTTGTTCGCGACGAGCTGCAGCCGAGCACCGAAGTCCGGCTCGATGTTCGCGTTCACACCGTTCACCGTCGCCGTCACCGCCGCCAGCCCCGCCGCGACCGTCCCGCCGTTCGACTGCGTGAACTCACCCGTCGCCGCGAACGCCGCACGCAGCGTGCGGATCTGCCCCGCCAGCCGGCTCTGCACCTCGGGAACGAGCTGCGCCATCCCGGGATCGATCGCGTGGTCATGCCCCGCCGAGCACACCCACTCCCGCGTCACGCCCGCGTCCTGCCACAGGAAAGCCCCGTACACATCGTCCGCCATGTCATCCAGGCGATCGACGAACCACGACCCCGCGGGCGAACGCACGAAGACGCTCGTCGCCTCAGGCGTCACCGTGATCCGCCCCGTCGCCCCGGGCTCATCAACACCGTACAGCCGGTAGGTCTTGATCTCCGGGAACCGCGCCGCAAGATCAGGATGCAGCACCTGCGTCTCCGCCACCCGCACCGTCCGCGTCGTCCCGTCCGGGTGCGGCAGCTCGACCAGCAACGGCTCATCCTTCGCCGCCGCCGTGAACTCCATCGGCGCCGGCGCCAGCTCCGCACGGAACGCCGCCTCATCGAACCGCACCGGCGTATACGCCCGCGGCTCCACGCGCGGAACCTCGACCCGAGGAGCCTCCTCGAGCACCACAAAGGGAACCGCCTGGGTCGACGAAGGACCGGCCTGAGGCGCGGTCGCCAGACCGGCGGCAAGAGCAAGTGCGGCAACGGTGAGCATCGGTAACATCCCCTTCTAACCGTGTATGTCCGAATTCAACAGCTCGAAACGAGCGAGAAACCCGAGAGACCGAGAACGGCGCGCAGAAAACCACGCGACTCCCCCGAGTATCAGCCGGTTCGCACCGGGGGGCGCGTGGGTTGCGAGAGAATCACGAAAGCCGACGCTCAGGTGTGCGCACAGCCCACACCGTCAACCCGCCTTACGGGCACCCCGCCGCGAACGAACCCAGGAACGCCGAGATATCCGCGAAGGTGTACACGCCCACCGGCGCCGCCAGGTCCGCCGGCGGCTCGCCCGCGTTGAACGCCGCCAGGAAGCTCGAGATGTCCGCGAAGGTCAGCGACCCGTACGGCTCCGCGATGTCCGCCGCGCAGGTCGAGTTGATCACCCGCAGCACGAACTCGTCCGACCGCACGACCTCAACGAACTCGTATCCCGCCGCGAGCCCCGCCACATTCACCGTCGCGAACGACCCGCTCACCGCCCCGCCCAACTCCACGATGTCGAACTCATCGCCAAGCCGCGGGCTGTACCCAGCGTTCACGAACACATCCAGCGTCCCGCCAAGCGTCACCGCGTAGCTGTTGTCATTCCGCGTGAACCGGTCATGGTTCGAGGGCGAGATCAGGTCAACCTCAACGCTGCTGGTCGCCGCCAGCGTCAGCCCCTCGCCCGGCTCGTTCGAGGCGAGGAAGATCTCGCCCGTGTCGCCCGAGCCCAGCCCGATCGACACCGGGCCCTCGACCACGAGCGAACCCAGGAAGGTCCCCTCGCCCACCACCTGCTGACCCGAGCCGACCGTGCCCGTCGTCCCGGCCGCCGCGGCAAGCTGGGAATCGTTCAGCCCGCCACCAAGCAGCACCGTGCCGAACCCGCCGAGCGTCGCGTCCGAAGCAAACCGCAGAACGCCGTCGAAGGTCGAGAACGAATCATTCACCCGGATGATCCCGTTGTTCGTCAGCCCGTCCCCAGCGATCCGCACCTCGGCAGTCGCATCAATCGCCAACGCGTCCGAAAGCGTCACCCCGTCCAGCGTCGTCACGCCCGCCTGACGCAGCGCCGGGCCGACCAGAGCCCCCCCGACGATGGAGGCGTTTGTGCCGCTCAAGAAGCGGACCTCGCCACCACTCGCCGAGAGCAGACCCCCCGACCCCTGCGTAATCGAGACCTCGCCGATCGCAAGCAACGCGCCGGCCGACGCCTCCATCACGGCATTGTTCACCTTGGCGTTCCCGACAAGCTCCAGCACATTCGCGAACGGCGTCGCCGACGCCCGCACGAGCCCGTTGTTCACGAACGACGCCGTGATCTGCCCGCCGCCCTCGACCGTGTGCCCCGCGAGCTGCGTGAAGCTCGCCCCGGGGTCCGAGTCGATCCGCGAGTCGTTCTGACCCCCGCCCAGCACCACCGTCCCCGTCCCATCGATCACCGCCGGCTCGCTCGCCACGAGCACGCCGTCGAAAGACCCGGAACTCAGGTTCACCTCGATCGTCCCGTTGTTCGTCAGCCCCGCCGAGGTCACCCGCACCGTCCCGGTCTGGTCGATCGCGAGCGTACCGGTCAGCGTCACACCCGACAACTCGGTGACCCCCGCCTGCCGCCGCGCGGGCCCCTCGAGCGAGCCACCCACGATCGACGAGTTCAGCCCACTGATGAAGCGCACATCGCCCCCGCCTGCCCGAACCGTCCCCGACGGCGACTGCGAGATCTCGACGGCACCGATCGCGAGAACAGCACCCGCCGACGCCTCGATCACCGCGTTGTTCACCTTGTCGTTCGCCTGCAGCTCAAGCTCGTTGGCGAACGGCGTCGTCGAAGCCCGCACCAGCCCGTTGTTCACGAACGACGCGTTGATCTGCCCCGCGCCCTCGACGGTGTGACCCGCCAGCTGCGTGAAGCTCGCACCGGGTTCAGAATCGATCCGCGAATCGTTCAGGCCGCCGCCCAGCAGGACCGTCCCTGTCCCGTCAAGCACCGCCGGAGCGTCCGCGACCAACACCGCGTCGAACGAACCACTGGAGAGGTTCAGCTCGATCATCCCGTGGTTCGTCAGCCCCGCCCCGGTCACCCGCAGAACGCCGCTCTGATCGACGACCACCCGGCTGTCGAGCGTCACGCCGTCCAGCACCGTCGTGCCCGCCTGCCGCACGACAACGCCGCCCAGCGAGGCGACCACCTCGCCGCCGACAATCGTCGAGTTGAAGCCGCCCGTGAACCGCACCGTTCCGTCGCGAGCGTCGATCACGCCCCCGGCGCTCTGGTCGATCGTGATCGCCCCGATATCCAGCACCGCGTTCGTCGAGGCAAGGAAGTCCGCACGGTTCACCTTGTTCTCGCCGCGCAGCAGCAAGGTGTTGTCGAACGAGGTCACCTCCGCACGCACCACCCCGTCGTTCACCAGCGAAGCATTGATCGTCCCCGACCCCGCGATCGTGTGCGACGCCACCTGCCTGACCGTCGCCCCCGCGGCCGTGCTCACCTGCGAATCTTCGAACCCGCCCCCCAGGAACACCGTTCCCGACCCACGCAGCTCCGCCGAGTTGTCGAACACCAACACCCCGTTGAAGCTCGACGCCGTGTCATTCACGAACAGCGTCGCCTCGTTCGTCAGCGCCGCGCCCTCGATCCGAACCGCCGCGCTCGGATCGATCAGCATGTCCCCGAGAAGCTCCACATCATCGAACACTGTCTCCCCCGCCTCGCGCCGGATCGTCCCCCCGCCCGACGCCAGCACCCGGCCGCCACGCACCGCCGAGTTCTGGCCCGCAACAAACCGAAGCGTCCCGTCCCCCGCGTCCAGGTCGCCCCCGCCCGCCTGGTCGATCTCCGTCGCGTACACGCCGAGCACCGACCCCGACACCGAAGTCATCAGCCCCTCGTTCGCGATCATCCCACGGATCTCGAGCTCGCTCGCCGTCGGCACCACGATCGCCCGGATCGTCCCGGCGTTCATCATGTCCGCATTGATCTGCCCCGAACCGCGGATCGTGTGGCCGGCCCCATTCCCGATCACAACGCCCGCCCCGCCGTTGAGCTGCGAGTCGTTGAAACCGCCGCTGAGCTCCAGCACCCCGCTCCCCTGGATCGACCCGCTCGCCCCGAAGCCGAACACCGAGTCAAAGCTCGACGCCGTCGGGTTCACCCGGATCAGCCCGTTGTTCATCACCGCCCCGGCCCCGCCCGCGATCAGCAGGTTCGAGCCCACATTCAGGTCCAGCGTCGCCCCCGACGCCACACCCAGCCCGCCCACCGTGGTCGTCCCGGGAATCCCCAGCGTCACCGTGTACGACCCCGCCGGCGAGATCAGCGCCGTCTCACCCGCCGTGTCCGGCACATCCGCAGGCGACCAGTTCGCCGCCACGCCCCAGTTCCCGGAAACCGGCGCGGCCCAGTTCCGGCTCTGACCATGGGCCGTACCAACAACGGCAAGAAGACCGAGGACGCTGACAGCGGCGGTGGAACGCATCGGAGATCCTTTCTCGGGGGGCATACAGGCGTATCTGCGGCGACCACCGTATCCGAACGACGACCGCGGATCACCCGCAAACACCACGATTCAGGCGGACTTCTACCCCGCTATGTCAAGATGCGCAATCCCAGTAGGGCAGCATCCCAGCCTCGCTTCATGAACCGCTCAGGTTTACGGACACCCCGCCGTGAACGCCCCGAGGAACGCCGCGATATCCGCGAAGGTGAACTGCCCCGCCGGCGCCGCCAGATCCGCCGCTGGGTCATTCGTCGCAAACGCCCCCAGGAACGCCGAGATGTCCGCAAAGGTCAGCGACCCCAAGGGCGCCGCGATGTCCGCCGCGTTGCACCCCATCGGCCCCGCCGACACATCAAAGACATACAGCGCCCCGGCGTTCGACACGCCCGCATCCTCGCCGTACGCCCCGACAAGCGCCCGGTCCCCCGACAGCGCCACATCCCACCCGAAGAGATCGTTCGCCGTCCCGTCATCCGCCCCCAGCTTCGCGATCAACGCCGGGTTCACCGGGTCCCCAAGGTCGTACAGGTACGCCGCCCCCTCGTTCAACGCCACCGTGTTCGCCGACCGCGCGCCGATCAACGCCCGCGTCCCCTCCATCGCGATCGACCACCCGAAGTCGAAGGTCTCCGCCGTGTCCGGCACGATGACCTTCCGCGCCAAAACCGGGTTCGCCAGGTCCGCAAGGTCATAGACATACGCCGCCCCCGCGGCGAACCCGCCCTCATCGTTGAAGATCGACCCCACGACCGCCACATCCCCCGACACCCCCACGCTGTACCCGAAGAAATCCTGCTCAGCCCCGTCCGCCGGCACCACCTTCGCCGTCTCCACCGGGTTCATCGGGTCGCTGATGTCGAACACATGCGCCGCCCCCGCCTGGTTCGCCGTCGTGTCGTCCCACCGCGCCCCGATCACCGCGACATCACCATCGAGCGCCACCGACCACCCGAACGCCCACACATTCCCGGTGTCCGCGCTCGTCAGCTTCGACAGCAGCACCGGACTCGCCGGGTCCGAAACATCAAACAAGTACGCCGCCCCGAACACCCCCGTCGCGTCCCGGTCCGCCCACGCCCCGACGAGCAGCCGATCCCCGTCCACCGCCGTCGCGTACCCAAACGCATCATCCGCCGGCGACTCGGGCGAAGCGAGGCTCGTCAGCAGCACCGGGCTCGTCGGATCCGCCGTCGAGAACACATGCACCCGCGTCGTCGCGGCACTCAGCCCGTTCACGCGCGAGGTCACCGCTGCGAACCCGTCCCCCAGCACCACATCCTCCACGATCAGCGTGTTCCCCGC
The DNA here is from genome assembly GCA_964615815.1 of uncultured Phycisphaeraceae bacterium. Classification (GTDB taxonomy): domain Bacteria; phylum Planctomycetota; class Phycisphaerae; order Phycisphaerales; family UBA1924; genus DAIQNV01. The sequence goes on along the minus strand of CAZTQV010000012.1, from coordinate 29,762 downwards.
CGCCAGCGGAAGGTCCAGCTTCGCGAGCTGATCCCCCGTCGCCGCATCAAAGAGATACGCCGCCCCGGTGACCGAAAGCGTGAAGGTCCCGTACGCCGTCGCCGCCGCCAGGTCACCCGACAGCGCCACCCGGTTCCCCAGCCCCGCGAACTCGTACGCATCGTCCGCAACGATCTTCGCCGTCTGCGTCGCCTGCCCCGCCGCCCCACACACCAGCCCGCCGAGCGCAACACCAACGCCAACGCCCGAGAACACACGACAGCCCGCACGATCAATCACGCCGATACCTCCTCGGAACGCCCCACGCCCGATCAGCACGCCGCACACTACACCACCCCCGCCCCATCTCCAACACCAACCCGCAAATACGGCCCCCAACGCCGCCGATCCGCGATACGCTCCCCCAAGCGCCGGCGGCCACTCCGCCCCCGCGCAACAAAGCCGCAGTCCCACCGGAGGACCCGAACATGCCGCGCCACACCCTTCGTGCCACCAAGCGCCCCCTCCCCGCGCTCCTCGCCACAGCCGGCCTCGCCGCCGCCGCCACGACCGCCCTCGCCCAGCCCATCCAGGTCGGCTTCCTCTGGCACATGCACCAGCCCCGCTATGTCCCGGGCGAAACCATCTTCACCGCCGACCCCTACTTCTCATTCTCCGTCGTCGATGTCCACAACCAACGCCTCGGCCCCTACACCACATGGCCCCGAAACGCCGTCGCCTCCGGCCTCGCCCTCCCACACCTCGGTGCCCATGTCAGCTTCTCCGGCTCGCTCATCCAGAATCTGAACGAACTCGAAGCCGCCGGCGTCAACGGCGGACAGTGGACCAACTGGGAGTCGGCCTACCGCACGGGCCAGTCCATGACCACCGCCCTCGGCAACCGCCGCCTCGACATGGTCAACTTCGGCTTCCACCACCCCCTCATGGCCCTCATCGACGACCGCTCCATCCGCCTCCAGATCCGGGCCCACCGCGCCATCGCAGCCACCACCTTCAACGCCGGCGCCGGCGAAGGCCTCTTCCCCCCCGAAACCGCCTTCTCCACACGCATGATCCCCGCCCTCGTCGCCGAAGGCATCGACTGGGTCATGGTCGACAACATCCACTTCGACCGCGCCTGCATCAATTACCCCCACACCGACGCCACCGGCATCGCCGCCCCCAACCGCGCCGACCAGCTCAACCCCGACCCCGCCGCCAACGGCGGACGCTGGCTCCAGCTCCAGAACCTCTGGGCCCCAAGCCAGGTCTCCGTCCCCTTCGGCTACCAGCCACACCTCGCCCAACACATCGACCCCGTCACCGGCGACATCACCCAAATCACCGCCGTCCCCGCAGCCCGATACGAGGGCAACGAAGACGGCCGCGGCGGATACGGCGCCTTCCTCTACGACCAGGTCATGGACGCCTACCTCCAGGACAACAACGCCGCCGACCGACCCATGCTCGTCCTCCTCCACCACGACGGCGACAACTTCGGCGGCGGCTCCGAGTCCTACTACGGCGTCAACTTCCAGAACATGGTCAACTGGGCCCAGAACGACCCCGATTACGATGTCACCACCGTCGACGACTACCTCGCCCGCTTCCCCGTACCCGCGAACGCCCTCATCCACATCGAGGACGGTTCCTGGGCCGGCGCCGATTCCGGCGACCCCGAGTTCAAGAAGTGGCTCGGCGGCGATGTCTCCGCCGGCGCCATCAGCCCCGACATCAACTCCTGGGCCGCACTCGTCGCCGCCACCAACCATGTCCACCAGCTCGACGACGCACTCGGCGGAGCCCTCAACGGCGCCGCCAACCTGAACAACATCATCACCGGCAACGGCTCCCCCCTCGAGAAAGCCTGGCACTTCCTCCTCACCGGCCAAGCCAGCGACTACTGGTACTGGGACGGCACCGAGGTCTGGGACTCCAATGTCACCGTCGCCGCCAACCTCGCCGTCCAGCAGGCCGAGCTCGCCCTCCCCGCCGCCGGCCCCGACCTCACACCACCCACCACCTTCGTCCCCCAGCGCGAGCCCTACAACCCCGGCGCCATCGAATTCGGCACCGTCCAGCCCCGAGACTTCGAAGTCTGGACCCTCGTCCACGACCGCGCCGGCCTCCAGTCCGTCACCCTCAAGTACCGCACCGACAACGACGGCCACAACCCGCTGAACTCCATCCAGAACGAAACCATCGCCGGCGGACCCGAGGTCGGACCCTGGCAGTCCATCCCCATGACGGCCGCCGCCGTCCCCACGCCCCCCGGCGTCACCAACGCCGCCGCGAAGGCGATGCGCTACGGCGCCATGATCACCGGCCAGAACGAAGTCCTCATCGACTATTACATCGAGGCCACCGACACCAACGGCAACACCGCCGTCAGCCCCATCCGCCATGTCTGGGTCGGCGCCAACGACCCGGGCAACGGAGGCGCCGACCGCGTCGTGGTCACCCCCGACCCCGTACAGGCCGGCCAGCCCGTCACCATCGAGTACGACGCCACCGCCGGCCCCCTCGCGAACGCACCGCAGGTCTTCCTCCACTACGGCTTCAACGGCTGGTCCACGGTCATCTCCCCCGACCCCGCCATGACCGACGCCGACATCGACGGCACCTGGGAACTCACCGTCCCCGTCCCGAGCTCCGCTTCCCAGCTCAACCTCGTCTTCAACGACGGCCAGAACACCTGGGACAACAACGCCGGCGCCGACTGGAACTTCACCGTCGAAGGCTCCGACCCCGGCTCCAATCCCATCACGATCGACGGCACCCTCGACGACGCCTACGAACTCCTCGCCCAGAACAACGGCATCTCCCTCTGGTACGCCATCAACGACACCACCCTCTACCTCGCCGCCACCCCCGCCGCCGCCGGCCTCGACCGCTTCATCGTCCTCGCCGATCAGCCCGGCCCCGCCGTCCCCGCGCCCTGGGGCAAGGCCGGCACCGTCGCCGCCTGGGACGCCTTCGTCGGCAACGAAGAGTCCAACGGCTGGGCCGGCTGGTTCGACGCCGCCGGCATCACCCAGGTCGCCCGAGCCACGGTCCTCGAAGCTTCGATCGACCTCGCCGGCGAGTTCGGCACCATGCCGACAGAGCTCCACGCCGCCGTCCTCAGCTACGCCACCGCCGACGGCGGCGCACTCAGCCCCACCGCCCAGGTCCCCGCCGGCAACGCCGACACGACCGTCCAGGCAAACGAGTACATCCAAATCCCCCTCACCCCCTCCGGCTGCAACCAGGCCGACCTCGCCGCCCCGCTGGGCCAGCTCTCCTTCGCCGACATCTCCACCTTCCTCGCCGCCTTCGCCGCCAACGACCCAACCGCCGACCTCGCCGCCCCAACAGGCCAATACACCTTCGCCGACATCTCCACCTTCCTCACCGCCTTCACCACCGGCTGCCCGTAGCACTGGCTCGCCCCCGCTCCTTCTCCCCCGCGGGGAGAAGGTGACCCGAAGGGCCGGATGAGGGGCTTCTCAAGCGCAGCGCCTCCCACACCTCCAAGCCTCCTCACACCCACGACAACCCACCAGCCGCAACCGCCCAACCCACAATCAGAGCCGCGTTGGTAACAACGCGGAACGCCGACCACCAGATCACGGTGCCACTGACCCGGCTCTGCGGGTCAGCGCTCGGAATCACTACCCAACGCCCAACTCGGGGAATGCCGACGCTTCCTCACCGGCAACGACGAAAGCAGCCAATTGCTTGAGCTCCGTGGGCGACCGTCTTCCCGAAGCTCCCAATACCACAGGCAAAAAATCCGGCCGGACCACGCCACCAAGCGTCCATCGAGCCACGCATCGATCACCTCCGCGACCAACGAGCAGTACGCCGCCGGCACGCGTTCATCGTCCCCGTCATGAAGCGACCCGCCCCACGCAGCGAAGAGATCGCTGTACTCGGCTACAAGAAGCGGCAGCGAAGAACCCTCGTCAATCACATACCGCAACTCAAGCCCGTGATCCGTCGATCCCTTCCCCCAACTGAATGCGACCTCAAGTGCCGAGCATCCGCGACGATCCGACATCGACCAAGTCCAACCCATGCCCGTGACGAGCACATCGCCGGAGTGACCGAGCGACCGCAAGCCAATCGCCACCCGCGCGTGTTCGCCCGCATACTTCTCGTCGAGCATGCCAAGAAGTTGCTCGCTGATCTCGCCGTTGGAAAGCATCGTCCACTCGATCAAGGCAATCGAGAAACGCCATCAGCGGCTGGCCTCAGCCGCGCCCCAAAACCCCCGCCAACCTCTCCACAATCTCCGCCGGCTCCGACATCCGCCCCGAACCCGAGTGCCGGCACGCCTGCCACCCCTCCCCCGGCCCCACCAACACAAACCCATCCTCAACAAGCTGCCGCGCGTTCCGCTGCGTCGCCGGCTGCGACCACATCGCGCTGTTCATAGCAGGCGCGAGCACCACCGGCACACGAGTCCGATCCACCGCGCTCAGGATCAGCGTGATCACATCATCCGCGCGACCCGTCGCCAGCCGCGCCATGCAGTCCATCGTGCACGGCGCGACCACGGCCGCATCAAGCCGATCCGCAAGACGGATGTGCTGCGGGTCCTTCGCCTCGTGCTGATCCCACACGCTCGTATAGACAGGATTCGCGCTGAGCGCCTGAAAGGTCAGCGGCGTCACAAACCGCGTCGCGCCCTCGGTCATCGCAACGGTCACATCAGCACCCGCTTGCGCGAGCCGGCTCACGATCGTCGCCGACTTGTACGCCGCGATCCCGCCGCACACGCACACCAACAGCCGGCGCCCCTCGAACACCCCGCGCAACGCCGCGGGATCGAGCCCGTCGCCGGTCGTCATCGCCGCGCTCCTGTTGGTGAGACTGCCGCCGTTACAGCAAGGGCTCGTCCGCGCCGCCGCCGTCCTCGGCCGAGGAATCGACGAACTGCAGCGTGATCTTGTCCTGCGCGATCTCGTCGATCACGACCTCGAGGTCGCTCCGCCCGTTGCGGGCCACCAGGGGCCGCTCGCCGTCCAGCAGCTGGCCCAGCCGGCGCTGGATCAACGCGCACAGCTTGAACCGACCGCCAGCCTTCGCCACAAGGTCATCGCTCTTCAACGCTTCGATCATCGACGCACTCCGTAACCACCCGCCGCACAAGCGTTTCGGCCGCTCGCAACCCATACCGCCGCACGGCAATCAGCCCGCCCCGGGCCAGTCACAACGATAGACCCGCCGCCCCGCCGCGTCCTGCGGCCCGTCGGCCGCGGGCCACCGGCCCCCGATTGCCTGACCCCACTGCTTCACTCGGGCCCCGGCTGCCCCAACCATATATAGAGATGACCAGCGCCACCTCCCCAACACCTGCCTTTCAGCCGGGCGATACCGTCGCCCACCCCGCCAAGCCCGAGTGGGGGACCGGCACCGTCATCAAGGCCGAGGGGGTGACGCACGAGGGCGAGAAGGCCCAGCGGCTCACCGTCCGCTTCGCCCGGGCGGGGCTCAAGACGCTGTCGACCGCGTTCGCCAAGCTCCAGCCGGCGGGCGAGGCCCGGATCAAGAACGCCATCAACCCCCTCCAGGAGCCCAAATCGGCCCCCAAGGGCCCGGCGACGCCCCGGACGCGGGTTCCCGGCGGGGGGCGGGACAAGTCGGAGGCGCCGCCGCCGAACCCCTTCGAGCAGGTCGACCCCGCGAAAGCCCGGGAGATCATGGCCCAGCTCCCCGAGCCCGCGACCGACCCTTTCGCCTCGCTGGAAGCCCGGATCGTGCAGACACTTGCGCTCTACCGCCACACGCCGGAGGGCGGGCGGCTGATCGAGTGGGCCTCGGCCCAATCTGGGCTGCCCGACCCACTCGTCGCCTTCAACCGCCACGAGCTCGAGGTCTTCTTCGATAAGTACCGCGTAACCCGGGATCAGCACCTGGTCGAATTGCTCAAGCAGGCCCACCGCGCCCGCCTGGATGTCGCGGGCCTGCTGCCCCAGGTGCCCAGGGACGCCCAGGCGGGGGCCCAGGCGGCGCTGCGGCGGCACGGCGGGATGCGGTAGATCCGGTCCCGAACGGTGCGGCCGGGCGACGCGGGGTGTTGCGTGGAGACAACGCGGTGGCGGGGCGTCGACAGGCGGCCACGACCGGCCCGCGATTCTGACGCGGCAAGGCGGTTCTTCTAGGACCTTGGAGCGTGCCACCCGCGCCGGCACACTGGCACCCGGCTTGCCTTAGTCCCTCTGTCGCCGACGCCGCGGGGCCCGGCCGCGAGACAACGCAAGACGAGAGGGTCGCACCATGAACGATCAGGACTTCCAGAACAAGCTCGGCGAACTCCTCAAGCAGATCGGCAGCCTCCCGGAAGAGCAGCGGCCCGAGCTCGAGAAGCTCGCGGAGGAGACGAAGAGCCGGCACGAGCGGATGAAGAAGACGCTCAGCGAGCTTCAGGACTCTCTGGATCACCTGCGGCTGACGGTCAAGTACCTCGTGTTCGACCTCGAGGCGACGCGTCGGGAGAACAAGTACCTCCGCCAGCTCATCGATGCGCAGGATGGGGCGGCGGACCACCCGGACGACAAGTCGAGCGAGGGGTAACCCTCGAAGGGGACGGGCGAAGTCGGGAAGCCGACGGACATCTGGTGCGATGAAATTCGTCCCGCGGCGGGTGCAACCGGCGCGGGATTTTTATGCGCACGCGTGCGAGCGGCGCGCGCACGGAATGTGCGAGTGTGCGCACAAGGTCTTGTTGTTTTCCCGCCGTGCAGTAGTCTGTGCCCGGAGGGTGAACTCATGCGGCGAGTCGTTTTTCTGAGTTTGTGCGCGGCGATGGTCTCGGCGGCGGGGGTGGCCGAGGGGGATGTGGTTGTTGATCCGGATGGGGATGGGGCGACGGATGTGTGGTATGTGGATCCGGTCTCGCAGTTGCTGCTGCCGCTGCCTTCGCCGGCGGACGGGTTGATTGCGGCGTCGTTTCCAGCGAGGGTGGTTGTCGGGCAGACCGGTGAGGGGATTTTGAGGGCGTCGGACGCGGACCCGTTTGCGATGTGGTTGACGATGGGGGAGGAGGCGGGGAGTCGGGGCGTGTTTGAGGTCGTGGGAAGCGATGTTGACCTGACGACCGATGGGGACGAGTTCCGGCGATCATTGCTGGGTGTGGCGGGGCAGGCGGAGTTGGTTGTTGGGCCGGGGGCTTCGGTGACTTTTGATCGTATCAATGCGGCCATTGACGCTGGCAGCCGTGCGTCGGTAGTAGTCGATGGCGGAGAGCTTGCGGTCGCGTTCAACTTCCAGGGTAGCGAATTGGGGCTTCTCGGTTCATTTGGGCTCCACATTCAGAACGGCGGCGTTGCTCGGCTGGATGGCATTCGAAATCTTGCATCGGGCACGCAGATGGCGGCGCCGTCTACATCTTCGTGTTCGATCATGGTGGCCAATCCAGGATCGCTGCTGTCTCTCGGTGATACGAGCGGAGCTATTGGCGGGTCCATGGCTACGAGTATCACCGTGACTAATGGAGCCCGACTAGAAGCAGCTTCCAGCATTCGTCTAGGTGTCGGTCCGATCGGACACGATGCTACGACGCGGTTATTTGTCGGCGGGCCAGCGACCACCGTTGATGTGAGCGTGCGATCCTGGACTGGCCCCGTTGATATCGTTGTTGAGAATGGTGCCACAGGGCGGCTTTCTCTAGGCCAGTTTCGCCTAGGCAACACCCTCCCGATTGTGCCGACATGGACAACCGTCATCCGCGGTCCGGGGACTGTGTTGCAGTCGAATGGTGTTTTTGCAGGCTTCAGTGGCTCTGCGACATCGTGGTCCGATGAGGTCTCGTTTTACAGCATCGTCGAGGGTGCAGTCGTTCAGCAGGATATCGCGTTCGTCGAGGTCGATGCTCGTTGGCAGCCCGCGATGTTCAGCGTGGAAGGGCCCGGGTCGCAGTTCTTGGGTGGGGGCGGCGTTCAGATCGGCGTGTCTTCGCCCGATGCCGTTGTTCGGATCGCGGATGGCGCGCTGTGCACGGGTCAGCGGGCGGGCTTCGTCGGCGACGCCGTTCTTGAGTTTGTCATCACTGATGCTCAGGTGCCGCCGCGGCTTGTGCTTGATCGGGAACTCTGGGTCGTGAACGGGCGGTTGCGAGTCGCGTTCGGGCCAGGGTTCGTTCCTGCGTTGGGTGACAGCTTTGATCTGATTGATGCGGACCCGATCTCGGGGCCGTTTACGGCTATTGAGTTGTCTTCGCTGCCGGATGGGCTGGCTTGGGATCTGTCGATGTTGTACACGGAGGGCGTGCTGCGCGTCGGGCTTGGGCCGTGCAACGCGTCGGACCTCGCTGCTCCTTTCGGCCAGCTGACCTTCGCGGACATCGCGGCGTTTCTTGCGGCGTTCAATGGTTCGGATGCGGCGGCGGATCTGGCGGAGCCGTTTGGGGCGTTGACCTTTGCGGATATCAACGCGTTTCTTGGGGCGTTTGCGGCGGGGTGTCCTTGAGTGGTCGGGTGGGCTGGAGCGGGAGTGTTGTGATGCGGCGAGCGTTGACCTTGGGCGCGTTGGTGGTTGTGGGCTTGGCGGCGGGGGGGGCCGAGGGGGATGTAATTGTTGATCCGGATGGGGTTGGGGCGACGGATGTGTGGTATGTGGATACCGGCACGATTCCCGGGACGCTCACTCCCTTTGCGTCGGTGGCGGATGGTTTCTTTCAGTCCGGGCTGCCGGGGTTCGTGCAGGTGGGTTTGACCGGCGCGGGTGGGTTGCGGATTGTCGATGACGGGATCGGGAGCGGTCGTTTCGTATTCGGCCAGGATCCGTTTCCGATCCCGTATCCGGAGTTGTCTGCGTCCCTTGATGTCGTCGGCGACACGCGGCTCACAGCCCGTGAGTTCTTCGGTGACGAGTATGTTCCGGTCGCGGTGCGCGTCCGTGATGGGGCCGAACTTGCGATCACAGATCTGCGTGAGCTGTTCTGGGGGCGGCGTGCCGGCTTCACGCTTGATATTGAGAATGGTGCGAGGGTTTCGCGAGACGAGAACGCGGCGGACACTTTCTTGGGATACGACTATCGCGATAGCCGTCCCCTCTCGGGGACGATCAGCGAGCCGGTCCGCGTCACGGTGACCGGGCCGGGATCCGCACTGGTCTTCCCGAACAACGGGGTCTCTCGGGTCCTCGTCGGCGGGGAACTGAACGCTCGAATCGGGGTGGGCGACGGCGGACGCCTTGAGGGCAACAGCGCGTTGCTCGTCGGAGTGAACGGAAACTTCGGAACATGGAACGGTGTGCCCGAAGTCGATGTGGCCGGGGAAGGCAGCGCCTTTGGAGGTTGGGACCTCTTCGTCGGGAGCACTCGACCCGGCATCGTGCGTGTGCGTGACGGGGCGAATCTAGTCGCGCGCCGGGTCAATGTGAACAACGAGGTTCGGGCGGTCGGGGACGGTGTATCTGTCCTTGAGATTGGAGGGCCAAACACGCTTGCAACGGTCCGGTTTCTCACGCTCGACCCGTTCAACAGCTCGACGGTCCCGTCGTTGGTGACCGTCTCCGACGGGGCGTCGCTCGTGTTCTCGTCTGGTGCGTCATTGACGATCAATGGGCGGTCGGTTCCCGCCGAGGTCGAGGTCACGGGGGTTGGTTCGCGCCTGGGGTCTTCCGCAACGATCGTGCCCCGCGTTTTTATGAACGGTGCCCATGCCGTGTTCCGGGTCGGCCCTTACGCGGCTGTGGAGGCTCGTTCGCTGTCCGCCAGTCTCGATCCAACGATCCTGGTGACACTGACGGAGGACGACGAGGGAGGGCCCGCGCGGTTCTCGTGCCTTGAGAGCTTCGCGTTCGATGGCACTCTTGTTGTCGAGTTCGACGGCGCATTGCCCGGCGCCGGGGCGGTGTTCGACCTGTTCGATGCCCCCGCGATCAGCGGTGCGTTCGACACCGCCATGTTGCCGCCCCTCGACGGGGGGCTTGCGTGGGACACATCATCGCTGCTGGTTGACGGCACGGTGCGGGTGGTGGGGGTGTCGTGCAACGGGGCTGATCTTGTTGCGCCCTTCGGTCAGCTGACCTTCGCGGATATCGCGGCGTTTCTGGCGGCGTTCAATGATTCGGATGCGGCGGCGGATCTGGCGGAACCGTTTGGGGCGTTGACCTTTGGGGATATCACCGCGTTTCTTGGGGCGTTTGCGGCCGGGTGTCCTTAGGGGGTGTGAGGTGGGTGGGGTGGGGGCGCGAGCGTGTTGTGTGATCGCCCGAAGCGCCGCTGCGCGGCGGTTCGGGGCTCCGGGGGGTGGTGTGTGTGAATGGCACTACCCGCTGCGCGGGTTGTGGCATCGGGGTTGGTGGTGCCGGGGTTTGGGGTGCCAGGGTTGGTGGTGGGGGGGCGCTTATGATTTGGTATGGGCCGGGATGGTGATGAGGGTGTGGCGGGTGAGGGGCCTCGGGGGCTTGGGGAGCGGGTGGGTGTTGAGGTGGAGCGGAAGTTTCTCGTGGCGTCGTTGCCGGCGGAGGCTTGTGGGGCGGTGGGTGTGGAGATTCGGCAAGGGTATCTGGCGGTGGATGGTGGGGTGGAGGTGCGGGTGCGGGAGGTGCGCGAGGTGCGGGCGGTGGGGGGCGGGGGTTGGTCGGATGGGGGATCGGCTGGTGTGGAGTGGTGGTTGACGGTGAAGGGTGAGGGGGATGGGGACGCGGGTGGGGGTGGGGGTGGTGTTGGGCGGCGAGAGGTGGAGGTGGCTGTGGGGCGGGGGGTGTTCGAGGCGTTGTGGGCGATGACGGGGGCGCGTCGGGTGGAGAAGCGGCGGGTGCGGGTGGCGTTGGAGGGGGATGGTGGGGAGGGGCTGGTGGCGGAGGTGGATGTGTACGGGGGGCGGCTGTCGGGGCTTGTGGTGGCGGAGGTGGAGTTTGCGGACGCGGGGGCGGCGGGTCGGTTCGTGCCGCCGGGGTGGTTCGGGCGGGAGGTGACGGGTGAGGCGGGGTACCGGAACCGGGTTTTGGCGGCGGTGGGGGCGGGGGCGGTGCGTGGGTGAGGGTTCGTGGCTAGACTTGCGGCCCCTGTCGGAGAGGTGGCAGAGCGGTTGAATGCGCCGGATTCGAAATCCGGTTGGGACTCCGGTTCCACGGGGGTTCGAATCCCCCCCTCTCCGCTTCGATAAGACCCTGCGTTTGCAGGGTCTTGTTTTTTTGAGGGGGTTCGGCGATTGGGCTCCGAGTCGTTCGGGGGTGATCGCTTGTCGAATCGCCTGCTTGCTCAGATGTCGCACCTTATGGCGCCGCGGCAGGCAGTTCGATCGTGACCTCCAGGCCACCGTCGGCGTGTTTTCGGGCAAGTATCGTGCCGGCGTGGGCGCGGATGGCTCGGTGTGCAAGGGCGAGTCCTAAGCCGATACCACCGCTGTCTTTGCTGCGGTCGATTTCGACACGGTAGAACGGCTGAAAGAGCTTTGGGAGCACATCGTCGGGAACGCCGGGGCCGTGATCGCGGATGGTGACTATGGCGCGGTCGTGTCCCGGCGTCGCTGTGCGGAGGGTGATATCCACGGACCGGCCGGCGGGTGTGTAGCGGATGGCGTTCCTCACGACATTCTCTATGGCTGATCGGAGCATGTCCTCACTGCCGAGGACGGAACAGTCTTGAAGCGTGCGTAGGTTGACGCGACGATCCGTAGCCTGAGCTTCGAAGTCACAGTCGTCAACAATCATGGTGATGAGACCGCCAAGGCCCACTTCGGCGCGTCGGTCGTCTTCGAGGTGATGCTCGAGGGCGGAGAGCTCGAGCAGGCGATTGACCATGCTCGCGAGTTGCCCGCACTCATTGCGTATGCGGCGGAAGAGTTCTTCGGATCTGTCTGTGTTGTGCGATCCGGGTTGATTCGTGCGGGCTTGGTCGGCGAGTTCGACGGCGATATTCAGTCGGGTGAGCGGGCTGCGGAGCTCGTGGGCGACATCGTCGAGCAAGCCGCGTTGCGCGGTGACGAGAGCGGCGATCCGGCCTTGCATCGCGGTGAGCTCTCGTGCGAATGCACCGATCTCGTCGTCGCGCGACTGCAACGCGATCGAAGGGCGAGCATCCAGTTGCCCGGCGGCGAAGCTTGCGACGCTTCGGCGGAGCCGCACGATGGGACCGGTGAACCACACGGCGACGAGCCCGCCCGCCACGGCAGAGAAGAGCAGGCCGCCGACGGCCCATATGGCGAAGCCGGTCGGTCTTGTTCCCACGGTGTGCCACAGGGGCCATTCGGCGGTGCTGAGAATGACGAGCCCCTCTGTGTCGCTGCGCGGGGACTGGGGGACGACGGTGATGGAGCGCAGCTTGCCGTCGGAGGAGACCGGGCCGTCCTCGTTCTCGGCGAGCGTGCGCCACCGGTCACCCGGCATATCCAGGTAGTTGGCTTGCCAATTCATGTCGGCCAGGCGGACGATTCGATGCTCGATCTCGGCGGCGCTCAGTGTTGCGGCGGCGTCGGTTGCTGCACTCAGGCCTCGCGTACCGGCGATGTCGCTCATCAGTCGATGGTGCCGCTGCATGGTGGCGCTCGCCCGCTCGGCCCAGGCGTTGAACAGCGGGCGTGCGCCGGTGTTGTATGCAACCGTCACGAGCACGATGACTTGCACCACTTGCGCGAGCACGACGGTCAGTGCGCACCGCCAGACGATCGACCGGGTCATGCGGGATCCTCCGCGGTCCGCCCATCGTCGCGATCGGCCCGGATCTCACGGAAGCACATAGGTGTACCCCAGTGAACGGATGGAACGAATACGGGGTCGGCCGTCCGCGTGCAGGCCCAGCTTCCGGCGGACGCGGCTGACCATCATGTCGAGCCCGCGATCTTCGGGGCTGGGCTCGCGACCGAGTACCGTCTGAAAGAGCACGCGGCGATCAACCGCCTCTCCGGCGCGTTTCACAAGGCATGCGAGCAGGTCGATCTCCGTGGAAGTGAGCTCGATGGGCTGATCCGCGATGTGGACGCGCTGCCGGGGGGGGTCGATACTGAGATCGCCGACCGAAACGACATCCTGGGTGATCGAGTCGTTGCCCGCGACCTGTCCGGCTGCCCGTCGGAGGATCGCGCGGATGCGAGCGACCAGCTCGGGCGGACTGAACGGCTTGGACAGGTAGTCGTCGGCTCCGAGTTCCAGTCCCGCGATGCGCTCGGACTCGGCGCGCTTGGCGCTGAGCATGAGCACTGGGATCGAGCCGTGGCTGCGGAGCGCTCGAAGAACCTGGAGGCCATCAAGGCCGGGCATCATGATGTCGCAGACCACGAGATCCGGGCTTGCCCGCGTGGCGGTGTGCAAGCCGTCGATCCCGTTGTGCACGGCACGCACCGTGAAGCCTTGCTGCTTGAGGTAGTCAGACAGCAACTCGCAGAGCTCACGATCGTCATCGACGAGCAGGATGTCGGGCATCGGTACCTCGCGGTCTGTGACGAGCCAGAGCGTACCCCGGTGGTGCCCCCAGCGGGGCGACGGTTACGAGTTGTTACGCAAGATCACGCGGTTTCGCTCGTATGGTCTGGGGAACGCGTAAAGCGGGTGTTTGGAAAGCTGCCTGACCCATCACACACTGGAGAACAGAACGATGCATCGGAACCGATCCTCACTCGTGACGCTGACATCGCCTCGGGCATTGCTCCGCAGGAGAGGAGCCCTGATCTGTGCCCCCTTGCTCGCGGTGACGGCCACCTCCGCGATCGCGTCTGGTGATAGCGGTGCGCCGTTTCGGGATGGGGCTCGATGCCTTTTCATCGGCCACAGTTTCTTTGTACCTGTAGCGGACGCCTTTGGCGCCGTGGCCTCGCAGAACGACTTCCCATCCCACGACATGGAGACGGTGTTTCGTGGCGGATCATTTGGCTCCCCCGGTGCTCTGTGGGACGATGCCGCGACGCGCGCCGAGGTTGAGGCGACCCTGGCGACCGGTGAGATCGAACTATTTGGGCTTACATACTTCACTCCGAACAACAGCGGATTCGACCAGTACGCCCAGTGGATCGATCTGGCGCTGCAGTACAACCCGGACACACGGTTCTTCGTCGGTGTCCCTTGGGCCCCGGGCGGTCATTCGATGGACACGGCGATGTTCGACGGAGCGTGCGAGCAGTTCGCGCTGGCCGGCTTCGCTGTCGTCGATCAACTCCGGGCCGCCTACCCGGGCAGCCGCATCGAGTTCATCGGGTACGGCAAGACCGCTTCTGTGATGAAGCGGATGTTTGATTCCGGTGACCTGCCCGACATCACGGGGCTGGTGCCCGATCCGGCGAACGGCGTTCCCGACGACGAAGCCCTGTTTGCCGATCCGTTCATCGGGCATGGCGGGCCCATGCTGCTGGAGCTTGCCTCTCTGTCCTGGATGGACATCCTCTACGGCACCCCGACCAGCCAACTCGTCTTCACCGGATACCAAGCCGATGTCCAATCGATCGTTGGGGAGGTCCTGGCCTTCAACGAGCAGTTCGAGTACGCGGCAGCATCCGCGTGCAACGCCGCGGACCTTAGCGAGCCGCTCGGGCAGCTCACCTTCGCCGATGTCTCGGCGTTCCTCGCTGCGTTCAGCGCGCAGGATGTCGCGGCCGACCTCGTCGAGCCGGTCGGGGAGTTCACATTCGCCGATGTGTCCGCGTTCCTCGGTGTGTTCACGACGGGGTGCCCGTGATGAGTCCGGCCTATCCCGTAATGAGGATGATTGATATGCCAAAAGCATCGCGATTCGGAGTGCTTGTCGGCGTACTGATCGCATCGGCCGGTCACGCCCAGACGCCGGCGTACCAGGCACTCATGCAGGATGTGCTGGTCGAGGCGGACATCTGGGACGAAGAGCCGAAGATCCTCTCCGCCAGCTTTGGATTCGATGGCATCCTCGGCATCCCGGGGCTCGTGCCAAACGAGCCGGCTGTGCGTGCGGCGGGCGGGACATGGATGGACCTGCCCGCCGATATCGCGGCGACGGCCTTCATCCGGACGATCACGACGGCTGCGCCGGCAATCGCTCTGCCCAACGTCTATGGCGTTCTGGCAACCTTCGCGGACGCCATGCCGATCGTGTTCAGTTGGCCGATCTTGCCCCAGTCGGTGCAGCCGACGGATTTCGAACTGCACCTGAGCGACGGTTCGGTCACGCGTCCACTGGGCGTGTCGATCGTCCCCTGCCACGAGTTCAACGAGCGGAATGTGGCTGTTGTCATCGGTGAGTTCGGCAATCGCCTGCCACCCGGTACACCCGGCGCCGTGTTTCTCGTGCGGACCGTGGTGGTCAACGATGGGACGCCGCTGACGCTCGTGGGTCCGGGTGGCGTGCTCCGTTCGGTCGTGGGTATGAGCGTGGACAGCGGGAACCCCTACCTCCCGAACGCGGGTCCGACGCTGGTTGGCGCCAAGCTCAGCCGCATGTCGGTGGCGGGCGAGGACGCGCCCCCGAACTTTGCCAACTTCCTTCCCAATGACGGCACCGCCGCGTTCGGTGCGGACGCTGAGTATCGCCTTCGGATCCTGACCTCGGGCGGCTTCTCGCCGGACGGCGTGACGGGCATCCGGCCGGACGAGTTCTCACGCTACTTTCGCCTGCATGCCAGCGACGGTGGTTCGACAGTCGTGCTGACCGAAACCGGCGTGGACTATCAACTGACCGGTGGGCGGATACGGATCATGGGTCTGGCCGAGCTTGGTCAGCCGGGGCAGGTATTGAATCTGGCCTATGTGGAGGACTGGGACAACTACATCGACATCGTGCTCGCAGGCGACGAGGCCGCGATGCGTCAGATCACGGCGGTCGAGATCCCGGCCACTGGCGACTATGACCCGTTCTACAACCCCGGAGGTCCCGGGAATGATCCGACGCCCGGCGTTCTGTACACGCAACCCGGCCCGGCCGATCTGGAGCCGGTCACTATTGCTATCGACGATCCGATGGTCGTCTCGATCGATCGAACGGGTCGCTGCGGTCCAGCGGACGTGGCGATACCCTTCGGCCAGTATGACGGTGCGGATCTGGCCGCCGTGATCGAATGGATCGATATCGGCGATCCGCTCGGTGATTTCGACCAAAGCGATAGCGTTGACTTCTTCGACCTCATCGCGTTCTTAAGGGCGTTCGACGCGGCGGCCGCTTGCCCGTGATGAGGGTGTCGGCTGACGACTCGGTGATGCGATGCCGGTAGCAACGCACCCGATCGGTCCGCCGGAGGGACTGTTTGTCGCGCGCCGGATCGCCCTCTGTTCCGTCTTTGAGCCTGCGGACCTCGTTGTGCCGTCGTTTCGGGAATCAGTGTGGTCTGTCGGCCGGGCCGGTGCTGGCGTCGGGCGAGACCCTTCGTGATCCGAAGAGCGAATACATGGCGGGGAGCATGAAGAGCGTGAGGACATTGTCGGCGATGATGCCGCCGATGACGACGGTGGCGAGTGGGCGTTGGATCTCGGCGCCGATGCCGGTGTTGATCGCCATCGGGACGAAGCCGAGGGAGGCGACGAGGCCGGTCATCAGGATCGGGCGCAGGCGGATGAGGCGTGTGCGTTCGATGGCGTCGTCGACAGAGAGACCCTCGGCGATGCGCTGCCTGATACTCGCGACGAGCACGAGGCCGCTGAGCATGGCGACGCCCGAGACGGCGATGAATCCGACCGCGGCGGAGATCGTGATGTCGAGATCACGCAGATAGAGGGCGGCGACGCCGCCCACGAGCGCGAAGGGCACTCCGGTGAGGACGATCAGGGAATCGCGGATGGTGCCGATACTGAAGTAGAGCAGGATGAAGATCAGGGCGACCACGATCGGGACGATGATCGTGAGGCGCTGCGATGCGCGTTCGAGGTGCTCGAACTGGCCGGCGAATCTGGTGTAGTAGCCCTCGGGCATGAAGATATCGAGCTCGATGCGTTCGCGTGCTTCAGCGACGAAGCCTCCGAGGTCTCGCCCGCGGACATTGGTCTGGACGACGATTCGCCGCTTGCTCCAGTCGCGGTTGATCACGGAGGGGCTCTCGGTCTGCTCGACGCGGGCGAGTCGGCCGAGGGGGATGCGTTCGCCTCCCGGGGCTGGTATGAGGATGTCGGCGACGGCGTCGGGGTCGTTCCGGTAGCGGTCGTCGAGCTCGATGGTCATGTCGAACCGGCGTTGTCCGTCGCGTACTTCTCCAACGCGGATCTCGCCCAGGGCCTCGACGATCTCCAGCACATGCTGGGCGGGGATGCCGAAGCGAGCGATGGCCTGCTGATCGACCGTGATGGAGAGCAGGGGGGCGCCGGTGATCTGCTCGGTCGACACATCCGCGGAGCCGGGGATGGACTCGATGACGCCCTGGACCTGCGCCGCGATGGCGCGGAGTTGTTCGAGGTCGTCGCCGTAGATCTTGACGCCGACATCGGCGCGGACGCCGGCGACCATCTCGTTCATGCGCATCTCGATCGGCTGCGTGAAGATGGCCCGAAGCCCTGGGAGCTGTTCGAGGGTCGCGGACATCTTGTCGGTCAGCTTGGCCTGAGTAGTCGCGGCGGTCCACTTGTCGCGGTCGGTGAGCGTGATGAAGGTGTCGGTCATTTCGAGGCCCATGGGATCGGTCGCGACGACGGCGGTGCCGACGCGGCTCCAGATGTGCTGGATCTCGTTGGGATACTTGGCGAGGAGCATCTCCTCGATGCGGCGGTTGTAATCGGTCGACTGGTCGAGCGAGACCCCGGCCAGGCGGACGAGATTGACCGCGATGGCTTCCTCGTAGAGCCGGGGCAGGAACGCGGAGCCGAGCTGGGTGAAGAGGACGCCGCCGCCGGCGATCACGGCGAGCCCGAGCGTAAGCGTCATGACGCGGAATCGCAGGGCGAGCCGGACGAACGGGCGGTAGACCCACTGGACACCGCGCACGAGCCAGTTCTCCCGCTCGCGGGACTTCCGGCTCAGCCCCATGCTGCACAACACCGGGGTGAGCGTGAGCGAGAAGAGGATGGCGCTCGCGAGAGCGAAGATCACGGTCAGGGCCATCGGGCGGAACATCTTGCCCTCGACTCCTTCGAGCAGCAGGATCGGCACGAAGACGATCATGATGATCAGCTCGCCGAACATGGTTGGCTTGCGAACTTCGATGGACGCGTCGCGGACGATGTCGATGATGGATCGGTCGCCGCCGCGAGCGCGCTCCTCGCCGATGCGTCGGACGCTGTTCTCGGTCATGATGACCGAGCTGTCGACAACGAGGCCGAAATCGATGGCGCCGAGGCTCAGCAGGCTCGCGGCGATGCCGAACTGTGCCATCATGCTGAAGGAGAACAGCATCGCGAGCGGGATGGCGAGCGCGACGATGAGCGCCGCGCGGATGTTGCCGAGGAAGGCGAACAGGACGACGATCACGAAGATGGCGCCGAAGATCAGGTTCTCCTGCACCGTGTGGATCACATGGTTGATGAGCTTTGTGCGCTCGTACACCACGCGAACTTCCACATTGTCTGGGAGCGTTGCCTTTACTTCTTCCAGTCGTTCGCGGATGAGGCGAGTCACCTCGTGGCTGTTCTCGCCCATGAGCATGAACCCGAGACCGAGGATGGCCTCGCCCTCGCCCTGCGTCGTGACTGCCCCGCGTCGGATCTCGTAGCCTTCTCGTACGGCCGCGATGTCGCGGACATAGATCGGGGTGCCGTCCTCGGCGCCGATAACGATGTCGGCGATCTGATCGGTTGTCGTCGTGAGCGCGACGCCGTGGACGAGCGTTGATTCGCCGGCTCGGGTGATGAGGCCGCCGCCGACCGATTGGTTGTTCTTCTGCAGGGCGTCGGCGAGATCGTCCAGGGTCAACCCGTACTCGATCAGGCGGGTCGGGTCGACAACCACCTCGTACTGCTTGCGGCGGCCGCCCCAAGTGTTGATCTCGGCGACGCCGGGCACCTGGCGGAGCTGCGGCTCGATCACCCATTCGTGCAGCGTGGTGAGCTCGGTCAGGCTGGCGGGGTTCGCGCCGGCGCCGGTGACGATGTAGTGGAAGACCTCGCCGAGTCCGGTTGCGACCGGGCCCATCTGCGGGCGTTCGATGCCATCGGGGAGTTCCGCGGCGTTGAGTCTCTCGCCGACCACCTGGCGCGCGAAGTAGATGTCGGTCCCATCCTCGAATGTCACGGTGAGCTGCGAGAGCCCGAAGCGGGAGATCGAGCGGACATCGATCAGGCCGGGCAAGCCGGAGATGACATTCTCAACGGGGATCGTCACCTGCTGCTCGATCTCCTCGGGCGTCAGCGAGGGCGCGACCGTGTTGACTTGCACCTGGACCGGTGTGGTGTCCGGGAAGGCGTCGATCGGCAGATGCCACATCGAGTACCCGCCCCAGATGATAAATCCGAGAGTGCCGAGCAGCACAATGAGGCGGTTGCGCAGCGACCACCCGATGATCCAGTTCAGCATTCGCATGCTCCGGTTGTTCGAGCCGAACGCGGGATCGACGACCCGGCGTGTGCGATCACGGGTTCGTGATCGCGATTACTTATCCAGGTGTCCGACCTCGCAGCAGCCGGCGCCCATCGAGTCCTTGAGGAGTTCGTTCTTGAGCACGAAGCTCCCGGCGGAGACGACGGTGTCTCCGATGGCAAGCCCGCGCAGGACCTCGTACCGGTCGCCGGCGTCGAAGCCGAGCGTGAGCTGCACGGGTTGGTAGGTTGTTCCGTCGTCGCTGGTCCGGACGAAGGCGATGTTGCAGCTCCCGTCCCACTGCACGGCGGACTTGGGCACGGTCACGGCCTGGGCGCCGGCGCCCGCGGTGATCGTCGCCCGGCCGAACATGTAGGCCTTGAGCATCTGATCGGCGTTGTCGAGCTCGGCACGGGCCTTGATCGTCCGGGTCTTCTTGTCGAGCTGCGTGCTGATCCAGGTCAGGCGGCCGGGGAACGCGCGGTTGGGGATGCCGTCGATACGGAAGACGACCTCTTGGCCCCGGTGTACCGCGGCGAGATCGCGTTCGCTGAGGTCGATCATCGCCCACATCAGCCCTGTATCGGCGATCGCGAAGAGCATGTCGCTTTCGTTGACGACCTCGCCCATGACGGCCGCTCGCTCGACGAGCGTGCCGTTGAACGGGGCGGTGATCCGGAGCAGAGAGCCGGTGTCGCTCTCCTCGGTCACGCGGGCGATGTCCTCGTCCGAGAGGCCGAGGTTCCGGAGCTGCTGCTTGGCGCGGGAGACGGCGATCCTTGCCTCCGCGAGGCGGGTCTGTGCCTCGAGAAGGGCTCGCTCGGTGCTCGCTCCTTTCTCCATGAGAGACCGCTCCCGTTCGGCGTTCGCCTGCCAAAGCGTGAGCAGTTCGGACGACTGGAGCAGGTCGGCCTTCGCCGAGCCGAGCGCCATCGAGTCGACCGTCGCGACGACCTCGCCCTTCTCGATGCGGTCGCCGAGGTCCTTGTGGACCTCGACAATGACGCCCGGCGCTCGGGACGAGAGCCTCGCGTACTGGTTCGCGTTGTAGACGATCTCGGCGTTCCGCTCGATCTCAAGGCTGAGATCGCTCGTTCCGATCTGTTCGTACTCAAATCCAGCGGTCCGCGCGATCGCGGGCGAGGCGAGCGAGATCACGGTGTTGACCGTCGTGCAGCCGGCTTCGGGCGGGCGCTGCGCCCGGCGCGGGCTCTCGGTCATCGCCGTGGACGACGAACCGAGAGCGCTCCGGGGCTGCATGTCTGCCGCGTTCGCCTGAGCGGACGCGGTGGCGACCGAGCCCCCGAGAACGATCGCGAAGGCCGTGATTGGTGTGGTGATGTTCATGGGTGAACCTCCGATTCCGTCTCCGCGTGCGCGGAGTCATTACGGGTTGCAGATCGCGCACTGGGACTCGGGCGTGTTGTGCTCGCTGCACCAGTCGCCCGCGGCGACGAACGCCGTCTTCATGAAGGGGCGGCACTTGACGCACAGCGCCTCGGCGACCCCGTGCCCGTTGCAGAAGCCCTCGGACTCGATCAGGGACGGGTTGCAGAAGGGGCACTTCGCCTCGGGGATGCCGTGCTCGCAGTTCGCGGCGGCGTTGGCTCCCGCGGTCGGCATGGGGCCGCCGTGCACGCCTTCCTGGATATTCTCTGCGAGCTCTGGGTTGCACTGGATGCACTGCGACTCGGGGAGCTTGTGCTCATCGCACCAGTCGCCCTTGGATCGGAAGGCAACCTTGATGCCGGGCTTGCACTGGGCGCAGATGGCTTCGGGGAAGCCGTGGGCGCCGCAGAAGCCTTCGGCGTCCACCATCTCCGGATTGCAGAACGGGCAGGTGTCGGCTTTGATCTGGTGCTCGCAGCGTCCGTCGGTACTGACCGCCGTGGTCGAGGCGGACGAACCGCCCTCGCCGCAGCCGCCAAGTGAGAGCACGCCGAACAGGCCGAGTCCAAGACACATTGTCAACATCGCGATTCTCGTCATGGTGTTTCCTTCGCCCCATCGGGAGCTGTGGTGGGGTTCATGGTGAGCGGTTCGGACTGGATACGGTTTGATTCGGAGAGCGTCTCCATGCCGCTGATCGCGGCGATCCGGGCGCGTGCGACCGCCGCACGCCCCGCGAGCTCGATGAGCGTTCGACGGGATTGCATCAGCGTCCGCTGCGCATCGAGCAGATCGATGAACGACGCGCGCCCGGCGCGATAGGACTCGTCGATCTGGTCGAAGGCTCTCTGCGCGTCCGGGGCGACCTGGTCGCGGATGACGGCGAGCTGGTCTCGGGCGGCGTCGTACGCCCCGACATGCTCGGCGAGCTCGGAGAGCAAGCGGTTGCGGATCGCGGCCTTGTCCTGGCGATGCTTCATGAGCCGGAACCGGGCGGACATGATGTCACCTTGGCGGCGGTCCCAGAGCGGTACCTCGGCGCCAACGCCCAGCTCCGCGATGCCCTGATCCCCCTCCTCGCTGTACCCGATGCCGGCGGTGACATCCAGGTCGGGCACGCGTTCGGCGCGGATGTGCTCCAGAGTCGCCTCGGCCGCCTTGACCTCGCGGTCGGCAACGACGAGCGCGGGATGCGCCGTATCCACGGCGGCGATGAGCCGGTCCTCGTCGAGCGGCCCGGGTGTCGTTGAGATGCTGGAGCCGAGCCGGGGCGCGGAGATCGGGGCGGTGTTCAGGGCGAGTCCGAGTTGCTTCTCC
This sequence comes from uncultured Phycisphaeraceae bacterium, assembly GCA_964615815.1. GTDB lineage: Bacteria > Planctomycetota > Phycisphaerae > Phycisphaerales > UBA1924 > DAIQNV01. Next base: position 7,750 of record CAZTQV010000012.1, on the reverse strand, counting down.
GCCGCTCTGAGTTCGTGGGCAATGCGTTGGCGATCCGCGCGGAGCTGGTGCACCTCGACACGGGGCCGGATCACATCGGGCTCCGCGACCGCCCTCGCGTCGAAGCGGGTTTCCGCGATATCGAGCGTCTGGGTCGCGAGCGAGATCAGCTCATCAACGAGCGAGAGCTGCGCGTCGAGCTCGAGAATCCGGGCGTGCAACTGGGCGACCCGGCCGTACACCTCGCGCCGGACGCGCTCGACATCGGCCAGCCTCGCGGCCTCCTCGGCATCGGCGGCGGCCACGGCGGCGCGGAGACGATTCCCGATGACGATCGGTTGCGTGACGCCGACGATCGTGTTCGATGAGTCCCCCTTGAATCCGATCTCGCTCGAGGTGACGCCGGCCGTCGGGTTGGGGTAGAGACCGGCCTGCCAGGCCCCGCCCGCCGCGACGCCCACGGCGGAGCGGGACGACCGAAGGTCCGGGTTGGCCCGCTCGGCTTGCGCGAGAAGATCCGCGAGCGTGATGCCGTCCGCCGGTAGCCCGGTGCTTTCCGATCGCGGCGAAAGGTTCTCCGCGTCGGCGGCCCGGTTCGGTCGAGGGATCCCGCTGCGTTCGAGTCGGTCGTAGATGTCGTCGGCCGACAGCGGGCCTGAGCAGCCGCCGAGCGAGGCAGCGGCGAGTATCGCCACCGCGGCCGGGAACCAGGATCGGTGCTTCATGGGTGCTCCAGAGGTGTATCACACGCGCAGCGCACGGCAACAGCGACCCCCGCGGGATCGCCGGTGAACAACCTCTGGAATCAGATGATGAGCGATGTGTGCTGGCCGAGAAGCGTCTGCGTCGACGGCACCCACCATGCATCCGGCGGGCCGCGAGCGTTGACCGAGCCCGGCGGAACGACCGGCAGCATGTCCTCAGTCGCCGTCGCACCGATCAGTGCAATCACGATCCCGCCGCCATGCATAGGCGTCGGCGCAACCGCCAAGCCCTGGGACTCAACGGGCACCTGAACGCAGTCGCACGCCGAGAGATCCTCGTTCGCGATCAGGCGGGCGGGCTGCTGGTCTTCCTCGGGAATGTCGGTGGTCGCGCAGCACGAATCGGGCGAATCACGCAACGCAGAATCCGTTTGCGTCAGCGTCAGACCCACATCATCGCACCCAACGCACAGAAACCAGCGACCGGCACCCACAGGTGCCACCGCGTTGAGGCTGAACACGATGAGCAGCAGCCACGCACCGGGATGGGAACGGCACCGAGACATTCAGACGAAGTTTACCTGATGATTGAGTACATGACTACGCGCGGTCAACCGCTATCTGTTTGGGTCTAACCCCTGTCATCATCGGACTATTCCCGGGCTGACGAGATGTTTGGTCCGCGGGGTGGGTGGGGGGGTAAGGGGGGGTGGGGTGGGGGGGATTGTCACGCCTCGGGCGGTGTGGCGATCTCTCGGGTGCGGCGGTCGAGTTCGTCGAGGAAGCGGTCGACGGTTTCATGCCAGGTGATGCACTGGAGCTTCTTGGGCTCGGTGATGTTGGATTCGATCGTGATGGTGTGCTTGCCGACGAAGAGCTTGTACGCCGCGAGGATCGTGGGGACCGCGAAGAGGACGGCGAGGATCGTTCCCATGCCGTTGTCGAACAGGAACACGAGGAGGGTGAGGGCGACCATCACCAGCAGGAGGATGAGCCAGGCGACGGGGATGCCTCGGGTGGCCCACACGCGGGTGATGGTGCGGTAGGGGAGGCGGCGGACGCGGTCGCGGAGGCCGTCGGAGAGAAGGATGAGAATGTGGTCGTCGCGGAGCAGGGCGTGCGTCGATTGGACGGCGCCGAATGACTTGAGGGCGTATCGCATCGTCGGTGGTCCTTGCCTAACTGATGAAGAGTGAGACGATGAAAAACGCTGATCCGATCCCGGCAAGCGTGTGGATGCCCATCAGGATCGCCAGCCCCGCGTTTCCCCACGGGCCGTGGACATCGCGGTAGACCGAGTCGGTGCGGAGCATCCGGAGGTGCTTGACGAAGCCGTAGATGACGAAGAAGGTCGTGATGACAGTCGCGGGCCAGAAGAGAATGATGGCGAGCGACAGCAGTGTGATGTACCGATCGGGCCTTGGAAGCGCGGGGCGGTGCTGGCGGGTCACCGTCGGGTCACCGCCGGTGTTGATGTACTCGGCGGAGAAGGTGCGTCCCCTGACCTCAACGGCGCAGAGCGCACAGATGTAGCTGCCCGTCCCCTCGCAGATGGCGGTGGCCTTCTTGTCGGGGTGGAAGGTGCAGGTAGCGTCGTCGATGCCGGCGAGCTCGGGCCGGTCGTCGTTTGCGCCGGGCGGGGGCGTGAAGACGGAGACCCGGCCCGTCCAGCCGCAGGCCGCGCAGCGGCGGCGTGTGCCGTCGGCGGTGAAGGGCTCCCGGCAGCGGGGGCAGGCCGCACCGGGTAGGGCGGGCGGTGTCGGTGGGGCGGGCGGGCTTGCGGTGGGGGCGTCCATCGATCAGGGCGTCGCCATGACGACCTTCGTCCCCGCGGCGAAGTCGTGGATCGCCCGGCGACGCTTGGTGACGATGAGGGTGATGGCGTTGGCGATCCCGTACGCGCCGGTCGCGATGCCAAGAACGCCGTAGATCGCCCAGAAGGAATCACCCAGGACGACCGCGGGTATCGAGGGCAGCAGGCCGATGCCGGTGTACATGAAGGCGCGGACCCACGCGGCGCGGGCATCGATGGGCCCGCCGTCGAGCGTGACGACGCGGATCTTCAGGGCCATCTTGCCCAGCGTCTGGCCGCGGGCGGCGTGGAGGAGCGCGAAGTAGAGCAGCCCCGCGCCGCCGACGATGAGCGAGCTCGTCGCCTGAAGCCGCAGGTCGGGCTCGAGCTCCGGTGAAGCCATGAACCCCAGCCCGAGACCGAAGCCGACCAGCATGCCCGCGACGATGAAGAGCAGACTGTCGACGATCGCCGCGACGAGCCGGCGGCCCAGGCCCGCGATCTCGGCCTCGCCGGGCAGGCCCTCGCCCAGCTCGATGCGCTCGAGCAGGATCCGCTTGCCCTCCGCGGAAACGCGCTTGCCGTGCAGCACGATGGTTTCGCTGGCCGGCAGCGTCTGGCCCGTGACTTCGCATTGAACCATGTCGTCCGGGGCGGGCGCGGAGGGGGAGTGCTGGTCGGCCATTGGGGGGTCTCTTTGGTGATCGTGAGTCTTCGGAACGCGGGACGCAGGCTACTGCGTTCTCACGCCGGACGCAAGGCAAACATGGAGCTGATGTTACTTTCGGCGGCCTGGGTCGGCCCGGTCATCGGCGCGGCAGATCACGGCCGCGACACCCAGCACCGTCTGCTCGTGGGAGAGGTGCTCGGTCTCGGGCGGGATCCCGAATCGCTCGGCGAAGTAACGGGCCGCGTCGTCAAAGAGGCTCGCCCGTTCGAGCATGGCGAGCTGGTCGCGCCGCACGAGCAGGTCGAGCAGCAGGTCGCGTTCCTCCCTGGTGACGCGGGCGAGGATGCGGCGCCGCACCCCGGCGTCGGCCCAGAGGGAGTTATCCTCGCGGGCGGCGCGGGCGACGGTCGCCGGCAGCGCCGACGAGCGGGCGGAGACGACGACCGTCCCCGCGATAAGGTCGCCCAGCCGCCGGTTGTGCCGATCGCAGAGGGCGACAAGCCCGCCGAGGCCGATAACGGGCGGGATCCCGTCGATGACACGGACGAGGTTGCGGAGCAGCACATCGCCCGGCTGCAGCCGGACGCCCGCCGCGGAGCTGACGCGGAGCCCGAGGGCCCGCTTACCCGGCGTCTGTCCCGACCAGTTCCACTCGAAGACCGTGTAGTAGCCGAAATCGACGATCAGCCAGACCGCGAGGATGAGGGCGATCCCGACCTCTCCGCCGGCGAGCGGGAAGAGCACGCCGATCCGGATCGCCAGGACGATCACGGCGTCGATCAGCCACGCGGTGAGGCGTGTGACCAGCCCCGCCGGGACAACGCGGAACGACACGAGGTCGGGCGTCGTGATGACCAGCGGGTGAACGCCCCCGAGCGGAGGGTGCGGCGGCGCAGCCGTTACCATGGGCCCGGGGTCGGCCTCCGCGGGAGCGTTCTGGATGGACATCGCCCGGTTCATTGCGGTGCAGCGTGGGTCGTGGGACCGGCTGGGGGAGCTCCTCGATCGCGCCGAGTCCAAGGGGCTCGACGCGCTGACGCCCGCGGAGGTGAACGAGCTCTTCCGGCTCTATCGGCTCGCGTCGGCCGACCTCAACCGCGCCCAGACCGCAACGAGCAACCCGGGTCTCTTAGACTACCTCGAATCGCTCGTGGGGCGGGCGTACTTCATCATTTCCCCCCCGCGCCGGGCACGCCCGTTCCGTGCGTGGTGGCACGCCCTGCGATACGGGTTCGTCGCCGTCTTCCGTCGGGAGAAGTGGGCCTTCGCGCTCGCGGGGGCGGCGCTCTTGGCGGGGGCGGGCTTCGGCTGGTTCGCCACGGCCGCCGACCCGCGGCTCACGGTCGTGTTCCTGCCCGCCGAGCACCTGGTGCAGACGCCCGCGGAGCGCGTCGCCGAGCTGGAGGAGTTGGAGCGCTCCGGCTCGGGGCAGATCGGCACCTTCGGCGCGCACGCGGTGTTCAGCTCGTTCCTCTTCACGCACAACATCCGCGTGTCCATCCTCGCCTTCGCGCTCGGGCTGACCTTCGGGATCGGGACCGTGGTGGTGCTGTTCTACAACGGCGTGATCCTCGGGAGCATCGCGTACAACTATGTCGCCGACGGGCAACTCGAGTTCTTCGCCGCGTGGATCGGGCCGCACGGGTCGATCGAGCTCCCGTGCATCGTCTTCGCGGGCGGGGCTGGCCTGATCGTCGCACGGGCGCAGTGGGCGCGGACGGGCGGCGTCATGACGCGCCGCATCGCGTCCGTCCGCGGCGACCTGCTGCCGGTCCTCGTCGGCGCGGCAACGCTGCTCGTTGTCGCCGGGCTGATCGAGGGCGGGTTCAGCCAGGTGAACGAGCCGACGATCCCGTACCCCTTGAAGATCGGCGTCGCGGCGATGCTCTTCGTGCTGCTGTGCGCGTACCTGTTCGTCATGCCGATCCGTGGCGCCGAACGAGTCTCCGAACGGAGCGCCGCGGGCGACGGATCAGACGAGCTGCGCTGAGCAAACCTCGAGGTATCGCCGCACCATGTCGAACGACAGGTGCTCGGGCGAGGACATCAGCACCATCGCGCCCGACCGGCGGATCTGCAGGGCCGCGGCCCGGCGTTCCATCGACAGCCGCGCCGCGGCCAGCACGCAGGCGGCGTCGGCCTCGGTCTCGGCGGGGCCCGCGGCGACATCCTCGACCAGCCGGTCTTCGAGCGACACGGTGATCACGGCGTGCCGCCGTGCGAGTCGGCGGACGATCGCGAGCAGCCCCTCCGCGTGCTGCGGGTCGCTGAGGTCGGTCAGGATGAACACGAGTGCCCGCTTGCGCTGCCGCGTCCAGAGCGCGTCGTGCAACGCGTAGAAGTCCGTCGCCACGGGTGCCGACCCGAAGGCCGAGAGCGTGCGGAGCATGCGGCTGGCCGAAGCCGGCGTGGCGGCGGGGGGCAGAACGGTCTCGACGCGGTCGCGGAAGGTGATGAGCCCGACGCGGTCGCCCGATTGCCTCGAGGCGTGCGCGAGCAGCAGGGCGCTGTCCACCGCGACATCGAGCGTCGTGCGCTCCCCGATCGGGTTGCCCATGAGCCGCCCACCGTCCAGGCAGATGACGACATCGCGCGAGCGTTCGACCTGGTACACATTCGTCCGCGGCACACCGGATCGTGCGGTGGCCTTCCAGTTGACATCGCGGTGGTCGTCGCCCGGGGCGTACTCGCGGATCCGGTCGAACTCGCGCCCGGCGCCGGCGGGGCGTTGGCGGTGGATGCCGATGCGCGACAGCGCACGGCTGCGGCGCAGCGCGTCGTACGCCGACACTTCGCCCAGGCTCAGCAGCACCTCCGCGTTGGCTGGCTCCCCGATCGCCTCCCGTCGCACCGCCCAGCCCATCGGGCGGAAGAGATCGACCCGCGTCGGCGCGAGCGGCACGCTCCCCCGCCGGGTCGGCGTGCAGGCCAGCGTGAGCGACAGCACGCCGCTCGCGGGCAGCGTCGCCTCATGATCAAACGGCTCACCCGCGAAGCCTTGCGCGGGCCCGCTCCACCAGCGGTGCCGCACCGCAACCCGCACCGGGCGAGCGCCGCGATGGGTGACGGCGAGGGTGAGCGTCGCGGGCGTGCCCACGCGGGGCGGGCGCTCGAAGGACCGGTTCACGGACAGCACCGCCCGCCGGAGCGAGCGGCCCTCGCCCACCACCAGCGCGAGCACGGCCGCGTTGAGCGCGACGATCCCGGCGACGACGCCCGCGCCCGGCACGCCGAACGCGGGGGCGACGATCGCCGCCACGGCGCCCGCGGCAAGCACGGCGACAGCAGTGCGCGAGGGAACGATCATCGCGGGACATCGATGCGGTCGAGGATCGCGGCGAGGACATCCCGCTCGCGTTCGCCGCTGACCTGCGCCTCGGCGGAGAGCAGCACGCGGTGGGCGAGGACCGGCTCGACCATCGCGACGACATCGTCGGGCGTGACGAAATCGCGCCCACGCAGGAGCGCCCGCGCCTTCGACGCCCGCAGGAGCCCGAGCGCCCCGCGCGTGCCCGCGCCGAGGACGAGCGACTCATCGGTCCGCGTCGCACGGACGATCTCGAGGATGTACGACTCGATCCCCTCGTCCACGCGGACGCCCACGAGGGCCCGGCGCTGCTCCTCGAGCTCGGCGATCGAGAGCACGGGCCCGGTCGGCATGTTGGCGGCCGAATCGAGCGGCCGACCGGCGTGCGCGGCGCGGACGACCTCCCGCTCGGCGTCGAGGGGCGGGTAGTCCACGCGGATTTTGAGCAGGAACCGGTCCTGCTGCGCCTCGGGCAAGGGGTAGGTGCCCTCGAGCTCGACCGGGTTCTGCGTCGCGAACACCGTGAAATTGTCCGACAGGTCGAGCCGCTGCCCGTCGATCGTCACCTGCCGCTCGGCCATCGCTTCGAGCAGGGCGGACTGCGTCTTGGCGGGGGCCCGGTTGATCTCGTCGGCCAGCAGCAGATCGGTGAAGATCGGCCCGCGGCGAAGCTCGAAGGCGTGCGTGTCCAGCCGGTACACATTCGTCCCGACGATGTCCGCGGGCATGAGGTCGGGAGTGAACTGGATCCGCCCGAAGCCCGTGCCGATGAGCGACGAGAGCGCCCGCACCGTCAGCGTCTTCGCCGTCCCGGGCACACCCTCGAGCAGCCCGTGCCCGCGGCACAGCAGCACGACGATCACCATGTCGAGCGCGTCATCCTGCCCGCGCACCACGGTGGCCAGCCCGTCGCGCAGCCGCTGCAGCGGCCCCGGCGGGAGAGAAGACGGCTGCGCGACAACGCCCGCGGCGGCGGGGTCAGCGGTGGGGTCAGCGGCGGGAGGGATGCGATCGGTGGCGTCGTCCATGCGAGAGGGCCTCGGCGAGTTCGGCGGATTCGGTCAGGATCTTCGCGGCAGAGATCGGCGTGCTCGCCCGATCGTCGGCGTTCTTCGGCATCGAGGCCAGGGCCTCCATCACCCGCGGCGTGAGCGGCGTCTTGCACTGCGGGCACGAGGATACCGAATCGCCCTGCGATGACAGGCCGACCCCGCACCGATGGCACCGCGGACGCGCCGCCCCGGCGGCCGCCGCCCAGCGGTCGAGGGCCGCGACCGCTCGCCCCGCCGCGTCCCCGC
>CAZTQV010000011.1:0-133769 GCA_964615815.1 uncultured Phycisphaeraceae bacterium | reverse complement strand
TCCAAGCCCTACACCCGCCCCCCTCCCGCACCCCCACACTCCCTCGCCCCAACAAAAAAAAGCCCAGGGACTCCCGTCCCTGGGCTCCCATTGCCCATTGCCCACTGCCCGGGCTCACCCCCCGATGGCAGATGGCCGATCCCCGATCCCCTCCCCTACTTCCCCACCCACCGCGACAACTGCGCATACGCGTTGTGCGAGTGAATCGACTCGAAGTTCTCCGAGTTGATCTCATACCACTTGATCCGCCCGTCGCCCTCGAGCCCCATCGCGAGATCCCGCACGATGTCCTCGACGAACTTCGGGTTCTCGTACGCCTTCTCCGTCACGAACTTCTCGTCGGGCCGCTTCAGCACCGCGTACACCGGGTGGCTCGCCGCCTCCTCGAGAAGCCCCACCAGCTCCTCGATCCACAGCATCCCGTCCGTCCGCACCTTCGCCTCGATGCGGCACCGCTGGTTGTGAGCCCCGTACTCCGAGATCTCCTTCGAGCACGGGCACAGACTCGTCGCCGGCGCCGCAACGCCGAGCACGAGATCGCTCGTCCCCTTGCCCGCCTCGCAGGTGATCGTCACCTCGTAATCCATCAGGCTCGCCGCGCCGGTCACCGGCGCGTGCTTCTCGATGAAGTAGGTGAACGACGCCTCGAAGTGCGCGATCTCCGCGTTGAGACGCACGCGGATCGCCTCGGTGAGCTCCGGGATCCGCTCCGGCGTCAACGGCTCGCACGAGTGCTCGTTCAGCACCTCGAGGAACCGCGACATGTGCGTGCCCTTCTGGTGATGCGGCAGCGCCACATACATGTTGATCCGCGCGACCGTCGTCTGCTCCCCGCCCGCCTTCGTGTGCAAACGCAGCGGATACACGACCTCTTTCACGCCGACCCGGTCGATCGCCACCCGCCGCGTGTCCTGGAAACCCTGCACATCAGGCATCGTCATGGAAGAGTCGCCGCTCCCGTTCGTGTGGTGGGTGCCGTTGGTGGAGGTGGGGCCGGTGGTGCTGGTGCCAGTGGGCATGCTGCTCCGATCGAGTGGTCAGGGAAGGCAACGGCCGGTCGCACCCGCCCTCGCCCGCTACGGGCCAACTTCGCCCGCCAGCCGCCGCGGATTCGCGCAAGCCAAACCGGGCAATACTAGGGCCCGGCCCCGAGCGCTACCGCGTGCGCACGCAGGCGCGCCGCGCCCGCCCGCCGGCCGCGACCGTGCGCACGAACCACCCCCATCAACCCCGCTTCCAGTCCCCCGATTCCCGCTCCCCCGACTCCCGATCCAGCGTCGACGCCGCCCAGTTCACCCCAATGGAAGCCCCGAGCAAAGCCCCCCCGAGCCAGTCCAGAGGCGCCAAAACCCCGGGCCCGCTGAACGACGCCGCCCGCACGGCTTTCCCCACCTCCCCCAACCCGGGCATGAACAGCAGCGTCAGCGGCGCCAGCACACCAGCCAGCAAAACCCCCAGCCCCGCCGGGATCACACCCGCCGCGGGGCCCTCGTTTTTGCCCAGGAACCAGGCGACCATGCGGGCGGCCGCGCCGGCCAAGATCGCTCCAAGTACGCCCGCCATAAAGGCTTGGCCGCGGAGGTCATCCCGCGCTACGAGCCAGGCGCCGACCAGGGCCCCCACCGCCGCCGCCCCGATCGCCGCCAGGGCCACCTGGGACTTCAGGGCCCCCAGGATCTCCCCCGGGCTCCGCGTCGCGGGCCGCCCCGGCTCCTCGGCCCCGCCGTCGCTGACGGGCCTCGCGGCGAGCTCGGCGACGAGCAGAATGAGGCCGCCACCGACGAGTAAAATCGCCGCTTCGACCACAAGCCCTAGTACCGAGCCCATCCCGGGACCCGAGATCCTGAGTGTGTTGCCGGTATCCCCGAGGAAGATCGCCGCCCACGCCACGGTCAGCCCGGCCACCATCCGCCCCATCGCCGGCGCCACCAGGCGGGCACCGAGGGCGGCACCGATGGCGGCCGTGAGGACCACCACGACCGCGGCGACGACGCCCATAACTGGCGATGTATTCAGGAGTAGCGTCACGGCGTGCCCGCCGTGCAGGTCGCGCAAGACCCGGACCGGGGCGGCCGCGAGCGGCCCCAGAACGCCGAGGGCGGCGATCGGGAGGACCCAGCGGAGGCCGGCGTGGAGGACCTTGCTGAGGGTGGAGGGTTCGGCGGCGTGGGCTTCGGGCATGCGGTGATCTTGGCGGGTGGCGGGCGTCAGGGCAAACGGGCGGTGGGAACGGGGGGCGTGAGGCCGGTAGCATCGGCGCGATGCAGGACGCGGGCACTGAGAATCATGGCGGGGCTGGGGTCGATCCGGGGGCTGGGCCGGGGAGCGGGTGGACGGTGTCGCTCGGCGATGCGTTCCGGCAGCGGCTGGCGCGGGAGGGGCACATCGCGCTCGGGGACCTGACGGGGGACCTCCTGTTCCCGCGTCTGTTCCGGGCGCCGGGGCTGGCTCTGCGGCCGGAGCGGGTGGTCTTTGGGCTGGGGATCGTGACGGTGGTGGCGGTGTGTGCGGTGATCGCCGGGATCGTTTCGGGTGGGCCCTGGCCGAATGCGGCGGTGTATCAGTCGGTCGGGATGACCTTGCAGACCATGGTTCAGGACATCGGGGCGGGGCGGTTCGGGCTGGTGTGGTTCGGGGTGATGATCGTCGTGCGGGAGCTCGGGTATCTTGTGCTCGAGCAGCCGGTGGGGACGGGGATCGTGGTGCTCGGGCTGATCGCGGCGTGGGGGGTTTTCGGCGGGGCGGTGTGCCGGGGAGTGGCGCTGGAGGCTTCGGCGGGGCTGCATCTGTCGGGACGGGCGGCGCTTCGGTTCGGGTTCACACGCGGGTGGAGCGCGGCGGGGGCGGTGGCGCTCGCGCCGGCGCTCGTGGTGGTCGGCTTGCTTCTTGTCGGGCTGGCGGGGGCGGCGACGATGGCGTTCCCTGGCGTGGACATCCTTGGGGCGGCGCTGTTCGGCGTGGCGCTCGTTGTCGGGCTCGCGGCGGCGGTGCTGATTGTCGTATTCGCGCTCGCGCTTCCGATGATCGCGGCGGCGGTGGCGGCCGAGGACGACGATGCGTTCGATGCTTTGCAGCGGGCGCTCGGGTACGCGGTGGCGCGGCCCCTGACGCTGCTCGGGTATCTGGCGATCGCGCTCGTGCAGGGTGTGGTGGCGACGGGGCTGGTGTGGTGGATCGGGTCGCTCGCGGTGTGGCTGGCGGCGTCGTCGATCGCGATCGTGTCGGCGATCGTGGGCGGCGGGGCGTGGCGGGTGATCGGGGAGGGGATGGACCCGTTCGCGAGCGATCCGTCGTTTGCGGGGCGGATCATTGGGGGGTGGGCGGCGCTGCCGATCGCGGTGGCGATCGGGTTCGCGGTCAGTTATGTGCACGCGGCGGGGACGATTGTGTATTTGAATCTGCGGCGGTTGGTGGATGGGCAGGATGTTGAGGAAGTGCGGGTAGAGGGGTAGGGGGAGGGGATCGGGGACTTGCCATCGGCCATCGGGGGGGAAGCGGCAAACGGCAAACGGCAAACGGCAAACGGATCGTGAAAGCGGGCGCGTGGGGTCGAGGCGGAGCTTTGCTTTTGCTCGGCTTTCGTGTCCCTTTGCAGGTTTTGTGACCACGCGCCACTACCCGGCGGAGCCGGGTAGTGGCACCGGGGTAGGCGTTGTTCAATCGGTCGCTTTGCTTTGATCGGCTTCGGTGTCGCGGGGTGGTGTCGGTGGTGTGGGGAGGGTGTGGGGGTTGAGGGTTCTTGGGAGGGTTTGGAGGGGGGTGGATTGGTTGATGGTGAATTGGCCGACCTGGGTGCGGCGGAGGGCGGTGAGGACGCCTCCGGTTTTGAGGTGTTGGCCTATGTCTCGGGCGAGGGAGCGGATGTAGGTGCCTTTGCCGCAGCGGATGTCGAGTTTGAGGGTGGGCCAGGCGTAGTCGATGATGTCGATGCTGTGGATGGTGACGGGGCGGGGGTCGAGCTGGGTGAGTTCGCCGGCGCGGGCGAGTTCGTAGGCTCGCTTGCCGTCGACCTTCATGGCGGAGTGGGCGGGTGGGCGTTGCTGGATTTCGCCGGTGAAGTGGGTGAGGGCGGCTTCGATGTCGGCGCGGGTTGGGGGTGTTTCGACCGGGATGTCGGTGGTTTCGGCTTCGAGGTCGTCGGTGGGTGAGGTGCGGGAGAGGTCGATGGTGGTTTCGTAGCGTTTTTCGCCGGCCATGATGTCGTTGCAGAGCTTGGTGGCCTTGCCGATGAGGATGACGAGGACGCCGGTGGCGAGGGGGTCGAGGGTGCCGCCGTGGCCGACCTTGATGCGTTTGGGGGCGCCGCCGGCTTTGAGGGCGCCGCGGATGCGGGCGCAGGCCTGCATGGAGGTGGGGCCGAGTGGTTTGTCGATGATGAGGATGCCGGTGATGGCGGGTTGATCGTGTTGGTTGGCCCGCTCGGTCACGCGTGGTTCCTTGTTCCGCGATCTTACGATCGCGGCTCTGATTTGGGCTTGGGATGCGTGTCTGTCGATGTTTCAGCCCGCTCGCTTACGCTCGGGGCTCCATTAGGGGGCACGGTGGTTGAGGGGGGCGCGGTGGGTGCCGGTGGTGAGGACTTCGAGTTGGACGATTCTGCCGGTGGAGTAGTTGTAGCCGGTGATGGTTTTGAGGAGGGTGGTGCGGGTGCGGGGGTCGGCCTGGAGGGTGGTGTTGGTGCCGGCGGGGGCGATGAGGAGGCCGGAGTTGCGGGCGGCCCAGGTGGCGGCGTCGTCGGGCTCGATGCGCTCCACGCGGGCGCGGGTGGCGAAGGTGAGGGAGTCTTCGTGGTAGCCGGCGGCGGCGATGGGGACTGCTGTATTCCAGCCGGCGGATTCGGCGATGGTCATGAGGCGGGTGGTGGTGTGGAGGGCCTTTGACGATGGGATGACGACGCCGACGAGGTTGGCGAAGCCGAGGGTGGCGGCGAGCATGGCGAGGATGGTGGCGCGGGTGAGGAGGGAGCGGGAGATCGCGTCGCGTGTGAACCAGAGGAGGGCGGCGCAGGCGGCGATGAGGAGGGCTGCGGGGAGGAGGCCGAGGGTGGGGCCGGCGAGGAAGGTGCTGAAGAGGGCGATGGTGAGGGGGGCGGCGACGGTGAGGATGGCGCCGATGAGGAGCCAGAGTTGGAGGCCGAGTTGGGTGCCGGTGTCGTCGAGGCCTTTGAGGGTGCCGGCGGTGGCGGCGAGAAGGCCTCGGGCGGAGAGGAGGGCGATGGCGGGGTAGAGGGGGAGGGTGTAGTGTGGGAGCTTGGTGGAGATGAGCTCGAAGAGGATCCAGGCGGGAAGGATCCAGCAGAGGCAGAAGAGCTCTGGGCGGCGGCCGAGTGGGCGGCGGGTGAGGGTGTTCCAGAAGCGGCGGAGGCGGACGGTGAGGGGGAGGCGGGGGAGTTTGGTGGGTTCGTCTGAGGTGTTCGGTTCGTCTTGGTTGTCGTTGTCGGTGTCGAGGGGGAGGTTGGTGAGTTTGCGGCGGGGGGTGGGTTCGGGCTCGGGGGCGAGGGGGATGATGTCGGGGTCGGTGGGGTCTTCGGGTGATTCGGGGTCTTGCGAATGATCAACGCGAGCCTTCGCTTCGCTCAGACTCGGCGTCGAGTCATCGGGAGCGATTGGAAGCTCGGACGAACCCCCTCCGTCGGCTTCGCCGACACCTCCCCCGTCGGCGACGGGGGAGGAGAAAGGAAAGTTGGTTTCGGTGGTGGGTTCGGTGCCCCAGGCTCGGCGGGCGGCTCGGGTGATGCTGAGGGCGGTGAGGATGACGCCGGGCCAGAAGAGGATGGTGAGGAGGACGGTGTGGTAGCCGGGTGGGCCCCAGTGGCCTTCTTTGGGGGCGGCGGAGCGGCCGAGGGTTTCGTCGAGGACTTCGGTGAGGTAGGTGTCGAAGCCGACGCGGGCGGCGACGGCGATGAGCCATGGGAGGGTGAGGGCGAGGATGATGGCGAGGGTGGTGAGGGGGCGGAGTTGTTTCATCCAGCGCCACTGGCGGGTGGTGAGGGCGAGGGCGGCGAGGGTGAGGAGGATGATGAGGGGGGTGATGGGTCCCTTGGCGAGGATGCCGAGGGCGGTGGTGGTGGCGAGGGCGATGGGGAGGAGCCAGGAGGAGAGCTTTGTGAAGCGACTGGTTCGTTCACTCTTGGGGCCGGTCGCGCGGGTGTAGATGGCGGCGAGGAGCCAGAAGGCGGCGGTGGTGGTTGCGAGGAGGAGTTGGTCGGCGCGGGCCTGGTGGGCGTCCCAGATGACCATTGGCGAGATGGCGAGGAGGGCGGCGCCGAGGGCGGCGGCTCGGGGGTCGAAGAGGAGGAGGCCGGCTCGCCAGGTGAGGAGGACGGCGAGGATGGCGGAGAGGACGGAGGGGACGCGGTACATCCAGATGGCGTCGTTGGCGGGGGTGTTCTGGGTGAAGAGGGCGGCGGAGCCTGATTGGAGCCAGTAGATGAGGGGGGGCTTGTTGAGGCGGGATTTTTCGCCGACGCGGGGCTCGATGTAGCCGCCGGCGTGGAGGGGGGGGAGTTGCTCGTCCTGCGGGAGGGCGGCGGACTCGAACATTTGTCGGGAGGCCTGGGCGAAGCGGGATTCGTCGCGGTCGATGGGCGGGATGGAGGCGAGGCCGGGGAGGTAGACTGCGAGGCAGAGCAGGGTGAGGGCGAGGCCTGTGAGGGGGCTTCGTGTGAGTCGGCGTGCGGTGCGTCGGCCCCTGGGCCCTGACCAGAAGGACGCGGCGTCATCGATGAGGTCGGCCAGCCACGCCCGCATGGGGTCTCCGGGGGAAGAGGGTTCGGCGCCCGGGGGCGCGGGGGCGGAGTTTACGCCGGGTGGGGCGGGGGCTGATCGGATCGCGCTGCCGGCGGCGTTCCCGTGGTGGTATTGGGTGACGGTTGGGGGGCTGCTTGCGGCGACGGTGGGGTTGCTCTGGGTGGATCAGTCGGTGGCGGCGTGGATGAAGGGGGTGCGGGAGGGGACGGGGGCGGTGAGTCTCGGGGGGGATGTGCGGCGGGAGTTGGAGGCGGTACAGCAGTTTGGGCAGCTGGGGTTTTCGCTGTTGATTGCTTGGGCGATCGTGCTGCTGGATCGGGAGCGGTGTCGGCGGCTTTTGGATTGGCTGGCTTCGGGCCTGATGGCGGCGGCGGTGCTGTACCCGGCGAAGATGCTGATTGGGCGGCCTCGGCCGAAGTTTGATGATCCGTGGGGGTTTGCGGGGCCTTTCGGGGCGTATCCGGTGGAGGGGGGCGTGCTGCCGGGGTGGGCGCTGGGGCAGGGGAGCATCAACGACATCTGGGCGATGCCGAGTGGGCACACGGTGCACGCGGTGGTGTGCGGGGTGTTTTTGTTGGTGGTGTATCCGAAGCTTCGGCCTTTGGCGGTGACGCTGGTGGGGATCGTGATGCTGGCGCGGCTGGTGCTGGGGGCGCACTACCCGAGTGATGTGACGGCGGGGGCGGCGGTGGGGTTTGCGGTGGCGGTGCCGATGGTGCGGCGGTTTGGCGGGGTGCGGGGGCTGGACTGGGTGTGGCGTCGGGTGGTGGATCGGGGGGCGGAGCCGGCGTTTCCTGCGCTTGCGCGGAAGTTTGGGTTGGGCGGGCGATAGCATCGACTATGGACGAACGGTCGTCGGGTGAGCGGGTGGCGGATGATGAGACCCATGGGCAGCGGGTGATCCGGGTGAAGCCGCATCCGCCGGCGGGGGCGAGCTATCGGGATGCGAAGCGGGAGGAGCCGCTCGGGTGTTTGGGGTCGTTCTGCGCGATGCTGGGGATCACGCCGGCGCGGGTGAAGGGGAGGCGCGGGCTGGAGCGGGAGGCGGAGGCTCAGGAGCCGCGGGTGATTCGGGCGGAGGGGGATGGGGCTGGGGAGGGTTCGGGGCGAGGGTCTGCGGAGGGGTGAGGGGGGCGGGTGGTTTGGCCTTGGGGTGGTTGCCGGCTACAGTTGGGACCTGCGCCGGAGAGGTGGCCGAGCGGTTGAAGGCGCACGATTGGAATTCGTGTGGGGCAGTAATGTCCTCGGGGGTTCGAATCCCCCCCTCTCCGCTTTTTTGACGAGAACGCCCTTCGCACGCCGGGAGGGGCGTTTTTTCGCGGCGTGCGGAGGCGGTGTTCCCGAAGCGTTCCCTTCCCGCGAGTCGCGGGCCTCAACCCCTCAGCTCCGGGCCCTCGCTGGGCATGTGCAGTCAGAGCGCCCAATGGGCGTGCCGCGGTACCGTAGACGGTCGCATGGACCAGAGATGGTGTGGCCCCGTTGCATCAGACGACGCCGATGTCGCGTTCCGCTGCTCGGGCTTGGTTGAGTACCGCGTTATTACATGGCAGTCTAATCGTGGTTCTACAGCATCGAGAGGGTACTTGTCTGACACACCGCCGCTTACGCCGACGCAATTGCTCCGATACCGCATAGATCGCATTGCGGTACGCGATCTTCGACTACACCCGATGAGGGTGCTTCGGAGCGTCAATTGGAAAGGACCTGTCTTGATAATGGACGGCGGCAAGCGTGTTGCCATTGTCCAGAACCCACACAGCTACGCACGCCTGCTTGCGTCAACTGAACCACAAGATCCCTTTGTGCCAAGCCTCACCGACCCCATTCTGCTCTCGCAGATATCGGAGCCGCCTCGCGCCGTTGCCTTTGCCCAGGTTGGCAGCGATCGAACCGCTGCGATCATCTGCCCCGTGGCATCATGGCTTGAGCTGCTTAGCAAGGCCGATGTCAGATCGGTGCAGCGGCTGTGGCCGGTGGTATCGCGATCGCTGATCGCGGCTGCGGATCGAACTCGTCGCTAGCCACTCGCTCGGAACTACATACGCATGCTTGAAAGCTTGGCGACTGCCCCAAGCTCCTGAGCGCGAGCAATTTGGTCGGCCAGACCCTTCTCTATTTTCATGTAGCCAGGGTACCCATGTTTCCAGAGCTGCATCGAGTTCTCGTGCGATCTGTACACAACTCGCCCACCCTCGCGGCTTGTGTTGTACCCGTCGCCTTTGGCCAGGCAAATTGCATCGAGGCCAATCTGTTCGGCATACAGGTCGTGAAACGGCATATAATACACATTCACTTCGGCGGGATGACCCATACTCTCGTTCGCTGCATAGACACGAAGGTCGACATCAACAAAGCAGCGAATCATACCCCGAGCCTCACTGTCTAACGTACTGTCATTTGGATCGACCATCAGCAGGTCTATGCATGCGCATGAAACAAGAAGCTCTTCAATCAACGGCCTCAAGCCGAATGCCGAGAACATGACTACTTTGGCGTGCCGAACTGGTCGCCTCTGTACTCGTCTTGCAATAACGAAATCCCGCAGAGCGATCGTGGCGTCCGCGTAGTCTTCATAAACATGGCTGAGGTCCACGCTCTCGACTGGTACGCGATCAAGTCGCTCCTTTTGCGGGGCTTCGTTCTCCACGCGCCGAATCTCAAGGGGGATCGCATCAAGCAGATCCGTTCGCAATCGCACTCGCCCGTCCTCATTTTCGAATAAAATCTTGAGTGGATTGCGATACAGTTCTTCTTCCTTGAGTTCTGACGCGACGAGGCTTGCCCAAGCACTAGGCACTTCTTCGTCGGTGAATCCCAGCAAGTGCTTAAGCCCAGGACTTGTCCGACGACTCAAAAGTTGCCCCCAAAGATAACTTGCTGGCTTGTTGCGATAAGGTGTCGCTGTACAACTAACAGAATAGCTTCCAGGCACATCAGAATCATAGATGGCATTTAGAAGTGCGCCAAGTTGTGTCGCGATGTCGTCTCCTCGGTCGGCCTTCGGCTCGAACCTCTTCGAGTTGTCGAGGCCCACGAACTCGGCACACACGAGCTTGGGTGTTTCTGTGCCGGAAAGTGTTGCGATCAGCCGAGGCCGCTGGATGTTTTTCTCGGACATACGAGTCATCCTTTATGTGACAGGGTTCTCGCAAGCTTACCAGATCGCTTTCCTCGGCTCGAAATGCTGCGTCGAGCTGCAGCACAAAGATGTGCAGTGCATACGCATTGCAGTTGCCGGCGTAGCTGCACGCGTTTTTTTGGCGCACACTCGTCCCCAGATTCGTGTCGCATTGCCGAGATGTCCTCGGGAACGACGCGAAGACACTCTGCAAGGAGATTTCGATGTCACAGAATCAGCCGAAGGATGGAGCGTCGTTTGGTGCGTGCCGGTCAGCCGGCACGGCGTACGAGACCAACGGTGGCGGCATCAAGGACGCCAACGGTCGTTCGCTGGGCGACAGCCGCGGTGTGCCTCTCGTCAAGGACACGGACGGCACGATCAGGCCGAAGGATCGTTCGCATCGGTTCGGCAACCGCTGATGTTACCAGAAAGGAGTTGATCTAGCAACTTCTGAGGCGGTAGTCCGGACCTCCGCGGACATCCGCTGTGATCTTCCGGAGGCCCCATCGGCGGCGGGCGACAGCCCGCCGCCGGCATTCGCGAAGCAGTTCAGCAGATTGACGACGCCGCTATCGCGGCGGCGCTGTCTGCGTGCCGGAGCGCATGAATGCTTGGATCAGCCCGGAAGAATCGGTCCCGATCGTCCGCGGAGCTCGGATACGCCCTGGACTCGGCCGTGCTGCACTTGGGCACCGGCTCCGGTGAGCCTATTACAGCGCGCGAGCTGTGCCAGTCCGCCGTCCTGCTGGGCTCGTCGGGCTCCGGGAAGTCGAGTGTCCTCAGCATCTTGATCGTGGCGATGCTCCGGGCCGGTTTCTCGCTCGTGCTGACTACAGCCAAGCCTGGCGACGCACCGCGCTACGAGCGGCTCGCCCACTATGCAGGGTGCGGCGACCGACTCACAACATTCCGGATTGGCGTCGATCGCTTCAACCCGCTCCTGTACACCCAGCGTGCGTACGCGGGCGACCCCGGCCTCGTCGAACGGCTCCTGGAACTGGTGGTGACGCCGATGCGGCGGGCCCAGGGGCAGGGCGGTGAGCGGTTCTGGATCTCCTACGCGACCACGGCGTTGCGGGCGATCGTGGAGGTCGCCGTCATCACAGGGGCACCGTTGTCGTTCGACTGGGTGCTGCGGTCGCTGACAAACCTTCCCGCGAACCCGTCGGAGGCCCGGGAACCCGCATCCCTCGATCGCTCACCCGCGCTTCGGGCCCTGCGGGATGCATCGGCGGGTGGCATGTCGCCCCGGGATGCCCGGACGCTTCGTGATGCGGCGGACACGCTCCTGCACCGCATCCCGGGCACACCCGCCCGGACCAGAGCGGGGATCGATGTAACGGCGACTACGGGACTCGACGGGCTCGTGCACGGCGTCATTGCGGACACGATCGAAGTTACGGAGCACACATGGTCACCGGATGACTGCATCGCCCGGCCGCGTTGCGTGGTGCTGGATGCCGCACCGCAGGAGTATGGCCCGGCTGCCCTGACACTCCAACGCCTCTTAATCACCATGATGCAGCAGGCCATCTACCGACGCGATCTCGCGACGGCCAGCCATCCAATCGGTCTGGTGATGGATGAAGCCCAGCTGCTGATCGATCCGGAGGTCGACACCGACGCCGAGTTCATGCAGACGGCTCGCGACAGGAACTCTTTCCTGTGCCTTGCGAGCCAGGGGCTGGGGAACATCCGGCATGCCGCCCGAGACGCTCGGGACCCCGCCGCCGCGGCCGAGATCATCCTCAACCTGCCCGCGATCAAGATCTTCACGAACACCACCGACGAGGCCACGGCCTCGTGGATGTGCAAGACCTTTGCCGAGATCGTCCAGCCGCGCATCTCGTTCGGTACCTCGGACCGCGAGGACCCGAAGCACGGCAAGGGGCATCGGCCGGGACGGAGCATGACGGTCGCATTCGAGCACATGCCCGACTCCCGATGTTCGGATGTCGCTTCACTCAAACGCGGCGGCC
Source organism: uncultured Phycisphaeraceae bacterium (assembly GCA_964615815.1). Classification (GTDB taxonomy): domain Bacteria; phylum Planctomycetota; class Phycisphaerae; order Phycisphaerales; family UBA1924; genus DAIQNV01. The sequence goes on along the minus strand of CAZTQV010000011.1, from coordinate 121,920 downwards.
CTGCAAATGACTTTGTGGTCGAGGCTCTCGTCTCGATCGCCGGCCGCCGTTTCGGACCCCGCAAACGAGCAAGTCTGAAAGTTGCGTTCAACCAAATGCGAATCCCTTGACGCTCTTGAAAGGAGCCCACGATGTCACTCGCTTCCGGAAACGATGGTGATCCCCTCGGCCTGACCCCGCTGATGAAGCACGCCCAGGAGCGATCGGATCAGGCCAAGGCAACGATGCATGTCACTGGCAAGCTGGCGAGGTTCATGTTCGCCGCTGTCTATTTGTTCGTCAGCGCCGCCGCGTCACTGGCGACGCCGCTGACGCGGCACCGGCTCGGGATACTGACCTGCCTGGTGCACGGCGGGCTTGGGGGGCTGCTGCTTGTCGTGCTGCTGCTCAGGACGCCGCCGGGTCCCGGGCGGTGGCTGGTAGCGCTCTGGCTGCTTGTGTTTGCCGCGAGGCTGCTCATGGAGCTTGTGCTGGCGGTCATGGCACTCCTGAAGCCCCGCCTGCCCCACCGGCATCGCTGGTCGGGCGGCGAGTTCCTGCCGCCGCTCGCGTGGCTCTGGGCGAGACTGCACAGCTGGACGAAGCTTCGGCTGCCCGAGAGCGGCTTTGTTGCCGAGCTCGGCATTCTGCTGGCGCTCACGATCGGCTTGTTCTGGGTGGAGGCGTGGCTGAATACAGCCTCCGAGAACGGTTCCACGTTGTCGTCCGGTGTGGTACCGCTCCTGGCGATTCAGGGGCTGCTCGGTCAAGGGCTCGTGATGACCTTCCGCAGCGCCTGGCAGATCCAGGTGCTCCTCGACACGCAGCACGAGCAGCAGGACCTGAGTGAGCGGATCGCCGGCATGTCGGAGGCCGGACGCGACCGCGAGGTCGAGGCGGTCGCCTCGATCCCGAAGCCGAGACGCCGTACCCATGGGGGCTCTCATGGATAGCCAGGAGCCCCGCGAACGCAATCTGACCCGTCCACGCCTGACCCGCTCGGAGATCGCCTCGATGCTGGACGCCTACCCGCCGGTAGTAACCGTTCACCAGGCCGCCCGAATCCTGAACCTCAGCGTGAGCACTATGTACAAGCACCTCGCCCAGGGGCGGTACCGGACCGCCGTGCTGCGGCGGGGCAAGCCGACGCGGTTGATACGGGATCGCCTCTTGCAGGACTTCATGCGGCGGCGGTGACGGGCAACAAAACCACCGGCAACGGCACATTGGCAGCGTGCCCGCACCGTGCTAGCACGGGGCCCCACAGCTACAGGAGAACTCACCCATGCGATTCGAGGACAAGGAAACCGTGGACGGCACGGACATCACGATCGGGCGCCGCATCGAGCGGAAGCGAGGGGCGGACGGTGTGATGACCGATCGTGTGCTCTCGACTTATACGGCCGAGTACCGCGAGCCAGGCACGCGCGAGCGGCGGATCGAGTCGCTCGGCGTCACGACGAAGCGTGAGGCCCGAAGGCGGGCGATCGAGATTCAGACCCAGCTCGAAGAAGGCGTGCGCCGGCGACGCCCGGGGAAGATCACGGTCGATCAGCTGATCGAGCGGTTCTCGGAGTTCAATCGGACGAAAGGCCTTGCGTCCCGCAGCCTCGCGAAGTACCACGCGGATCTGGACAAGCTCAGGCGTTTCTGCCAGGAGCGGAACATCGTCCTGGCTCGTTCGTTCGGGGAGACCGAGTTCTACGGCTTCTGCGAATGGCTGACGACGCAGGGGCACAAGCAGGGCACCACCTACGCGTCGAAGACCCGCTCGACGGCGGCCACGATCGTTCTGCAGGCGTTCAAGTGGGGGTGGCGCCAGAAGCTGCTCCCGGAGTATGCGCTCTCGGGAGTTCGAATCCCCCCGGGGAGGGCCCGTCAGCAGCCCTGCCCGACGCTGGACGAGGTGGAGGCAATCGCTTCACGCCTCGCAGGGGAGGATTCCGAGGCCGTGCTCGTGGCGGTGTACGCCGGGCTGCGCGTTCAAGAAATCTGCCAGCTCCGCTGGGAGGACATCGTGTTCCGGGACGGCGTGCCGGCGACGATCCATGTTCGTCGCGGCGGGGCCGATGGGCCGAAGGACCGCGAGGCGCGTTTCGTGCCGCTGCACGAGCGGCTGAAGCCCGTGTTCGACAAGCCGCCACCGAGGGAAGGGCTCGTGTTCCCCAGCCTGCGTGACCGAACGCTGCTGACGCGGCTGAAGGCTGCCGCAAAGGCCGCCGGGTTCCAAGGGCGGATCACGACGCACTCGCTGCGGCACACATTTGCGAGCACTGCCGCCCAGCGGGGCATCCCGATGCGGCTGGTGCTCGCCTGGCTCGGTCACGCCAGCAGTGCGACATTTGAGCAGTACTTCCATCAATTGGACGAGGAATCGGCCGCGGCCATGCACATCATGAGCAGCTGGCCCCAACGCAACGGACACCACCGATGACCGCACGCCCGCACCGTCACCGGTCCTTCAAAGTAATCGATTGGGGCCAGCCGTCTCAGAATGGTTCGCCGGTCGCTCCGCACCGATCAATCCGCGGTGCACAAAGCGGGAGTTTCTGGCTGATCGCCGCCCTTGCTATCGGTGCCATCGCCGGATGGCTCATTGCGATCGGGTTCTCCATGGCCGCGATTTGGGCGCGATCGGGACGGATGGTCCTCATCGACGAGGGACAACGAGTTCTCCTCATCGCTGAAGTCAACATCGCCCCTGTTCTGCTCGCGGTGCGTGACGCTAACACCCGGCTCGATCTCATTCCCGAGGACTCGCACGCGATCTATGGCTCGGTGTCCGCCGCTGAACCAGCCGGGTATCGCTTCGTGAGCACTAGCAGTTCTTCCGGCCAGCTGACGGTCGATGTTGGCATTGCATCGTCGCGGGTTACGACCGTTGCGGTGTCCGTTGGGAACGCGGAGCAAGCCGGGCTTGCACGGCTCTATCTTGATTGCCTGCGGGAGGAGCTGATGCTCGATGCCCGGCCGTTCCCGGTGGCATCGATGACCGCCCCACGCCCGCCCTCGCCCGAAAATAAGCGTGATCGGCCGGAGCCGATGGCGAGCTACTTCCTGCGCATCCCGGACGGTGGGAGCGATCGTGGCGAGGAGTAGCGTGGTCGCACTCTCATCACTCGCCAGGGTACCTGGCGGATCCGAGAAATACCGCCGATCGGGCCAGCAGATGGGGCACCACGGCGAGCCAGCAACCGGGGTCGCGCTGGTCGCTGTCCCAGTAGCTCGTGTGCAGGCGTGTCACGCCATTGGCGAGCAGATGGTCCAAGAGCGTGCCGCGGGTCGGTTCCCCCCACTGGCGTTCGGTCACCGTGACCGCGGGGCGAATCCGCCTATTGCCTGTAGCCCTGATGCCACGCTCCCGACCCGCTGCGAAGTCCGAGCTGATCGGATCGCCCGTCACGGCTATATTGCACCACCTGCGACCCAGATCGAGCGTGTCCTCGCGACCGGCGAAGTAGCCTGGCCAGAAGACCGCGATGGTGTCATGTGGGAAGCCGATGGTGGTCACGCTGTGTAGGGTTCGGAACGCTTCGAAGGGACCCGGGTTGAACGCGGTGTCCGCCACCACCACGGCGCCCATGCTGTAGCCGACCAGGTGGACATCGTCGTACGCGACACCCTCGTCCGCCCAGTGGTCTATGAGCGATGCGATCCCGCCCACGAATCGGCTCCGCCGGACGCGGCCATCGAGGTAGCCGACCATCACCATCCATCCAGCGGCCGTCTCCGCAACGCTCTGCCTCAGATCTTTGGGCAGGAACGGCCGGATGAACGTATTGAAGGCGAGCAGGCTGAGAGCCACGAAGGGTGCCGCAGTGGCCAGCCAGACCGGGAGCGTACTGGAAACGATCTGTTCACCCTGCTCCGTGGCCTCGACGAGCGTGATCAACAGGCTGGAGGCGAGCAGCACAAAGTGGAGCGACAGCAAGGACAGCACTAAGGTCGCCCAGAGTGCGGCGATGGCCATGCCGCGACGACCCTCGGACGGCTTCATCAGGTGGCGAAGCTTGGCAATGCCGCTGATGAGGCTGAGGAGCACGAGGAACAGGTTTGCCCAGACAGGCCGATCCATCGTGGTGCTGACAGCGTCGCGAAGATCGTTCAGGACATAGATATCCAGACGCGCTTCCTCTGAGCCACCGGATACGCGGGACACACGAGCGGTACCTGCGGTCCTCCCTTCGCCGAAGGCGATCTGGCCTGTGGTCCGGGCGATGAAAGTGGCAGAGCGGTCGCCCCCCTCGCCCGCCGGTGCTGTGGCGTTCAGGGCTTGAGCAAGCCGGTCCGCGATGCCGCCGGCCGACTGGTCCAGCCCGCCCCCCGAGAGGCCCGGTTCGAAGATGATCGCGCTAGCCGGCATGCGGGAGTCCCCCTGCATCAGTGATGGCGGATGTGCGGCGGCACGCGGGCAAAGTGTACAAGCATGTCGGCCGGGATCTCCGAGAGCATGGAAATCAGGAATCGAGGCCCGCATTGCCGTCCCCGCATCTGCGTCTCGCGCACACACAACTGTGGGTCTGCGGATTCATTTTCCACAGATCGGTTGCCGGAACGGGATCGCCATCGGGGTCACAGGCGGCCCCGATGGCGATCCCGTGCAGGCCGATCGGCAATTGCTGCTCGCTCCGTCCCCCTAATGCCGGAAGGGTTGAGCCGAGGGGTCAAAGTGCTTGGCGTCGACATGTGGAACGCCGCCGGCCACGCCCGGCCGACGGCAAGATTTTTCCTTCGCATCTCTGTTGTTCAAGAGGAGACCTGAGCACGAGTTGCGATCATGATCGGGTGAGATTCCTATATGCGTGTCGACGAAAGACGACGCAGAGAGATGAACCGGTCGATCATACTGCCCTTATCGAGATGCAACGGCTCACGGCTGAGCGCGAAGACGAGCTCATCGCCTTCAGCCTCTAGGTTCAGACCTGTCGAGTACGAAAGGGACGCCCAATGTCTGCCATGTCACGCCTGAACGAGGTACTGTTCAAGTACTACTCCGGCTTCCCGCTCACAATCGCGGACGCTGGGGTGCTGCCGGGCGTGATCTTGGGCACCGATTGGCTACCCTCGATTCCGTGGGATTCGAACCCACATTTCCGAGAGATCGACGGGTTCGCTTGGGACATCCCGCCCGGCACCTCCGGCCTAAGGGCCGAGGACTTCCCCACCAAGCTGCGCGACGCCCGTGCCTTGCCGTTCGATGTGGAGGAGAGCGTGTCCCTGGCGGCGGAGCTTCCGCTGGCCCAGCTCGGGCTGACGGTCGGGGGCTCGATCTCGCGGGACTGGAAGGTCTCGGTCACAGTCACGAAGATGAAGACGCGGCGGTTTACGGACGGATTCGCGGATGAGGATCTCGTGGATCACCTGTTGAAGCTAAAGCGATCGGACCGCAAATGGTGGCAGCGCGTCAAGAGCGGCTTCCTGGTGTCGAGCTGCTGGTACTGCGCCGATGCCGTTATCGAGTTCGGGGATGCTGGCAAGGTCACGGCCAAGGCGGCCCTGGAGAACGTCCTGAAGGGTTCGGCCAGCGTGTCCGTGGACTGGGACAACGACTACATGGTGAAGATCAGCGGAACGCCCGACATTCCTTACGCCGTGCGGGGTCACCGCATCTGACCATCGGAGCAACACCATGAAGCACTTGTTCGTATGCTGCGACGGCACCTGGGCAACGCCCGAGAAAGAGATCGAAGGCATCCTGACCCCGACGAATGTGGTGCGATTCTTCAACGCGCTTGCGGACAAAGGCACGGACGGTAACGCGCAGCTGAAGTACTACCACCCGGGCGTCGGCACGGACGGCGGTCTCATGGACCGCTTGGTCGGCGGCGGGGTCGGCATCGGGCTCGGCCGGAATATTATGAGCGCGTACAACTGGCTCGCTACGCACTATGCCGCCGGGGATTGCGTGTATCTGGTCGGTTTCAGCCGGGGCGCGTACACGGTGCGATGCCTTACCGGCCTGATGTCTGTGTGCGGTCTGCTCGACCCCGGAGGGCTCTCCGAGAAAGAGCGATGGACCGCCATCGAACGGGCGTACAAGCGCGGCTACCGGGAGCGGAAGGACGCCGCCAACTGGAAGGATGCGGGCTGGTCTTTCCGGGACATGGCTGGTCTCGATATCTGCTTCCTCGGCGTGTGGGACACGGTCGGCGCTCTCGGCATACCCGACCACCTCGGCTTCGCCGACCTGCTCGATCACGCCGAGCGGTACCGGTTCGCCGACGGGACGCTCGCCAAGTGCGTTACCCACGCCCGCCACGCCGTGGCGATCGACGAGTGGAAGGCAAGCTTCGTGCCGACCCTATGGACGGATTGGGCTCAGACACAGGATGTGAAGGAACTCTGGTTCCCCGGCGGTCACGGCGATGTTGGCGGGGGCTACAGGGAGACCGGGCTCAGCGATGCTGCCCTGAAGTGGATGATGGACGAGCTTGCCGAGGCCAGCCCCGTGGCGTTCGAGCAGTGGGCGATCGACCAGATCCGACCGAATCATCAGGATCAGCTCCACGACAAACCCACCGGTATCTGGAAACGACTGCCGAGCACGCCCCGGCCGGTGCCGGAGTTCGAGGCCGGGAAGGTGCAGTTCCACCGATCTGCCCTCGACCGCAAGGCGGCCCCCCCGATCTTCCAGGCCCCGTACTGGAAAACCCGTTTGCTCTCTGCCGCCGGGAGCACCCAGGCCGTCGACATCTTCGCCCGCGACCCGTGGAACCCCACCGGACTTTGGCTCGAGAAGGGTGTCCGCTATCGGTTCGCGGCCGACGGCGAGTGGGTGGACAAGTCGATCGTGTGCGGACCCGCGGGCTGCAACGACGGGCGGTTCCAGCTTGGGGAGGTCGTGCACGCCATCGGCTCGCTGATCGGCGGGGCCGAGGAGCTGTTCAGCCGGCTGACGGGAAATGATGACGCCGATTTCATGGGAAGCCGCCGGGAGGAGGACATGCCGTGGTTCGCGTTGGCCGGCGCGATCGCCAACGGCGGCAACCCGTCCCACGACGGAACACCGGCACCCCACGAGACCTTCCTGATCGGCTCGGGTACCGACCATATTCCGGAGCGTTCCGGGTATCTGTACGCGTATGCGAACGACGCCTGGGGCTTCTACGACAACAACCGCGGGCACATCCGGCTGATGATCGAACGAGTGAGCTAAAGCTGAGTCGGGTCGAAAGGCTCAGGCAGGATCATCGCGCGAGCTGGCCACAGGCAGGTACTTCATGGGTGCAGTACGGCCTCACCCCGCCGCGGAGTCGAACGCCATCAGGAAAGCGAGCACATCGAGGAAATCGATCGATCCGTCCCGGTTCAGATCGAGAATGATGCCGGTCTGGAACTTGTAGGTTCCATGATTAATCAGCAGGCTTGCGACACACTGGAATCTGGACAGTTTACGCGCACGATCTGCAGTCACCCTTATGGATCGACGCAACACTTTCGTTAGTAGGTAACCTTCCAGACATACCACGTCTATCGGTTCCGTCGCGATAAATGCGGTTCGGCTCGTCGGCGGTAATCACGTACAACTACTTTGAGCACATCTTCACGAGGATCGCCCCAACGTTCGATCTCGTCTTCAATATCACCAAGAGCAAGCTGCGCCAACTCAAACAGCTGCCGATCGTTCAGCAGATCGACCTCGTTCGTGCGATACTGCTCAATTGTTTCTCCAGCAGCACGCAGCGACTGTCGTAACTGCTCATTCTGTTCGGCAAGCGTTGTGACGCGGGCTTCGGAAACTGAAGCTGCTTTATCAGCTGCAGCAAGGTCTCGTCGCGTTTCGTCAAGCGTGTTCTGGAGACCGTTCCGTTCCGCCGTGAGCCTCGCAACCTGATCGTCAACCTCCTCAGCCGTTGCCTGGCGAAGATCCGTCAGCTCACGCTGCAGCCTTTCAGCTTCGGCCGCCAGTGCGTCCCGCTCCGCAGTGACGCTAGCGGTTTGGACCTCTAGAGAACGAACATCAGCAGTAACTGATGCAAGTCGATCCTGGTAATCGTCAGCATCCTCACGGAGTGCTGCTAGCTCTGAGCGACGCATGTCCTCATTCTTGTCGATTGCCTCTAGATTGCCTTGGAGAGCACCTATGGTCGATTCGAGGCTTGCCGTTCGGATTTTCTGATATGTCCAGAGCCCTCCGAAGGCGGTTGCGGCAATAAAACCGACGACGAGAATCGAGTTTTGGAGATTCACCCACCGCGCGAACCACGGTAAGCCACCACCTGAGCCAGGCTGAGATGACCCGCGCGAACCCACCGAAGCGCTGCCGCGGCCTCCTCCGCCACCTCGCTGCGCCGCAGCCGGTAAACTTCTTGAGTATCCGTGCATCGCACTATCAATGAGTAGTGGGCGCCTGAGCACTGATCGTGCCCATCGGACAGCTTGGGTCAGTGTATCGACGAAGTCGCGATTGATGCGAGCAAGCAGAACTGCCTCACGTTCTGAGGCAAGCAAAGTAACAGCATTGACAAGTTGTTGTTGGTCTGGGTTGAGCTTGGAGTAATTCTTCAGGTATGGCCGTGCTGATAGTTGCTCATGGATCCAATCTGGCAATGGCTTCAATTCGAGATACCGGTCCGTCGGCAGTGGAATATACACCTGATCCGTTGGCGAAACGGCTGGCTGTTGATCATGTGAGCTTTGGGCTTCGTTGTTGCTGTTATCAGTCATCGGGGGTGTCCTCGCGCTTTTGACCGGGCATCTCGAAGCGTATCAGCGTGCCCGCCAGACAGATCTCACGAGTGCGAGAACTAGAAAATGAATCTAGAGCGACACAAAGTTGTGGGAAGGAATTAAATCGGAGTGCTAGATCCGGAAGTGCTCCGGGAAGACGAGAGTGTGCTTTCGAGGCCACACTTGCCATCGGCAACGCGATCTGTTTTTCTCTTTCTGGTTGCAGTAGCACTATCGATATGAAACTAGCTGACTGGCTCTTTATGCAGAGCCTGACGCCCGGGCAGCTCCGACGGATGCTCGGCGTCGACCGGGCGACGGTACACCGCTACCTTGTCAACAAGCGTGTACCTCGCCCGGACTTGCTCAACGAGATCGAGCGGATCACCGGCGGGCGTGTGACGCTCGCCGACTTTCGTGACCCGTCTCTACCACACTGCGCAGTGGTCGTCAACGACAATGAGGGCGGCGAGCGGACACTGCTGCCGTGGTCGCCCGAGTACGAGCTGGCCGTGGAGGGGAGGCACCAGTCGACCCGGCTGGCCGCCCCGGTGCAGCGGGCGATCTACGCCCTGGACGGAAGGGCTTGGTTCACGCCGAGCGGGACCTATCTCCTCGACGGCCGCATCTCTGACCCGCGGCGGATCGTCGCGAAGGCGAACGAGGTGCTCAGGCAGCAGGGCAAGCCCCTGATCTGCTACCCCGGTGTGCACCCGCTCCCCGATCCCCCGCGCGCGGATCTCGCGCCACAGGCAGGCAGAAAGGAGGCCGGTGATGACACGGAATGACTGGACAAGCACCCCTGAACGCGCGCGTCATGGCATCGGACAACCGAAAGGAGACGACGATGGACACCACAACAGCAACGCTCGATGCGATCATGGGCCGCAGGCTGCGAAACATCCGGCAGGCGGCCGAGCTGACCCCCGAGGAGCTGGCGCAGCTCTCCGGAATGCCGGGCCACGAGCTGGCGGACTACGAGAGCGGGGAGATACCGCTGCCGCTGACCCGGATCCGAGCACTCGCGGCGGCCCTCGACACGGACCCGCTGGGTCTGCTGGCAAGGCTGCTGTTCCCGCTCTCTACACCCTGAAGGAAGCGGCAGCGCATCTCCGCGTATCTCCGGCGACGATCGAGCGGGAGATCTTCGAGGGCCGCCTGTCCTGCGTGCGGGTCCGCCGCCGCGTGCTGGTGCTGCCCGAGCAACTCAACGACTACATCAACAACAACCGGGAGGACGCGTGTTCTACGAACCCCTCTGGGCCTACGAGGGCTACACCCTCGTCCGGCGGCCCGACTCGAAGTACCTGTACATCACCTGGTGCCCCGCGGGCACGAGGCGGTACCACCGCAAGAGCACGAGGACATCGAACCTTAAACTGGCCCAAAAGCGATTGATCGAATTCGCGGGGTTGGAGGCCGCTTCCAACGCCTCGCCGAAGGTGCCTGAGCCCCACGAGGTCAGCATCGAGGATGTGCTAACGCACTACCTCGATCGGCACATGAAGCCCGACAACCCGAGCCGGCGGACGGCGGATTCATCGCTGGTGGCGCTCAGGGCCTTCTTCGCAAGCTACGACCTCGGCGTGGTGTGCGATCTCGACCCTGAGGTGATGGACGAGTATCCGGCCTTCCGTCAGGCGCTCTCCCGAGACAACCAGCTCATGCGCATGCGGTCCGCTAAGGCGTACGAGGGGATGAGCGACGCCGAGCTAGAGGAACGCGTCAAACAGGTGTCCGACGCCACGATCGGGCGGGAGCTCTCGGTGTTGAACGCCGCCCTTCGTTTCTACCACAAGCGGAACCGGATTACCCGGATCCCGTTCATCCAGCTCCCCGGGGCGGTGCCGCCCCGCTCCCGCTGGCTGACGCCCGAGGAATTCCAGCGGCTCCACGCCGCGGCCCGGACGCAGCACCTGCGGGACTACATGCTGCTGGCGATCCACACGCTGCAACGACCGGGCTTCCTGTTCGACCTTGAGATCGGCCAGGTGGACCTTGCTCGCCGGCGGATCGAGTTCTTGAAGCCCGGGCAGCGGCAGACCCGGAAGGGCCGACCGGCCATCCGGATGTCGGAAAGCCTCGTCCCGCTGCTCGATCGGCTCATCGCCTCCAGCGAGTCGGGCTACATCATTGAGTACGACGGCCGCCCGATCCGGACAACCCTGCGGAAGTCGTTCCAGACCGCCGCCATCGATGCCGGGCTGATCGATCCAAACGATCGCTCGGCGGAATCGGTGTGCCCGTACACCCTCCGGCACACGGGCGCCACCTGGTTGGCTCAGGCGGGTGTGGATCTCTGGCAGATCGCGGGCATGCTGGGTCACAAGGACACGCGGATGGTGGAGCGGGTGTACGCCAAGCACCACCCGGAGTTTCAGCGGAAGGCCACGGAAACGCTGGACAGGCTTGTGCCGGTGTCGGAGCCGCGCGCCATCGGCGCGCCAGTGCCGCGGTTGAGCCACCGCTTGCCACACAACTGAGCAATACGGCTGCTCCAACGCACATTTCCGTTGCTCTAGCCCACCTCTTGGGGTCTTCCCCGCTTTTTGCATTACACGCGAGATCTGATTCTCTACGCTTGTCGCAACACTCATCAGGCTTTAGTCTCAACATGCTCCACGCGCGTGGCCACGCGGAATCTAGAGTCGATCTGAGTACCGCTTGAGCTAGTGCCGTGGGGTTCATTGCAGCAAAGGAACACCGATGGTTCACCCACATGCTGTCGTAGGTCTTGCCGTTGCATCGATCGGGTCGTCCCTCGCACTTGGGCAGCAGAGCTACACCGAGACCGTCTCCGTCCAAACAACGCTTCAAGTGCCAGGAGTCAGCGGTTCGGGGCAGGTTGCCGTTCCGCAGTTCGACACCGGGGACGGCCGACGCATTCTGGCGAGCGCGGCCGTCGACGGGACCGTGCTGTCAACTTCGCGGGTTCGTGGCACTGTGAGTCACCCGCCCTTTTCTGGCGGTCCGCAGGCCGAATCGCGGGGCCGGCTTCGCGTCTCCGGTCAGGTTCGGCTGAGTACTCCAGCGAGCTCCCAGGTGACACTTCCGATAGACCGAGGCGGCACGGTCTTCAGCACGGGCATATCCGGATCTCCGCCTCGGCCGGGATTCATCAACCTGTCCTCATCGAACGAGGCGTTCCCAACTCGACTGCCAACGCTGCTCACTGCCTACACAGGCACGAGCGACTGGCAGGCCTCAGTGAGCTGGACGCTCTCGACAAGCTTCGAGCCCCAGGAAGGGCCGAACCTCTGGCAGTTCACCGATCGACGGACAGACGCATCGGTAAGGATCACGGCCACATACACCTACACGATCGATCCGGCGACGGTAACGGTCGACATCAACAACGACGGCGAAGAGGACTTCTTTGATGTCCTCGCCTATCTGGCACTATTCGACGCCGAAGACCCCGCCGCAGATATCACCTTGGACGGCTCCGTGACGACAGATGATCTGTCAGAGTTTCTTCGGGCGATCCCCTGAGCGGCAATCAGTGACTAAAGTGCCGGCTCGCCTGCGCGCCAGATGCGCGCCAAGCGGACAGCGGCCCCATGTGTGCCGTTCGGCGTGCCGGTGGCAGGGCAACCGCTAAGCTATTGATCCGGCTCAGGAAGCCATGGTGGGCGGTAGTGGATTCGAACCACCGACCTTCACGATGTCAACCTACCAAACTACCAGTCCGAACGGCATCTAGTCACTGCTGAAGCATCACAAACCTCCCTAGGCATCAGGAAACCCACCAAGCCACGAGCCGTAAGCACAAATGGTGCCAGCCGCAGCAGATGGTACTCTGTTCCGGCAACCCAATAACGGGCGTGCTGCGAATCTGCGCTAGTACCATGTCGCCTTCCTAAACGACGCGCCCATATGCTTGCACAGAGTGTCGTTCGACCAATCATCGCCAATGGCTCCGCGATTTGCCGAACGCGCACCAACACGTTTACGCCAAGTCAGGCCAAGCTTGCGGCACGATCTCGCAATTGCCTTGAACTAGTCTCACTCTACGTTTGTCGCACTAAACGCGTACCAAGGGTTCGGCGAGCCACATCCGCCCCGAAGCACGCTGCCACCAACCTCTAATGATATTAATGCACAAAGCCTACGGCGATACAAACATCCATATCATAGTCAAGCCCTTTGCCGAAGGAGAACAATTCCAACCGTGCCCAAACAGCGTGTGCACATGCTGTTGACCTGTTAATTGCTCGAACATCTCCATACCGAGGCATTGTATGGTGTATCGATCTGGCGAAATCCAAATCACCGCTTGCTGACCTCCACAGCTTCTCCGCTCGCTTGTCCAGCACTCTGAATCACATACTCGCAACACAAATGCCGACCAAATTAGCTCGCGTAACGCTTTATCGTTGTTTAGCTATACATTTCTCGTATGTCAGGCATCTGGCGAGCGATAGGATGACCGGTTGGCGAACTTACCGTTCGCAAGTTGACTGACAAACACAGCCTCTTGAGCAAGCACAGGCACAACGATCGAAGCCAATCCAGGAGCCATGCCAAGTCTCTGCCCGATAAGGGTTGCCACTACCGCGGCCGCTATAACAATGGGCTGCAGCACCACAGCAACAATCACTATCGCCTTGTACTTTGCGAAACCAGTCGAAAGCCACAAGCCGAGGCACAAGCTAATTACCCACACTAAGGAGAGCGCAAGGACGGCGACAGATCCGGAGTTCACGTCTGGCAGATTCGCGACAGAAGCGATACCCAGGACAACCAATACTTGGACGCCGCTAAACTGAACATATTCGCCACCGGGACTGACATCAATGAGCCATCCGCACCCAAGAGCACCGATTAATATACCGACGGTTACAGCATACGTCCATCGACACACAACAGCTTTGTTCTCTAGTGTCATATCCGTCTAATTCCTACTCGCCGCAGCCGCAAGGGGTCTTCATGGACCTCAGCGTCTCAAACCGCCTGAAGAATCTATTTCCACCAATGCCTAGGGTGTCCGGCAACAACCCTGGACCGCTGGCAGAGGTCTCAAACTGATACATATGCGTCGATGCCCCATCTGATCGGAGAATAGCCTCATAATCCGGGAATGAATCGTGCGTGCCCCGGATATCAACAAGGACCTCGCCGGGACCTTCGACAGAAACATTAACCGAGAGACCGATGCCGACATCAGCAAGCAATTCGCTACCGAACGCAAATGGATATCCGCCTGATGCAGTTACATAAATCTGGGACGCACACTTACTATTGCTTTGTCTAATCAGCTCTCGCGGCTTCGCGGATGCCGCCTGATACATGTATCCTCCCGATGCCAATGCTTTTCGACGTTTCGATATATTAGACCCTGTGGACACACTGGATGACGACGAATCCAGATCGCCAATATATTCGCTGTCAAAAAAGATCAATGCATAGACTCGAAACGTTCCTCCTCCGAATCCCCTTTGGTCGGTCTTAAACTCCCAATCATTAACAAGGGTCATTGGCTGGCGGAGCCATGATCCAAGGCGGCCGGGAATGAACCCCCCATACTGCAGAGATACTCGAGAGAGCCCGAATGGATCTGTGCCGCTAGTAACGGCTGCGCTCAGATAACCATACAGGTTAAGACCGTCGCGATACCCCAGAGGATCTCGTGTGAGCCAGCGTCCACCGTCAGGCCGATACACGCGGTGTCGAGCCAGCCAATCATAGCCGACATGCCGTTCGACGTACCCGGCATACCCAATAGCGTTGTCGGACCCATCGCTTCTCTGCGGCTGCGACATCCAATCGGTCGGGGCGAGGCTTTCAGAGGCGGTCGGGAACTCGCCACCGATCGCGCTGAAGTCGCCAAATGTCACTCCACCACTTCGGTTGATGTCGTACTCAGCGGCGTATGTCCCATCGCCGATGGTCCCGCCATTGCCGAGCCCTGTCGAGAACGCCGACATGTCCGCGGACGAGTCGAACTCCCCGAAGGGCGCTGCGTAGTCGATGGTCATGCGCCGATACGGGACGCCGTACGGTGAGTAGTAGATCTCCTCAACGATGAACGGGTTGGATGTCGCCTCCCCCCGCAAGAGTTGTCGGACGCTGAACATCCGGTCAGTCACATAGAAAAACAGCGACTCGGTCTCATCGGTGTAGTCGCTATCGGCATCGCGATCGATCCGTCGGGCGACCGCGTCGTCGATGTACCGGTCGCCCCAAAACTGCTGCGCCTTGTAGTCGATATCCGTGCTATCTCCAAGGTCCGTATCGACATGCTCTTCGAGCATACGCCATTCCGGTGCATAGTAGTACCGGCGCTCCTCGTCCGGTCCGCCGACACCTTGAGAGGGCTCCAGTGTGCTCACACGCTTCCGTACCATCCAGCCGAGTCCGTTGTACCAGTGCCGAGCTACAAAGGTGCCTTCATACTTGACCGCCCTAAGGCGATTCCATGCGTCATATATATACTCTGTCACGATAGGAGCGGTGATGGGATTATCCGGGACATCAGGCTTTTCATCAAACTCCTTGGTGGCATTCCTCGTTTGATTACCCGCTGGTGAATAGACCAAATCATTACCTTGATCGCCAAACAGTATTTCTCCAAGCTCATTTGCCGCGTTGAACGAACGCGCATCCATTTCCAGCGGGTCGGCGACGTCACCGTCTGCGTCGGCGTCGCGACCATAGGTTCGCCAGTTCGCAAGCTCCCCGAGACTCCATTCCTCGCTGCCATTCACATGGGTTCCAATGCTTAGACTCAGTGCCGTCGGATCAGTCACTCGACCGACCTCGGTCGCGGTCAGACGCCCGATCGCGTCGTAGGTGTGGAGCTGGTCCACAGCGTACCCGTCGTACGATCCGGATGCGTAGGTGTCGTAGTCCTGACGCTCTTCGACATCGGAGGCGAGATTTCCACGATTATCGTAGCGGTACGCCCGGTCGAACACGGCTGGCTGGTTGGAGAGCCCGCCTGTCCCGGTCGTGAACGAGTCGTCAACCCAAAGATCCCGGCGGATACGCCCGAACCGATCGAGGTTCGCGTATACGCCAGCGGCACTGGAGCCATCGTGCTCGATGCTCCTAGAAAGCGACACGCCGACCTTGTCGTAGTCGACGGTGACCGGCAAGCCCAGGCCGAGGTACTCGTACTGGACCATGGTTTCCCCACCAACTGTGGTCAAGTCCGCCTCGTGGGCAAGGCGACGAGAGATCAGGTCATCCAGCCCCCCGGTGGTGCCATAGTCGTAGGTCAGGGTAAAGGCCTGCACCTTCGTCGCCGGCGAGGAAGGGTCGAGGTCCGCCGGCTCATCGATGATGCCGGCGCTGGCGAAGTCCGAAGGGTAGATCATCCGATC
Organism: uncultured Phycisphaeraceae bacterium; assembly: GCA_964615815.1. Lineage (GTDB taxonomy): Bacteria > Planctomycetota > Phycisphaerae > Phycisphaerales > UBA1924 > DAIQNV01. The sequence continues at coordinate 105,946 of CAZTQV010000011.1, read as the reverse complement.
CAATCGGACATAGTTGCCCGCTGCGTCATCTTCGATGTCGTACCAAAATCCGATGATCTGAGTGTCTTCATCGCCGCCGCAGTTCCCGGCGGTGGTAGCGACCGATCCGGTGGCGTTCTGGTACAGAAGGTACACATTCCAGAGTGAATCGTACTCGTACCGCACCTCGTTGACCGTACCCGGGGAGCCGCCCGCTGAATCCAACGATGTCACCGTTTGGAGCCGACCAAACTTGTCGAATGTCTGCTCGATAGCCAGCACCGCGGAATCCACGGTGACCCCGGATACGACGCCTGTCAGGTCCACCTCATCGCGGATCTGGCGGCCGGCACCATCGTACTCGTAGCTGTGCTCAACGCCGCTCTGGTCGGTCATCCGAATGATTTCGCCGAACGCGTTGTAGTCGAAGATGACCTTATACTCCGCAGTTGAGCCGGGAGAACCCGAAGTGTCATCTGGATAGTGGATCTCAGCCAGGAGCTCATTGGAGTTCAGTTCCGACCCTCCCGTCGTCTTCGTCACGCCGTAGACATACTTGGTGTCCTGGCGGCTCGTAGAGGCGATGGTGGCATCGTGCAGGTGCGCGGTCTGCAGCACTACCCGGCCATCGAGGTCGTACACCTGCGACGTCGCAAGGTCCTGATCAGCAGTCGACATAGACACGGCACTCGAATCCCAAGTCAGAGTCAGCGCCGTCGTATCCCAGAACAACTGTGTCCCGGTTGTCCAATTCGTGGCATTAACCACGGTCGAGATCGGGCGGTCCATGTCGTCGTAGTATGTGTTGGTGACGACACCCATGTGATCCGTCGTTCGGCCGACCAACCCGCGGACATTGTACTTCGTTTGGACCACGCGAGGCGCCGTGGGTGATGTCGCCGGCACATAGCTGGACAATGACGAGAGCACCGTGTTGACATCCGTCCACGCGACATCGGTTCCGCCGGTCGCAAAGACATCCGCGCTGCCTGTGCCTGCTGCCGCCGTGCTGTTTGACGCCCCGAAGTCAACCACCGCAACGCGACGGTCGAAATCACTGTAGCCAAACCCCATGTAGGTCGAGGCACTATTCGCGACAGTCAGCGGCCCCGTGGCGGTGCTACCGGGGAGCCGTTGACGCGACGCTGTTACAGCGAGCAGTCCATCTGTGTAGAAGTTGTCCTCTTGCTGGATCACGCGATCTGATGAGACATCGTCCACCTCCTCGAAGGTGTCATCAACTCCGCCTGACCCGTCCGAGCCATCGGTCACGAACACGGATACGACGCGGCTCAGTGAGTCATAGGTCATCTTCTGCATAGGCTGAGCTGGAGCGGAGGACGCGATCGTCCTCCCCTTCGCATCGAACCAGCTGTTGGACGACAGGAATGCGGGTGAACTCAGCGAAGGATCGATCGCGGTGCGGGAGCGGTACCTCAGGCCACGCTGTGAGTATGCATTTGTCGCATAGCGGATACGCTTCGTAGTCGTATCCGGCCCGAAGGGCGTGAAGCTGCTGTCGCGCGCCGCATCGTCCTCGAACAAGGCTGTCTCGACAGTCCGGTCGAGATTGTCATAGGCGAAGGCGGTATCGGGCGTGTCGAGCTTGGTCGTATCAGACGGATCAAACGGGCTGACGACAAAGATCAGCCGGTTACGCCAGTCGTAGTAGTTCGTGGTGACACGTGGAAGCGTTCCCGCATCGGTTCCGAAGTACCGCATGCGGGTGACAACACCGTCGCCCTGGCCACCGCCATCGTACTGCATATCCGAAGTCTTAACCGCGGCGGTCAGTCCACCCATGCCGTCCGTCGTGCGGATGTATGTCGCTGTGGGCCGGTCAAGGAAGTCGAAGTCGGTCTCGGTCACCGAACCCTCAGGAGAAATCATCCGCGTCTGGCGCCCAAGGCCGTCGTAGCGGTACTCGGTCGTGCCATACCTCTCCTGGTGCTGAAGCAGCGGCCAGTCCGATCGAGCGACGACTGTGCCGCTGGAGTCGCGTCTCCAGACTGTGCGGGAGAGTTCGTAGTAGGCGCCCATCGCTACCGAGCCAGCGGGCGGCGAGGTTTCGGGCTCGGGGCGGGCGCTGACGGCTGGCTGGTCGGGAGCAACAAAATCGACTTCGGTGATGTCGACGGTCGAACGGCGGAGCGTGCGGCCAGCAGCATCACGCCATGTCATTTCGAGCGGTTTGTCGTATGACTGTACGCCGATTCCGCTGGTGGACACACGACCGGAACGAAGCTCGACATAGCGCTCGGCCAACCCGACCCACCAGGCGAATTCTGAAAGATCTCCGAGCTCATCGTCGGCGACGCCGAAATCAAGGTAGTCAGTGTCGAGCATGCTCCGGAGCACATACACCGGCAAGCCAGTCGGGTCGGTGATGGAGACTACCCGGTTCAGATCGTCGTACTCGTATGTTGTTGTCAACGAAACAGCCTCAGCGCCGGTCACAGGCCCCCACGATCCCGCGGCGGATGAGCTAAGCGCTGGCCCCGGGGATGCCGTCCACGCATCGAACGCGCCGGAGGCAGGAGTGGCATTCACAGTCTTGCTGGTGACCTTAGCCGTGTCCGCGTCGTAGGCCATAAGGGATGCTGTGCCGTCATGGGCGATCGTCCAGATACTGTTACCGTCCTGGTCGTATAACTCGTATGAGGAATAGGTGTTCGCAGACCCGGCGGGACCGTTTTCGGTTGAGAGCTCGGCCTCAACGGTCACCTTCCTCCAAGCGACCGACGGTGGGCCGCCGGTGTACGCCGCATCCCAGAAGCCGTAGTCATATGTGAGGAGCTCGATGTCATCGTCCGCTGTGCTGCCGGCCTCACGGTACCGCTTCACGGTCGCGAGCAAATCAGGCCTGGAAGCACCCGTGAGGAAGGTCGCTTCCCAAACGAGATCAAACGGGTCGCTCACGGATGCGGCCGCGTCCGGGGCGTTGCGGATCCACTTCTTGGTACGGCGTCCTTCAGAGTCGTATGCATACCTGACGACATACCCCTCGCTGGCCTCGGGCGCCCAAGATGCGGCGGTTGTTGCATCTACCGCCGGAGTGTAGCCGGAGATCGCGGACGGCTTGTAGACATGGCTCAACAGCGATGAGCACGGTTCGTAGCGGTACCCCGTCACCCACCAGTCAGACGAGTCGCATCCTGTAGTGGGATCGCATGCCCGTTGAGCACGAGCAACGAGCCGATCAGCAGGCCCAGGCACCCCGCCCTCGCTCGTCGTAGGGACATAATCAAGGCGTGTTTCGCGTTCTTGGACATAGGACGATCCGTTGAACGAGTACTCAACGATGGATGTGGTCTTGCCCGTGAGCGTGGTACCCTGATTCGGAGCTGAGCACAGGATATCGCCGAGCGAAGTACTCTGCCAGCTCGGAAGCGTGTACTCAAGGTAGTCATAAGTGAACTTGGTCGGCGCTGGCCCCGCCGTGCCGCCGCACCCGCAGTCGCCGCTGCGATACATGCGACTGACTTTCGGGCTCGCGTACGCGAGGTCGTAGGAGACAACACGAGATGCCAACTCGATCGGAGTGATCGATGTCGAGCCAATGGGGTCACCGTCGGCCGTCGCGAGCAACGCGGACGCCGCATCAACAAGGTCCCAAGCCGGCACCTGCTCGGCCAGCCACTCGATCACATACGGTTCAAACTCCAGCCGAAGCTGTGATGCCGCGCCTTGGGTGTCGAGGCGTTCGTCGTTGTCTTCCGGATACCAACTCTCGCCACCATCGTGGTAACGGTATTGCGTTATGAACTCTCGATAGTTGCCATCGTTCAGCAGAATGCGCTTGTAGACCTGGATCAATGAGCCGATAGGCCCAAGCTCTTGGTTGCCATATAGCTTGCGTAGTTGATAGTTATTGCTTGCATCGTTCGTGGTCGTATCACCGATCGCATCCGCACCGAACGATTCGTCGCGATACTGACTATCGAGAGCGAATCCCTCGTAGAAGTATTCGACTTCTTGAGTGAGGACCGACGTACCGGGTGCCGCGGGGTCCGGGATGCGGTACACCTGAAGCGTCTTCACCGGCCCAATCGGTGCGGTTTCAAACCCGCCCGCATTATAGGGCTGCTGGATATATGTATACTGAATGAATCCTGCGCAGTCTCCTAAGTGATTGAAGAGATACACACGAGCAAGTCGAATTGCGATGATGTCGTCCGTCGGATCATCGCCGATCGATTTTGAAGGGTCATCCTCGTGCAGAAGGGCGTTTGTGATTTCATCGTTCTCGTCGTAGTTTGCGCATAGCTCGTACTCATACACTGAATTCAGTCGGCCCATCCCATCGTACTCGGCGATGAGCCGGCCTTCGGTGCGACCGCCATCGTCGCCAGCGAAGAGATACTGACGCCCGCCCGGTTGCGCCAGCAGATACGCGGGTGTTGGTCGCACATACTCGATGTCGCTCGCGATCGCGCCCGGAATGGACGAATACGGATTTGCTAACCCACTAAAGTTGTTCGTGAGGGTTTGTGCGTTGGGACCGTCGGCCTTCGGCCCGCCCGTACCGGTCATCGCATCCCACTCGATCTCAACCCCGGTGCCATGTCCCGCGACGAGACGGGATGGCACACCGCTGTCGAGGAACAACTGGTTTGATGTGGAGTGCATCCAATTGTTGCCGAGTTGTCCGAACGCGTTCGCATTGAGCGACGGCGAATCGGGAATGACGCTTGTGTCCACGAAACCCACGCCGCCACCGCCGGATTCGGGTGCTGCGTACAACCCGCTGAAGCTGGTATAGCTACGCGAAACTGCGAAGTGGCACCCAACTCCGGCGCCGCCGTTGCCGAAGGGGTTCGATCCGCCACCGCCTGCGCCCGGGTATATCCCAGAGTATCCACCGGGCGCGTTGAAGTAGGTGCCCGGCATACCGCCGAGGTCGATGATGAGATCCGTCTCGCGAAGATTGATGTCGCCCGTGAGCGGCTGAACACTATCCGCAAGGGGCGCCGTTCCATCGCCGGGATCGTCGCAGTCTTGCTTACGATCATCAGCTCCGCCTCCGGTGCTTCCATCGCCAGGGCCATCGCCTTTCCCGCCGCTTCCCCCGCTGCCGCCGCCCTTTCCGCCACTACCGCCGCCTCCAGCGCCACCGCCGGGCCCGCCCGCTCCACCAGGACCTCCTGGACCAAATCCGCCGCCGCCAGCTCCACCTCCGCCGCCGCAAGGCGAGTCCGGATCCAACGGACCCCCACCAAATGGAACTGGGCCATACGACAGGATGGAAGAATCGGAGTTGGGCGGAGCGGTCGGCGGTGCTCCGGTCCCATGTCCAAAAGATGTGTTTGGATCCGTCGGATCACAGCCGTACACAGGGTCGACGACCACGAGACACCCAGCCCACGCCAATAGACACGCAGCGGCCGTTGCCGGCCGACGCAAGCTTCCGTGTTTCACAGCGTGACGCGGGCGAAGGACACGCAAACGACATGCACGACGCATGGATAAACTCCTGCGCAGGATCAACGCGACCTCATAGACTCGCGCATTTCCAACAAATCAGGGGATGATGCGGCTGCGGGCCAAGCCTCGTGCCGCGTGAACACTGCCACCCTTCAGCATCCCGATCAGTAGGGGTGTTTGTCAACACGCTTGTCTGCACTAGTGATACATTTTCAGAATGTTGAACACGAACACACGATGACGGATTATCCTGTCGGTCGTCCTCTCGGGAGAAGGGGCGTCTTGCAAACAAAGGATGGAGGACCGTAATGCGGCGTGTGAGTATGCACACCTTTGTGGTGTCTTTCCTGAGTTTTGTCGGCGCGATCACGCCGGCTGTATCCGCCGAACCGAACTGCTGGGCCGTTGACGCCGCGGTACGTTTGCAACTAGATCCCGAGACCGTATCTGCGTTGGCCGGGCCTTCCCTGAGCTATACCACTGTGTTGCAGCGTCTCTCCCAGCGCGACGATGACTGGGCGGCTGTTCAGACCGCAGAAGATGCGTTTGTTGTGGCCCGGGATGCCGTTGAGCGGTTGCGGCGGTTGCGATCGGCCGATCCAGATGATGTCGACATTCAGGACGAGCTGGCGGCCGCACAGGTCACGCTCGCCGCGGCGGCTACATCGCTCGAAACAGCACGAACGGCGTTGCGATCCGTGGTGCTGACGGGTGCGGCCGCGACGGATCAGGTCGGAGCGGCCACCGGAACGAGTGAGTGCAGACGCCGCTTGCCCGCAGATCTTCGGATGGCGGCTTCGGTCGACTCCGAGTCGCACCGCATCTTGTGTGCTCTAAGGGCTGAGGCCGAGGCGACATCCAGAGGCCTGCCCATCCCGCCGGAAGAAGCGGCCGTGCTGTCGCAAGCCCGTGCAAACACTTCCGTGCTCCAGGCAGCTGCTCGCAAAGCCCAGCAGGGCGATGCGTTCCGGGGCCAGTTCATGCAGTGGCTGCGGTCCTGCAGCCAGTAACGGCGAACGCGATGAAGACTCCACGGCTTGCCATCGTGATGCTCATCATGCTCGGTCTCTTCGAGTTGACGGCCGCGTGCGGCACGCTCATTGACAATTTCGTGCGTGATCGTGTCGACACGCAGTTTGTCCCCGTTTGTCGCTTTCTGGCTTCGCCGTTCGTTGATGGCGAACCATCAGAGGGACTGTGTCGGTCGCTAGCCGTGGCGTCGCAGTGGATCATCGGCTTGACCGAACTGCTGATCGGCATCGCACTTCTGCTTGCCGCCATGCTCCCTCAGAAACGTGTGTTCCTGAGCGATTTCGGCCTCTCGCTGGCCATGGGGTTGTTCGGGACCTTCGCGATCACCATGTTCGCCATGCACGATCACACGTTGCCCAAGTGGAATCAGTATCCGGCGATGCTCGCGTGGTACGCGACGACCTGGTTGGTGGTCCGGTCTGCCGTTCCCCGCAGCGTGGCGGCTCGGCCCGTTGGCACCACAGCTGAAGTTCCGTAGTTCACGGCGCAACAGAGGCCCCGGCCCCGTCGGGCGTGTGATGCCCGTTCATGTACCCGTCTTCGCTCTTGTACTTGACGAAGCAGCCATACGCGCGCGTCCTCGGGACCGAAACGGACTCCCCCGCAAGCAGCTCGTCCATCGCCTCGGCGAGATGATTCCGGCTGGGCTTGGCATCGGGCCTCAGGCTTGGCTGATCATCGATCGCACCACGATAGGCAATCGAACGATCAGGACTGACCACGACAAACTCCGGCGTGACCTTCGCGCTGTACAGCTGCCCCACAGCCCCGTCTGTGTCGAGCAGGACCGGGTACTTCATCCGATACCGACGGCTATAGGAGGCGTTCACCTGGCGTCCCGCGGTACGCGACTCAACACATCCCGAGTTGATAGCGAGCCACACGACTCGCTCATCACCTTTGTGAGCCTCATGAACACTCCTGATTGTGTCCAGATCCCCGTGGTGACGCTCAACGAATACGCAAGTCGGATTGAACCACTCGAGGACGACCGTTTTACCCTGATCGAGGTAGTCGTACAGGCGGTGTGCCTTGCCGTTGATATCCGTGAGCTCGAAATCCGGCGCAACCGCATCCATGGACATGGTGTCAACAGGGTCGGAGGCCGCAACCGGGTCCACAGAATCAAGTTGCCCCGCTCCGAGCGAGCCCACCAGTGCGAGTATAGATGCCGCCGCGATCGTCGTTCGATGCATCATCTGACTCCTGTCCTCCGAAATGCTTGGACCGGGACAGCAAACCAGACTTCGGCCCGCCGGTCAAGACTTGACCGTGGGTGTGGTACCGTGGACACACCGCCCCGGACCCTGCAAGACGGCCACTCGGAGTAGGGATGTCCCTAAGTGTGCAGAAAGAGCATTCTCGGTTTCGACGGTGGCCGCGCGGCTGTGCGTTGGCTGCCCTAGCGGTCGTCTTGCTCTATTCCGCCGCGTCCATCGCCGGATGTGCAATACAGGAGTCAATCATCTTTCCGCAGAGTGTCGAGGAGCCCGTCGACAGACCGCCGCCCCGGGGCGCCGACCTCGTTTGGGTTGAGACTGAAGACGACGATCGCGTGGAGGGGTGGTACTTCCCGGGAGCAGATCGCTCAGCCCAGCAGCCCGGGCCCGCGGTCATATTCTTCCACGGCAACAACGAAGTCCTCGACCATTGCCTGGAGTATGTCGACCTCTACCAGCCGATGGGAGTCACCGTTCTGCTCGTTGAGTACCGGGGCTACGGCCGATCGGGCGGATCACCTACGCAAGCCGGCATCGGCCAAGATATGGACCGTTTCCACGCGTGGCTCACGGCCCGCCCGGAAGTGGATGCGAGCCGCCTCATCTACCACGGGCGTTCGTTGGGGGGCGGCGTGGCCGCTGACTTGGCTAGCCGCCATCCACCGGCGGCGATCATCCTGATGAGCTCATTCACGAGTATGCGGGCGATGTTCCGACGCTACTTCGTCCCCGGCTTCCTGTGTCGCCACCCGTTTGAGGTGGTCGATGTGCTCCGTGAGTTCACCGGACCCGTCCTGGTCATGCACGGCAAGCACGACAACATCGTGCCGGTCTCCCATGGCCGAAAGCTGGCTCGGGAAACCCCTAACGCGATCTACGTCGAGCTCAATGCCAACCACGATCTGCCGCCGGACTGGCGTGAACATGCGGAGACAATCCGGGCTTTCCTGGACCAGAACGGATTTCTGGAGTGAGACGGAATCTTCAGACCACCATCCAGTAACCTGAAGATTGATCGCCTGGATCCAGTGCATGGCAAGCAGCTCAGCTCCAAACCCGCGACCGTCGACAACTTCTCTCCGAGCCCGATGTGCCTGGGGACAGTTGGCGATGCAACTCTTGGTTTGTGTCGCGGTGGGGGTTGCGGTGACGCACGCCGGTGCAACTGCAACCGCTCAGCAACCGCAGCCAGACGGAGACATCGTCCTGTCTGGCCGAATTCCGCTTGCGCGACTCGTCGACTTGTCCGCCGAACGCCTTGATCTATCCATTGAGTACGACCCCGCGTCCCTGAACGGCGATGTGACGCTCCGGCTTGGGAAACCGCTGACGGCAGATGAACTGTGGTCGCTAACGAACACGCTGTTGACGCAGCGCGGCTTCGCAACGGTCAGTAGGGCCGCGAGCGGCGTCTACTCGGTCGTACCGATTCGCTCTGCCGCCGGTTCCGCTCGCGTCGAACGCCTGCCGTCTGAACCGACTCCCGGGCCGAACGCTGGGTTCCGCTCGGTGATTGTGGACAGTACACGACTTAGTCCAGCCCGGGCTGTAGTTGCACTCCAGCAACTCGCCTCGCCCGATGGCGTGGTCTCCCGGATCGGAGACACCCGGTTGCTGCTGCTCGCCGATCGGTCTGCTCAGCTCGACGGCATGCTGTCGCTGCTGAACCAGCTCGACGGCCCCGGCAGTGAAATCGTGATCGAGACGGTTGGGCTCATGCACCGATCGGGGGCAGAAGTGATCGAAGCCGTAAACGCCCTGTCTGCTGAACGCGTTAAGGCAGGTGCGGAACCACGGCGCGGGAGCGTGCTCGATGCTGGAGCGCCTTCTGCGGTGTTGGTCGTAGCACCTCGGTACGCGATCGGCAGCTGGCGAGATGACATCCAGCGCGCTGACAGTCCGCGAGGCACCGATACCCGGAGCTACGACGCCGGCGCCTATCCCGTGAGTGAGCTTGCCGAACGCATCGCGGCGGTTGCGGGGCTCACGGACTCGGGAATCGCTGCAACAGACATTAGCGTACTGCCCGACGAACTCACAGGAACACTCTTTGTCACGGCGACGCCAATGCAGCACGAGCGAGTGCGGTCGTGGCTTGATCAGCTGGCTGCGACACAATCGACCACCGCCCGACGCATGAGGACTGTCCCGATCCGAAACCGGAGCGTGGAGGCACTGGTCGAGTTGCTCGATGCCGCACTCGGCAGCGATATCGGAACGGGGACAACGGATAGCTCATTGCCAGCGCAGCCGTCTTCACCAGATGAGTCAGCTGCTGAACAGAGACCTCGTTCATCTGAAGCCCGTTCGACACTGTCATTTTCAACTGACACCTCAACCAACAGCCTGATCGCCACTGGCACTCCTGCCGACCTCGCTCGGCTCGAAACCATCGTCAAGAAGCTCGATGTCCGCCAGTCGCAGGTCATGCTGGACTTGATCCTTGTCAGCCTCAACGAGGGCGACACCCGTGATCTGGGCGTGGAGCTCCAGGCCCTCGTCACAAACTCCGGCACGCTTGTGCGACTCGCCTCGCTGTTCGGTCTTACCTCGATCGCTCCAGATGACCCGTCGACGAGCGTGCAGGCTTCCGGCGGCACCGCTGTCGTCCTCGACCCGGGCGATTTCAGCGCGGTGGTCCGAGCCCTGGAGACCGTCAGCCGCGGTCGCTCGCTGATCCGCCCGAAGCTTCTGGTGGCCAACAACGAAGAAGCCTCGCTGGATGCCGTCGAGCAGCAACCCTTTATTAGCACGAACGCCTCCGATACCGTCGCCACGACCTCGTTCGGGGGTACGCAGGATGCGGGTACGACCGTCTCGATCCAGCCGCAGATCACCTCGGGCGAGCAGCTCAGCATCCGGTACTCGGTCTCACTCAGTACCTTCGTCGGTGAATCTGCCGATCCGGCGTTGCCGCCAGCTCGCCAGCAGAACAGTGTGTCCAGTGTGGCGACCATCCCGGACGGGTACGCCATCGCCATCGGTGGCATCGCCAACGACACCGAGGGCGAAGCCATCAGCAAGGTGCCGATCCTGGGCGATATCCCGCTCCTCGGCGAGCTCTTCAAGAGCCGGTCGGCCTCGCGGTCAAGTTCGCGGTTCTATGTGCTGATCCAGGCCCGCATCTTGCGGGATCAGGGGTTTGAGGATCTGAAGTACCTGAGCGATGTGATCTCCGATGAAGTCGCGCTCGATCCATCGCTTCCCCCGCTTGAGCCGCGAGTGATCCGGTGAGCGAATCGTCCGACCAGTCTGCACCCGCCGCCGAAGTCGTGGAGCGCGCAGCGTCTCCTTGGTCCGCCTTCATCGAGACCATCCCGCGGGATTTCGCGCGACAGCATTTGGTGCTTGGGGTAAGCGACGCGTCGGATGAGCCGCGGCTGCTCGTGAGCGACCGCACCCCGCCAACCGTTATCCACAATATCGGCGTCGCTCTGGGCCGTTACCTGAGCCGTGAGCAGTACGCAGACGATCAGATCGCCCGCCTCATTGATGCCGCCTACAGCGAGCACCGCGGATCGACGGAACCGGAGGCCACCGAGGCTCGAGGCCCCGGAGAGCTCGACATCGATCGCCTTCTCGCCGAGGCCGACCGCGACCTGCTGTCGACCGAAGGCAAGGCCCCCGTCGTCAAGCTCGTGGACGCGATCCTGTTCGAGGCGCTGGGCCGCGGTGCTAGCGATGTGCATGTGCAGCCGCTCGAAGACCGGGCCCTGGTGCGTGTCCGCGTTGACGGGGTGCTCCACCTTGTCCGTGAGCTCCCGCTCCATCTGGTGCCAAGCGTTGTCAGCCGCGTCAAGGTGATCGGGCGGATGGATATCGCCGAGAAGCGTGTCCCTCAAGATGGCCGCGCCACCGTGACTATCGGCGATGCATCGGGCTCCGGTCGGGCCATCGACCTCCGCATCAGTTCGTTGCCCACCGCGCACGGCGAGCGGGTCGTGATCCGGCTCCTGGATACCGACAAGGGCCTGGCGCTCGCCGATCTTGATAGCCTCGGCATGCCGGCGTCTGTGCAGACCGCGTACCTCGACCGTGCAGCCCGCCCAAACGGCATTATCCTCCTCACGGGTCCGACCGGCTCCGGTAAGACCACGACGCTCTACGCCACGCTTCGCTGGATCGCTGCCCGAGGCGGCGGCGAGCTCAATGTGATGACCGTCGAGGACCCGATCGAGTACGAGCTCTCCGGTGCCGGCATTGCGATCAGCCAGGCCCAGGTCAACACCAAGAAAGGTGTGACCTTCGCGAGCGGCCTGCGGCACATCCTCCGCCAAGACCCCGATGTTGTGATGGTCGGCGAGATTAGGGACGCAGAGACCGCACGCGTGGCGATCCAAGCGAGCCTGACCGGGCACCTCGTGTTCTCCACGCTTCACACCAATGACGCGGCGAGCGCTGTGGTGCGGCTCGTCGATCTCGGGGTGGAGCCCTATCTGGTTGCCTCCTCGCTTTCAGCCGTCGTCGCTCAGCGGCTCATCCGACAGGTCCACGCGACATGCGGCGGCAAGGGTTGCGAGGGGTGCTTCGGCTCGGGCCTACGCGGCCGCTGCGGACTCTTCGAACTGCTCCTCGTCGATGAGCCGGTCCGCGAGCTGATCTCTGGCGGTGCTACCTCCACCGCGATCCGCGACCACGCGCGGCGGCGCGGTATGGCATCGCTCCGGGAGGCCGGGGCCGAGCTCGTGGCACGCGGCCTCACCGTCACATCGGAAGTCCAGAGGGTCACCGTCGATCTTGCCGACGCCGAGCCCACAAACGCCTGATTCACCCCACCCCCACCCCCACCCCATCCGCCCCGCCGCACTGCACGCTGCCCGTTGCCCATGCCCACCTGGAAATACAAAGCGGTCCGCCTCGATGCCGTGGGCTCAGACTCCACCAGCGGCGAACTGGTCGCCGAGGACGCCGCCTCGCTCCGTGCCCAGCTCCGCCGGGCCGGGCTCCAGGTCATCGACCTGAAGCTCTGCCCGGAGCCCGTCTGGAAGAAGCTCTCGGCCCGCTCGGCCGGTCGTCCCCTGGCCGATCTTATCGCAAGCCGCCTCCGCTCCCGTCGCGTCTCGACCAAGGCCGAGCTCTACGACAGCCTCGCCACCATGGTCGATGCGGGGTTGACACTCCTCGATGCGCTCGGCTCGATCGGCACGGACCGTAAGGGCGGGCTCGGGTCCCTGGGGCGTTCGCTTGCCCAGCAGCTCCGGGAGGGGGTGTCGCTCGCCAATGCGATGACCGAGCACCCCTCGTGGTTTGATGCCGCGGAGATCGCCATCATCAGAGCAGGTGAACACCGGGGCGAGATCGCAGCGGCACTGACCTCGCTCGCCGAGCGCCAGCACCGCTCTGGTGAGCTCTCGGGCAAGCTGGTCTCGGCCCTGGCCTATCCCGCCATCGTCGCACTGGTCGGTGTCGGAGTGGTCATCTTTCTCTCAACAAAGACGCTGCCGCAGATCACCGCGATCCTGCGTGACGCGGAGATCGCCGTCCCGCCGCTGACAGCCGCCACCATGGGATTCGGGCAGGCGCTGCTCGTCCTCGCTCCCTGGCTTTTGCTTGCGGTGCCAGTGCTCTTGGTCCCCGTGCTCATCGCCATGCGGGTATCCACGGTGCGAAGTCTGATCGACCGAATCGCAAGTTCGTTAACGCCGCGGCTCATGCGGCGGGCGACGGTCGGCGATGCCATGACCGAGCTCGCCCAGCTCACCTCAGTCGGCGTCCCCTTTACTGAAGCCCTGCGGATCGTGTCGCAAACGGTCCGCGGCATTGGTGTCGCCGGCTTCCGGTCTGTGCTGCGCCATGCCGCTACCCAAATCGAGCACGGCACCTCGGTGGCGGCCGCGTTCGAGGACCCGAACTGGTTCGACGATGAGCTCCGCCGTCTCATCGCGACCGGGGAAACTGCGGGCGAGCTGCCAACGATCCTGGAACGCGTCGGCGAGCGATACCGCCGCAGCGCCCGCCGCGCCATAGATCGGCTCTCGGCGATTCTCGAGCCCACGGTTATCCTGATGCTGGCGGTCGGCGTCGGGCTGGTTGTGATGGCCGCGATCCAGCCGCTGATTCGCCTGCAGGAGGTGCTCTAGCCATGACCGCTCCCGTGAGTCCTTCAGCCAGATCGAGTTTGTCGCCGGTCCACGCTGCCCGGCGGGGCTTGACCTTGGTAGAGGTGCTGGCAGTGGTCGTGATCCTGGGGTTGCTTGCCGGGACGCTGGCGGTGGGGTTCAGCAGTGCGTTCGGGCGCGGCAAGACCGAGCTCGCCAAGACGGGCATCGGCATCGTGGTCCAGAAGTTGGAGACCTACCGAATCGAGAAGGGCGCCTGGCCCGAGGACTCGGCTGGCCTCGATGCCCTGACCGACGGGTCGGCCAAGCCGACCGATGCCTTCTACCTCTCCCGCGACAAGCTCCTCGATCCGTGGGGTCGGCCGTACCTCCTCATCATCCCGGGGCCGGACGATCACCCCTATGAGGTCGTGAGCTACGGCGCCGACGGACAGCCGGGGGGTGAGGGTGAGGACCGGGATCTGTCCTCAGTCAATCTCCGGGCGGAGGAATAGTGCTGTGCCAAGCACTTCAAGCCAGCCCGTGCGGTGCTTCACGCTGATCGAGACGCTGGTCGCGATTGGGCTGACAGCGCTGGTGTTTGCGTTGGTGGTTCCGGCGATCAGTGCGACAACCGATGCCGCAGACTTGCGGGCGTTCGAGGCGAAAGTCATCGATCTTGATCGGCGGGCCCGCGTGCTCGCTCTCAACGGCGAGGATGTACGCCTCCTCGTCCGTGATGGCGAGGCGTCACGCGTACAGCTCTGGGCGGTGGATGAGCTGGTCGCAAGCCTCGATTCTCCCTCGCCCTGGCGGCTCAGACTTGAAGCGGACGAAAGAGCGGTCGGCACCGTAGCGTTTGATGGACGAGGACGGTCAACTGGCTACACGATCGTGCTGACCACCTCCCAGGTTGACCGACGCATCTCTATCACTGGGATCACCGGCAGGGTCCAGACATCTAGGTCGGAGGATGGGCCGTGAGCCGCCGCGGCCTGACGCTCATCGAGGTGCTGGCGGCCACCGTCCTCCTGGCCGCCATGTCAGCGGTCTGCATCGGGCTGGTTCGCGAGGCGAGGTTGGCCGGTGAGGCGGAGGTATCTCAGGCGGACGCACATCAACTCGTCTACCTGCGCCGCTTGGCCGAACAAGTTGCCGTTGATCCGTCAGTTGTCGGAATCGAGGTGGAATCTCTGACCGGTACCGAGATCACGGGTGAGTTCGACATTGATGACCTTCGGGGCGACCTCCAAGGCCCGGTGAGCTATCGCCTGCTGTATCCGGATGAGCCCCAGGCCGACCATGTATGGGTCGTGCTTTCGGTCGGCGGGGCACAGGTCGTGGTGCCGGTGGAGCGACCGATCGCCGCGGATGAGAGACCATGACGCGATCCGCCTTCACGCTTCTGGAGACGCTCCTGGCACTCGCCCTGCTCGCGATGCTTGCTGCCGCCGCCATTTCGTGGACCACCAGCTCGCAGCGCCTGGCGATCGAGGTGTCCAACCGGGCCGAACGTGAGGCCGTAGTCGCCGCCGCACTACGCCAACTCCGCGATGATCTGGCAACCTTCGATGCCGACGATCTGGGTGCCCCACCACTCACGATCTCGTCTTCTGAGCTCTCCTTTATGACGCGGCACAGATCGACTGGTCCCGCAAGCATCGAGTATCGGTTTGATGATCGTCTGGGACAGCTCACTCGATCCATCGCCGGGGCGGATGCCGAGGTGCTGGCGGATGATCTCGTTGATGTTCGGATGGAGCCTTTAGCCAGCCCGACCGACGGTGAAGAAGACGCCCCCGCGACCGCTTTGGGCATAGTCCTCGTCTTCACCGATGGGAGCGAGATCGAGACCACAGTCGACACTTTTCCCCGGAAGATCGCGCCATGAGCAGTGCCGTGATCCGGATGCACCGCCGCGGTGTTGCGCTGCTGCTGGTGCTGGCAGCCCTCATCATCGCAACAACTGCCAGCCTGACCCTCGCAACGGCGGCGGCGACGCGGAATCTCCACACGGGTGTCCTCCGTGCCGAGCAACTCGCCGAGTCCATCGCCCGCACAAGCGAGGTGTACACGCTCTCTTGGCTCGCCGAGCACGCAGCTACCGCAGTGGTTCCGCCGGATGCTGCCGAGCCTGCTGTATCGGTGCTGCACGATCGGTTCAGCATTGACGGCCGTGAAATCACGGTCCGGATCACAGCGTTCGATCAACTCGGCATGATCCCAGCGGTCGTCGCCGATCGCTTTGACTTTCCGATGAACTTCGACGAGACCGCCACCGCGGAGCTCACCGGTCTCGATCAGCTCGTGAGGGCCGTCGAAGGCGATGTGTTTCCGCACCACGATCCGGTAACACCTTCGGTCGCCTTCGGCATCACAGCCCGTGATGCCTCCGACCGTAGACCCGTGCCCGAACAACCCCTCGCTGCCATCGGCTCGTTGGTGTCCACGCTCGGCTACGAGGGCGCCGACGGGCAAGTGCCCACCATGCGGCTCAACATCAATACCGCCCCCCTGGCCCTCATCGATGATGTCCTGAGCAGGCCCGGGATCGATGCCAGTGGCCCCATCAGATCAGCCCGAGAGCAGGGCGAGCAGGCTCGCCCGCCCGCATCGTCGATCGAGATCGGTGATGTGCGGGTTCGCCTTGTTGCCCGCTCCGACTGCTGGGCAGTGCGGACGGATGTGACGGTCGACCGGGTGCGATACGCTCTCTGGTCGATCTATCAGGCCCGTGGGCAGGGCTGGCAACTGGAGCAACAGCTTGTCATCGCCGAATAGATCCATCCTGGTGAGCTGGGCGGCGCCTTGCGGAGCAACGCTCAGCGTGCTGCTGGTGGCAGCCTGGGCGTTATTGCCAACACCGGCGGTGTCTGGAACGGACTTGGTGCGTCCGCCGTCGCCATCCACACCCAGGGCTTCACCGGAGACGGGGGCGACGGCACTGAACCTTGAGGCGTTCAACGCCCGCCTCTGGGTCGAGCCGCCGCCACCAACGCCACCGCCTGCGCCAAAGGTCACCACGCCAGCACCCGTACCAAGTGCCCCGACGCAGCGTTTGCTCTGCATCGTCCTCGAACCCGGCAACGGACGCTCCGCCGTGCTCTACGACCCCTCACTCGACGATCTCGTTACCGTGCGGGAGGGCGATGAGCTTGGCGGCTTCACCGTCACCCGCATCGATCCGACAGCTGTCTCTCTTCGCTCGGGCCCCACGAGCCACACCCTGGAGCTTGACCAGCCGGCCTTGCGGCTGAGCGGCTCCGCACGCGCCGGAGGTGGGCCATGACCACGGGTGACAGCACGGTGCGTGTGCCGGCGGACGACTGCTATTGGGCCGTATTCGACCCTGCCGCTGTTACGCCTAATCCGAAGCCAACGCACCGGCTCACGGCAAGGACGCGCGAGCGCCTTGGGTATCTCGCCGAGCCCCAATTGCCGCGCCCGGTCGATCGGCTGCATGCGGCGTTCGTCAGCCTTGATGCCAAGCGGATGGCCGCCTGCCTCGTGCCGCACGACCGGCTGAGGCAGCTGCGGGACGAAGGGGCCGAATCAGTAGTCCCAGCCGATCTCCCGGCGTTCATGGCTGAGGAGGCCGCAGATCCCGCCCAGTTCGAGCTGCTCACAGGGGAGTTTCGGTCGCTTTCGACTGTTCGGCGTGATCGCCGCAACGGCTACACCGCCGCAGCCGCAGTGCTGCTTATCGGAGTGTTCGCGTGCTTTGGGTTCATGCAGCGCGCTGAGACCTACCAGCATGGCTCGCAAGCACTTCGTGCCGAGATCAATGCAGCCCTGGACGAGGCGTTACCCGCAGCAAGTAATTCGCGGCTGCCAGCCGCCGCCCGCCTCACCCAGGAACTCCGGCGTCTGCGGGATACTCGGTCAAGCGGCGAGGACACCTCCGCTTCCGAGGCTTCCGATGCATCGATTCTGCTGGCAGACCTTCTGGTGCACTGGCCCGGCGCCATCGAAGCCCGTACCGAGAGGCTGAGCGTGGGTGATGATCGGGCCACGCTGCAGGTGCTGGTTGATGATCCGGCGGGTTTTGAAGCACTCTTGGCGGCGTGGCGGGGAGCATCGGGCTGGCAAGTGCCGACGCATTCCCTTGACAGACAACGCACCCGCACCGGCGAAACCCTGCGCCTTCGCGCAGAACTGGTCGCGTCCGCCCTCGAACGCGAGAGCAACCAATGACTCTGCCACTCCGCACCGCAGTACTGGTCAGCCTTGCCGCAGCTGGGGTCGCGGTTGCGTGGAGTGGACTGCACTGGCATCAGGCCCGGGATACCTATGAGGCGGAACGCACCCACGCTTCCGCGATTCAGGCCGACCTGGAGGAGCTTGCGTCCCTCCAAGCCGAAGCACCCAAGGCGTTTCTGGGCGAGCCGGCGACCGATGCGGTGGTCGAAGCCGTGCGGGCCGCACTAGCCGAGGCCGGGCTGTCCGCCCGGAGCCTCGCCCGCCTCGATGCGGAGCAAAACCGCCCAGCACGGCAAGCGGCCGCCGGAGCGGAGTCTCGCTTGCAGGAAGGCAGCGTGCGTCTGGTGCTGCAGCAGGTCGACATCACCGCCCTTGGCCGCTTTCTGGTCGCGTGGCGTCAATCCCAGCCGCTGTGGCGACCCGCCGAGATCACGCTCGATGCCGAACGCAATCAGCCAGGGCTTTACCGGGCGACGATCCGGCTATCGACAAGGTATGTTGCTCTCAGTTCCGTAGACGCCTCCACCCCGGAGTTCACCTCGTGAGCCGCCACCGAATCAGCTCTGGCAACACTGTTCGATTCTGCCTGCTCGCAGCAGTAGTCCTCGGGTCGAGTGTCACCGGTGCGGGGTGCCAAAATGCCAAGCGGGGACCCTACCGGACGCTCGGCGAGGCGGACCAGAACACGGAACGCGCCCGCCAGCTCAACAGCGAGGCGGTCGATCTGATGGACTCCGATCCCGAGGCGGCCGAGGCCCTGCTTCGTGAGGCGTTAACGGAAGACATCTACTTCGGGCCCGCCCACAACAACCTCGGCGTGCTGCTGCTGCGCAAGCAAGACCTGTACGGCGCCGCAAATGAATTTGAGTGGGCCCGACGCCTCATGCCCGGTCATCCCGATCCCCGCCTCAACCTCGGCATGACCCTGGAACAAGCCGGCAAGGTGGATGACGCCCTGTCATCCTACAAGGCCGCCCTGGAGGTCTACCCCGGGCATCTGCCCTCGATCCAAGCGCTGACCCGGGCGGAGATCCGCTTCGACCGAACGGGCGAGGGCACCCTCAAGAGACTCGAAGAGATCGCAGCGCGATCAAGCGATCCACGCTGGCATGAATGGGCGAGAGAGCAACTTGTGCTCGGGAACCGTTGACGGCACTTCACCGCGTCGCTCTACACAGCGACGGACGCCCGCGAATCAGGCAGTTCACCTGCTCAGCCGTGAGTGTTGCCGCAATTGCCGGCTCGGGATCGCCTCGGGTCTCACCGCTGCTGGGCCCGAGGCGATCCCGGGCCGGCGTGGATCGATTCGAACCAAGATGTTTCCATATGCCGGACGGGCTGAGCCGAGGGTCTCTCTCGCAGGGAGTCCTGCATGCACCGCCCCCGGACCGGCCCGTCCGGGGGCGCGGTGATCCGCCAGATCATGTCATAGCCCCGCCTTGGCTGCTAGATGCCAACCCGCAAGACTGCCTTGATCGAGGCATGGAGCCGACGGTCGTATACCTCCCGGGGCCCACCCATGCATCCGGTTAACGGTCACTTCCGATTGCCTAGGGCGATCTTCGCGGCTATCCAGACCGACAATACAATCGCTCCCGCGACGCTCACCGCGAGCACGATGCTCATCGGATCGATCGGAAACTGGACAGGCGGCATCTTCGGCGGCTCACTGGTCATCCATCCAGTGTACAAGAGTTGTTGCCGCACACCGAGAGATTCGCGGACACGCTACGGCGGCCGTTGTCGAGATGCCTTGTCGGGTACAGCCCACCCGAGTATCCAGACCGATAGCCGCCATGAATGCTTGGAAACGATCGCCGATCCACTCCGACTCCGAGCCCGATCAGCTGTACACGCTCACCGCATATCGAGAGCCGTCGAGAGCTCGTGCCACGGCACGATCTTGACATCGCTGCGTATCTGTTCGGCATCTCCGCCGTAGATGACCACCGGCGGGTTCTGGCAGCGCGTCCCCAGTACTTCCGCAATACGCCGTGCTGGTGAGATCAGATCACCGGTGATTGTCTGGCCGGCCTTGGCTTCAATGATCTGCAGCCCGGCCTCGGTCTCAAGGAGCAAATCAGCCTCCACGCCGTGCTGATCGCGGTAGAAGTACAGTCCGCCACGCTCGCCCATGTTCAGGCGGTGCTTGAGCACCTCCGAGACCACCCAGGTCTCAAAGATGGCTCCCCGCAGCGGGTGGTTTCGCAACTGCTCCGGCGATCGGATGCCCAGCAGCCAGCATGCGAGCCCCGCGTCGTAGAAATGGAGCTTCGGCATCTTTATCAGCCGCTTGCGGATGTTGCCGCTCCATGCCGGGAGCCGGAAGGCGATGAAGCTCGTCTCCAGGATCGATAGCCACGCCTTGGCGGTCGGCTGTGACACGCCGGCATCAGACGCCAGCGCTGAGTGATTGGCCAGCTGCCCCGTACGACCGGCACACAGCTCGACATACCTTCGGAAGGTCGTCAGGTCGCCGACATTGGCGATCGAGCGAACATCGCGCTCCAGGTATGTTGCCGCGTACGAGGCGAGCCAGGTGGACGGCGGGATATCTCGATCAAAGATGGCCGGATACCCGCCGGCGAACATCGCTTCGTCAAGACTCATCGGGGGCCGGTCGAATCGCTGCGTCTCTGCGTAGGTCAGCGGCAGCAGGTGCAGCACCGCGGATCGGCCCGCGAGGGACTGGCTCACCGATTCGAGCAAGGCGAAGTTCTGCGAGCCGGTCAGAACCCATCGCCCCGGGCGCGGGTCTGCATCGATGATCGGCTGCAGGTAAGAGGCCAGATCCGGCGCCCGCTGCACCTCGTCGAGGATGGCTCCGTCCGAGTACTGAGCGAGAAACCCACGCGGATCGGAGAGCGCGAAGTCCCGAACATCTGGTGCTTCAAGGTTGGCGTACGGGTGCTCCGGGAACAGCGTGCGGCACAGCGTCGACTTCCCGCTCTGCCGAGGGCCCGTCAGGGTGACGGCGGCGAAGCGATCGGCGGCTTCCAACAGCCTGGGGGCGAGATCACGCTGAACCATACGCGACCCTATCACATGACGTGGGATAATTCAAGCTGTTACTTTGAATTGTCCCAATCCGAAGCAGCTACTGGCGTCAGGTGATGGATTCCACAGATCAGTGGTGATTGCGGAGGATTCCCCATACCCCTGTGGACATTGTTGCCCGTACATTTTCCAAGCTGGCGCAGATGTTCACGGCGGATGTTCTTCGCCGCTGGGACGCAGCCCGATCGCAGGCAGCCGCCCTCCCTCGGGCCGTCCCCGCCAGCACCGCAAGACGCCCCTTCACGGGCTCAGGGATCGATTTGTTCAACCGCATTAGGGATGTTTGACCGGCCTGTCCCGGCGCCCTGATGGGCCGCGCCCGACGGAGTTCCCGTCAGCCGCGGACCTGATGAGGTCAGGATCGACGACTCGTCGGGCGCTGCGAGCGCCACCAACCTGTTCGGTGTACGCTGGGATCGGTAAATGGCAGGGGGCGGGGCACAGGGCTGAGTCCGTGGGTCTCGCTCGCCTTGCCCCCGCCCCTGCCTGTGTCTCGTCGCCTTCGTCGGCCGCCAGGTTGTTTTAACCCGGGAACGGCTGCTGCCACCGCACCACGAACCGCATCGGCACATCCACTGAGTGCCCGGATTCAAAGTTCACGGTGACCACCAGCGCGTTGTCGGGCGAGCCGCTACGGGGCACGAGCACGAAGGTGCCATAGCAGTAGATGAGGTTCTCCGAGTAGCAGTACCCGGTGGCGCTACCGGCGACCTGGGCATCGATGATCTTGTAGGTGTTGAGATCGATCGAAGTGTCCGCGAGCAATCCTTCCAGAAACGACGGCGTCGAAGCAACGGCCTCCGGGATGTCGTAGCGGTTGGTCCACTCGAAGCGTTCTGGGGAGATCCCGTTCGTGATGGTGAACGCATCGACCTGCTGCTTGATGGTCGCGATGTATTGCGCGGCTGACTCGGTGACACTTGCCGGCTGCTCCGGCACCACGATCTCGATAATGACATCTCCAACGGCCATGGCGTTGTTTCCCCCCAGCAGGAGTGAGCTCGATCACACAACTCTGTGCGATCCCCACCCCAAAGCCGCCGCGGGACCGCAGCTGCGCTCACGCCCCGACTCAAAAATCGGTCAGATTGCTCACTCGGACGCGGACACGGCGCATCGGAAGCCAAGATGGAGAAGCTGGGTGGATGGGGCAAACTTGCTGTACCCCCGGAGCGTGGGGGCGGCGCTGGCGGGGGTCGTCCATGCCCAGCCCTTCTGCACCGCGGCCCATTCGGTGAGTGCCGCGCTGCCCGCCGGGATCCTCGTCGCCGTCCACTCGCGGACATTGCCGAGCATGTTCACGAGACCGCTGCCCGTCACATCAGCGCCCCCGGCGGGCACAGATGCCGGGCTGACGCCGGCCAAGTACGCCGAGACCGCTTCCTCGCGCTGGCGGGCGGCAGTGAACGCCAGCAGCATCGGCTGCTCGCTCGTCGGCAAGTAGCCGAGCGTTGCGACCGTGTCACCCCACGGGTAGAGATGAGATTCAACGCCCCGGGCAGCGGCTTCCCACTCGGCGGCCGTGGGCAGTCGCTTACCAACCCAGGCGGCATATGCCGCTGCCTCATCCACGCTCACGCCGGTCACCGGGAGGTCATCCCAGGTGGAGTCGTAGGTCTCCGGCCAGAAGAGGGGGCCGGCCGCACCGGTGGCGTCCACGAACGCCTTGTAGTCGGCGTTGGTCACCTCGCAGCGATCGATCCAAAAGGGCTCGATTGGAATCTCGACATCCACGGCACTGCCCGGCGGTGCCGAGAGATCCTGGACGCGATAGATGCCGCCAGGGACCAGCACCATATTGCTGAAGTCAGTCTCAGCAACATTCACGAGCTCGACCGACTGTTCGTCGCCGGTACCTATCAGGACGAATCGCTCGGCCAGCCCCGTCGGGGTTCGGGCCGTTACGAGATACTGCCCCGGCTCGACGCGAGTCTCGGCTGGCAAGGCTCCGAGATCCTGCGACGGCATCAGTTCCCCGCTCGCGGGATCGAGCCGCCGCAGGCTGGCGACCAACCCGCTTGGCCCGTTCAGCTTCAGCACCGCTTGAGCCGACCGAACCGGCGCGGGGGCGACCATCGGACGATTCACGGCCCAGAATGTGCCACCGCTGACGACGATGCCCACCGCCGCCGCCGGTATCCACCACCGACCGCCCATCCCCAGCCGCCGCCGCCTCGGCCCATCGCCGGGCACCGCCTTCCTCCCCGCGAGCACCCGGTCCAGTGCTGCCGCCAGGGCACCTGCTGTCTGAAAGCGATCCGTCGCTCCCACGGCTATCGCCCGTTCGACGATCAGCGCCAGTTGCTTGGGCACCGCGGGATTGAGCCGCCGGATCGGCTTCAGCGGGCCCGGTCGGTTCGGGCGCTCCAGCGTCAGGCACTCGTAAAGCGTGACCCCGAGCGAGTACACATCACTCCACGGACCGATGTCATCTCCCCGTCCCTGAGCCTGCTCCGGACTCATGTATGCCGGGGTGCCCGCTCGGGCATCGGCTTGGGTCAGGTCGGGCTCACCTACCAGCGAGGCGATCCCGAAGTCGGTCAGATATGCCCTGTTGTGCTCGTCGACGAGGATGTTGGCTGGCTTCACATCCCGGTGAAGCACTCCCTGACGATGGGCGTACTCGAGCCCGAGGGCGATGTCCCGGGCGATCCGCGCAGCAGCGAACACCCACGCCGGACTCGTAACAGGCAAGCTCCGCGCAGCATCGTCGCCGCGCATCCGGTGCAAGCGCTCCGAGAGCGACTCGCCGTCGATGAATGCCGAGACGATGTAGGCGACCTCTGCCACCGTGCCTGCGCTGTAGACCGGCACGATGGTCGGACAATCAAGCCGCGCGGCGGCCTGCGCCTCACGCAGGAGCTTGGACTCGGCCTTGGCATCAAACGCGGCCGTCACCCCGATCGTCTTCAACGCAACGAACCGCTTGAGCGTGGTGTCCTCGGCAAGATAGACCACGCCCATCCCGCCCCGGCCGAGCTCCCGCACCAGCCGAAACCCCAAGGGCTCGAAGCACTCCGAGCCCAACAGCCCGGGGAACAGGGCACCGACGCCGTCCTCGAAAGTCTCGTCGGTATCGGCGGCATCCAGAATCCGGCGGGCGAGCTCGACCACTTCAGCCGGCTGGACTGCCGAGGCGAATACCATGTGACGCTCGCCCGCGGATAGATCCGCGAGGTCGCTCGCCAACTGCAGAGCCTCAGACTCGACGCTCACGCCGTGACCCCTCCCGGCCGCCCGGTCTCACTCAGGAGCCGGATCGGCCTCGCCCTCCAGTCGCATGAGCAGCCACCCCTTGCCCACCCGCCATTCCCGCCGGACCGTTGCCGGCGAGACTTCGAGGGTGGTAGCGATCTCGGCTTCGGAGAGCCCGGCGAAGAATCGCAGGCGGACGATGTCCGCGCACCGGGGCCGCTCGGCCTCCAGCCGCGACAGGGCGTCCGAGAGATCAAGGAACTGCGTCGCTTCATCGTGGGTCGTGGGGTCGGCATCATCGAGCGAAACGCGCTGGCGGCCACCGCCGCGTTTGAGTCGCGTCGCGGCCCGTGCCCGCTCAACGATGATATCGTGCATGGCTCTCGACGCCGCCAGGAAAAAGTGCTTCCGATCATTCCACGAAGGTGTGCCTTCACGCCCGAATAAGCGGACAAAGGCTTCGTTCACGAGAGCCGTGGGGCTGAGCGTCCGCCAAGGCGGAAGCTGGCTCAACCGGACCCGTGCCTGAGCGCGCAGATCATCGAGGACAAGGGAGAGCAGCTCATCCACCGCTCCCGGGGACCGGTCGGCCACCTGCCGCAGGATCCTGGTGATCTCACCGCCGTCGCCGTCCACACACATCTCCGAACAATTTGTGCAAAACCGATGAGCGCACCGAGCCGTGCCCGTCGGCTCCCCTCAGATGCGTGGCATGTTACACGACGACGGCCCGACCCCAAGCGTCCGGGATCAACCAGAAACCGCCGGCACGAGCTCACCGCCCAACCGCCGACCACCCCACTGTTTCCAGAGCCCGCTCGATGACCGAGACATCATGGAAGCCCTGCGGGTGGCCCTCCCGCAAGACTGGAGCCATGCCCGGATCGCCAGGAAGACGGGGTTTCACTCGGAGACGGTCCGCCGATACATGAACGGCACAAGTCGGGTACCCGCGGCCTTCATCGCGGCCTGCTGCCGCGCCTACGGCCTCGACGCCGCGGCCATTCTCATGCCGGAGGTCCACGCAGACACCTACGTGGTCCGCCTCAGCCACAGTCGGCTACAAGCCACCGCCGAGGCGATCGGGCGCCAGGCGATCCGGACGCTCCTGGGACCGGCGGGGCGACAGGTGCTAGCGAATACTCACGACACCGGCTCCAAGAACAACTTTCATGGCCCAGCCGGTTGAGGGCTGGCTTTGATCCACAGAAACGAAAGAGATCGCCTCACGAGGAGGTGATTGCCTCACGACCATCGGGAAATACTGTCGCAGAAACTATGTGAGCAACGCACCTCTCGCACCTCCGCTGGCCGCCCATCCCACGCAGCCACGGTAGACGGAACACTCCCAAATGACATGCAAAACTGCTGTGGCAACACCACAATCTTATTATTACATTAAATGCTAACAGATCAAGCCACAAACCCCGAACTCGACAGTGATACTTTTTCTACTTCAATGCACCATCCGTTGCGACTGCATTGCTGCACATTAAGGTCTACCGCAACTGCGCGGTCGTCATAACTTCGCGACGACAACGGTTATCCGTACGCTACCCATCAGACTCGCGAACCGTACTGCTTAGCTATTGATAAATAATATCGCCTCAAGCGATCACGCTCCGCGGCCGACAGCGACTCGTTGCGAAGCATTGTCCCAGCAACAACTTGATCAACAGAGATCGCTGGCTGTTTCACTTGTTTTGATTCAATGTATCTCGATTGCTCCCGAACTTCTTCTTCTACTGACTTCATGTCGATTCCTTTCATTTTATGCATATATAGCATGCAGCGCTCGCCATTGGCCAACAGGAAAATCGCGACGAACTGTCGCAGTGATCTTCCTGGCAAGCCATTCACCACAATGAGCCCCAGATGTTCCGATCATCACAATGGGAATTGCCATCGACGCGTGTTCAACCCGCTGCTCAATAAGGGGCACAACGCATGACAAAATACCACACCGGCGCCCAGCCCGAACATCTACACGACACGCATAAACGCGACCGCCCTTGACTACGCTACCATCAATTGTCTTGGCCATTCCGTCGGAGTCTACAAATACGACACGATGACGGTCAATAGCTCGCGACATCAGTGGCTCATCCTTTAGCGTCCCGCGGACCACAGCGCCGTCCGGGGAAAGCTCAGAAATCACTTCGCTAGACAACCCCTTAGATGTAATCCGCATCGCCGCCAGTGCCATGCAAACAATTTTCCGCCCATTTTGATTTCGCATTGACCTGAGAGCATTCTCACCCCATTCAACGATCTCTTTCGCAGCACTCTGCTTCTGCTGTCTGAATGCAGACACATTTCCGATGTTTTTTGTTTCAATTATAACTTGTCGTACCGGCTCCATCGTCATTGATAATGATACAAACTCATTTGAATCCAGCACAGCATTCTTCCTGCCCCGTTTATGTGATGTCGTTGCAATATTATCGGCACAGGCAATCGTCCATGGGTCTGCAACGAAAGCTGCCTTTCGAGCGACATTCACACAGGTACCAGTAATTACGGTGGACTCCAGCAACATTTGATGAAGCAGGCCGATCTTACCTACGGCTATCCCCCCGCGTACGGCTACGCATGTCGGAAGTCGGCCATACTCTGATAAACTTGAGACAACATGGTTCCCAATAGTTACCGCATGCGCCGCCGCCTGAACAACATCTGAATGAAAAATGGCAACTACAGCCCCATCACTCATCGGCATACACGCCGCATACATTGGCTCAGCCAGCTGAGCGAGATCTGCCGACACTTGCCTCCACAACTTGCGCACAGCATCGATTTGGTGGTCAATTGACATTGATGAAAAGCGAAATATGTCAAACGCGACGATCGCTCCTTCGCTGGTAGGCAACTGTGGCTGCGATAGATCATCAGTCGTAAATCCGAATCGTCTAACAAATGATTTTGAATTAAAACCTAGCGATTTATCTGCATGCGCCTGCGGCGATGCCAATTGCACCAGTTGACTTTTCGCACCGCCGTTTGCCGAAGCCTGACGAATACTCTTTACCGTCGAAAATGACTGGTATAAATAGTCAAACTCGCGCACATAAACTCTACATCGTCTTGTAACTGAATCAAATTCGACTACGCTATACCCTCGCTTTTTTCTTTTATCTTTTTGGAAAGTAGCGGGTGATGATATTTCCAGAAGGCCAAAGCCATACTGATTGATCCAGTCAATATGTTCGTGACCTCGCAAGAGGACATCGACATACTGATGCAATAACTTGTCTGACGCCATCCTTTCCGCTGGCAGATACCATCCAAGAGGATGGTGTGCCAGACCGATTGTTAGTGCGCAAGTGCTATTGCTAAGCGGCGTTCGCCTTGCATCGTCAAGTAATCGTTGAAGCTGTTCCGGGAGTCCGGTAGGCAACGATGGTAAATGATTTGTCGCTTCGGAACACGACCACGCGGTATTAAGCCCCAAAATTAGTATATGACTATCCGGCCCAAGCACCTGCCGAGCCCAGAAAGTGCCGTTCAGATAGAACTTGCCCATCTCAACTGGTCTAGTCGCATTTGCAAACGAAAACCGCCGACACGCGCTCATATACGGCGACAAGCCGGAGAAAACAACATCTGTGTAATTGGATGTTTCTGGATCTCTAATTGCTGATAGGCATCGATCAGAATAAATAGTTGATATTGTGCTCAATACTTTCTTGTATTCGGAAGGGTTCGTGAGCGTTGCCATGCCATTGTTCAGATCTCGAATATGCTCTGAGTGCAGCGGCCAAACGACATCATGGTTGCCGGGAACTATGTATATATAGCGGTGATTAATTTCAAGTTTGGTAGCCAATGCGCGAAGCCATCTAGATGTATTTGCGAACTGCGCGGAAGCGCTGCGTTTAGCCATAGTCTTGTTGTCGCCAACAGGATAGGCGATAAGATCGCCGGTGACAAACATTGACGCTGGCGCAGCCAGTTTTTCGGTGCTGCATACGTCCGTAATATCATCGGATATTCGGGAGAGAAGGGCGGCTTGTTCTGCTATCTCCTTCTCTGATACGCCGAAATGCAAGTCTGTCACGTGTATCCATGTATGCCGCATAGTGTTATTTACTTTCACCGTTGATTATCAGGCTTCATTCGTGCTTGTGGGGCGGCCGGCTAACCCTTTTATGCAATGAATTCATGTGTAATTGAGGCGCCCCGCGACGAGGTGTGGAGCATACCTTGGATGGTTTGATCTCGTCGGACTCTCGGTCATTTGTTCAGTCCCGTTGGAGCTCAGCTTCGGATAATCGCGTGGTAATTGTGCTTAGGTATAGATTCCTAGCAATGCCTCCCTGGTGGCCGACGGGACGCAGGGTACACTATACGGGTGCTGCGCTCTCAGCGGTCCGCCAACGCCATGTAGGCCATGAACTACTACTCCTAGGCTCTCGCCAAGCACGACAACTTTGTCCATGACCTATCGGTCGCAGGTTCGTCCGGGGATTGGACGCCCGCCTCCCCGGCTGAGAGGGATCCGTCAAGGGGGAGTCCTTCGCCCGACGATTCGACAGCCTCCACCCGAAAGCAGCTGAGAAGGACCCCTCGCGGAACTGTCAGGACCAGATGTCGGGATACGACATCCACTCCGCAGCCCGAAAGGGATTTCTGTGCGTCATGCTTCCTTGGGGTGATCGGCGGATCTTTCCTGCCCTCCGCGAGTCAGTGGCCTCGACGGTGGCCGAGCGGGAGCACGACATCCATCCCCGGCTGCGTCTGCCGGGGCGTGGCGGCTGGCTGACCGCAAGAGATCGCCCTATGACCGACCTCGCCCGGGCAGAGGTTGTGCACTTCACGATCCGGCGCGTGGATGGGTGCCCAAGCCGCAGTTGCTCACCCACGGCTTTTGTTTTTTGACGCAGCCCACGATCCTGTGGAACAGCGATGGGCGCCCGCACAGATCTGCCAAGTGGTATGGGATCATCGGTAGTTCCCGGCGGGCTTCCGCACGCGGCTCGCAGCCAAGTTGGTGGCTTTGGGGTACCTGATCGCGAGAGCGCCCGAGGCCTAGAACATCCGCGGTACTTGCCGCTTGATCATCGATGAGTGTCGCCGACGGAAGGCGGGGCTCGAAGCCGAGGCCCGACGGATCGGCGTGAAAGACCTGGCGAAGCCACGAGAGCCGGTGGCGCTGGTCCGCACCTGCGTCTTGCATGATTAGGAGAATGGTTGGATTGGCAGCGAGGCCACTATGGTGGAGCATGCACCGTCGGCCCATTACAAATGGTCAGTCGCCGGGGCGGCGGGCAAGTGCATCAGCTCCGCGATTGCGTGGCGTTGCCGGACATGACCATCGCCTGTGTAGGGCGGCCGAAGTATGATGAACGCACGCCTCCAAAGCTCTGCTTCGGGGAGACGCCTGTTCATTTCTTCAGACATGCTGGTGAGAGGGTGAGGGAACACACGAGGCTTGTCTGTGGACGGTGCCGATGTTGCAGATGTGCATCAGTCGAGTGGGTGGCTCGGAGAAGATGCAGGAACACGAGCGGTATCGATCAGAACTGATCGACTGAGAGGCTCGTGGAGCACTGGCGTTGCATTCGGCAACTCGGGCTTGATCCTGCTCGTAGATCGATCAGAATGACGGGGCAACCCGCTCCTGTTCACGACTTACGAGATCACGCTCATGCTTCGCTTTATCCCGATGACTTCGGCCGAGGGTGCCAAGGACTACCACCGCCGGGCTCTGTCCCGCGGCGAGTACTACACGGAAGAGCGGATCACGGCCCAGGAGATCGTCGGGCGATGGGGCGGCGAGGTCGCCCGCCGGCTCAAGCTCGGCAAGACGGTCAGCGTCGAAGCGTTCGAGCGTCTGTGCGACAACCTACACCCGGGCACGGGTGAGCGGCTCACCCAGCGGATGAAGGACGGAAGGCGGGTCGGGTACGACATCAACTTCCACGTGCCGAAATCAGTAAGTGCGATTTTGGAGCTCGGCGGCGACACCCGGGTTCTTGATGCGTTCCGCGACGCGGTGCACGAGACGATGCGAGAGATGGAGCGGGAGATGAAGACCCGCGTACGCAAGGGCGGGGCTGATGCGACACGGGTGACCGGCAACATGGTCTGGGCGGACTATGTCCACTTCACCGCCCGACCGGTGGACGGGACGCCGGATTTCCATTTGCACTGCCACGCGGTAGCGTTCAACGCAACCTGGGATCCGATCGAGAAACAATGGAAGGCCGGCGAGTTCGGCGATCTGAAGCGGGACGCCCCGTACTTTCAGGCGGCGTACCACGCCCGGCTGGCCGAGCGGCTTGTCCGGCTCGGCTACGGGATCGAGCGGACCTCGGACGGGTGGGAGATCGCCGGGGTGCCGCGGTCTGTGATTGAGAAGTTCAGCCGCCGCACCGAGCAGATCGAGGCCGTGGCCCGCAAAGAGAACATCACCGATCCGACGCGGAAGGCTGAGATCGGTGCCCGCACCCGAAGCGGCAAGCTCGATCTCCTGTCGATGGACCACCTCCGTACGGTCTGGGCATCCCGCCTGACGCCGCAGGAAGCGGCCGCGATCCGCGACACCCGGATCAATGCGAACCCGGAACGATCGCGCAGTCTCGATGTGCCGGGCGACCTCAGTGCCGCTCTGGCGTTTGCCAAGAGCCATGTCTTCGAGAAGCAGTCGGTGATCTCGCTGAAGAGGTTCCTGGCGGCCGCCCTCGAACAGGGTGTCGGCCGGGTGACGCCCGAAGCGATCCGCGAGGAGACCGAGGGTGGCATCCGGGATGGCTCGGTGCTCCGCCGCATGGTCGAGGATCAGGCGATCGTTACGACCCCGGAAGTGATCGCGGAAGAGCACGCCATGCTGGCCTGGGCCCGGGACGGGCGCGGCCAGCATGATCCCCTCAAAGCCACGCACCAGATTCTCGATGCCGACCTGTCGGCCGAGCAGCGAGCGGCGGTGTTTCATGTGCTGCGGTCGACCGATGTCGTGGTGGCGATCCGGGGACGGGCGGGTGTGGGCAAGACGCGGACGATGCGGGAGGTGGTGCACGCGATCGAATCCACCGGGAAGACGGTGCAGGTCGCCGCCCCCACCGCGATGGCCACGCACGAGGTGCTCCGCAGCGACGGCTTCGGCAACGCCCGGACCGTGGCCAGCCTTCTGAAAGACCCGAAGTCAGCCGAGAAGCTGGCGGGACAGGTGCTCTGGGTCGATGAAGCGGGGCTTGTCAGCGTGCCCGATATGGTAAAGCTGGCAACGCTGGCACGGGCGGCCGGGGCCCGCATCGTGCTGACTGGCGACACCGCTCAGCACCGCTCGGTGATCCGTGGCGATGCTCTCCGGCTCCTGGAAACCCGCTCGGGCATCCGGCCGGTGGAGTTGACGGAGGTCCGACGGCAACAGGTCAAGGAGTACCGCACCGCGGTCGAGCATCTGGCCCGGGGCGATCTGGATGCGGGCTACATGCAGCTCGACCAGATGGGAGCGATCCGCGAGGTCGCCGATCAGGACCGTGCAGCCGAGGTCGCGAGGTCCTACAAGGTGTCGGTCAACATTGGTCGCAGCACGCTGGTGGTATCGCCGACGCATATCGAGGGTGATCGCGTCACCACGGCGATCCGGGCAGCGCTGCGGGAAGCCGGCAGGCTTGCCGACGATGGCCGGGTTGTCAACGCCCTCGTCAACCGGCACCTGTCCGAGGCCGAGCGGGCGGACCCGGCCCGGTACCGGCCCGGCGATGTGGTGCAGTTCGAGCAGCATGCCGGGGGACGGCTCAAGAAAGGAAGCCAGGCCATGGTGGAAGCGGTCGAGAACGGGCGGGTGAAGGTCCGCCCGGCCGGGGGCGGACCGGCGGCGGAGTTGCCACTCAGCCGCGTGGGGCGGTTTCAGGTGTACGAGCCGCGTCAACTGGAACTCGCCGCCGGCGATCGGGTCCGCATCACCCACGGCGGCAAGACGGCCGATGGCCGGCACCGGCTGCACAACGGGGCGATCTACGACCTTGCCGGGTTCACGAAGTCGGGCCGGCTGAAGCTCGGCAACGGCTGGGAGGTGGACCCGGGGTTCGGTCATGTGACGCACGGCTTCTGCGTCACCTCGGATGCGGCACAGGGCCGCAATGTGGACCATGTCATCGTCGCCCAGTCGGCCGAGTCGGCAGCGGCATCGAGCATCCAGCAGTTCTACACCTCGGTGACGCGGGGCAAGCTCCGGGTCACCGTCTTCACCGATGACAAGGAGCGGCTGATGAAGTCGGTCGCCCGCGATACCTCTCGGGTGAGTGCAGTCGAGCTCGTCGGGCTGACCCCGCCCCGCGAGCACGCCCCCCGCCGGTCACTCGGTCTCTGGTTGAATCGCCAGCGGACGAAACTGGTGCGGGCGATCTCGCTCGACCGCTCCCGCGAGCAGCAGCGGGATATAACACGGACTCGGTCGGAGTCGCGAGGGTTCGATGGACCGGAGCGGACCCGTGAGCGGTAGCATCCTCGATGAGTTTCTGGCGGAGAAGCCGGGCGCCGCGGACGGCGACCGGCGCGACGGGCAGGACGGGAAGTCACCCTCCGAGTTCGAGCGGTATGTGGCGATGCTCGATGTGCAGCTTGCCGGCGGCAACCGGCTGGCACTGCCCTACGCCGCTCTGCTCCGGATCACCTTCGATCCATCGGCCGGCATCGAGCTGCATTACCCTGAGGACAAGGTCCGGATCGAGGGCCGCCGGCTCGGCGATCTCTACCGGGCCTTGCGGCAGCACCGCCTCGCCAGCGTGCGTGCGGGCGAGGTGTTCGACGGGAACGCCGGCGATCCCGTCATCACCGCCGTGCACTGGGATCACCAGGGATCCTGACGGCGACGCCGGGATCGATGCCGCAGGGGGCATTGCCAGCCCTGAGCCTCGGGGAGGTCGAGCAACCGGCACGGCACGAAGCCGGGCTCGGCGTCGTATGTGCCCCAAGGCAGCACGGTGACGAGGTCTCGCCGGCCGGTGACGGGGCAGCGACTGGGCGAAATTGATGTGCCAGTTGGACAAGTCCATTGTGTATACTATCAGGAGCTGTGTGTGCCGGCCTGTGCGGTTACTCATTGCATGCGAGTAACCGCCGAAAGGAATAATTTCGTGAACGACGATGATTATGCAAAATTGCTTCTTGATGCATCATTTAAAGAAGCGGAGGCATTTTGGAAGCGAAACACCGTCTTTCTGGTGACTGAAGGCGCATTCGCCGGGCTGTACATCAAGGAATTCAATCCTCAGTCAGGATCACTTTTCTTAGCCCTCGTTGCAGGGGCAGTTGGGCTCGTTTTGGCTGCCGCGCATTTCCGCGTTCTGCGAGCATCACAACACTACAATACAACTTGGTATAACGGTTTATGCAATTTTGCTAACGCACAGGCGAGTCAATCTGTGGCAAAACCTGCTTGGAGCCATCTGCTTGCCACGCTCGGCAAGAATGCCGCGATTCGCGGGGGACACTCAACTCAATGGGCAGTAGTTTTGCCGTGGACATTTGCAATAATGTGGATTACTTTATTTGGGTACGCTCTCGGAGTCCGACTACTCGCGGGCGACTAAGCAAAGATGCGAGTTCTGGCATTGTCTCGCCGTCGATCCGGTTGGCCTCGATGGTCACATGGACGGGACCGACGCGGAGGAGCTCGGGCTCACGCAGGGCCGTCACCGTGCCCTGCCTTTCCCCGCGGGACGGGGTTGCGGATCAGCTGAAGCGTCGAATAGGCTCGCCTGCTGCGTCCTGCCGGGCACGATTGCCACCGGCGGACCGCAGACCACGAAGGTCTTACCGCCATGTTTGACGGTCATGCCGTCGTAGAAGCCGTGGGGGTCCTTGCGGGCCGCCTCGGCATCCCGCACTTTCTCGGCGTAGGTGGTTGCCGCACGCGGGAACTGATGCGGCTCGACGATCGCGTACACCTCGGCATGGCCCGAGGGGTGCTGTGTTCCCGTGCACACCCAGAGCCGGCCCCGCCACTCGAAGGGCTTGCGGATCGCATTGCTCATGCCGATGCGATCCGCGCAGTAAGACGCGGCGATATCGCCCCGGCCGATCCACCGGTCGCTCGTGTGGCTCCACTCGCCGGGGTCCAGCCGCTCGGGATCGACTTCGTGGGTTTCTCGATCGGGTGGGGTGGTTGAAGGTTCTGTAGTCATGTCTTGTCTCCTTGGTAGAGGGTGAAGAGGGCCGCCCGCATGAAGAGCTTGCGGGCGGCGTTGGGTGCGTCAGTGCTCTGAGGGCAGGTAGAGCGTCCAGTGCCTCTCGTCGAACGCGGCCCAGATATGGGCCTGCTTCATCGGGAAGTCGGTCCATGTGATC
Source organism: uncultured Phycisphaeraceae bacterium (assembly GCA_964615815.1). Lineage (GTDB taxonomy): Bacteria > Planctomycetota > Phycisphaerae > Phycisphaerales > UBA1924 > DAIQNV01. Next base: position 71,505 of record CAZTQV010000011.1, on the reverse strand, counting down.
CGCTCGGAGTAGAACGGCGGCACATCGCTATCGGCTCTCGCCGTGAGCGTGGCCGAGTCGTCCATGTGAACATCAAGTGCCCAGAAGTGCATCTCTCCGATCCGAGGATTGAGCATGGCCGTCTGTTCGAACTGCTTGCTCATCAGGCCCAGCACGATCTCGTCGAGCAGCCAGTATGCCCCCGCCCGCTCGGCGAGGTGCCTGATCCCGGGCGTGTAGATCACCGTGCGGGAGAGCGGGTGGCGGTAGCGTTCACAGTCTCCTGTGAACGCATCCAGCTCCTGCTGCGTCAGCACGCCGCTCATCGGGCACCCGCAAGGGCTTCCATGTTGAGCTCGCTGAGTCGCGTGTAGGCCCGCCCCACAAGATCAGCCACCACCGGCAGCTGCTCCTTGGTGAACGAGTTGCTGGAATCCCAGCCTTCGGCTTCTGATTTCTTGTAGCGACGCTCGATGCGGACGCTGTAGAAGCTGTTGCCGTTGCGGTCGTGGTTCTCCCAGATGGTCACATGCACGGGTCCGTAGATGAAGCGATCGACGGGTCCGGCGTTGGTGCCCTCGGTCTGTGAGTTGGTCATGGTATCTGTAGTCATAGTCGTAGTCCTTTCTTTTGAATTAAAGTTGTGGTGTTCAGGACGCCATAACGGGGCGTCCTGAACACCAACGGTGTCCCCCGCCACCCCGATGGGACCCGCGTGTCACCGCAGGGTCGAAGACCCGAGGCCGCAACGAAGTGGAGGACCCGCAGGGTTGACTCGCGGGACAGGGGTGGCACTTCCTGCTCTGAACCCGGTGTCATCTTGAGCGCTGGCCGGTCCACACCTGAAGGTCGTGCAGCCGGTGGGGCGAGCGTGTCCATCCGGCCTTGATGAGCGTCTTGGTTCTGGTGGCCGCGGCCCGCCGATCGATGATCACATACGGCAGGTGCCCGGGGAACCGTTCCAGAGCGTGCTCGCCGGCTTCTCCGAGCATCCGGTAGGCCCGACGCCGGCTCTCGTTGTGGAAGGCGATGAGCCGGACGGCCTCCCCGCCCCCGATGATGAACTCCGGCTTCCAGGCACACAACGCATCCCCTCCGGGGGAGACGAGCGTCAGGCCGGTTGAAGTAGGTCTTGTGATGGTCCCGTTCTCGAGCCCGGACCGCCCGAGCCAGCTCAGGCGATGGCGAAGAAACAGAGCCTTGGCTTCCGCGTCAGCGGGAGGGACGGGGAGCCACCCCCCGAGCCCCGGAAGCAGCGGGCGGATAGCGGCCCGCCTCATCGGACCCGGTGGCTCCGGGTGAGGGCGATCTCCGTCGATACGGTGACTTTGCTCCGCTCATCCTCGTTCTGGTCCTCAACTATCCCCGTGATGATCTCGCAGGCGGTCCGCTGGATGCGGTCGAGCGAGGCTGCGAGGACCTTGCGGTCACCGCTGTAGAGGCGGATGTAGTCAGCCGATGCACGGACGCTGTCGAGCCCGATGGCATCCGACACGGCGTGGGCGACGGCTTCGGCTTCGAGCTCCCGCACGGTCTTCGAGGGCCTTGCCTCGACGCGGTGCAGCATCTCGTGGGCAAGCTCGTGCACCAGCACGCTGAATCGCTCCGGCCCCGAGAGTTCTTCGGCTAGGACGATCGCCCCGCCCTTGGAGACCCCGTGGACGCCGCCCTCAATGGCGGCGGTCGTGAGGTCGATCCCCTTGGCGGAAACGAGGGCTTCGAGCCGGCCGAGGTACTCCCCGGGATCCCCGCCCGCCCGTGCCGGCTCGGGCAGGGGCTCGCCCTCGGTCTGCGAGATGTCGAACACATGCGCGGCCCGGAACCGGAGCACCGTCGGTGTGTCTTCGCCAGGAGTCGGCTCGGCTGCCCGGTCCTTTACCCGGATCCGCATCGGCGCCAGGATCAGGATCCCCTTCTCGCCCTTCTTGACGGTGCGGCCGAACGACCGCCATGTATGAAACCCTGCCACTCGGGTGGCTTCGGGCTTCTGGCTGAGGATCAGCATGATGTTGTTGAAGCTGTACTTGTGGAACCGCCCGAGCGCCTTCAGGAAGGCGTCGAGCTGCTGGCTATTCCCCGCATCGAGCTGCTCGGCCAAGGCTTCGAGCGCACGATCGGCGGCGCTCCGGGCCTCTTCGGCCCGGGAGCGGGGGCCGGGGCCCTCCCCGGCGGCTGTCCGTTTGGTCATCGCGAGCGGCCGGCCCGTTTGGCGGTGGTCGTCGCCGCCGGTTTCTGCTCGTCCTTGGCGGCCTCGCGCGCCTCGGTCTGCAGGCCGTGAATCCGGGTGTGGGCCAGATCGGCGACCTTGGCGAGCGTCAGCAGCTCGTCGCGGCCGAAGGACCCGGAAGACTTCCAGTTGCCCTCCTCGTCGCGGTAAAGGCGTTCGAGGGTGACCTGGAAGCGGGGTCGGCCCTCGCTGTCCTCGTTCCGCCAGATGGCGGCCTGGATGATGCCGAGCCGGATTTGGTCGGTGGGCTTGTTGGTGGTCGTTGCCATAAAGACTCTCCTGTTGGCTGTTGAAGGGACCGCGTGCCACCTCGAGAAGGGCGGTCAGCGGGAGAGGGAGAGAAGCACAAGGGGGAGCATAGCGTCTAGAGGGCGTTGCCAACCTCCCGGAAACAGTATTGACATCTGTTCCGTGCCACGGGATACTGAGTTCGGGGCCAGATGCCCCGGAAAGGAGCATGGGGCGAAAGAGTCGTGCAGAGCATCACCGATCGGAACTTTGGGCTTGTCGTGGCCTATCTCATCCCGGGATTCCTGAGCCTCTGGGGACTCGGGTTCGTTGATCCCAGAGTAGAAGCGTGGCTCGCAGGGCCAGTCGAGTCCGGACCCACTGTCGGAGGCGTGCTCTATGTCACGATTGCAAGCCTTGGCCTCGGCATGCTGATGAGCGCCGTGCGGTGGGCGATCATCGACCAGCTCCATCACGCAACCGGCCTTCGGCGGCCAACCAAGCCAGACCTGCAGTTCACAGAGCGGCTATCCGCCTACACCTGGCTCGATGAGAATTTCTACCGCTACTACCAGTTCTACGGCAACACGCTCATCGCCCTGCTTGTGGCCTATGCGCTCTGGAGAGTTTCGCTGCCGGCTCCCGTCGAGGGGGCCGTGGAGCTTGACATCGTCGTCGCTGTTCTCTGCGTGATCCTGTTTGCAGGGTCCCGCAGCGCGTTGTCCCGGTACTACGGCCGGATCGCTGTCCTCGTGGATGATCTCGAAAGGAAGCCCGAAATGACCAATGGAAGTGGCCGCCATCCGGCCAAACCGAAACCCGCGTCCGCGAGCAAGACCACCGCAGGCAACCCCAAGGCCCCAGCACCTTCCCCGAAAGGCCAGTCGCGAAAGACCGACAAGTAGTCCAAGTCCTGCCGCCAACGCCACGAGAATGGCGCTGATGCGGCTTCAACCTTCGTTGTAGCGTGGCACGCAACTGGTGGCACGGCGAGTCTTGTGCATCCTGTCCACCTTGGGCAGCAAAGCACAACACTCCCCACGTTACCGATGCGTCCCGGAGTTCCTTCGGCATCTCCGCGAGGAAGCCGGTCTGACACAACGCGCCCTCGGTGAGGCCCTGGGCAAGCCGCACTCCTGGATCTACAACTGTGAGAGCGGCAATCGCCGGGTTGATGTCGCCGAGTTCATCGACTGGGTGGAGGCCTGCGGCCAAGCGCCAGACGCCGGCTTCGAAGCACTGTTGGCCTTGATGCCAAAGCCTCGGCGCCGCAAGTGATGTCCTCCATGCTGTAGCGGGCGACAATTTGGCTACGACCACCTCTTGCCTTGTGGCGTCATGGCTGCGCCGCCGGTTCATCTCAACCGTTAAACGCTCATGTCGGCCTGATCCGCTATCGTCAGCAGCCGGAATTGACCCCCATCGGAGGACTCGCCGGAGATTGCGGTCCAAGTGTTGACTCAGGTTCCGCGAGTGTGCGTCCCGCCGCCATTGCTCTCTACCAGCTTGGTGATGCAAAAGTGACAGCATGAAACCGTGTCATTTAGTTGACGCGGAGCCTCTAGCTCGATCGGCTCGAGGCCGAGCGGTTGACAGGTACCGACGCCGCGAATATACCGTACTCTGATTCCACTGAACCAAAGGCTTTGCTCGGAAACGGACTGTTCGGCCCCACAACGTTGTGGATCTTTGTGATGACCGTGAGCGGCGTTGGTTGTTACGCTGGGCTCAGTCTTATTGGATGAACGAGCTTTCTCACACTGCGTTTGCGCACTCGGTCGAAGGTCGCCCATATAAAGAATGGGAGCCCCTCGTTACCCATTTGTTTGAAGTGGCGAAGCAGAGCGAGGCTTGTACCAGCGCATTTGGAGCTGGTGAGCTAGGGCGTTTGGCTGGCTTGTGGCATGATTTGGGCAAGTTCAGAGAAGATTTTCAGCGGAGGCTCCGCGGGGAACGGGTGCAAGCCGAGCACGCGGGTGTGGGTGCCGCTCTGGCTCATGAGCAAGGGTCGGTAGAAATGGCTGCCGTCGCATTCGCGATCGCCGGACATCACGCCGGACTAGCGAATCTGACTTCCAACGCGTCGGCGGAGGCCGAGGGCTGCCCCGATGTGTCGCGTCGTCCTCTGCGAGAGCGCCTCAAGACGAATTCTCCGCTCCTGGATCAGATTCGCAGTCAAATCCCCTCGGAACTGCTCCCCCCCGCGTTGCAAGTTGGAGATGTGGCCCCGATCGCCGGCGTTGGCGAACGTGCCGCATGTGCGCGCCGAACCGAACTCTTTACGCGGCTACTGTTCTCAGCCCTGGTGGATGCTGATCGGCTCGCCACGGCCGCGTTCTATGCCCACTTCGATCACGCCCGGACACACGACGATCTCACCTACGACAAACTCCCCGTGTTGCTCGACCGCCTCCGCACGAAGCACGCCGGCCTGCCAACCGATACTCCCGTCGCCGGGCTCCGTCGTGAGATCCTCGATGCCTGCGTGGCAGCGGCGGACGCTCGGCCCGGCATCTTCTCGTTGTGTGCCCCGACCGGCGGCGGCAAGACGCTCAGCGGCATGCGGTTCGCCCTGGAGCACGCCGTTCAGCATGGCCTGCGACGCGTGATCGTCGTCATTCCGTACACCAGCATCATCGAGCAAAACGCCCGGGTTTACCGGGACATCTTCGGTGTAACCAATGTGCTGGAGCACCATTCGAACCTTGACGAGGAGAAGCTCGACGAGTGGGACTCGGAAGGAGAGATCGTACGCAAGTTGGCTGCTGAGAACTGGAACAGCCCGATTGTCGTGACGACCAGCGTCCAGTTCTTCGAGTCGCTGTTCAGCGATCACCCGTCCCGCTGCCGTAAGCTGCACAACGTAGCCCGCAGCGTGGTCATCCTGGATGAACTGCAGACGCTTCCGCCGGGCCTGCTGCACCCCATCCTTGATGTGCTCGGCGAACTCGCCGGGCCCCGCATCGGCTGCTCCGTCGTCCTCTCGACGGCCACGCCACCGGCGCTACTCCGGCGCGACGAACTCCCGTTCGGCCTCTCCGGCGTCCACCCGATCCTGCCGGAGCCGGCATCGCTCGCCGATAGAGCGCGGCGCGTCCGCGTCTCGTGGGAAGTGGGGGAGCCGACGCCGTATGACGCCCTTGCCGCCCGGCTCGCCGGGCATGAGGCCGTGCTCGCCATCGTTCACCGGCGGCAGGACGCCCGCGAACTCGCGGAGGCGTTGGAGGCCGAGGTGGGGCCGGACGGCCTCTTCCACCTTTCCGCCCTCATGTGCCCGGCCCACCGCCTCGATGTGCTCGCCGGCATCAAGGCCCAGCTCGACGGCGGGCTCCCGTGCCGCGTCATCTCCACACAACTCGTCGAGGCCGGAGTCGACCTCGACTTTCCGGTAGTCTATCGCGCCCTCGCCGGACTCGATTCCCTAGCCCAGGCCGCCGGACGCTGCGACCGCGAGGGGCGGCTAACGGAGGCTAACCGTCTTGCCGGGATCCCGGGGCCGGGCGGCCACCTGGTCGTCTTCGAGGCCCCGACGCCCCCGCCCAGGGGCGTGCTGGAGAAGGCGGCCGCCACTACGCGAGGAATGCTCGCCAACCGGGGCGGTGCACTCGACATCTTCGACCCAACCGTGTGCGAGCGGTTCTTCGAGCTGCTCTACGGCAAGGAGGACCTCGACGCCCGCCGCGTGCAACTCCACCGCAAGAACCTGGACTTCCTCACCACGGCCCACTGCTTCCGGATGATGGACTCGGACATCTGGCCGATCGCCGTGCTGTGGGGCGAGGGGGCGGAGCGGATCGAGCGGTTTCGGGCCGAGCCGAACCGGAAGACGCAGCGGGCGCTGCAGCCGTTCATCGTGCAGGTGAGCCGGTTCCACCGGGACGCGATGTGGTCCGCGGGCGTGATCGAGACGGTGCACGAGCGGGTGGACGTGCTGCTCGACCATCACAAAAAGCGCTACGACCCGCGGTTCGGACTCGATCCGCGGGCGGACGGGGTGATGGATCCGGAAGTCGGTATTGTGTGAGGACCAACATGCAGATCAAGGAACAGCCCCCGCCCCTCGCCCTCCGCGCCTCCGGCCCCCTCGCCTGCTTCACCAGGCCGGAGCTCAAGGCGGAACGGATGTCATACCCCGTCGTCACGCCCTCGGCCGCCCGGGGGCTCTTCGAGGCGGTGCTTTGGAAGCCGCAGATGCGATGGCGTATTGAGCGGATCAAGGTGCTCAGTCCGATCGCCTTCACGAGCTTCCGCCGCAACGAGGTCGGCGTCGGTGCCTCGGCCCCCTCGCGTTCCGTCCTCGACTCCGGCGGGGAGTACGACCCGCTCATCGTCGAGGATCGCCGCCAGCAGCGCAACACCGTCGCGCTCCGCGATGTGGCCTATGTCCTCGAGGCCCGCATCGAACTCACCGACCGCGCCGGGCCGGGCAACTCGCTCGCCAAGTACGTCTCCATGTTCCAGCGCCGGCTCGAGAAGGGTCAGCACTTCCATCAGCCGTACTTCGGCTGCCGCGAGTTCGCGGCCGACCTCGAGCCCGTCGACGAGCACACGCCCGAGCCGGTCCCCGAGACACGCGACCTCGGGCTGATGCTCTGGGATCTGGAGTTCATCAAAAGCTCAGACAAGAAGGGCCCACGCCGCAAGACCATGACCTGGCGCACGCCGGACGGCGTCGCCGATGGCTTCGCCCGCCCCGTCTTCTTCGCGGCCAAGCTTGTGAACGGCGTAGTGGAAGTACCGCCAACGCCGGAGGCCGCGGAACGCAGCATCCGGGAGGCTCACGGCCTGCTGGGGGAAGGAGGACGTGCGTGATCCTCCAGGCACTGCACCAGCTCGCCGAGGCCGACAAGCTCATCGGCGACCCCGACTTCGAGCGCAAGCCCGTCTCTTGGATCGTCGAGCTGACGGCGGGAGGCGACCTGATCCAGATCGCCTCCCACCGAACCAACCTGAACGAGAGCAAGACCGACAGGAAGGGCAAGCTGCTCAAGCCGAAATGGGTCGGTAAGAGTGAGGAGGTCCCTCTCCAGCCTGGCCGCACGAGCGGCGACCTCGCCTTCGCCTTCGTCGACAAGCCCGAGTACGTCCTCGGCATCGACCCGGCGGGGCAACGGCCGGCCTCCAAGCTCGCTACCCGTGCCGCTCTGTTCCAGCAGATCGTCGCCGACTGCGCCGGAGCGACCGGGGACCCCGCCGCTCGCGCCGTCGCCGATTTCCTCGCCAGCCTGCCGCCGACGCGGACGCTCCTGCTCGACAAGCTGCCGGAGGATCTCGCTGCGAACGACATGATCGCCTTTCGCGTCGGCGAAGACGTCCGACTCGTCCATCAGCTTCCGGCCGTGCGGGGATGGTGGAAGGCGCAGCGCCAACCGGCGGCATCGGGCGACGGCGAGGCCCGCTTCCGCTGCCTCGTCTCCGGCGATCCGGTGGACGAACCGGGGCTTGTGCCTCTGATCAAGCCTGTCCCCGGCGGCACGCCGAGCGGCGTCGCCCTCGTCTCCTTCAACACCGGCGCGTTCGAGAGCTACGGGCTGGCCAGCAACGAGAACGCGCCGATCGGCCGCGAAGCCGCACAGCGCGTCGCTACGGCCTTCAACCGCCTGCTGAACGCTCGGCCGGTCAATGCGAATGGCGAAGACCTCTCTCCACGCCGGATCACGCTCAGCTCCGACACGGTCCTGATCTATTGGTCGCCCGACGGCGAGCCCGATGCCCTCGACGCGATGGCGAACTTGTTCGAAGCGTCGTCCAGCAACGCGGTGGCGGATCTCTACAGGAGCGTATGGCGGGGCCGGATGCCCGAGGTGCACGATCCGTCCCGCTTCTACGCGGCCGCCGTGACGGGCGCCCAAGGGCGGGCGATCATGCGCGGCTACATCGATACCACGGTAGAGGCCGCGATGCAATCGCTCGCTCAGCACTTCGCGGACCTGAGCATCGTCCGAAATGCCGGGGTACCCAAGGGACAAGAGCCGTCGCCGGCGATCCCACTGCGGGCGATGCTGGACGCGCTCGCTGCCCCGGGCCGTGAAGCGAGCGTGCCCGCGTCGCTCGCCGCCGACATCGTTCAAACGGCCTTGGACGCGAGATTGGCATATCCGATCTCGGCAATGCAACGAGCGTTGCTTCGCGAACGAGCGGAAGCGGGCGAAGACAGTTGGATCGCCGCCACCCGCCGCGATGCCCGCGCCGCTGTGATCAAGGCGGTGCTCGTCCGTCACCACGACATTTCACTGGAGATCGACATGAATCCGAAGACCGAAAGCGACGGGTACCAACTCGGCATGTTGACGGCCGTTCTCGAACGTCTGCAGGCAATCGCGATCGACAATATGAACGCCACGCTCGTCGATCGTTTCTTCGCTGCCGCATCGGCCACGCCCGCGGCCGTATTCCCGCGTCTGCTCAAACTCGCCCGGCACCACGCACGCAAAGCGGCCGGGGGCGAGAGTCGGAGCGACCAGGCGATGGCGTTCCGCTACGAGCGCATCATCGACGCGATTTCAGAGCGATTTCACATCGATCCGCGCCGGTACCCACAGCCGCCCGGGGCGTTCCCGAACTACTTGTCGCTGAAGGAGCAGGGCCTGTTCGTGCTGGGCTACCACCAGATGCGGCACTGGCTCTGGATGAACAAGGAAGGACGCCTGAAATGGGAGCAAGAGCATTCCGACGCACCGCCTGCATTCCTGTGGGAGAGCCGCAAAGCTGAGAAGACCGACGAGCCCGTCACCGCCTGAACGATGACATACCGCTAGCCATCAAAGTCTTGGGAGATGAATCCATGACCGCCACCACTGCAGAGCCCGAAGTCATCACGACCGTCCCCCGCTGCGAATTCGTTCTGTTCTTTGATGTCCGCAATGGCAATCCGAACGGCGACCCAGACGCCGGTAATGCCCCTCGCCTCGACCCGGAGACGGGCCGCGGCCTCGTCTCCGACGTCTGCATCAAGCGCAAGGTCCGCAACTACTTCGCCCTCACCAGCAGGAACGGCAATGCGAGTGGGAGCCCGAAGGCGGGCTACGACATCTACGTCGCCGAGCGGGCCATCCTCAACGACCAGCACCAGCGGGCCTACGACGCCCTCAAGCTCGACGCAGACAAGCCCAAGCCCGGCGACGAGGACAAGGCCCGCCGCTGGATGTGTCAGACCTTCTTCGACGTCCGCATGTTCGGCGCAGTCATGAGTACCGGCGTCAACGCCGGGCAGGTTCGCGGCCCGGTCCAGATCGCCTTCTCTTCCAGCGTCGACCCGATCGTCTCGCTCGAGCAGTCGATCACCCGCATGGCCGTCACGACTGCGAAGGAATCGGCTGCCCAGAAGGGCGGCAACCGAACTATGGGCCGCAAGGAGATCGTCCCCTATGGCCTCTACCGCTGCCACGGCTTCATCAACCCCTTCCTCGCTCAGCAGACAGGCTTCTCCGCGGAAGATCTCGAACTCCTCTGGTTGGCCCTTATGAACATGTTCGAGCACGATCGCTCGGCCGCCCGCGGCGAGATGTCCAGCCAGAAGCTCTTCGTCTTCGAGCACGACAACCCGCTCGGCAGCGCCCCCGCCGCGAAGCTCTTCCGGGCCGTCAAGGCGAAGCGCAAAGACGAGTCCCGTCCGCCCCGCGACTTCGACGATTACGAGATCACTGTCGACCGCTCGGCGATCCCCAACGGCGTTAAGCTCCACGAGAAGCTCTGAACTGAAACTCCGGGTGGCCCGGCTCGCCGAGCCGGGTTCACCCATTCTCGTTTCCCGCGATGTACCTCGACGAGGACCTCATCCCCATCTCCGCCCTGCAGCACCACCTGTTCTGCCCGCGGCAGTGCGCCCTCATCCATGTCGACGGCCTCTGGGCCGAGAACCGCCTCACGGCCGAGGGCAAGGTCCTCCACGAACGCTCCGACACCCCCGGCCACCGCACTCGCCCCACCGACAGCGGTACCGGTCTCCGAGAGGTGATTGCAAAGACCGAGGATCTCGCGGATGGCGCCGGAGCTGCCCGATCCGACCCTGGTGCCCACACTGGCCAGAGACCGGTGCCACCACCCGACCACGGCCCGCCCATCGCTCTACGCACCGTTCGCGCCCTGCCCCTCCTCTCGCGGCGCCTCGGCCTCACCGGCACGGCTGACCAGGTTGAGATCCCCGTCAACGCAGACGGCCGCGTCGCTGGCCCGCCGCGCCCCGTCGAGCACAAGCGCGGCTCCCCGAAGCGCCTCGATCACGACCGCGTTCAGCTCACCGCGCAGGCCCTCTGCCTCGAGGAGATGTTTCAGACGGCGGTGCGCGAGGGCGAGCTGTTCTACCACGCCGTCCGCCGTCGCGAGCGTGTCGAGATCGACGCGCGGCTGCGCGACCTCGTCGCCCGGATCACAGGTGAAGTCCGGGCCAACATCGCCGCCAACACCGTCCCGCTGGCGAAGAAGCAGGCCAAGTGCAAGAGCTGCTCGCTCCTGCACCTATGCCTCCCCGCCGGCACCGCCCCCACACGCACCCCCGCCCTCTACCTCGCCCGATCCCTCGCCGCCAGCCTTTCCGCCACCACCACCACCGACCCAAGTCCCTGATTCCGGATTATCCGTTCCCGTTCCATGAGGTCGCATGCCTGCTCCCTGATGTCGCTCCGATGAAGCACCATCTCAACACCCTCTTCGTCCAGACCGACGGCGCCTGGCTCCGCAAGGACGGCCGCGCTGTCGCCGTATCGGTCGACCGGGAGGTCAAGCTCCGTGTCCCCGTCCACACCCTCGGCGGGATCTGCTGCTTCGGCCGCGTCAACGCCTCCACCGCCCTCCTCGCTCTGTGCGCAGAAGAAGGCGTCGCGGTCAGCTTCCTCAGCCAGTCCGGGCGACTCCAGGCTCGCGTTTGCGGCTTTACCCCCGGCAATGTCCTGCTCCGGCGCGATCAGTACCGCACGGCCGACGACGAGCCCGCCTGCCTCCGCATTGCCGGTCCCATGGTCGCCGCAAAGATCGCCAATGCCCGCACCACGGTGCTCCGCGCTGCCCGCGATCATGGCGACGCCAGCGGCGCCCTCGCTCGCGCCTGCCAGGCCATGGCGCCGTGCGCCGCGGCCGCCCTGCGATCCCCTAACCTCGACCACCTCCGCGGCCAGGAGGGCGAGGCCGCTGTGCACTACTTCGCCGTGCTCGACCGCCTCGTCACGCTCGATGCCCCCGAGCGTGACGCCTTCACGCTCCGCGAGCGCACCCGGCGTCCGCCGCGCGACCCCATGAACTGCCTGCTCAGCTTCCTCTACGCCATGCTCGCGCACGATGCCCGCTCGGCCTGCGAGGCGTGCGGGCTCGACCCGGCCGTGGGCTTCCTGCACCGCGACCGCCCCGGCCGCCCGTCACTGGCGCTCGACCTGATGGAGGAGCTGCGCAGCTTCCTGTGCGATCGCCTCGCCCTGAGCCTTGTCAACCGCCGCCAGGTGGTCGACCGCGACTTCCGGCGGCTTGAGGGCGGGGGCGTCCGGCTCGCCGACACCGCCCGCCGCACAGTTCTCTCGGCCTACCAGAGACGCAAGCAGGAAGAGCTCACGCACCCATACTTGCAAGAGAAGGTCAGCATCGGCCTGCTAGTCCACCTACAGGCCCGGCTGCTGAGCCGCGTCATTCGCGGCGAACTCGACACCTACCCCGCGTTCATTTGGAAGTAGCCGAGGAGCACCGGTCTCCGACCCGTGATTACAAACCCCCCGGCTTTGCCTGCGGGCGTCCGCTTGCGGGGTGGTACCCGTTATGCTGCCCGCTAATGCATGTCCTCGTTACCTACGACGTCAGCACAACCGACAACGAAGGCCAGCGACGGCTCCGCCGCGTAGCAAAGCTCTGCGAGGACTGGGGCCAGCGCGTCCAGGCGTCGGTCTTTGAATGCAAGCTCGATCCCGCTCAGTACACAGCACTAAAGGCCCGCCTCACCCACGAGATCGACACCAAGACGGACAGCCTGCGGTTCTATAACCTCGGTGCCCACTGGCACGGCCGAGTCGAACATGTCGGCCTCGACCGCTCCAGCGACCCGGACGCCCCGCTCATTGTGTAGGGCGTGACTTCGCCGCGAGCCCGGAGTAGACGCTTCGCCACCGCCACCTTCGCGGAACGCGCAAGCTTTGAATTGGCAGATGGATACGGTCTGAAAACGGACCGACGGAATACGCTACGAGTGGTATGCCCGTCAGGTTCGCGATCTCGGCCGCTCAAGCGCTGACGGATTAACTAATTACGCTGACTGCCGTCGCCCCCCTCGCGGGGGCGTGGATTGAAACGACATCCCGAGCAAGTCGGACGGGGACACGACCCTCGTCGCCCCCCTCGCGGGGGCGTGGATTGAAACCCGTGCACTGTCGCGGGCCAGTCGGTGGCCGTCAGTCGCCCCCCTCGCGGGGGCGTGGTTTGCAACACCTTCCAAGGCACCGGCAACCTCACGGCGGCTGGGTCGCCCCCCTCGCGGGGGCGTGGATTGAAACTATTGCAGGTGACGGGTAGCAGCGGCACCGCGACCGTCGCCCCCCTCGCGGGGGCGTGGATTGAAACGCGGCGTCGGCCAATGCCCCGCCTGAGCCGGCAACAGGTCGCCCCCCTCGCGGGGGCGTGGATTGAAACAGCACAGCGTCCGTTGTCCCACCAGACGCCGGGAGTCGCCCCCCTCGCGGGGGCGTGGATTGAAACGCCCCGGCGTCCCGCACATTGCCATCCGCCGCCGTCGCCCCCCTCGCGGGGGCGTGGATTGAAACGGACTGCTTCGCGTGGCGACATTGCATGCGCACAAGTCGCCCCCCTCGCGGGGGCGTGGATTGAAACGTCCGAGCGAGTCTCCACATCCATTCGAGCAGGGTCGCCCCCCTCGCGGGGGCGTGGATTGAAACGATGAGGTGGAGTTGGTGCATGCGTACGGCGGGGATGTCGCCCCCCTCGCGGGGGCGTGGATTGAAACATCCCCAACATCGCCGTCATCGGCGGCGAGCCCTGTCGCCCCCCTCGCGGGGGCGTGGATTGAAACATTGAGCGCGAGCAGCTTATCCGCACCAACGAGGGTCGCCCCCCTCGCGGGGGCGTGGATTGAAACTCTCCTCCTCGGCGTCGGGTGCGAGCCCGGCGTCGTCGCCCCCCTCGCGGGGGCGTGGATTGAAACACCGTGGTCGCCCGCTTGTACGGCAGCAGGTGCGGGTCGCCCCCCTCGCGGGGGCGTGGATTGAAACTCCAGCAGGTAGTACCGATCGCAGTAGTCGAGCGTCGCCCCCCTCGCGGGGGCGTGGATTGAAACTCACTCATCCGAATGCTCCCCATGCGTCGCACGCGTCGCCCCCCTCGCGGGGGCGTGGATTGAAACTCAAGGAAGGTGTCTGGGTTGACGCCGATCCCGAGGTCGCCCCCCTCGCGGGGGCGTGGATTGAAACTCGTCCACCACCGCCCCGAGGTCGGGCTCGCCGAGTCGCCCCCCTCGCGGGGGCGTGGATTGAAACTCCAGGTGTGCCCGCAGTGCACGCACTCGCGGTAGTCGCCCCCCTCGCGGGGGCGTGGATTGAAACTGGCTGACCGAGCGGGCCTCGATGAGCGTGGTGAGGTCGCCCCCCTCGCGGGGGCGTGGATTGAAACAGCCTCCACCGCTTACGCTCGGCTTCACCCGGGACGTCGCCCCCCTCGCGGGGGCGTGGATTGAAACTGGCAGCCTTGGCAGCGGTGGGGCCGATCGACCCGTCGCCCCCCTCGCGGGGGCGTGGATTGAAACCCTCGCTCCGTGGGTGAGAGTCCCACGGCGGCGGGTCGCCCCCCTCGCGGGGGCGTGGATTGAAACTACCAGTGGGCACCCGGCACCACCACGAACAGTTGTCGCCCCCCTCGCGGGGGCGTGGATTGAAACAATCGTTGAGTGGACATACAGCACCAACAAGACCGGGTCGCCCCCCTCGCGGGGGCGTGGATTGAAACAGCTCAGCCCACGCTTCGGCGGCGGGGACCACGCGGTCGCCCCCCTCGCGGGGGCGTGGATTGAAACGATCGACGACGCCTGGGCCAACTCGCACACCTGCCGTCGCCCCCCTCGCGGGGGCGTGGATTGAAACACCACGGCGGCGAAGAACGCCCGCTTGTCGGCGGGTCGCCCCCCTCGCGGGGGCGTGGATTGAAACCTCGAGCTCGTGAGCCCCGACGGCCCGCTGCCGCCGTCGCCCCCCTCGCGGGGGCGTGGATTGAAACGTCTGGCAGCCGAAGACCGAGAAGGCCCCGCAGCAGTCGCCCCCCTCGCGGGGGCGTGGATTGAAACCGTGAGCGATGGGACGCAGGACTCGTAGGTCCCGGTCGCCCCCCTCGCGGGGGCGTGGATTGAAACTGCCTGACGCCTGCCGCGTACATGCTGGGGCGAGAGGTCGCCCCCCTCGCGGGGGCGTGGATTGAAACACGCTGCCGGGGGTGCCGTGATGAACGGGGTGTAGTCGCCCCCCTCGCGGGGGCGTGGATTGAAACTTCGCGACCCACCGCTCGACCTCCCACACCGCCAGTCGCCCCCCTCGCGGGGGCGTGGATTGAAACAACCCCGCGCTGGAGCGGGTCGTCGGCACGGCGAGTCGCCCCCCTCGCGGGGGCGTGGATTGAAACTGGAGGGCAAGGCCCGTGCCCGGCTACGCACCGGGTCGCCCCCCTCGCGGGGGCGTGGATTGAAACGCCGCGGGATGGGCCCGCCGGCAACCTGGAGCCTCGTCGCCCCCCTCGCGGGGGCGTGGATTGAAACTTCGATGTCCCCAAGATCCACCCATCGACCCATCGTCGCCCCCCTCGCGGGGGCGTGGATTGAAACGTCAGCTTGTTCGACCCCATCGAGAGGTCGTTGGGTCGCCCCCCTCGCGGGGGCGTGGATTGAAACACTGCCCCCGCTCACCTTGTACGGCCCCACCAGCAGTCGCCCCCCTCGCGGGGGCGTGGATTGAAACACCTCTTTCCGAGCGTCAGCTTCGCTCGCTTGCTCGTCGCCCCCCTCGCGGGGGCGTGGATTGAAACTGGTTGCCGTCGTTGGTCGTGCCCGTGCTCAGCCGGGTCGCCCCCCTCGCGGGGGCGTGGATTGAAACACTCGACCCCTCAGAAACATCCGTGCACGCTCCCCGTCGCCCCCCTCGCGGGGGCGTGGATTGAAACCCGATCAGTGTCACCATCCCGCTCCCGGCACCGCAGTCGCCCCCCTCGCGGGGGCGTGGATTGAAACAAGCAGGGTGAGCGCGGCCGGCCGCACCTCAAGGGTCGCCCCCCTCGCGGGGGCGTGGATTGAAACCGCGACGAGCTCGCCGCGCTGGAAGCCGCGGCCAGTCGCCCCCCTCGCGGGGGCGTGGATTGAAACTTCAAGGGGCCTTACCGGCTGGCGGGCACGATCGAGGTCGCTTCCCTCGCGGGGGCGTGGATTGAAACGGCGGCGGCGTCGCCACCCCCCGCGGGGACATGGCTACGCTTGTGTCCCCAATCGCGACCTCCGAACTGGTCACGATGGCAATCTATCGGCACCGACCAGGAATCGCAACCACTGTCCTTGCAGCGCAATGCAGCTCTAGACGTACCTTGGCCCATCTCTGCATTTCTAATGCGTTCAAATACCACACTCTTGCCGCGCCTCGCAACGCCCTCGTCCTGAAGCTACCATACCAGGCGCTTTCGGTGCGCTAGCATTCTGCGTACACTGCATGGCCGCGACACCTGCGTGGGTCATCGTGATAGTTGAGCATTTTGTTTTCGAAAGGGACGGACATCATGGCTGACAAAAAGGTTCTATTTGTAGCGTTTGCGATCGAGGATGTACGGCAGCGCGATTTCCTGAAGGGGCAGTCTCTTTCGCCTCGCGCCCCGTACGAGTTTATCGACATGTCGGTGAAGGAGCCCTACGACGAAGACTGGCAAAAGCGGGTGCGAACGCGCATTAAACGTTCAGATGGTGTTATTGCGCTCATCAGCAAGAACTCGCTTACCTCCAGCGGGCAGAAGTGGGAAATACAATGTGCCAAGGAGGAGAAGAAGCGAGTTCGCGGCATCTGGGCCTACTCAAACGATCGGACCGACGTTGAGGGTGTGGCGACCTTCGTCTGGAGGGACGAGAACATCAGTGATTTCATCGACTCGCTCTGAGAGAGGGGAACCGGTGCGTAAAGCATTGATCGTCGGCATCGACCACTACGACCATGTGAGCCAGCTCAGTGGATGCGTCAATGATGCGCATGCTGTGAAAGCGGTGCTTGAGCGTCACGCTGACGGCACGGTCAACTTTGTCACACCGAAACTGATGACGGGGACAAGTGCGACCGACCGCGTCGAAAAGCCAGCGCTCAAGGACGCCGTCCGCGAGCTGTTCGCTACCGACGCAGACATCGCACTGTTCTATTTCGCGGGTCACGGCTATATCGAAGATACCGGGGGCTTCCTCTGTGGGACGGAATGCAAGACGGGGGACGACGGCTTGGCTTTGGCGGAGGTGATGACGCTCGCTGGCAGGTCCCTAGCGAAGAACAAGGTCATTATCCTTGACAGTTGTCACAGCGGAGTTGTGGGCAACCATCCGCAGTCGCAGGCGATTGCTGAGGTGAAGGATGGGATGACCATCCTCACCGCATCCACCGCTGAACAGTACGCTAAAGAGGTTCCCGGCGGTGGTGCTGGCGTTTTCACGAGGCTACTTGTCGATGCCTTGGGCGGGGCTGCAGCCAATCTAGTGGGCGATGTGACGCCTGGTAGCGTCTATGCGCACATCGACCAGTCCCTAGGACCGTGGGCACAACGCCCTGTTTTTAAGACGAATGTGAAGACCTTTGTCTCTCTCCGGAAGGCGGCCGCGCCAATTCCCCTCACGGACCTTCAAGCGCTAGCGATACATTTTCCAACTGCTGACCACCAGTTTTCGCTTGATCCTGCGTATGAGCCGGAGCGACCGTCTGCGCAGACTGCGGCTAAGATGTTGCCTCCGCCAGACCCGCAGAAGACCGCCGTGTTCGCGGTCCTACAGAAGTATGTCAAGGTAAATCTAGTCCGCCCTGTCGGGGCTCCGCACATGTGGCACGCGGCCATGCAAAGCAAGACGTGTGAGCTCACAGTACTCGGCCAGCACTACCGGCAACTCGTTGCCGACGGCTTGATCTGACGAATCCTATGAACCAGCACGATGTTAAGGCGGCTCTTGAAAGGTCGGTAGAGCAACTGGCTGCTATCGAGCACGAGCGCTGGGCGCATTGGCAGCGCCACATACACGAACAAGGTAAACGCCTCGAAGATGGGTCGCTCGTGCTACCGGCTGAGTTAGTCCGGCGCTGGGAGAGGCAGATTATCACGCGATATGCCGACCTCAGCGATGTGGAAAAGGCGAGCGATCGCGAGCAAGTTCGTCGTTACCTGCCAGTGATTGTGGCTGCGCTCAGAGAGCGAAGTGTTGACAACACGAAAAGCGTGTAGTGGGCCTTTGGTCGAAGAAACGCCATCGAACAACAGGCAATCGCCTGTTGCTAGGGTGGCGACTGGGCCTCTTTACGCGGCTCAAGGCTCACCCCTTACCTCGCCCACTAGTAGCGGGCGGGCAGGCGGGTCATCGTCCTCGTGGGACAGCGCGCGGACTTCTGCCGCCGTCTCAACCCACACCTGTCTTCAGAGTCGTTCGAAAGACTCGTGTGGGTGGCCGTGCGGCGGGAACATCTCAACCTAGGCCATACCAACACCGCGTTCCGCCGGAAGCTCGTCGTCGGCTTGCCAGTAGCGCACACTGACGCCGATGGTGAGATGCAGCAGGGCCACATTTTGCATAGTTTATGTCTCGGACGATGCATTCGACCTTCGCGTTCAAGTACCAGGCGTGACCCTAGCAACGGATACGGATGATCCCCGTTCCTTCGGCAAACACTTTAAATCGCTTTCGTAACTAACTCACGTGATCCGTGGCGGCGAAACATGGTGGCTTCTGTGGCTTCATCAGTCGCATCTTCTACAAACTTCAAGCGATCGTCCGTGGATGGTCTAGGCACATAGGTCCTCAGCCCGATGATCTTCCGCGTGACGCTTTCCACGACCGCAGCGATCTTGAACTACTCTCAGAGCAAACACAGGGTGTGATATAGAGATGCCAGAGCTGTTGCTACATCTACGGGCGCTCCGCGTTCGACGGTGCCGTGATGCATCGCCGACGGTGCACGCTGCGATCGCGACGGGCAGGCGGCGCCTCCTACGGAAGCGCGTATCGGATCGTCATCCGGCCAACTCGCATGCACGATCGCATGATGTGCAAAGTGGTCGTCTTGGTACCGAAAACGGGCCCTGGGGAAGTGCGTCGGAATTCATGGATCAGTCAGCGGACGCTGTCGCGAAGCCGGTAGCAAGGCGCGTTGCGCAACGTCCGCTCGACGAGGATTCAAGCGTCGATGGCTGAGCACGCTCGATGTTCCCAGAAGTGTTCCCGGCCGTTGCCTCCCGGCGGATCAAAACGGCCATCAATCGACAAGAATCTGGATTTGTAACCAGCTCGCCAGCACACAGATACGCTCTCGACGGGGGCTGTGCTGCAGTACCGCATCCGCTCCCCCTCGAATCCCCCCCTCTCCGCTTTCCTGATTGATGCGCTTTCCGTGATCCCTTGATCGTGTCCGTTTTGTCCGAAACGGGCGGGGTCGGGGGGGATTCGCGCGTCTCCGGTTCTGGCGTAAGTCCTTGATCTAGCGCGAAATCGGGGCTGACGCGGCCGGTGTCTCTCCGCAGGGGGCGGACAGTGGACCGGGCGGAGACGCTGCTTCCCTGTTCCGGTCCCGGGAACAGGCAAGTTGGAGACTTTGCAGGGAGTTGGCCTGTCGCGGAGGCTGGCTCGCCCCCCACTGCTGTGGCGGGGGCAGGGTTTGCAGCCGCCGACGCAGCCAGATTCCCTGCGCGGCGGAACAGGGAACGAGCAGGGAATTGCCGGATAGAACGCGCTGAGCCGCGTAGGTGTCGAAGAAGCGGGCTCGTTCCTTGGTTCACCTCCCAATTACTGTCCGTTTACGCCCAGATTGGGTATGCGTTGACACCAGCGGCCGTTATGGTGTGGCCTCGTAGCTCGGCGGCTTCGGCGGGCGTGTGTTGAAATGCGGTCTGAGGGTTGTGCGTGCGGCGCGACTCTCGGAGGGGGGAGTGATCCATGATCCCGATGTGTGACTTGCGCCGTGGTTGGCGGCTTGCTGCCGCTCTGCTTGGGCTTGGTTTGCCGTTGGCGGGTGCTCTCGCGCAGAACGAGGTCCCGGTGACCTACCAGGGACGGCTGACCGATGGCATGATGCCCGCAGACGGAAACTACGACTTCAACCTCAACTTTTACGCCGAGCCCTTGAGTGGCAACATCGTGCTGCCGGGACAGTTCATCGAAGGTGTCGAGGTTGTCGACGGGTTGTTCACGCTCGTCTTCGACTATTCGGTGGACGGCGCGGTGGGCGAGCCGCGCTGGCTCTCCATCGGCGTTCGCCCGACCGGGAGCGCTGATCCGTTCACGCTGCTCGAGCCTCGCCAGCGGATCACTGCGGTACCAGAGGCCGGGAACACGGCGGCTGCACGCTTGCAACCCGACGGGAGCGTGCAGGTGGGCGCGGGCATCGACTTGGGCGTCGGCTCTACTTTCTCCACATACAGCCTCCCGAATATCAACAGCCTCGCGGCTTCCACACTGAGCCAGACCTTTATCGCTGAGCAAACCGGCGTGCCCGATCGGGTCGTTGGCTTCTTCAATGAGAGCGGCGTGCCTATCAACATCACGGCCGAGATTTATGCCATCGGTTCGAACCCGGGGCTCGTCGCGATGGGCGTGGCACGCAATGTGACCACTTCCGTTCGCGAGGTCTTCTTCAGCGGGCTGTCCGGCGTGCTGCTCGCTGACGAACCGTACGAACTGCGTATCAGCTATCGTTCGGTCGTGGCGAATCAGCCCGATAGTCGTGGGGAAACCGGTGTGTACAGAACTGATGTGTACGCCGGCGGCGAGCTTGTCGGCTTCCCGAACTTCGACATGAATGTCGATGTGCAGATCGATCGCGGGCCGCGGCAGATGATCGTGTTCGAAAGCGGCCTCGCCAGCATCGCCAATGGCCTCGTTGTCGGGCCGAGCGATTCTGGTGATCTCGGCGTGAAGCTGCCGCGGGGTTCGGTCAATCCGACGGAGATGCTCGGCGAACCGGGCCTCATCCGATCGGTCGCACCGGACCTTGCCTTCGATCCGAACCAAACGATGCGGGTTGCTCGCGTGATGCCGCCAACAGACGGGTTCGTGCTCGCGATCGCGACCGCGCAGATTTCCGGGCCGATTGCAGGTGTGTACACCGTCACGCTGTCGTCTTCGCAGAACCCTTTGACATTTTCTCAGTCGATCAGCGTTGCCGGAGGGGGCGGCGACATCCCGCTGACGCTGCAAGGCGTCTTTCCTGTGACGGCGAATGAGCAGATTGACATCTACTTCAGGAAGGACAGCTTCAGCTCTCCGATCACACCGCTGGGGTTGAACGCTATCTTCCTGCCATCGCTTTATGAAGCGCTGACGCCCGTTTCCCCTTGATAGTGCGGCGCTTCCTTGCTGCATGAACGCGGAGATCGCTGAAGACGCCCGGTTGATGGCCGGCGATGTCTGCCGGGACGATGGCGCGCGGCATGCACCCTCGCAGCGATGCGGTCGTTCAACCACAACGGCTATCGGCCGAGGGTCGGTCGGCGTCCGCGGCTCTTGGGATCGCGCGGCTTCGCCTTCGGCGGCGAGGCGCCGATGAGTGGAGATACGGCACGAGGTCGAGGGCGTCGAACGGCTTGGGGCTGGCGGTCGTCGCGGCGGGCCTCGGTGGGCCGGGCATCAGGCACCTTCAGTGGGGTCGTTGGGGTTGGGCGCCGAGCTGGGATCGGTGTCGTCCGGTTCGTTGGATGTTGCCTCCGGCTCGGGGAGGCGTTTGACCAGGTGGGCGTAGAGCACGCTGGCGGCGATGATGACCAAGCCGGTGGTGATCGCCGCGACGATGCGTGAGGGTGGGTTGAGCGTCATGGTGTCGTAGAGCATGACCTTGGCGGCGACGAGGCCCAGGAGTGCGAGGCCGGCCCATCGGAGGGGAGGTCCGACGCGGAAGCCGAGCGCCACCATGATGATTGCGTAGATGCTCCACCAGATGGAGAGCACGGCACCGCGGGCCGACTCGCCGTCGAAGAGGGCGCGGGCGGTGCGGACGAATTCGATGGAGCTGGTGGCGAGCAACAGGATGGCCGCGGCTGCGAACGCGAGGATCGTGAGCGTGTTGCGTGTTTCGTTGATGCTCTCGCCCGCTTCTGAAGCTGACGCGAGGCGCCTGAGTACGAACCCGCCACCGAGGAGGGCCAGGACCGTGATCGCGGCGGATGCGAAGCCTGCGTGAGCGAACGGGGTGCCGGTGAGCACGGGCTCGCCGCGGTTGAGCTGTGTCACGCCCCAGGCGATGGCGAGTAGGACGAGGAGCGTTGTCGTGATTTCGGCGACTGACCAGCGGACAAGCCATACGCCCGCGAGCAGCACGAACGCCAGATACCCGGCGTGCCCGAGCAGCATGAGGTCGAGGGATGCGGTCGCTTCGAGGTGCGCGATCGCGACGACGCCGCACAGGATCGCGAGACTCGCGCTCGTGGTGCGTTGCGTCAGCGTGGTGCGGGGGAGGGCGGCGAGCGCGACCCAGGCGATGCCCGCGGCGACCATCGAGAGAGGGACGATGCGGAGGGCGTAGTCATCGGTGGCATCAAACTGCCCGAGGCTCGCGAGCGCAAGCCCGAGCCCGGCGACGGCGTACGCGTTGACGCGGTGGGCCTGTGCCTTCAGCGGGAGCGTGATCCAGGCGGCGGCCGCCCCGAGCAGCGCGATCACGGGGCCATTGGTGTAGGCCGATGCGTCCGGGTGCAGCAGTGCCGTGGCGAGGCACCATGGCACGAGGCAGGCGGCGACGATGCTCTCGGTGTGGTATCGCGAACGCCAGGCCGCGATGGTGCAGACGGCCGCGACGAGCGTGAGCTGCGCGGACCATGGGCCGAGGGCGAGGCCGATGAACTGGACGGGGGGATTGGACTGGATGTGCGGGACGAGGTCGAGCGTGAGCAGGCGGGCGAGGGCGACGGCGAGCATCGAGAAGCCGAAGAGGCCCACGGCGCGGAAGCGGAGGCGCGAGGCGGTCTCGATGGCGCCGAGGCCGACGGCGGCCCAGGCGGCGACCTGGACCCAACCGCCCAGGGCGGTTGCGATGGTCGCCGCGGTGAGAAGGGCGGCGTTGATGGCGAGGGCGGCGGCGAGGGCCGAGCGTGGGGAGGGCAACGCGGGAAGAAGCCCGCGAGCGCGGGCTCCGAGCGTGACACCGGCGGCGATGACGCTGAGCACGCCGAAACCGAGCGGTGCGAGGAAGTCGAGGCCCTCGCCTAGGGCGTCGAGCGTGATGGCGGCTGCTGTCACGGACCAGACTGTGGCGCCGAAGGCGGCGTTGAGCCAGCGTGCCTCGGGGCTCAGGAGGGAGCGAGGGTCGAAGGAGACTTCGCCGTCGTCCGCGACGCGGAAGCCAGCGCGGCTCGACTGTGGCCAATCGGGTCGGTTGCCGATGGTGCCGAAGAATCGAGCCGAGATGATGAGTTCGGCGATGGTCATTGCCCAGGCCAGCGTGACGAACACCAGTGAGGCGGCGGGGGCCTCGTCGTAGACCGCGGTGAGCCAGAGTGTTCCGAGGACGCCGGTGCCCCACCAGGCCAGGCGGCGGACATGGGCGAAGGCCCCGCCGAGCCAGCCCGATTGCAGGAGCCCGAGCGCCAGGAGGCAGAGCAGGTAGGCGGGCATCGCGTAGTAGCTGGGTTGCCCGGTCGCGAGCAGGGGCGGCACGAGGAATGCGCCGACGAGCGATAGCAAGGACAGCGTGACGCGTCGGGAGACCGAGCCGAGCAGCACGCCCCCGACGGTGATCGCGGCGAGGAGGGCGAATGTGATGGTGACGGGCAGAAGGTCGTAGAGGTTCGTCGCGGCGAGGATGGCGGCGTAGATGATCGCGATGCCCGCGGCACTAACGCCCGAGGAGGCGGGTGGGTTGATCTTGCGGCGGAGGACCTCGCCCGTGCCGACGAGGGCCGTGCCGAGCAGTGCGGCGGTGAGGCAGCGCCAGGCCGGGGGGATGGCGGCGATGAGGCCCTCGTCGTAGGCGTACTTGAGGAACATGCCGACGCCGACCACGACGACGATAACGCCGGCGAGCGCGAGGCCCCAGACGCCGAGGAGCCATTCGAACTTCTTGGGGTCGAAGAGGGGGTTGGCCGGCGGCGTCACCGTTGGGCGCGTTGGCGGCGTCTGGGCGATCGGACGGAAGGGTGGTGCGGACGTGCTCGGTGCGTCGCCGATCGGTGATTCGTCCGATTCAGTCGCGGCGGGTTTGGGCTCGGGAGAAATGGCGACTGGTCGTGGTTGGTCCCGGCCGGTGATCGGGCGTGGCGTGGAAGTGCGTTCGAGGGCCTCGACACGCTGGGTGAGTTCGGTGAACTGGTGCAGGAGATGGGCCAGTTGAGCGTGGAGCGACTCAATTGAGGGCTCGCTCGGCGGGTCGGGCTCGGGGTGGTCGGGAGAGTCTTGCATGGGGTGCTGTGCGCGTGGCGGCGACACCACCGTGCCGCGTTTCTAAGGATAACGGCCGAGTGTACCAGCGGATCAATTGTGGCCTGAGCAGGCGTCGGATCGGGCCGCGCACCGCTGCTCGGTTTTCAGAGCGGCTTGACGCTTTCGAGGAGCTTGGTGCCGTCGGGGCGTTCGATTTCGATCCACCAGCGGGTGTTTTCGGGGAGTGGGTCGGGGGCGGTGGCGTGGATGTCGTAGTCGTCGTGCGAAGGGGCGTAGTCGGCCTTGGCGACGACTGAGGCGAAGCGGTCTTCGGTGCCGAGCCAGGCGCGGATGACGGTGGCGCCGTTGTCGGATTCGGGGAGCTTGACGACGAGGTGGAGTTCCTTGCCGGGGGCGAGTTCTCCGTGGCCCTGGGCGAGTTCGACCTCGAGGTCGCCGAAGCGGACGCTGCCGAGGCTGACTTCCTCGTGGTCGTCTTCATTCATGGCGTCGGCGGCGTGGTCGTGATCGGCGTCGGGGCCGTGGTCGTGGGCGTGGGCGGCGTCGTTGTTGGGGCCGCTCTTGGGGGTCGTGGCGGACGGTGATTCGTTGCCGCAGCCGGGGAGGGTGAGGGCGGTGGCGGCGAGGGTCGTGATGATGAGCTTTGTGGTGGGATTCATGGTGTGCTCCTGTCTTATCTGATGAACGATTGTCAGTCGGCGATCGGGGCGCTGGGTGTTGGGCGTGGGCGGTGGTCTCGCTGGAAGACGAGGGCGTAGCCGGCGGGGACGACGATGAGGTTGAGGAATGTGGAGCTGAGGAGTCCGCCCAGGGTGACGACGGCGAGGGGCGCGAGGAGTTCGCTGCCGGGCTCGCCGGCGGCGAGGGCGAGGGGTGCGAGGCCCAGGGCGGCTGAGATTGCGGTCATGAGGATGGGGACGAGCCGCTCCATGGAGCCGCGGACGATGGCTTCGGCGAGGGGGACGCCCTCGGTGTGCATGAGGTGATTGTAGTGGTTGATGAGGAGAATGCCGTTGCGGACGGCGATGCCGAAGAGGGTGATGAATCCGACCATGCTGGCGATGGAGATGACGGGCGGGATGTAGGTTCCGCGGATGCCGATGAGGGCGAGGGTGTTGTTCACCGGGCCCGGGCCCTCGGTGATGTAGATGGCGGCGATGCCCCCGATGAGGGCGAGGGGCATGTTGAGCATGACGAGCAGGGCGGCGCGGATGGAGCCGGTGGAGATTTGGAGGAGCATGAGCATGACGACGCAGACGGCGACGCCGGCGACGAGGATGGTGCGTGACGCGGACTGCTGGGCCTCGAACTGGCCGCCGTAGTTCACGGTCATGCCGGCGTCTGCGACGATGGGGTCGACGCGTTCGCGTACGGCGGCGACGAGGTCGCCCAAGTTGGAGCCTTCGGCGACATTCATGGAGACGACGGCCTTGCGTTGGGCGTTCTCCCGGGCGATGAGGTTGCTGGACCGTTCCGGGCCGATGTCGGCGACATCGCTGAGTCGGACGATGGCGCCGCCGCGGCCCCTGAGTAGGAGGTCCCGGACCTGTGCGATGGACTCGCGTTCCTCGGGCGCGAGGCGGACGACGAGGTCGTACTGGCGGACGCCTTGGTTGACGGTGTCGACGACTTCTCCGTAGATCGCCTCGCGGACCTGTTCGGCGGCGTCGGCGGGGCTGAGGCCGGCGGCGGCGAGCTCGGCGTGGCGGTAGCGGATGGGGAGCGAGGTGATCATGACCTCGCGTGCGGCGTTGACATCGCGGGCTCCGGGGAGGTCCTGGAGCTCTGCCTGGATTGACTTTGCGACGCGGCGGAGTTCTGGGAGGTCCTGCCCGTAGATGTTGATGGCGATGGCCGCGGGTGTGCCGGAGAGGATGTGGCTGAGGCGGTGCTCGATGGGCTGGCCGATCATGGTGGTGATGCCCGGGACGGATGCGAGGATGCGGTCGATTTCGTCTCGGACTTCTTCGCGGCTTCGGCCGGGCTCGACGGTGACTTCGATCTCGGAGCTGTTGACGGGCTCGGCGTGTTCGTCTCGTTCGGCGCGGCCGGTTCTGCGGGAGACGGAGCGGACGGCCTCGATGTTGACGAGTTGCCTTTCGACCTGCGTGGCGAGGCGGTCGCTCTCGACGATGGATGTGCCGGGGGGGGCGATGAGGAAGACGGTGTAGGTGCCCTCGTTGAAGGATGGGAGGAAGGAGGTTCCGAACGAGGAGGCGAGGAGGAGGGCGGCGACGGTGACGGCGGCGGCGGCGGCGAGGACCCATGCCCGCAGGCGGATGGCGGCGCGGACGGATGGTTCGTACGCGCGTTTCAGCCAGCGGACGAGGAAGCCGTCGCGGTCTTCGTGGGATCCGGCGAGGCGGCCCTTGAGCAGGAAGCGGCACATGGCGGGCACGACCGTGAGCGCGACGACGAGCGAGGCGAGGATGGAGACCATGTAGGTGAGGGCGAGCGGCTGGAAGAAGCGTCCCTCGAGTCCCTGGAGGAAGAGGAGGGGCACGAAGACCATGACGATGATGACGGTGGCGAAGACCATCGCGGGTCTAATCTCGTTGCTGGCGTCGAAGATGACCTCGGTAACGGGGCGGCGGTCGGGCTCGGGGCGGGCGCGGTTCTGGCGTAGGCGGCGGAAGACATTCTCGACATCGATGATGGCGTCGTCGACGAGGACGCCGATGGCGACGGTGAGGCCGCCGAGGGTCATGACATTGAGGCCCAGGTCGAGGGCGTCCATCATGGATGGTGCCGCTGGTGGCGAGCATGAGCTGGAAGGCGCCGTCGAGGACGACCTCGTCGCCCTCGCGGACGCCGCTCAGGATGGCGATCCATCGGCCGTCGTCGGTGCCGAGGTCGGCCTCGAGGCGGATGGCCTCGTTCGGGTTGGCGGGGTTTCGCCTAAAGACGACGGGGACGAGCCCGTCTCTTTGGACGGCGGCGCGGGGGATCGCGAGGACGGGGGTCGCGGTGGTGTCGGTGACGATCTCGGCGTGGGCGGAGACTCCGGGCCTTGCCCAGGGCTCGAGGTGATCGGGGCGGACGAAGAGGTCGAGGGTGCGCTCGGCGGGGTCGCCGGCGAGGCCGAGGGCGAGGGTGCCTTGCATGGTTGCGGTGAGGGGTATGGCGCGGCCTGCTGCGGTGGGCGTCGGGGGGACGATGCGGGCGGGGAGGCCGCTTTGGAGGACGCCGAGATCGCTCTGCAGGCCGGAGGCGCGGAAGCGGAGTTGGTCGGGCTGGACGACGGAGAGCACGGGTGATTCCTGGGTGGCCCAGGCGCCGTTGGTGATGTCGATGGTGTCCACGACGCCGTCGGTCTCGGCGCGGACTTCGATGAACTCGACCGCTCGCCAGCGCGGGTGCTCGCCGGCGGATTCGAGCAGGTCGGCGACGGGCTCTCTGAGGATGGACGCGGCGGCGTCGATGAGGAAGTCGAAGCGGGCGGTGGAGGCGGTGAGGTCGGCGCGGGTCTCGGCCTCGTCGGCTTCGAGGGTGGCTTCCTTCTCGAGGACCTCGGCGAGGTCGGCCTCGGCGGTGGAGACGGCGTCGCGGGCGGCGATGAGCTCGGGGCGGCGGCCGCCGCCGGCTTCGGCGAGGTTCTCGAGGTGCTCGACGCGTTCGCGGCGGATGGCGATGGTCTCCTCGAGCTGTCGCTCGTGGGTGCGGTGCGCCTCGCGGAGGGGGCCGAAGCTGGCGAGGCGGGTGCGGAGGCGCTCGATGGACGCGAGGGCCTCGGTGAGCCTTTCCTGGTGCTCACGCCAGGCGGGCGAGTCGATGCGGTAGAGCGGATCGCCTGCGCGCACGCGGTCGAACTGGTCGGCGAGCAGCTCGACGCGACCGGGCAACGCGGTGCGGTACTCACGCCGCGCGGTTGGCAGGTACTCGAACCGACCCGGCACGCGGAGGGTTTGGTCGATCCGGCGGCGCTCGACCTTCACGAAGGTGATGCCGAGGTTGGACCGGACGGCTGGGGGAATCGCGACGATGTTGGGGTTCGTCGGGGTTTCTTCCTCGGGATGGGCGTCGCGGGTTGGCGTCGGGGCGTTGCTATCGGTCTGGCCGCACCCGGCGGTGAGTATCGCGAGGGGGATCGCGGCGGCGAGGGCGAGCGTGCGTGTCGTGATCGTCATCGTGCGGGCTCCTCGGTCGGTGCACCGGTCATCGGGGCGGCTTCGGACGCGGGGGCGGGGCTGGGGGCGGGGGCGGTGTGACGGGTGGGATCGGGGCCGAGGAGGCGGGTTATGTCGTTGGCGGCCCTGATCTCGGCGGTTCGGAGGTCGAGCAGTGTGGAGCGGGCCTCGGCGCCCCTCGTGACCGTCTCAAGAAGCAGAAGGGTGTCGACCTCGCCCAGTTCGGCGAGGCGTTCAACCTCGAGCGACTGCTCGTCGAGCATGGGGATGAGCTCGGCCTCGTAGGCGGCGGTTTGCTCGCGGGCGGCGTGCAGGCGGGCGTGCGCGGAGGCGAGGGATCGTGAGAGCTGCTCGTAGGTCGTTTCCGCGGCGGCGCGGGCTCGTTCGCGACGGGCACGGGCATCGGCGATGCCGGCGCGGTTGGCGTTCAGAATCGGGATCGGGAGTGACAGCCCGAGGAGGAGGCGGTCGTCGCCCTCGTTGCCGTAGCCGGCGGCGATGGTGATGTCGGGGTACTGCTTTCGGACCTCGAGGCGGAGGGTTTCTTCGGCGACGCGGTATTCGGCCCGGCGGATGGCGAGGGTGGTGTTCGCCGTGATGAGTCGGGCGTCGTTGTCCGGCGACGGGGTTGGCGGAGCGTCGGGGATGGGAGGAAAGCCGGGGATGAGCGTGAGGTCGGCGGTCGCGGGCAAGCCCATGAGGCCGAGGAGGCGGATGCGGGATTCGGTCTCGTCTCGCTGGGCCTGGAGCAGGTCGGCGCGTGCGGAGACGGCCTGGGCACGGATGAGCCGTGACTCGACCCTGGTGAGTTCTCCGGCGGACTCGAGGCCGTCGGTGATGTCGGTGATGCGGCGGACCTGCGAGACGACCTCGCGGTAGAGGCTCGCGCGTTGGGCGGCGGCGGTCCACTCTGCCCAGGCTGTGCGGACCTCTGTGCGAAGGGTCCATTCGGCGTCGACAATCCGGCGGAGTTCGGCTTCGTAGGCGACGCCGGCGCGGTCCTCCTCGATCTCAAGGCGGCCCGAGACGGGGATGGTGAGGCCCAGGGTGAGGCCGTACTCGAACACGCCCGCGGGGGAGAGGACCTCGGCGGCGTCGAAGCCGAACTGAGGGTCCTGCCAGAGTCCGGCGGTGTCGTACGCCGCGAGGGCGATGCCCGCGTCGAGGCGGGCGAGGCGGAGGTCGGCGTTGTAGAAGAGGGCGAGCACCTCGCCCTCGGCGGGGGACAGGCCGTCGACCATGTTAAATCGGGCTGGCGCCTCGGCGTTGCTCTCGGCGAGTCGTTGGGCGAAGCGGCTGATCGGCTCGGACTCGGCGGCCCGTTGGTGGAAGGCTGCGGCGTGGGCGGCGAGATCGAGCGGTTCTCGTTCGTAGCCCTGGCAGCCGGCGAGGGTGATCGCCACGGCGGTGGCCGTGAGCGTGAGGGCGGCCCGCGGGCGTCGCGGGCGGTGTCGCGTGTGCATTTGGTTGGAACTCTTGTCGGCGAGCGCGGCATGACCGGACCACCCGGGACACGCCGGGCGGCACGAGGTGGCTGCGGACAGGAACTCAGATGACGAGCCGGATCGAGGCGATCAGCGCGAGGCGTCGGGCGGTCGCTGGGTGGTGCCACGGTGGTGCGCGGGGGGGGCCGGTCGAGCCCGTCCTGCTTTCGGGGAACACGGCTTTGAGGTGGGGACCGTCGGAGTGCGTGCCCTGCGGGACGAGGTCGTCATCGGTGCCGCGGGTCGGAAAAACGGCGGGACCCGTGAGCGGGACATCCACGCAGTGGCAATGGTCGTGCTCGGCGTCGTGAAAGACAGAGCCGGGCGCGTGGAGGGCGTGCGGAGAGGCGCACTGCTCACCAGAGGTGTGAAGATGCTCAGACCCGCCGACGCAGATCGCCCCGCCGTGCGCACCGCTCGGGGAGAACAGCAGCGCCGCGACGACCGTGATCAGGATGGCCAGGGGACGGCTCATGCTCGACGCATGGTACCGGGCTGCATTGGGACGGGCGCGGTGGGCGGCTCGTTCCGTTTCAGTCGGGGGTCGCGCCGTGGCGCTTCGTGCGGTGCGTGCGACCGGGAAAGGCGGCCTGCTGGGGTTTGGCGGCGGGTTCCGCCTCGGCCGCGGCTGCGATGGCGTGCCGGAGGCCGGGACCGGGCGAGCTGGCGCGGGCTTCGGCGGCGGCATCCGCGAGGGTCCAGAAGGCCGCGACAAACGCGAGGAGCAGAACGGTGGTCACAGAGCCGGCGACGACCCGGAGGCAAAGCGAGGGAGCACCGGCCCCGCGGCCGACGAAGGCGCGGCGGACGGTGGCGACGATCCATGTCCAGTGCAGGACAAGATGGACGAGTCCGGCGGCGAGGGCGGCGGACGCGAGCCAGAGGTGCACCGAGCCCCAGTCGTGGCGGGTGAGGCCCCAAAGCGTGAGCAACCTGTTCGTGCCTGCTGGCAGGACGAAGGCCAGGAGCAGACCGGTGAGCAGGAGGCCCGTGGCCGAGATCGCGAGTGTGGCGTCGACGGTGGCGTTCAAAGTGTTGCGGTTCATCGCCTGGCCCCCTTGAAGGACGCCCCGATCGTGGCAGCGACCGCTGGAACGATCGGGCCGAACAGATCAACGCGTGGGCTGGGGGTGTATTGCCGGGCGGGCGCGCGGGGGCGTTATGCTCGGGCGATGCTGAGAGTTTTTGCAATCTGTGTCGCGTTCGTTGGGTCGTTCGGCTCGGTGTTCGCGCAGACGCCGGCGGAGGTCGCCGGGTGGCGGGCGTCGGAGTTGCTGGCGGTGATCCGGGAGGAGTGCCACCTGCCCGGGGTTTCGGCGGCGGTGGCGATGGATGGCCGAGTGGTGTGGGCAGATGGGGTGGGGTTCGCGGATCTGGAGACACGCACGAGCGCGGGGCCGGAGACGGTGTACCGGCTCGCGAGCATCTCGAAGGCGATCACGGGCGTCGTGGTGGCGTCACTGGCGGACGAGGGGCTGATCGACCTCGATACGCCGATCGCGACCTACCTGCCGGACTTCCCGGTGGCGGCGGACCGGATCACGGTGCGGATGCTGATGGGGCACATCTCGGGGATGCGGTCGTACACCGCCGAGGAGCGTGACGACCTGTCCCCGCGGCGGTACGAGACGGTGGAGGAGGCGCTCGAGACCTTCACGCACGATCCGCTCGTGCACGAGCCGGGGGAGCGGTGGCTGTACACGACGCTCGGGTACATCCCGGTGCGGGCGATCGTGGAGCGGGTGACGGGCGAGTCGTTCATGGATGTGGTGCGGGCTCGCGTGCTTGAGCCCGCGGGGATGGGGCGGACTTGGCTGGACGACAACCGGCGCATCACGGAGGGGCGGGCGGCCTTCTACGCCCTCGGCGAGGGCGGTCGGTTCATCAACGCGCCGTACATCGATACGAGCTACAAGCCTGCGGGCGGCGGGCTCGTGGGGTCGGCGGTGGACCTGTGCGCATTGACGCAGTCCTTGGCGACAAGCACCCTGCTCTCGGACGACGCGAAGCGCGAGCTGTGGCGGCCGACCGTCACGGAGTCCGGCGAGGAGATCGACTACGGGCTGGGGTGGGGGCTCGCGACGGATCCGCGGGGCGTGGACTATGTCGTGCAGATCGGCGGGCAGATCGGGACGAGTTCGATCACGATGCTGTACCCCGACGCGGGCGTGTCCTCGGCGATGATCACGAACCGGGCGTCCGGGCCGACGGGGCGGGCGGAGGGCGTGGCGTTTTCCAGGCTTTTCATGGATACGGCCGACGGCGTGAGCCCGGCGATTCCGGATGTGCCCGGGGGCGTGTACCGGGTTCGGATCACGCACGACGGGCTGGCGTGGGGCGGCGCGATGACGCTGGCCGAGGATCGCGGCCGGGTACTTGGGGAGATCAGCGTCGTGAACACCGAGAACGACGGGGACCGGCGGCGTTTCCGCATCGCGACGGCGACGGCGTCGCGGGATGGCGGCTTCCGGCTCTTCACGGTGCACCCGTCTTGGGGTGTATTCCCGTTCGATCTTGCCGTAGAAGGAGACCGCATCGCCGGAACCCTCGATCGGGCCGAGGACGGGGCGTGGGCGGTCGAGGCTTGGCCGCTGGAACCGGACACTTCGACCGATTGACAGGACACGGCCGATCGCCGATGCTGACCGCGTCGCCGCTCGCTGAGACCGCTTACCCCCAGAGGTTGTCGATGAGAAGCTTGATCGTGATTGGAGCTGTGTTCGTGGCCGCGATCTTCGCGCCGGGCGTGGCGCTGGCGCAGAATGATTCACCGCCGAACATCGTGTACATCATGTCCGACGACCACGGCTGGCAGGCGATCAGCGCGTATGGGTCCAACCGGAACCGCACGCCGAACATCGATCGGATCGCCGAGCGGGGGATGCGGCTCGACCGGTTCTTTGTGGGCAATTCGATCTGCGCGCCGTCGCGGGCGACGATGCTGACGGGGCTGCACAGCCACGCGAACGGCGTGATGGACAACAATGTCGCGTTCGACGGCTCGCAGCGGCATATCGGGAAGCTGCTTCAGGCGGCGGGCTACCAGACGGCGCTCGTGGGCAAGTGGCACCTGAGATCCGAGCCGACGGGGTTCGACTACTACGACCGCCTGCTCGACCAGGGGTGGTACTACAACCCGGTCTTCCGGCGGAGCGTCGGCGGTGAGCCCTACGAGCAATACCAGCAAACTGGGTACGCGACCGACCTCGTGACGGACAAGGCGATCGATTGGCTGCGCGAGGGTCGGGAGGAGGGCAAGCCCTTCATGCTGGTTCTGCAGCACAAGGCGCCACACCGAAACTGGGAGCCCGCGCCGCGGCATTTGAACATGTTCGACGGCGAGGAGATCCCCGAGCCGGCGACGCTCTTCGACGACTGGTCGGGCAAGGGCTCGGCGGCGAAGACGCAGGACATGACCATCGCGAAGACGCTCGATGCGGTGGACCTGAAACTCGTCCCGCAGCCGCGGCTGACGGAGGACCAGCGGCGCCTGTGGGACGAGGCGTATGGCGCGGAGAACGCCGAACTGGAAGCGAAGGCGCTGAGCGGTGAGGAGCTGGTGCGGTGGAAGTACCAGCGGTATGTGAAGGACTACCTGCGGTCGGTCGCGTCCGTGGACGATGGCGTGGGACGCGTGCTCGATGAGCTGGTGCACCTCGGGCTCGATCGCAACACGATCGTGATCTACACCTCGGACCAGGGGTGGTACCTCGGCGAGCACGGGTGGTTTGATAAACGGTGGATGTACGAGGAGTCATTCCGCACGCCGTTCCTGGTGCAGTGGCCCGGGAAGATCCCGGCGGGCTCCGTCAGCACCGCCCTGACGCAGAACATCGACATCGCGCCCACCTTCCTCGACGCGGCCGGGCTCGAAGTGCCGAACGACATGCACGGCGTGAGCATGCTGCCCGTGCTGCGAGGGGAAACGCCCGACGACTGGCGGGAGAGCCTGTACTACCGCTACTACGAGTACCCCGGTTACCACAGCGTCCGCCAGCACGAGGGCGTGCGGACCGAGCGGTACAAGCTGATCCACTTCTACGAGGACGACCTCGACGAGTGGGAGTTCTACGACCTCGCGTGGGACCCCGATGAGATGCACAACGCGATCGATCAGCCCCGGAACGCGGGCGTGATCAAGGAACTGAAGGCCGAGCTCCAGCGACTGAAGCGGCAGTACGGCGTGCCGGAGGGCGAGCACTATCCCGCGGAGAAGCCGCGCGACTAGGCATCGTCCGTGCGGGCCGCGATGTAGAACGCGTAGCCGTACCACCGGCCAAGGTCGCGGTGGAGTTCGCTCTCGGCTTCTTCGGCGGCGATGATGGCCTTCGCCGCCTCGGAATGCGCGTGGCGATCGAGGAACCGCTCGGAGCCGGCGCGGAGCGGGGCGTAGTAGTTCTCTTCCCAGCAGCGGTGCGGCAGGAAGTAGACCGCGATCGGGCGGTAGCCCGCGTCTTCGATCATGCCGAGCTTGGCCGACGGCGTCGCGATGCCCGGGTACTCGGCGAGCCAATGGTCCTCGATCGCCTGCGGGCGGGCGGCCGTGGTCCAGGACAATTCCGACACGGCCAGCACGCCGCCCGGGCGGAGGTGCCGTCGCCAGGCCCGGACGCCCTCGGCGAACCCCATGTTGTAGATCGCGCCCTCGGACCAGATCAGGTCGAGTTCGCCATCGCCGAACGGGAGTTCTTCCATCATCCCGACGCGGGCGTCGATGCGAGCCGCCACGCCCGCCGCCTGGGCCCGCTCTGGCAACCGCTCGATGAAGGGAGCGGCGGCATCGATCGCGGTGATGTGTGCGTTCGACAGTCCCTTCGCGAGGACGAGGGCCGAAGCCCCGGTGCCGCAGCCGATGTCGGCGACGCGCATCGCCGCGGTCGGGTCGAGGCCGCACAGGCTGAGGACGCGGGCGGTCTCCGCGTCGTCGCCCGGGGCCTGGCGGTGGTTGCCGATGTGCAGATCGATCAGGAGGTCGAGGTCGGTCATGGTCGTGAGAATACAGCCGGCCTGCCGGGGCGGGTATCGTGTGGGGCCCACAGCCGGGCCGCCGGCTCACGACGCAACCCCGGAGCGCCATGAAGTTCGCTGCCTCTCAAATGATGGTCTTCTTCGGTGAGCGCCGCACGAAGCGGAATGTGCGGTCGCTCCTGAAGTTCCTGGGCGTGCTCGTCTTCCTCATCGTGCTGTACAGCGTGCTGTTCCACTTCATCATGATGCGAGAGGGGCAGCAGCACAGCTGGGTCACGGGGTTCTACTGGACGCTGACGGTGATGTCGACCCTGGGGTTCGGCGACATCACTTTCGAGAGCGATCTGGGCCGCGTGTTCTCGATGGTGGTGCTGATGACCGGGATCGTGTTCCTGCTGATCCTGCTGCCGTTCACGATCATCCAGTTTTTCTACGCCCCCTGGGTCGAGGCCCAGGCAGCGGCCCGCACGCCGCGCGAGGCACCGGCCGGGACGGAAGGGCATGTGATCCTCACGCGGCACGACGCCGTGGGCTCGGCCCTTATCCGCAAGCTGCGGCAGTTTGGCTATCGCTATGTGCTGCTGGTGTCGGACTTCGACGAGGCGAGCCGGCTGCATGACATGGGTCTGACCGTCATGTACGGCCCGCTTGAGAACCCCGAGACTTTCCGGCTCGCGCGGGCCGACTCCGCGGCCCTCGTCGCAACGACCAGCGACGATGTGATCAACACCAATGTCGCCTTCATGGTGCGGCAGGTCAGCCCGGATGTCCCCGTGATCGCCACCTCCACGAGTGTGACCGCCACCGCGATCCTCGAGCATGCCGGGGCGTCGGCCGTGCTGCGTCTGGGCGAGATGATGGGCCGGTCGCTCGCGCGGTGCATGGTGGGCGGGGACGCCCTGACGCATGTGGTGGGCGAGCTCGACGAGCTGCTGATCGCCGAGGCCAACGCGCACCGGACTCCCCTGGTCGGCAAGTCGCTCCGCGAGAACAAGCTCCGCGATCTCGGTGTCAGCGTGATCGGCCTGTGGGTGCGGGGCGAGTTCCGCCACGCCGCGCCGGACACCGTCGTCGACGAGCACACGATCCTCGTCCTGGCGGGTTCGGCCGAGCAGTTCGCGACCTATGACGAAGAGTTCGTGATCTATAATGTGTCGGTCAAGCCGGTGCTCATCATCGGCGGCGGCCGAGTTGGCTCAGCCGCCGCCCGAGCCCTTCAAGAACGCGGCGTGGACTACCGAATCGTCGATCTGGACCCGTCGCGCATCGGCGACGACGAGCGCGGCATCGCCGGCGACGCCCGCGACCCCGAGGTGCTCAAGAGGGCCGGCCTCTTCGATGCGCCGGCCGTCCTCATCACGACGCACGACGACAGCCTCAACATCTACCTGACCATTTACTGCCGCAGCGTGCGGCCCGACATCCAGATCATCAGCCGCGCGACGCTCGAGCCCAATACCGAGACGCTGCACCGCGCGGGCGCCGACTTCGTGCACTCCTACGCCACGATGGGCGCGATGAGCATCTTCAACCAGATCAAGGGCGACCGCATCGTCACCGTCACGGAGGGGCTCGACATCTTCCGGCTCCGCGTGCCCAAGTCGCTCGACGGGAAGGCGCTCGCCGAGTGCGGCGTCCGCGAGAAGACCGGGTGCACCATCGTCGCCCTCCGCGACGCCGACGGGACCCTCTCGATCAACCCCCCCGCCGACGCCAGGCTCGCGACGGGCCAGGAGATGGTCCTCGCGGGCAGTGACGAGGCCGAGAGCGAGTTCATGGAGCAGTTCGGGGAGTCCTAACGACTATCCGGGCCCTGGGAGGCCCTCCAGCGAGCCGATCGGACGCCCGGTCCCGCCCCCGTTCCGGGCCGGTCCTCCGGCGTGCCTATGCTTTGGGTTGACAAACGCCGGTGGCCTCTGCCGTCGCGTGCACCCCGGGTTGATCCGGGCCCGCGACGGAGGTGAGAAACTGCTGGCCGCGGAAGACGGGCGTGTGCCCTCATCCGCCCATGGCAGCCGGCCGCACTTGTCCCCATCACAATCGGGCCGAGGACGCCCCAACGATCCCGCCGCGCGGCGTCCCCGCGGGGTGGACGGAGTTCGCTCTCCTTGCAGACATTCTCATCGCTCGGACTTTCCAAGCCGCTTCTCGACGCCATCACCGAGGAGGGGTACGACACCCCCACCGCCGTCCAGGCCGGGGCGATTCCCCCCGTGCTCGCGGGGCGCGATGTCCTCGCCCTCGCCCAGACGGGCACAGGCAAGACCGCCGCCTTCGCACTGCCCGTCCTCGACCGGCTGCTCGGGATGGAGACCGATAAGGCCGCCCGCAGCAAGCCCGGACCGCGCGCCCTCATCCTCTCGCCCACCCGCGAGCTCGCCACGCAGATCGCCGGCAGCATGCGCGACTACGGCCGCCACACCGGCCTCAGCGGCTGCACCATCTTCGGCGGCGTGCGGCAGTCCCAGCAGGTCCGCAACCTCCGCCGGGGCGTCGACATCATCGTCGCCACGCCGGGCCGGCTCATGGACCTCATGGAGCAGGGCCATGTCGACCTGAGCAACATCCGCGTCCTCGTGCTCGACGAGGCCGACCGCATGCTCGACATGGGCTTCATCAACCCCATCCGCAAGATCGCGGCCCAGCTGCCCAAGCAGCGGCAGTCGCTCATGTTCTCGGCGACCATGCCCAAGGACATCGCCCAGCTCGCCAGCACGCTGCTGACCGACCCCGTCCGGGTCGAGGTCGCCCCCGCCAAGCGGGCCGAGCTGAAGATCGAGCAGAAGCTGCACATGGTCGACGGCAAGGACAAGCCGACGCTGCTCGCCACGCTGCTCGAAGACGCCGCGGTGCTTCGCGCCGTGGTCTTCACCAAGACCAAGCACGGCGCGGACCATCTGACCCACCGCTTGTCTCAGGGCGGCGTGCAGGCCGAGTCCATCCACGGCAACAAGTCCCAGAACCAGCGCGACCGCGCCCTCCACGCATTCCGCTCGGGCCGCGCCCGCGTCCTCGTCGCCACCGATGTCGCCGCCCGCGGGCTCGATGTCGATGGCGTCACCCATGTCTTCAACTACAACCTGCCCAACGAGCCCGAGGCCTATGTCCACCGCATCGGCCGCACCGGCCGGGCCGGGGCGACCGGCATCGCCGTGTCGTTCTGCGACCCCACCGAGCGCGGCTTCCTCCGCAGCATCGAGCGGCTGATCGGTCGCCAGCTCGACCTCGCCTCGGGCGAACGCCGCGAGAACAGGTCTTTCGGCGATAGTCCTCGTTCCGGTGGCGGCAAGGGCCGCAATCGCCCCGCCCGCGGCCAGGAGCGTGACCGCGCACCCGGCGGTCGGCCCGGCCAGGGCAAGCCCGGAGGCAAGGCCAAGCACCGCGGCAGCCGCCCCGGCAGCAAGGCGACCCGCAGCGGCCCCAAGGCAGCCCGGCGCTAAGCGACGGTTTCGTTCCTGATCACTCCTCGCCGCGAAGCCGCCAGGGCCGACCGCTCTCGCCACGCTCGCTCAGGACCGCCGCGTCCTGCTCGATGAGCCACGCCTTCAGCGCCGCCCGCATGCGGGCGGCCAGCCGGGGCTCGGCCTCGGCCAGATCAGTGCGCTCACCGATGTCGTCGTCGAGGTTGAACAGCTGCCCGCGCCCGTCCTCGTACCGCAGGATGTACTTCCACGGCCCCGCGATCATCACGCCGCCGGGGAAACCGCCCTGGTTGGAGTAGTGCGGATAGTGAAAGAAAAGCGGCCGCCGCGCAGGTTCACCGGTGACGACCCCACGCATCGACCGGCCCTCCAGCGCGGACAGCTGCGGGTCGAGCTCAAGAGGATCGGCCCCGACGGCGTCCAGGATCGTCGGCAGGATGTCCGAGGTGTGCACCGGCTCGGCGACCTCGGCCCCCACCGGCGTCACACCGGGCCAGCGCATCATGAACGGCACGCGGATCCCGCCCTCGTACAGCCACCCCTTGCCCCCGCGCAGCGGCAGGTTCGAGGTCGGCGAGCCCTCCGCCGTGCTCAGCCCGCCGTTGTCCGAGACGACGAACACGATCGTGTCGTCGGCTACGCCCAAGTCCTCGATCGCCACGAGCAGCCGCCCGACCTGCTCGTCCATCGCCTCGACCATCGCCGCGTACACCGCGTGGTCCTGCTTCACGCGAACGAGCCGCTCGCGATCAACGGGCCACACCTGCTCCTCGGGCTCAAAGCGGTCGTCGTCTGACCAGCCCAGCTCGCTCGACCGCGTCTCGTATTTCTCCGCGAGATCCGCCCGCCCTTCGAGCGGCGTGTGCACCGAGTAGTAGCTCAGCGTCGCAAAGAAGGGCCGCTCAGCGTCGCGCTCCCGGATCCACGCGATGGTCTCGTCGGTCAGCCGGGCGGGCAGGTGCTCGCCCTCCGGCCCCTCGAGACCGATGTTGTACGGCGCGAAGTACCCGTCCTTCCCCGGCCCGCCCCGGCCCGAGCCGCCGACATTCTCGTCAAACCCGCGATTCTGGGGCAGGTGCCGGCCGACATCGCCCAGGTGCCACTTCCCCACGAACAGCGTCTGGTACCCGAGCGGCCGCAGCACCTCGGCGATCGTGAGCCGGTCGTTGGGCAGGTAGTTGATGCGGTCCGCCGAGAGGTACCGCGCGTTCCGCGCCGGCTGATCCCAGAACCATTCCGTCGCCCGGTCGCGGGCGGGGCTCACACCGCTCAGGATGCTCACCCGCGTCGGGCTGCACACCGGCGCCGCCGCGTACCCGCGGGTGAAGTTCACCGCGGTGCGGCCGAACGCCTCCAGCGCCGGCGTGTCGTAAAACGACCCCGGGTTGTTGGGGGAAATGTCCGCCCACCCCAGGTCGTCGATGATCACAAGCAGCACATTCGGCGACGCCGGAGCATCGCGTTCGGCCGCACCGACCGTGACGCCAACGCCCAACAGAACGAGCGCCGCAACGGTCCGAATGGCAGACAGAAGGCGATCCATACGACGCGCTCCCCCATGGCAAAGCCACACCGGGCCGAGAACTCCCGAGCACACACGCAGTTGAGAATGTAGTGGGTTGGGCGATCACGCCGCCCGCGGGTCAAACGCGGGGCGCCGCTTGTGGGCGACGCCACGCGATCCGGGAATGTCTGCGCCGCAAGCCGCAAGCGACGCACATCGGACAGAGCCGCAGAGGTTCAAGCCCTGTGCTCTCCCCGCAGGTTAACCGCTCAACCCGGTGAAGAAAAGCGATTCATATCCGTTCGCAGACACTTTCTGAGATCCCCGCTCTGCCCATCCCCCCGAACCGGCTGCACCGCTCGACCCGCGTCTCAGCGACGGGCGTCCTCGGCCACATTGGGTCGAAGCGACACGATCGGGGGATCCAGATCAATCACCCGCGCCCCGTCGCCAGCACGCACCACGCGGAAGGTCGATTCCAGCCCGGTCGCGGCGCGGTACCGATCGATCACCGCATCGGCCACCTCGTCGATCGCATCAGCGTGGACGAGCGCGACGGTCCACCCACCGAAGCCACCGCCGGTCATGCGAGCGCCGAACACGCCGGGCTGCTCGTTCAGGATCGACACCAGCGTGTCGACCTCCGGGCAGGAGACGCGGTAGACCTCAGAGAGCGAGCGGTGGCTCTCGGTCATGAGCCCGCCCGCGTCCTCGAGCCGCATGCCCGTCAGGCACCGGGCAAACGCCCGAACACGCTCGTTCTCGGTCACCACATGCGTCACCGCGTCCACCTCGACGGGCGAAAGCGTCGCGGGCAGGGCATCGAGCGCCCCAATCCCGAGTTCACCGAGCGACGCGACCCCGAGCTTCGGCAGCGCCGAGTCGCACGCCGCCCGCCGGGCCGCGTACCCCCCATCGTCGTTCGCATGCCGCACCGCGCTGTCGAAGATCACGAACGAAGCCACCTCGGGCGACGGCATCGGCACCGCCAGCCGCGTGTTCTTCCCGAAGTCGATCCGGATCGCATGCCCCGCCTGGCCGAGGGTCGAGACCAACTGGTCCATGAGCCCGCAAGGCGTGTTCGTGAACACATGCTCGGCGTGCTGACAGGCCTTCGCCTTCTCGATCGGGTCGAGGTCCAGCCCCCACATCGACTCCAGCGCCGTCGCGATCGACACCTCGAGCGCCGCCGAACTCGAAAGCCCGCTCCCCGGCGGCACATCGCTCGCGACCGCCATGTTCACCCCGGGAGCGCCGGGCGCGAACCGCCGACGCATCGCCTCGAAAGTGCCAGCCGCGTAGCGGACCCAGCCGGGCTCGCCGTTCAGTTCTTCCGGCTCGAGCCGCCCGTTCAGGCCGATCTCGGTCGTCCCATCCAGATCGCCAGACACCGCGGCGAAGCCCCCGTCCCGCGGTCCGAGGACGCAGACACACCCGTCCTCGAGCGCCGCCGGGAACACCAGCCCCTCCGCGTAGTCCGTGTGGTCGCCGATGAGATTGACCCGCCCCGGGGCGAACGCGGCGTGCGTCGGCTCACAGCCGAACGCCTCGCGGTACTTCGCGATCGCCCGGCCCAGAGCGTCGTCCTCGGTCAGCCGCGGACCCCGGCATGGTCGCATTGTGGACATAGGAGGTTTCTCCGTGCGAGTAGCGGTGCCCGCAGACCCAACGGTACAGAATCGACCGGCCCGAGTCAATCGTTTAACTCGAATTGCACCCGAACATATATCGAGAACAGCTCGCCGCCCTTCCCTTGACGCTCCGATACCCTGAAAAATGGGGTCTACCCGCCCAGATTCGTCGACGCCCGCACCACCAACTCGGCCTCGTGACGCGGCTCGAAATCCGGCGCCTCCCGCCCCAGGCGCTTCAGCGTCGCCTTCACCAGGCTCTCCGCCACCCGACCGATCGGCTCCCGAACCACCGTCAGCCCACCGCTCAGCCAGCGGGCCGAGATCGGGTCGTCGTAGGTCGCCACCGCGAGGTCACCCCCGACCCGTCGCCCCATCGCCCGCACCTGGTGAAGCACCGCCGGGATCACCGTCGCGTTGTGCACCAGCAGGCAGTCGATCCCCGGCTCCTTCCGCAGCAGCCGCTCCGTCGCCGCCGCCCAGTCCGCGAGGTCCGATTCCTGCGACAACGACACGCACTGCGACGGATCGACGAACAGACCGAGCCGCGTGAGCGCCTCCAGATGCGCCGCCGCGCGGGCCGACCGCTGCTGCGGCGGCAGGTTCAGGTCGTGCCGCGTGTCGGTGAGCAGCCCGATCCGCTTGGCTCCGTTCTCGCGAAAGACCTCGAAAAGCCGGTCGGAAGCCGGCTTGTAGTCGACCCGGACGGTCCCCGCCTGCCCCACCGGGTCGGCCTTGGCCCCGAACTCCTCGACGCGCACCGTCAGCGGAAAGTTCTTCCCCCGCGACTCCGACCGCGCCGGGTCGCCCGTGTACTCGAGCGCGATGATCGCGTCGCACAGCCGCTGATCGATCATCCCGAGCAGGTTCTCCGCCCGGTCCGGGCGGCTCAGCGTCTCAAACGGGACGACATGCAGCCCGTGGTCGCTCAGGTCGGACTCGAGCACACTGAGGTACTCGGCGAAGAACTGGTTCAGCAGGCGGTTGACCAGCACCGCGACCGTGTTCGTCTTCCCCCCCGCCAGGAGCTGCGCCTGCCGATTCGGCCGGTAGTTCAGCTCCTTCGCGACCTTCTCGATCCGCTCCCGCATCGCCTGCGACACGCGGTGGAACTGTCGGCCGTTGAGCACCAGGGAAACCGTTGCTTCCGAGGTGCCGACGCGTTCAGCGATATCGCGGAGGGTCGTCGCCATGCGTTCGTAGGGGCTCCAAGGGCGGCCCGGGGGCCGGGGCTGGGGTCGCCCGGGCCTCGCCGCGGGCGGGTCCACTGTACGCTGGCCCCCCGCGGAAATGGACCCCGAGGGGGCGAGAGCGGTTGCATACGGAAGGCTAAACCGCTTAACCTGTCCCGCCGCGGCCCCTTCGCCCGCCGCACTGGAGACGCACCGTGGACCTTCAAGCCATCGACATCGCCGTATTCATCGTCTTCGCCGCCGCGGTCGTCGGCATCGGCCTGTGGAAGTCCCGGGGAGAGAAAGACACCTCCAGCGACTACTTCCTCGCCGGACGCGGCCTCACCTGGCCCCTCATCGGCTTCAGCCTCATCGCGGCGAACATCTCCGCCGAGCAGATGGTCGGCATGTCCGGTGCCGCCGCCAACGGCGAGATCGGCCTCGCCATCGCGAGCTACGAGTGGATGGCCGCCATCACCCTCGTCGGCGTCGGCTTCTTCTTCCTCCCGATGTTCCTCCGAAGCGGCATCTACACCATCCCCCAGTACCTCGAGTTCCGCTTCAGCCCCGTCGCCCGCACCGTGATGTCCGTGCTCATGGTCATCATGCTCGTCAGCGTGAACATCTCGCTCGTCACCTACCTCGGCGCCAAGTTCCTCGATCCCTACATCAACCTCGTCTCCACCGACGTCGGCTTCATCTACCCCATCGACGACATCGCCGTCCTCTGCTGGGTCATCGGCATCATCGCCGGCGTCTATGTCGCCGCGGGCGGGCTCAAGGCCTGCGCCTGGGCCGACATCATCCAGGGTGCCGCCCTCATCGTCGGCGGCGCCGTCATCACATGGCTCGCCCTCGGCGCCCTGGGCGACCCCAACCCAGAGCTCGGCATGAACGCCCCCGCCGAGGTCGCCTCTTCCCTCGGCCTCGAGCAGTCCGCCGGCGTCGCCGAGCGGCTCGGGGTCCTCAAGGAAGAGAAGATGCACATGTTCCTCCCGTGGACGAGCTCGGTCATCCCCTGGACCGCACTCGTCATCGGGCTCTGGATCCCCAACTTCTACTACTGGGGCCTTAACCAGTACATCATGCAGCGCGCCCTCGGCGCCAAGTCGCTCGCCGAAGGCCAGAAGGGCATCGTCTTCGCCGCCGGCATGAAGCTCATCATCCCCTTCGTCGTCTGCGTCCCCGGCATCATCGCCTTCACCCTCTACTCCGGCGAAATGGCCAACCGCATCGACGGCGACGCCAAGACCAACCGACCCGTCCTCCTCGGCTTCACCAAGGCCTCCGGCGTCGAACTCCCGCAGGACATCG
This sequence comes from uncultured Phycisphaeraceae bacterium, assembly GCA_964615815.1. Lineage (GTDB taxonomy): Bacteria > Planctomycetota > Phycisphaerae > Phycisphaerales > UBA1924 > DAIQNV01. The sequence goes on along the minus strand of CAZTQV010000011.1, from coordinate 27,893 downwards.
CCCTCGCCATCGCCGACGGCAGCGGTCGCACCACCCGCGAAATGTCCGTCGATGAACGCCTCGCCATCGCCGCCGAACTCCTCGAGCAGGCCCCCGCGCCCGCCCAAGGCACCGTCTTCCCCTTCAACGGCGACTTCGCCGACCGCGAGATGGCCTTCTCGCAGGAGATCCTCGGTTTCAACGCGAGCATCACCGGCGCCGATCTCTCCGCCGCACTCGCCGAGGCCCCCACCGTCAACGGCGGCATCGACCCCGAGGACGGCGACCCCTGGTCACCCGGCGAGACCCTCGCCCGCGCCAACGACCTCGTCATCGCGTCCGCGCCGACGCGGACGGCCTCCCTCGTCGGCTACGACTACGACGACGCCTTCCCCATCCTCGTCTCCCTCCTCGCGGGGCCCGGCTTCAAGGGCTTCGTCATCGCCGCCGTCATGGGCGCCGTCGTCTCCTCCCTCGCCTCCATGCTCAACGCCGCCTCGACCATCTTCACGATGGACATCTTCAAGCGCTTCCTCAAGCCCGACGCCACCGAGCACCAGCAGGTCCTCATGGGCCGCATCTCCGTCCCCGTCGCCGTCGTCGCCGGCTGCCTCATCGCCCCGATCTTCGCCAACCCCGACTTCGGCGGCGCCTTCAACGCGATCCAAAGCCTCCAGACCTACCTCAGCCCCGGCATCCTCACCATCTTCCTCTTCGGCCTCTTCGTCCCCCGCGCCCCGCGCATCGCCGGCGTCCTGGGCCTCGTCCTCAGCCCCATCCTCGCCTTCGTCTACGCCAAGATCGGAGAGATCGGCGCCGTCCAGGAGAACACCATCGGCAACCTCCTCTTCAGCAACTTCCTCAACCGCGCCGCCCTCGTCGTCATCACCATCTCGATCGCCCTCGCGATCCTCACCGTCGTCCGCCCCCTCAAGGAGGCCGTCACCCTCCCGCAGGAGGGCACCATCGAGCTCAAGTCCTCCCCCATCGCCAAGATCGGCGGCATCGCCGTCGTGATCCTCACGGTCATCCTCTACATCATCTTCGCCTGACCGGCCCCCCTTCGCCCGTCGCTGCCGCCCCCCGGCCCCCGCACCCGTGCCACCCGGCCGCCGGGCCCCCGGTTCGCGCCACGCCCGCGTCCCGCCGCCGCACCCCGACCCCACCGCTCTTGACTCTTTGTCAAGCGTTTGACATACTAAGGAAACCGCATCCATTTTCACCGTCACACACCCGGACCCGCCCGCATGAACCCGCCACGCGCCGTCCTCCTCATCTTGGCCACGCTGCTCGCCCTCCCGGGCTGCGCCGCTACGAGCCCCAACACGAGCCCCGCTAAAGACAGCGACCCCAAGACCGCCTCGCCCGCCGACCGCCCCAACATCATCTTCATCCTCGTCGACGACCTCGGCTACGCCGACCTCTCCGCCTACGGCCAGCAGAACTGGACCACACCCCGACTCGACGAGATGGCCCGCGAGGGCATGCGATTCACCAACGCCTACTCCGGCAACACCGTTTGCGCCCCCAGCCGCGCCACCCTCCTCACAGGCCAGCACACCGGCCATGTCTACATGCGCGGCAACGGCAAGGTCCAGTTCCGCCGCGACCCCGAGGACATCACCATCGCCACACGACTGCGGGATCTCGGCTACACCACCGCGATGATCGGCAAGTCCGGCGTCGCCTGCAACTCCGACGACGCAACACTCCCGAACGACAAGGGCTTCGACCACTTCTACGGCCTGCTCAGCCATGTCGCCGCCCACCGGAACTATCCAAGAGAACTCGTCCGCAATGGCGAACGCATCGACCTGCCCGGCAACAACGGAAAGACCGGCGACACCTACGCCAACGAACTCTTCGTCGAGGACGCCTTGGACTGGATCGGCAACCACAAGGACGAGCCCTTCTTCCTCCACCTCGCCCTCACGCCCCCTCACGCCGACCTCACCGTCCCCGAGCGCTACATGGCCCCCTTCCGCGGCAAGTTCGAGGAGAAGCCCCACACCAACAGCGGCTACTACCACCAGACCGAGCCCCGCGCCGCCTACGCCGGCATGGTCGCCTTCCTCGACGAGTCCGTCGGCCGAGTGCTCGACCACCTCGAATCCCTCGGCATCGACGACGACACCCTCGTCCTCTTCGCCTCCGACAACGGACCACACTTCGAGGGCGGCGCCCACCCCAACGCCTTCGATTCCAACGGCCCCTACCGCGGCGGCAAGCGCGACATGACCGACGGCGGACTCAAGACCGCACAGATCGCCTGGTGGCCGGGCACCATCCAGCCCGGCTCCACCACCGACCTCATCACCGCCTTCTGGGATTTCCCCCCCACCGCCCTCGACCTCGCAGGCGCGCCCGTCCCGACCGAAATGGACGGCCTCTCCATCGCCCCGACGCTCCTGGGCAACCCCGAGAACCAGCAACACCACGACTACCTCTACTGGGAGTTCTACGAGCAGGGCGGCAAGCAAGCCGTCCGCATGGGCAAGTGGAAAGGCATCCGCCTCGGAGTCTCCAAGGACCGAAACGCCCCCATCGCCCTCTACGACCTCGAGAACGACATCGCCGAACGAAACAATGTCTCCGCCGACCACCCCGACATCGTCGCCCGCATCGACGCCGCGATGACCGAGGCCCACACCCCGTCCGACCTGTTCAAGTTCGAGCGATAATCAGCACGACGACCCCGCCCGTTCAACCACGGCATCAACGCCACGGAATCGACCCCATGATCACCGCACGCACCCTCAAGGTCGCCGCCCTCACGCTCACCGCCCTCATCGCGCTCCCCGCCCAAGCGGAGACCCGCGCCGACGACCACGCGCCCAGCCACTCGACGGCGCACCCCATCTGGTCCGACCTCCAGGTCATCAACCAGAACCGCGAGCCCGCACGCTCCTTCATCTTCCCCTTCAACGACCGCGACGCCGCCCTGACCAACGCAGGCCCCGCCGGCCACTACGACTCGCCCAACCTCACCCTACTCAACGGCGACTGGGACTTCGCCTTCGCCGAAACTCCCAGCGACACCCCCGAAGGCTTCTGGGAGCCCGACTACCGCCCTTCGCGAAACGACGGCTGGACCACCATCCCCGTCCCCGCCAACATCGAACTCCACGGGTTCGGCTTCCCCAACTACACCAACATCCAGTACCACTTCTCCCCCGCCATTCCCCCGCATGTCCCCGCCGACCAGAACTGGGTCGGCTGCTACCGCCGCTCCTTCGACATCCCTGCCAACTGGGACGGCCGCCAACTCTTCCTCCGCTTCGAGGGCTTCGCGAGCGCCATCGAGGTCTGGATCAACGGCGAACGCATCGGCTACGCCCAAGGCGGCCGCGCCTCCGCAGAGTTCGACATCACGAGCGCCGCCACCACCGGCCAGAACACCATCGCCGTCAAGACCTACCGCCTCTCCGACGGCTCCTACCTCGAGGACCAGGACTTCTGGCGACTCAGCGGCCTCTTCCGCGATGTTCTCGTCTGGAGCGCCCCGCCCGTCTCCATCCACGACCTGGGCATCCGCACCGACCTCGCCCCCGACCACGCCTCCGCCGTCCTTTCCGTCGAGCTCAAGGGCACCCAGTACGCCCCCCACCCCGCCGCCGACAACGGCAACCGCCCTGACATCCACCTCGAGCTCATCGACCCCACCGGCAACACGGTCGCCGAGCGCACCCTCAAGCGCGTCCCCTTCACCCAGGGCGAGCCCACCATCACCCACACCGCCCTCGAAGTTGCCGCCCCCGCTCTCTGGACCGCCGAAACCCCCGACCTCTACACCCTCCTCGTCTCCATCAGATCCGGCAACGACACCATCGCCGTCCTCCCCCAGCGCGTCGGCTTCCGCGACATCCAGTGGGACGGCCAGCTCCGTGTCAACGGCAACCCCGTCCTCATGCGCGGCGTCAACCGCCACGAGCACGAGCCCGAAACCGCCCACGCCATCACCATGCAGGGCATGCTCGATGACATCAAGCTGATGAAGCTCAACAACTTCAACGCCGTCCGCACATGCCACTACCCAAACCACCCCGTCTGGTACCAGCTCTGCGACCAGTACGGCCTCTATGTCGTCGACGAGGCCAACATCGAGTCCCACGGCATCGGCTACAAGCCCGACGAAACCCTCGCCAACCTCCCCGAGTGGACCGAGTCCCACCTCGACCGCTTCCAGCGCATGGTCATCCGCGACCGCAACCACCCCTCCATCATCGCCTGGTCCCTCGGCAACGAAATGGGCGACGGCGTCGCCACCTCCGCCGAGTACCTCTGGGGCAAAAAGTTCGACCCCACACGCCCCATCCAGTCCGAACGCGCCGACTGGTCCTTCGGCAACACCGACATGGTCGTCCCCATGTACGCCTCCCCCGAACGCATCCAGCGCTACGCCGAAACCAACGAAAACGACAAGCCCCTCGTCCTCTGCGAATACTCGCACGCCATGGGCAACTCCAACGGCAACTTCGACTGGTACTGGGACCTCTTCCGAAAGCACGACCGACTCGGCGGCGGATTCATCTGGGACTGGGCAGACCAGGGTCTCTACAAGCCCACACCCGGTCGCCCCGGCGAACGCCACTTCGCCTACGGCGGCGCCTTCGAGCCCGAGGGCACCCACAACGACGACAACTTCTGCATGAACGGCATCGTCAACGCCGACCGCCGCCCCAAGCCCGCCATGGTCGCCATCAAGCACGCCCAGCGACCCGTCGTCTGCGAGGCCGAGGACGAAAGCCTCACCGCCATCCGTATCACCAACTGGTTCGACCACCTAAACCTCGCCGACACCGTCAACGCCTCCTGGACCATCTCCGCCGACGGCACCGAACTCGAAACCGGCGCCTTCTCTGTCCCCGCCCTCGCCCCCCGCGAGTCCGCCACCTGGACGCCCAACCTCCCCACCAACCTCGACGCCCCCGCCGGCACCGAGCTCATCCTCACCCTCAGCTTCACCACCAAGAACGAAGCCCCCATGGTCCCCGCCGGCCACGAGGTCGCCTGGGCACAGTTCAAGCTCCCCCAGCAGCCTGCCGCCCGCCCGCTCGACCGCGCCGCCACCGACCCTGTCCGCACCACGCGCACCGACGACGCCATCACCGCCCGCGCCGGCGACCTCACCGTCACCATCGACGCCAACACAGGCCTCCTCACCTCCCTCAACACACGCCGCCAGGCCCTCCTCGAACGCCCCCTCGCCCCGCACTTCTGGCGAGCCCCCGTCGACAACGACCGCGGCAACAAGATGCCCGAGCGCCAGTCCGCCTGGCGCGACGCCGGCCAGTCCTGGACCTGCGACCGCGTCACCCTCGAAGAGGGCGACCAAGGCGAAGCCATCATCACCGCACAAGGCAAGATCACAGCCGTCGACGCCCCCTTCCGCATCACCTACACCGTCCGCCCCTCGGGCGAGGTCCATGTCCAGGCCAACATGGACAAGCCCCGCAAGAACAACACCGGAGAACTCCCCCGCTTCGGCCTCCGCGCCGGCATCAACGAACGCCTCGACCAACTCACCTGGTACGGCCCCGGCCCCGACGAAACAACCTGGGACCGCGACGAAGCCCCCCTCGGCCGCTGGACCTCCACCGTCGCCGAGCAGTACTTCCCCTACTCCGAGCCCCAGGAAACCGGCACACATGTCTCTACCCGCTGGCTCCTCATCCACCGCGACAACGGCGCCGGCCTCGCCGTCCTCGCCGACCCCGAGGGCTGCTCCATCCCCGAGCAGGCGATCACCTTCAGCGCCCTCCCCTACGCCACCGAGGACATCGACCAGGCCAAGTACGCCCACGAACTCACCAAGCTCCCCTTCACCTGGCTCACCCTCGACACCGCCATGATGGGCGTCGGCGGCGACAACTCCTGGGGCGCCCGCGAAAAGGCCCGCTACCGCATCAAGCCCGGGCCGCAGTCCGTCGCCTTCGTCCTCCGCCCCGTCGAGAACACCGACGAACTCGCCGAACGCCGAGCCCAGTCCATCCGCTGAGACAAAGCAACCATCGCAAAAACAAAGACGACCCGGCACACGCCGGGTCGTCTTTCGTATCACACATCACGAACGAACGGGACGCCGAGTCTGAGCGAAGCGAAGGCTCGGGTTGATTAGCCCTTCATGCCCCGCTCCATCACCCGCCCGCGCACCCCCCGGGCCCGATCTGCGCCAGGAAGCACGACAGATCGCCGAACGCCAGGACGCCGTTCCCGTCGCAGTCCGCCCCCGCCGACCCCGCAGAGAAGAGCTGCAGGAACAACGAGATCTCCCCGAAGGTCACCGTCCCGCTCCCGTCGAGGTCCGCCGGGCAAGGCTCGCACGCCACCGACGCGATCCGCAGGTTGTCGACGCCCGCCTCGGTGAGCGAGTTATTCGGAAAGTCCGACACACTGAACCGTACCCGGATCACCGACCCATCCGGCACAACACCGTCCAACGCTACCCGCCGGCTCGCCCAGCGGAAGGTGCTCCGCACCCGGTCCACCTGCACCCAGCTCGCGCCATCGTCAGCGCTCACCTCCACAAGCATCACATCCTCGTCCTGCGCCACCTGCCCCTGCGGCGCACCCACCCCCGCGTCCTCGCACGCGAGCCACGCATCAAAGCTCATGACCGGCCGCGGCAACCCCGCCAGGTCGATCGCGGGCGACACCAGCACCACCGGCCCACCCGCGACATCGCGAAGCCCGGGCCCATCCTGCGTCACCCACGCCCCACCGCTCCCGCCCGACGCGAACGGGGGATCGTTGCGAAGCCCGCCCCCCGACGGCTCCGCCCGCTCCCACTGCCCGCTCGACGCATCGCCCGAGACCGTCCACTGCGCCGCCGACGACGGGCTGTCAAAGGTCTCGCTGTACGCCACGACCGACTCCTCCGCACGAAGCGGATAGAACCGGTCGCCGTCGCCCGAGGGCAGGGCCGCCACGACCCCACCCCCGCGGACGACCTCGACCCGCATCTCCACCAACGACGAACAACTCGCCGCCGGCGCCAGCCCCGTCCACACACCATCGCCCGAAGGCGCGAGCTCCTTGCTGCCCACGATCCGCCCGCCCCGACGCTCGACAACACGCACCGCGTCCGCCGGACCCTCCACCCGCACCGCAACGGGCCACCCCGCATCCGTGGGCACGACACTCGGCACCGGCTCCACCAACGCCGCCCAGGTCCCGCGTGCCTCCACCTCGACGCCACCCGTGGCCACGAGCGCAAACGGCGCATCCACCACGCCGGGCGTACCCAGCCCCGTGTCCGCCGCCACCCGCGAAGCCTCCACCGTCACCCGCCACACGCCCGGCATCGCGCGCTCCACGGGCACGAACACATTCTCGACCGTGTTCACACCGTCCGCCTCCCCGCCGGCCTTGCTCCACACCCCGTCGTGCAAACCGAAGTTCCCGCGATACACCGCCCCGTTCGGCGCCTCGACAACGAGATCAAGATCGTTCACCGACGACTCGATCGCAAACGGCGCCCCCGGCGCATCCGGGAACACCAGCGTGAACCGCGCGCTCCGATCCCCCTTCACCTCCACGAACCGCGTGAAGCTCTGCCCCTGCTCCAGCCCGTCCGCCCCGTCCCACCACGCGAGCGCACCACGCCGGTTCCAGAGCTCGGCAAGATCCGGGATCCCCCACCCCTGCCGATACCGCGACAGGTCATCCGCCGCGCTCGAAAACGGGTAGGGCCTGGCCGTGTTCACCATCAGCGCCCGAGCGAGCGCCGTGCTGGGCCGCTCATCCCACACATCCCCGCCGCTCACAGGATTCCCAAGAGCGCCCGTCGACCACATCTCGTACAGCAGCCCGAACAGCCCCGCCACCGCCGGCGTGCTCGCGCTCGTACCCGTGAACAGCCGGTAGTCCACCGGCCCGTCGTCATCCGTGGTCAGCAGACCATCGTTGAAGTGCACGAAATCAGGCTTGATCCGCCCATCCATCCCCGGCCCCGAGCTCGCCTGCCCGCGCCACTGATCGTCGCTCAGCCCGATCGTCCCGTACCCCTCGACGCCCCCCACCGACACCACATTCTTCGCCCACGCCTGCGGCCGCGAGTCCTGCGACCCGCCGTTGCTCTGGCTCTGCACGAGCAGCGCATCCCGCCGCAGCACGATGTCGTCCATCTCGACGGAGTCAGTCGTGTACACCCGCGTCCGACCCGATCCCCAACTGTTCGACTGGAACACCCCGCGCACATCAGGCCCCATCAGGCCCGCGATCAGCGCATCCCGATCATCAAACTGGTAATAGCTCGCAAACACCCCGTTGCCCGAAGGCAGCAGACCCCGCGCCTCCGCGTCGTTATCCCCAGACCCGAAGAGCACCCCGAACACCGCCGTCCCGTGCCCAGTGTCAAAGGTGTTCCCCGTCTGCAGGAACGCCGGCCGATCCGAGTAATCCAGGTGCTCGAGGTACATACCCCCGTCGGAAACCCCGCCCACAACCCCGGCCCCCGTCAGCCCGAGCGCGTTCTCGATCACATTCGCGCCCGAAACCTCCCGCACCTCCACGCTGTCCGTCTCCGGCGCACTCCAAGCCTCGCAGAACAGAACCGCAGGGCTCCGCACCACACGCAGCACCCCCGCACCATCCAGCTCCGCAACGACACGAAGCCCCTCGACCGACCGCGACACCACGCGCCCACCCGCCGCATCGATCGCCGCCGAAACCTCCGCCCACACACCCTCACCGTGCCCCACCGGCATCAGCACATACCGCCGCGCAGGCGTCGCACCAGCAACCAAATCCCGCGCAAGCTCACCCGGCATCTTCTGATCAAGCCGCATCGCCCCCGCGAACCGCACCCCATCCATCCCGCGCAGACCCGCGAGCGCCCCACGCGCCGCCCGCCCCACGAAAGCCCCGCGCCCCGCGCTCCACACGGGCTCAAACCCCAACGCAACAAGCGCCGCCCGCCGAGCACGCGTCATCTCCCCATCCACCTGCACCACGAGCAACCGCTCATCGCCCACCGCAAGCACCGGGTCCACCACCGGCGCATCACCCACCGCCACAGGATCCGCGACCCCGTACGCCGTGCGCCCGAAGTCCACCACAGGTCCAGCGCCCACCGCCAACCCCGCCAGCCCGAAGACCGCCGAGACCGACACGGTGCGCGCGCAACCACACCACCCGAAACCACTCCCGTTCGCCATGTTGCTTCTCTCCCGTGGACCGGGTCCACGACGCAAGGGCTACTGCCGAGACCACACTGGGATCCCCTAGCCAAGTAGGGATCCCGCCGAAGGTACCGGAGAAGTCGGCTAATCGGACCCTCTTTCAAAAACCCGAGTCACGACTTTGAGACACAGGTTTTCGCCCCATCCGAACACCGCGCCGCCCCCTCCCGTCCGTCTCCCGCAAGGACTTCCCCACATTGCCGAAACCACCCACCCAGACCCCGCATCAAGCCACCCGCGCACCGGGGAGCCTTAGCAGAACATTCATGCGCATACACCACCCCGAAGGTGGCCTATCTCGCAATCCACCCTAGAGTCTGTGCCCGAGGGTGGAAGCGACCCACAAACACAAGTCCCGCAAGCGACAAGAGTTCGCTCCGCTTCCGCCCCCGGCACCCGTCCCCGCCCCACCACCGTGGGGCGCACAGCGAAGCCGCCGCCTTCGCCACAAGGGGCTTTCGGAGAAGACCTGAGAACACCGGTCACAAGACCTCACAGGAGATCACGCACATGCGCAGCGCCATCGCCCTCACCGCAGTCGCCGGCCTCGCCGCCGCCGCCGCCGCCCAGGACAGCGTCAGCAACTCCAGCGTCTTCGCCCAGGGCGATGCGCTGAACCCCTACGCCACCAACCAGCAGGTCGTCGACTATGTCGTCGACCTCGCCCCCCTCTTCACCAGCTGGGGCACCGAGTTCGGCGTCGCCCCGCTCATCAAGGCCCCCAAGACCGCCTCCCTCTTCTTCAACAACCTCATGTCCGCCCAGGCCATCTCCGCCGATGTCCTCACCGAGGTCGCACCCGCCGCCCCCGACTACGCCCTCTGGTCCACCCCCGGCGCCGGCGTCAACCCCGTCAGCAACTCCGCCGCCGGCTCCGTCGCCGCCCCGGCCTCAGTCTCCCAGTTCGGCGTCGCCTTCAACTCCTTCGGCACCAACGACGCCGGCTTCGACGCAGAGGTCCTCACCGGCGGCCTCGTCAACTTCGCCCCGGGCGAGCCCGCACGCCTCTTCGTCCGCGCCGTCACCGGCGCCGTCAACAGCCCAAACCTCACCTCCGCCGACACCGCCGGATTCGGCGGCGTCTCCATCGACGCCGACGGCAACACCTACATGCGCGCCGATGACTTCGGCGTCAACGGCGCACCCGCCGTCGCCGGCGTCAACTGGTACCGCGTCCGCCTCGCCGACCGCACCAGCACCGTCAGCCAGATCTCCGGCAACCTCGCCGCCACCGCCCAGGCCACCGATCACCTCCTCATCAACGCCGGCGACCCGCACCCGCCCGCGAACAACATCCCCGCAAGCGCCGCCGGCGGCAACGGCATCGTCGTCGGCAACAGCTTCGCCGCGACCTATGTCTACGGCGCGGCCGCACCGCTCTTCAACAGCTCCAACAACCTCGCCGGAAACTCAGGCCAGCGCGGCACCTTCGGCTCCACCGACAAGACCCCCCTCGGCGGCACCCAGACCTTCGCCGCCCTCCAGACCTCCACCGGCCCCGCCGAGTCCATCGCCGTCTGGGCCGCCGACGCCTCCGGCGCCGTCATCATCCCCACCCTCATCGACTTCAACCTCCCGGGCACCCTCACCGACCCCACCACCGGCTACTCCATCACCACCACCAACGGCGGCGGCGCCGCCACCCTCGACGGCTACCGCTCCCAGACCGCCTTCGCCGGCGGCGTCGGAACCGTCGATGTCCAGGAAGACCAGCTCGGCAACATCCTCGTCGCAGGCACCCTCTACGAGAACGGCGGCGTCGCACAGGACCCCGCCAACGCCATCGTCGTCGGACGCCGCGACGCCTCCGGCAACATCGCCTGGGTCTCCGTCGCCAACTCCTCCGTCTTCGCCACGCCCCAGACCGGCAAGGAAATCCTCGACGGACCCGGCGGCAACCCCATCGGCCGCCTCACCACCCTCGTCGATGTCACCGGCGGCAACCCCGCCGGCCCCTCGCTCTCCCAGCCCGCCTTCGACGCCGCCGGCAATGTCTGGTTCATCGCCGCCGTCGCCCTCGACAAGGTCGACCCCGACACCGGCCCCTTCATCGACACCGACTCCGCCCTCATCCGCGGCGTCTACAACCCCACCAGCTTCACCTACGAGCTCGAGCTCGTCATGGAGCTCGGCGATGTCTTCACCGGCCTCAACTCCGGCCTCCCCTACCAGATCCAGTTCATGGGCACCGCCGACTCCAACTCCGTCGACTCCGGCACCATCTTCGGCTCCAATGTCAGCTCCCAGCCCTGGAACAACACCGACATCGCCGACCTCGACACCGTCGACCCCCGCACCAACGGCGGCGTCGTGATCCGCGCCGAGATCACCTACGATGTCGACGGCGACGGCGACTTCGAGGACCCCACCGGCGGCAACAACGACCCCCTCAGCGCCGACGAGTCCTACGCCACCCTTTTCTACATCGGCAACACCACCCCGGCCCCCGCCGGCCCCATGGGCTGCAACGCCGCCGACCTCGCCCTGCCCTTCAACTCCCTCACCTTCGCCGATATCTCCGCCTTCCTCGCCGCCTTCACCTCGAGCGACCCCGCCGCCGACCTCGCGGCACCGTTCGGCTCCTTCACCTTCGCCGATATCTCGGCCTTCCTCGCCGCCTTCGCCGCCGGCTGCCCGTAACCCCGGGCACACGCCACGCTTGACGCGGGGCGACACATAACGAACCCAAGCGGCCGCCCCGGAACCGGGGCGGCCGCTGTTACGAAACAAACACACGCGTTGCCACCGAACCGCGGCGCGGACATCCCACACGAAAGCGATCCGTCATGCGCACCCGCACCCCCGCCGCACTCGCCCTCCTCGCCTGCGCACCGATCGCCGCCGCTCAGTGGGACCCCGCCAACGGCGACTGGGGCAAGTCCGACCCCGACGACCTCCGCGTCATGACCTGGAATATCGAGGACGGCGTCACCTCCTGCTCCAACCGCAAGAGCCAGGTCACCTCCTCCGACTGGGACGGCATCGCCCGCATCATCGCGGGGCTCAAGCCCGACATCCTCATCATCCAGGAAGCCGGCGACCGCTCCGCCAACGGCTGCGGCTCCGGCGTCGACTCCGTCGCCCAGCTCGAGCGCACCTTCGAGCAGCTCATCGAGGGCGGCACCGACGAGTTCAAGGGCGGAGCCACCATCGCCAACTTCGTCCAGAAATACGCCCCCGGCTACGACCTGCCCTACAAGTTCGCCTCCACCAACACCGACGGCTTCAACCGCAACATCATCCTCTCCCGCTACCCCTTCGCAGACCTCAACGGTGACTGCATCGCCACCAAGAGCGACTTCTTCATCCTCCCCGACGGGCCCGCGCTCGGAAACGGCGGCATCCGAGGCTTCGCCACCGCCGAGATCGACCTCCCCGACAACCAGTACGCCCACGATGTCGTCGTCGGGAACTCGCACCTCAAGGCCGGCGGCTCCTCCTCCGATGTCACCGAACGCCGCGAGGCCGCCGAGAACATCGCCGCCTACATCCGAAACTTCTACGACGGCCGCCTCACAGGAACACCCGACCCAATCAATGTCGTCGCCGCCATCGACGCGACCCGCATCCTCGTCGAAGGAACGCCCGTCATCTGGGGCGGCGACTGGAACGAGGACCACCTCTCCAACGGCTTCCCCGGCGCACCCGAGACCATGGTCCAGAACGCCACCCTCGGAGGCACCGACGGCACCGACCGCGACGGCACCGACGCCACCTTCGACAGCGCCCGCGAGCCCATCTCCAACTCACGCAACACCCGGGGCGGCTCCAAGCTCGACTACCTCGCCTGGCAGGACTCCCAGGTCACCGCCGTCCGCCGCCAGTTCATCTTCAACTCCTCCGCCTCCGGCATCTCCGTCAACAACCTTCCCCCCGAGGTCCAGGGCTACCTCCCCGCCGGCACCCTCGCCAGCGTCTTCGCCGCCGACCACTACCCCGTCGTCGTCGATTTCGTCCTCGAAACCGTCAACACCGGCGAAACAAGCTGCGACCGCGTCGACCTCGCCGCCCCCTTCGGCCAGCTCACCTTCGCCGACATCAGCGCCTTCCTCGCCGGCTTCTCGGGCCAGTGCGCCGCCGCCGACCTCGCCGACCCCTCGGGCGTCTACACCTTTGCCGACATCTCCGAATTCCTCGCCCGCTACACCACCGGCTGCCCGTAAAGCCATCGCGCACGCGAAACGGTGCCACCACGCGACGCCCCGCGTCGCGTAGTGCAATGCACACCGCCTGGACAACGCCCCGCATGGAGCCCCGAGCGTGAGCGAGCGGGCTGGAACACCGACGGTGCCCCCCGCCCGGTGCCCCGAACCGCCGCAAAGCGGCGCTTCGGGCCGATACACCGACCACACCCGCCCGCACAAAACGAGCCCGAAGCGCAAGCAAGGCACTCCCCAAGCGCGGCGCCCCCCACCCCTCCAAGCCTCACACCACCCCCATCGCCCAAGCACCCCCCGGTGCCACTGACCTGGCTCCGCAGGTCAGTGCCGAACCCGTATACCCTGTGCCCTCACCCACCCTTCAGCCGCTTCACATCCGCCTCCGCATCCGCAAGCCGCTTCTGCAGCCGCCCCACCCGAAGCAGGGACCGCGCCCGCACCACGAGCTCCAACCGATTCACCGGCTTCGTCAGAAAGTCATCCGCCCCCGCGTCCACCGCACGCTCCACATCCCCAACCTCGTTCAGCGCCGTCACCACGATCACCGGCACATGCCGCGTCGCATCCCGACCCTTCATCCACTCGCACACCTGGAACCCGCTCATCCGCGGCATCATCACATCGAGCAGCACCAGATCCGGCACGCTCGACTCCATCGAAGCGATCGCCGCCGCCCCATCCCCCGCAAACGCCACCCGGCACCCCACATCCTCGAGGTACGCCGTCAGCAACTCCCGATTCTGCTCGTTGTCGTCCACGACCAGGACGGTCGCATCCGTCATCGGCTCCATCACCTCGCCAGCCGCCGCTTCCGCCATCTCTGCCATGGAGCCCCCGCATCGATTCAACACAACACCAACGCCGACCCCCGGGCCGGCAAGCCCCGATCCCCCCCAGCGCATAAGAATACCGCCGCGGACCCACGCAGAGGCCCGCTCGCCCCGACTACCGCACACCACCCATACGGAGTCCCCATGCCCGCGACGCCCGACGCGAACGCCTGGCAAGACAGGTTCGTCACACCGGACCCCGATGCCCTCGTCGCCGCCGTCCGCGCCGCCGAGACCGCCGCCACACAATTCGACGAACTCCGCGACGCCCTCACGACCGAACTCGCCCTCCGGGAAACCCTGGGCTGGCACGGCATCCCCTGGCGGTGGAGCTTCGCCTACACCGTCCCGGGCCTCCCCGACCAGACCCACCCCCTCGCCTACCTCGTCCCCGAGCCCGCACGCCCCCAGATCGCCCTCCCCATCCCAGCAGACGCCGCAGACCCCATCGCCGCCACCAAGCTCCACAAGTCCATTAAGGACGGCCTCTCCAACGGCAAACTCGTCGGGGACACCCTCTGGGCCGAGTGGGAACTCGCCTCCGTACCGAGAATCCCCGACCTCATCACCCTCATCCGCGTCATCAAGGAACACGCCGCACCAACCACTTGAGACATCCCCCAGCACCGCCCCCTTCGGTCAAGCCGAACCAGCCCAACACCCGATCTCCCCCTGACCATGCGAGAGACCGATCCACACCGTCCCACCCGCGGACTCATCCCCGCGGCCCTGGCCCTCCTCGCCCTCCTCACACCCGCCCTCGCCCAGCCCACAGAGGCCGACCTCGCCGAAACCGTCGAGGCCATCGTCACCAAGAACCTCGCCCTCGCCACCGCCTCCGTCGGCGTCCACATCCGCGAGCTCGACACGGGCCGCTCCGTCTACACCCACAACGCAGACGAACCCCTCATCCCCGCCTCCAACCTCAAGCTCTTCACCACCGGCGCCGCCCTCATCACCCTGGGCCAGGACCACGCCTTCACCACCTCCTTCGAGCTCGACGGCCGCACCCTCATCATCAAGGGCACCGGAGACCCGGGCTTGGGCGACCCCGCCCTCCTCGAAGAGGCAGAGCCCCCCCTCACCATCGACGACCTCCTCACCCAGATCGTCAACGCCCTCACCACCGCCGGCGTCGTCGCCATCGACGAGATCGTCGCCGACGACCGCGTCTTCGACCGCGAGTACGCACACCCCACCTGGCCCGAGGACCAGCTCAACCGCTGGTACTGCGCCGAGGTCGCCGGAATCAACCTCCACACAAACTGCATCACCTTCTTCGTCCGCCCCTCCCCCACCGGCCCCGGCAGCGCCCCCATCGTCGACCTCGCCCCAGCAGCCCCGTGGATCGAGTGGAGCAACCGCGGCCGCACCGTCTCCTCGGGCCGCACCACCTCCTGGGTCGCCCGCCCGACCCCCGCCAAC
This sequence comes from uncultured Phycisphaeraceae bacterium, assembly GCA_964615815.1. Lineage (GTDB taxonomy): Bacteria > Planctomycetota > Phycisphaerae > Phycisphaerales > UBA1924 > DAIQNV01. Next base: position 12,317 of record CAZTQV010000011.1, on the reverse strand, counting down.
CGCTTCACCCTCTTCGGCGATGTCCACCAGCGCAGCTCCGCCGCCGTCGATGTCGCCATCCACGAGCCCCCACTCTTCGCAGCCCAGGTCCTCGCCGACCGCCTCGCCCGCGCGGGCGTCGCCATCGCCGGAACGACCGACCCCTCCCGGACCATCCGCCACGCACGCCTCGTCAACGCCACAGAAACCTTCGACAACGCCCGCCCCCTCGTCGTCGTCCGCACCGCGATGGCCGACGCCCTCCGCCGGGCCAATGTCAACTCGCAGAACCTTTACACCGAAGCCCTCATCAAGGCCTCGGGCCACGCCGTCACCGGCGAGCCCGGCTCCTGGGCCACCGGCGCCTCCGTCGTCCGCATGCTCGTCGCCGAAAGACTGGGCCCCGAGCACGCCCGATCCCTCCGCGTCGCCGACGGCTCCGGCATGAGCCGCGACAACCGCGTCGCCGCCCACACCGTCACCGCATGGCTCCGCTCCCTCCTCAAGGACGAAGAGACCGCCCGCCCCTACCTCGATTCCCTCCCCACCCCGGGCGAAGGCACCCTCCGCTCACGCTTCCGAGACCAGGACCTCGCCGCCATCGTCCGGGCCAAGTCCGGCTCCATCAACGGCGTCCGCTGCCTCTCCGGAATCGTCGCCAGCCCCCGCACCGGCCGCACCTACGCCTTCTCCGTCCTCGTCAACGACGCCACCAACACCCAGGCCATCCGCGCCGCCAAGGACCTCCACGAAGACATCGTCGCCGCCATCGACGACTACCTCCTCGAATCCGACACCATCCGAGCCAACGCCCCCACCGAAGATTCCCCCGCCTACGGCGGCTGACCACTCTCGGTGCCACCAACTTCAATGCGGGCACCGCTCCCTCTCCCTCAAAGGGAGAGGATGTCGCGAAGCGACCGGAGAGGGTCTACCCAAGCGCAAGCGCCTCCCAACCCTCCAAGCCTCCCCCCACCCACGACGCCCAAACAACACAAAACGGTGCCACTATCCGCAAAGCGGGTAGTGCTCCCTTTCTCCTCCCCCGTCGCCGACGGGGGAGGTGGCCCGCAGGGCCGGAGGGAGTAACGAAACAGCAAAGCGAAGCGCTTCGTTCGCCCCTGGTCCCAGGTTCAACGAGCCACACCCGGTGCCACTGACCTGGGCGCCACTGGCGGCTCGCCCGCCAGTGCCAAGCGTCCACCGACTGCCAATCGCCCGGTGCCCCGACCCGCCGCAAAGCGCCGCATCAGTCCGATCCACCAACAACACCCGCCTACACAAAAACGAGCCCGAAGCGCAAGCGAGGGACTCCCAAAGCGCAGCGCCTCCCAACCCTCCAAGCCTCCTCCCACCCATCACCCCCAAACAACACAAAACGGTGCCACTATCCGCAAAGCGGGTAGTGCCTCCTCTCCCTCAAAGGGAGAGGATGTCGCGAAGCGACAGGAGAGGGTCTACCCAAGCGAAGCGCCTCCCACCCCTCCAAGCCTCAAACCACCCCAATCGCCCGACAACCCCCGGTGCCACTGACCTGGCTCTGCAGGTCAGTGCGAACCCACGCGAACGCCGGGTGCCGTGGAAACACCGCAAAGCGGTTTTTCCACGATCGAGTGCTTCGTTCATCAAGAGCCCGGTGCCCCGACCCGCCGCGAAGCGGCGCGTCGGGCCGATCCACAAACAACACCCACAACCCCACCCCTGATCCTCGCGATCGCGAAAATCACGCTCCCTCCACGCGTGTCACCACCGCCGCCCGCGCAAGCCCATCCCCTCGGTGCCGCCCCCCACTCCCATCGATCACCGCCAGCGCCGGCAAAGGCGGCAACATCCACTTCACCAAGTTCCGCAACAACAACCGCCCCACCGAAGGCGGCCGCAGCGTCCCGACCCCCTCCCCCTCCACACACCGCACCACCCGACACCCAAAGAGCGCCTTCCCGGGCGTCCGCCCAAACACCGCCTCACACGCCGTCGACAACAACGCCCCCGTCACCAAGACCAAAGGCACCGACAACCACCCCGCCTCCGGGTTCAAAAGCATCTCGACACCCAGAAAGTCCAAAGGCCCCCGCCCGAGCGCCCACCCCACACCCCACCACACCAACAGCAGATCCACCGACCACGCCGCCGCCCGCGTCGAAGGGCTCGCCAGACTCCACCCCTCCGGCAACACACACACACCCGGGTCCGCCGCCGGCCGTATCGCGATCAGCAAGGTCGCCGCCGTCAACGCCACGAGCACCGCCGCGAGAATCCGGAACTCCTGCGCCGACACCGGCAGCGCTCGCCGCACCGGCCCCTCGTGCAACACCTCGCCCGACACAAGCGACACCTCGAGCAGATCAAACCCGCCCCCGCCCTCATCCCCCTCAACCACCCGCCGCCCCACAACAGCAAGCCGCGTCCCCCGCTCCCCCGCCGCCGTCGCCACCAGGTCCGCGCCAGGCGGCGCATACGACCCCACCGCCCGCGCCGCGCCCGATCCGACCCGCCACGACCACACGAAAAGCCGCCCGTCCTGCACCCGCGCCCACACCAGGTCCCCGCCCGCCATCAAATCCGGCAACCCCCGCGCCTCCCCACCCGACAACACCGACGCTTCACCAAGCGCAAACCCCTCATCACCAACTTCAAGCCGCGCCGCCCGAACTTCGCCGCCCGCTTCCCACGCCACCACCACTTGCCCACCATCGCTGTACAGCCGCGCTCCGGCAGGAACCTCCACCCCCGCCTCACCCCATGCCGCCGTCAGCCCCGCCCCATCGAGCGCCCACAACGCACCATCCACAAGCGCCACCAGCCGCTCACCAACAAACCCAACACCCCGCAGCTCGCCGCCCGCCTCCAGCGGCATGTACGCATCCAGCCGCTCCGCCGGATCAAACGCCCAGATGTCCGCCAACGGCGTCGGTACCGCCCGTAGCCCCAGCACCCGCCGGGGCCGCCCCTCACCCTCCGCCGCAAACACGACGACCACCCGCTCACCGCTCGCCGCCACCGCCTCCGGCATCCGCGTCAGGTTCCGCGCCCGCCGCGCCGACCCCGCGTCCGCCCCCGGCTCCACCCCGTCCTCCCCGGGCACCGCCCGGGGCGGCAGATGCGCCAGCACCCCCCTCGGCACCCCATCACCCTCGTCGCCCTCCCCCACCACCGCCGCCGGCCGCTCCAGCACCACCCAGGCGTGCGACACCTCGACCACACCGCCCGAGCCCACGCCAACAGCCCCCCGAGCCCCGAGCGTCCCCGAAACGCCCCCCGACACACCCTGCCCCCACCCGCACGCCACACACCAGCAAACAACCGCCAGCGCCACCACCCAACGCATCACGGCCGAACCCCCGCCCCACCCGCCCCACCCACACCACCCACCGCCGCCGTCGCATCGAGGTCGTACACCGTCTCCACCCGAAACGCCTTCAAAAGCCGGTCGAAGTCAAACGCGATCTCCCGGATGTCCCGGTTCTCCGGGTCATACAACGCCAGCCGCACCGTCGCCGGCACGGTCGGCGCGTCAACGATCACCCGCCCCGGCACCCGCGGCCGAACCCGCGTGTCATCCCGCACGCTCGCGAGCTGATACGCCTCGTGCGACGCCGACAACACCAACTCCCCAGCCGCATCAAGAACATCAATCCGCACCGGCTCAAAAGTCTCAGGATCAACAAGACGCACCACCCGCCCCCCCGTCGCCGTCGGCGTCGTCACCGTCGCGCCGTCGACCACCGCCCCATCCCCGATCGGCGTCAGCCCCAGCACCTCAACCAACTCCAGCGGATGCACCGGCACCCCAAGCCGCGCCGCCTTCTCCATCGTCACCGCCGCGTGCCGCCCCGTCACCGCCGCCCGGTTCTCCCGGTCCACCACATCGATCCACCAGTACCGCTCGTCGTTCGACCCGAGGTACAGGTAGGTCTCCCCCAGCTTCCCAAGGCTCAGCGCCACCCCCCGCGGCCGCTCGATCTGCAGATGCCCCTCCGCCTGCTCCGTCACCGCCTCGCCCGCCGCGTCCACCGTGTTCACCACCACCGTCACCCGCGCCCACAACCGCTCGAGTCTTTCGACGCGTGAATTCCACGCCGTGATGGCTTCCTGGGCGTCGAGTTCGGGGATGAACTCCGACGGGGGTTCCTCCGGGTTCACCGGTTGATCGTGCGCACACCCGCTCAGAATGAGCGCACACAGCACGCACGCGTGCGCACAACTCCACCGGGCTCTGTTCCCTCGCGGCATCACAAATCGTCCGTGTCCAGCTTCACCGCCCGACCGAACGCCTCGAGCGTCGCCCGAAGCCCGGCCTCGTCCAGAACCGGCTCCGGCACCCGCATCGGATCGCCCTCCCGCCCCGCCTCGCCCTTGTGGCGAACCAGGAGCGCGGGGCGCTCCTCAGACCGGTCCACACCCTCGTACACCAGCTCCCGCCGACGGATCAGCACCAGCGCGATCAGGTACCGAAGTGTCCGCCGCTCCTCGACTTCGGACTCTTCGAGCTGCTCGAACAGGTCGACCAGCCCCTCGGCGTCGATCACATGCCCCTTCTTCGCGTTCGGCTCCGGCACCCGCGTCCGCCAGAACCCGTAGACCGGCACCCCCTCCCCCGGCCGCGCCCCGCCGTCCCACGCCTCCGCGTCGAAGTCCTGCCGCACCATCCGCTCGGCCTCGGTGTCCTCCACCAAGACCGCCACGATCGGCTCGCCAGGCGCCAGCTCACGACCCGTCGCCGCGCACTGGTGCCCGGCCCGACCAATCTCGTATCCGGCGCCCCCGGCGCCCGCAGCGGTGCTCATCGCGGGACTCTACCCCCGATCCGCACCGGCCGGAGGCTCAGCGGGAGAGGCGCAGGCCGCAGTCGACCTCGAACATCCGCTCGTTGCGCCCGCCGGGGGCGACGGCGATGCGGATCAACTCCCCGCAGCGGGGGCAGCGGGCGTTGTACGCGGTGTCCTCCGGCTTGCGGTAGACCCGCGTGTAGACCCCCGCGCAGAGGTAGCGGAGCCCGAGCCAAGGGCGGACAGCCGGGGGGATCCCCGGTCCTTGGGGCGATGGTGTTCCAGCGGCACGCGACATCGGTCGATCTATCGGCCGGGGCCGGCCGGCGGCTCAAGGGCGGCGGGGCGTGGCGCGGTTGTCCACCGATCGCCGATCTTGCGGGTGGGACTTGTATGAACACCAGATATGGGATAAGAAGGTCTTGGAGTCCGCGGCGCGTGTGCGCCGCCCGGCTTCTGTCGCTTCGGGAGCGACCGCTCGAAACGCCCGGCCATTGGGGGCCGGGGCGGTGACCGCCCACGCTTTGGGGACCCGTTGATGGTTGGGGCGACTACACTTGCGGCTCTGGCACCGGTCGCCGTCGGGCGGCGGGCGGTGCTGCTCTCGGCCCGCTATGGACGGCGGCCCGGGCGTGGAGTCGGGGTTGGGATCGGGGTCGGACCACGGGGGATTGCATGACCGGCGCACTGACGATTCTGGCAGACCCGCCCGCACCGCCCACACCGATCGGCCTGATCGCGGGCGGCGGCCGCCTGCCGATCCTGATCGCCCGGAGCCTGCGCGAGCGTGGTCACCCGGTGCACGGGGTGGGCCTGAGCCGGCAGTTCGACGCGGACCTGCCCGCGCTGTGCGACAGCTTCGAGGAAGCGCCGCTCCTGCGCGTCGGCAGCTGGGCGACCAGCCTGCGCCGCCGGGGCGTCAAGCACGCGATCATGGTCGGGCGCGTCGACAAGTCGACGATCATGCACGACCCGTGGCGGCTGTTCCGCAACATCCCGGACCTCCGCACGCTGATGGCGTGGTACCGGCGTCTCCGCCACGACCGCCGCAGCCACGCGGTGCTCGCGGCGATCGCCGAGGAGCTGGATAAGGACGGCGTCAGCCTGATCGACTCGACCGCGCCGATCCCCAACCAGCTCGCCGCGGCCGGCGTGATGACCGAGACGCAGCCGACGCGGGACCAGATGGCCGACATCGAGTTCGTGTGGCCGCTGCTTGGTGAGCTCCTGCGGCTCGACATCGGGCAGGCGCTGACGGTGCGTGAGCGCGATGTGCTGAGCGTCGAGGCCGTCGAGGGCACCGACCGGATGATCGAGCGGACCGGCGGGCTGTGCAAGTGCGGCGGGTGGACCCTGTGCAAGGGCAGCCGGGCCGGGCACGACCGGCGCAGCGATGTGCCGACCGTCGGCGTGCAGACGATCCAGAACATGCACCTCGCCGGCGGGCGCTGCCTCGCGCTCGCGGCGGGCGATGTGATCATGGTCGACCGGGCCGAGATGCTCGAGCTGGCCGACCGGCTCGGGATCGCGGTCGTCGGCGTGCCGGTGGGCAAGCTCTCGGCCCCGAAGACCGATTCGGGCGGCGTCTCCGTCGCGCCGATGCCGGTGGAGCGGGCGGTGCGGTCGCGCGCGACGGCCGGCGTCACGGGCTGAGCTCGTGTCGGCCGGTGAGCCAGCGCCAGCGGACGAGCCCTCGTTCGTCAGCCGCGGCGGGCTGAAGCTCGCGCACGCTCTCGATGAGTTCAGGATCGATCCCACGGGCCTGTGGTGCGCCGACCTCGGCTGCAGCACGGGCGGGTTTACCGATTGCCTCGTGCAACGCGGTGCGGCCAGGGTGTTCGCGGTCGATACCGCCTACGGCGAGCTCGCGTGGAAGCTGCGGACAGACGAGCGCGTGACGGTGCTGGAGCGGACCAACGCGGTGCACGCGGAGCCGCCGGCCGAAGTCTTTGAGCACGGCGGCGTCGACCTGGTCGTGATCGATCTCGGCTGGACGCCGCAACGGCTGGCGATCCCCGCGGCCCTGCGGTGGGTGAACGCGGGCGGCAAGGTCATCACGCTGGTGAAGCCCCACTACGAGCGGAGCGACCGCGACAAATCGGCCCGGGGCGTGATGTCCGACGAGGACGCCGAGGCGTGGACGGAGCGCGTGGCGGGCGAACTGCCGGCGATGGGCGTTCGGGTGCTCGGGATGGTCAAGAGCCCGGTGCGCGGCGGGGCGCGGGGGAAGGGGAAGAAGGGGACGGGGAACGCGGAGTGGTTGGCGCTGGTGGAGCGGACGCAGTCGTCAGAGCCGCGTTCGTGAGAACGCGGTCGAGCTGCGGACGGCGAAGGGCGGGCGAGCGATTCGGGTGCAAGACCGCGATCTCACGATCGCGGCTCTGATTGGCACTGCACATCGCGGGGCGTCGCGGTGCTTAGCGTCCCCAGCCCGTCTCCTTCTGCTCAAGGGCCTTCTTGTCGAGCCTCGTCCAGAGCGACTCGAGCAGGGCGTTCAGGCCGAAGCCAGTCGCGCCCGAGATGCCCAACACCTCGATGTCGGCCCCGAGCTGGAGCTCGACGCGGAGGTCCTTGATGAGCTGCTCGCGGTCGGCCTCGGGGATCAGGTCGAGCTTGTTCAGCACGATCAGTTCCTTCTTCTCGGCGAGGACGGAGGAGTAGCTGGCGAGCTCGGCCCGGATGGCCCGGTAGTTGCCCGCGGGGGACGAGCCGTCGGGCGGGGCGATGTCGAGGACATGTACCAAGAGTCGCGTGCGCTCGACATGGCGGAGGAACTCGTGGCCCAGGCCCGCGCCCTCGGCCGCGCCTTCGATCAGCCCCGGGATGTCGGCGAGGACGAGCCGGCGGGCGGCGTCGAGCTCGGCGATCCCGAGCTGCGGGCTGAGCGTGGTGAAGGGGTAGGAGCCGATCTTGGGCTCGGCCCGGGTCAGGCTCTTGAGCAGCGTGCTCTTGCCGGCGTTGGGCTTGCCGACGAGGCCGGCGTCGGCGATGAGCTTGAGCTCGAGGCGGAGGGTGCGGTGCTCGCCCGGCTCGCCCGGGGTGGCGATGCGGGGCGTCTGGTTGGTCGAGTGCTTGAAGTGCTCGTTGCCGAAGCCGCCCTTGCCGCCCTTGCAGATCAGGGCCCGCTCGTCGGGGCCGAGGTCGGCGAGGAGCTCGTCGGTGTCGTCGTCGTAGATGAGGGTGCCGGGGGGGACCTTGATCGACTTGTCCTTGCCGTCGGCGCCGTGCTGCTGCTTGCCCCGGCCCGGCTCGCCGTTGGTGGCGTGCCAGTGGCGGGTTCCGCGGAAGTCGTAGAGGGTGTTGAGGCCCGGGTCGGCGTAGAAGTAGACATCGCCGCCGCGGCCGCCGTCGCCGCCGTCGGGCCCGCCCTTGGGGCGTCCCTTCTCGCGGTAGAGCGAGACGCACCCGTCCCCGCCGTTGCCGGCGCGGACCTCGATAACTGCCTGGTCGACGAACATGGGCGGATGGTAGGTGGGGTGGCACCGAACACCGCGTCCGAAGCGCGGTCAGAGCCGCGATCGTGAGATCGCGGGCGGGTGCGGGCCACGCGGAGGATCACCGCGTTCTCACGAACGCGGCTCTGATTGAGCCGGGCCCTCAGGCGACGCGGGTGGCGGCGCCGCGGATGAGGCGGTTCATCAGGCGGTCGCGGTCGGTGTCGCGGGCGAAGCGGGTGATGGCGACGGCGGCGGAAGCCGGTCCGGGCTCGTCGGCGTTGCACCAGACGACATTGCCTAGGACGAAGATCGCCCGGCCCGGGCCGTCGTGGTCCTCGTAGGCCCGCGGGGTCTGGGGCAGGGGGATCTGCAGGGCGATCGGGGTGCCGGGCTCGATCGGGATGTCCACCTCGAAGCGGACGCCGCCCTCGGAGATGTCGTGGACATGCCCGGTGCGGGTGAAGTGGTCCTCGGACTGGAGGCGGACCATGGCCTCGGTGTAGGCGGGGTTCAGGGCGAAGCGCGGATGGCGGCGGCGGTCGATGTGCTGCATGGCGAACCCTCCCGTATCGAGGCGCACCCGTGGTGCCCTTGAAAGGGCTATCGGGTCTTCGCGACGCCCGCCCAACCGAAGGTGGCCGGGAGGCGGTGAAAACCTTGGGGACGCACGACATCGCCCGGGCACCCGATTGGGGGTGCCCAGGCGTTGGGTGAGGTTCAGTGAGCGTCGGCGGCGGCCTTGGGGTCGGCGGCGTGGAGGGAGAGGCGGATGTCGGCGATCTTCACGCCGAGGCGGGCCTCGAGCTCTTCGACCAGCTCGTGCGAGAGGCCGTCGAGCATGGCCTGGCCCAGATCATGGGGGACATCGAGCACGCGGCCGTCGGGCATGACGACATGGGCGTGCTGGGCGACATCGGCGTCGTAGCGGCAGGCGCCGCCGCCGGTGGGGCTCGGGATGCGTCGGCACAGGCCGGCGACGGTGAACGCTTCGAGCGTGTTGTAGACGGTCGCGAGGCTGAGCCCGGGCTCGGAGGAGCGGACGGCGAGGTAGAGCTCGTCGGCGGTCGGGTGGGCGTCGGTCGCGGCGAGGGCTTCGTAGACGAGTTCGCGCTGACGGGTGCAGCGGAGGCCGTGCTCGCGGAAGACCGTGCGGAGATCGGCCGCGTGGTCATGCGAATGGGCGTGGTCGCTCAGGTTGGCCCCGGTCGTCTCCATAGCAGAAGAAGTATTCGCGACAGAGGGGTCCGGGGCCAGCGCAAAGGCTGACAGAGACAGTGATTCCGAGATCTGGTGGCCTTGGCGGGCGGGAGACCCGATCAGGACGCGATCAGGGGGGTGGGGCGGGTGGGGGGCCTTAGACGCCGTGGGGGTGGGCGGTGTTGGGGACGCCGCCGGCTTGGCTCTCGGCGGCGAGGTCGGCCCCGCGGAGGACCATCTTGCGGTGGTCGATGCCGGCCTCCTGGAAGACCTCGCCCTCGGGCTGCCAGCCGAGTTTCTCGTAGAAGGGGACGGCGGTCATCTGGGCGTGGCAGAAGAGCGACTTCAGGCCCAATTCGCCGAAGGCCCGGGCCTCGAGGGTGGTCATGAGCCGGCGGCCGATGCCCTCGCCCTGGCGCTGGCGGTTGACGGCGACCTGCATGACCTTGCCGGTCTCGGCGTCGGGGTAGCCCGGCAGGAGCAGGGCGCAGGCGAGGACGGTGGGCCCGCTGGCGGGGTGATCGGTGACGGCGACGAAGTGCTCGAAGCGCTCCTCGAAGGGGTAGTCCTTCACGAAGCGGTCGAAGTCGTAGCCCACCGGCCCGAGCAGCACGCGCTCGCGCAGGGCGCACTCCTGCGGGTAGAGGTCGTCATTGGGGGTGATGGCTCGTATGGAGATCACGGCGGGCATTATCGGTTCCCGGGGCGGGATGGATGAGACCGTTTCCAGTGGAACAGCGTATCTTCGCCCCGTGACCGGGATGGGTTCGCCAGCCGAGATCAGCGCCGAAACCTCTCCGCGGGACCCGGGGGCGGTCCTCCTGTGCGAACGGTGCGGGTACGAAATCGAGGGGCTGCCGGCCGAGGCGGCGTGCCCGGAGTGCGGGAGGGGCGTCGCGGAAAGCGACCCGGGCCTCCGGATCGGGACCCCTTGGCAGCGGCGGGCCGGCACGGGCTCCTATTTGGCGACCCTTTGGGCATCGGTCCGCTCGCCCGGGCGGGTGCTGCGCGAGCTCGACCCCGGGCTGGGGGCCTCGGGGCTGATGCGGGTGCACGCGTGGGTGGTGGCGGGGCTGGTGATGCTGCCCTGGGCGATCGCGCTCGCGCCCGATTTCGTGCGGGGGCGGACGAACGCCTGGCCGCCCTCGATCCCGCAGCCGTTCGGCGACCGCGTGGCCATCGCGGTGCTGGTGATCGCGTTCGGGGCGCTCGCGGGGGGTGCGGTGGTCGCGCTGAGTCATATGGAGGCGCGGGGGCTGCGGATCCTCGCGTGGCAGCGCGGGTGGCGATTCGGGCCGAGGCTCGCGCTCGCGATCGTGTCGCACGGGGGCGTCGGCTGGGTCGTCGCGGCGCTGTTCGCGGGGTCGGGCTCGGCCGGGGCGTTCGCGGCGTGGGACCGGCGCTGGTCGTTCGAGGTGCTGGGTGTGTGGGTCAACGCGCCGGTCGTGTTTACCGTGATCGCCTTCGGGGGCGCGGTGCTGGGGTTTCTCTCCTTCGAGACCTTCGCGTGGTACGGGCTTCGGAAATGTCGCTTCGCGAACACGCCCCGGCGGTAGGCTGGGCGGGGTCATCGACGAGGCCGGTGTCGGCTACGCGACAACGAAACCGCCCGCTGGAAGGACCGCGCATGCTCGCTCTCACCATCGCCGTTGCCTGTTCCATCACCGCGGGCGATCCGGCGGCGGCCGAGGCGGCGGCGGCGGTCGATGCCGATCGCGTGATGCGGACGCTCGAAGCGCTGCCGCACGAGCGTTCCGTGCGGGCGTCGGTGGAGGGCTCGGAGAAGGACACCGAGGGTCTCGCGGCGACCGAGCGGATGATCGAGCAAGCCCTCGGCGAGGTCGCGCGGCGTGTGGGGGCGGAGGTCGAATCGGAGCCGGTCGAGTGGACGCCGGTGAGCCGGTCGGCCGAGGGACCGTGGACGGGCCGCAACTGGTGGGTGGACCTGCCGGGCTCGGTTTCGCCGAACGAGATCGTGATCGTCGGGGCGCACTACGACGCCGTTGCGGGCACGCCCGGCGCCGACGACAACGGCACCGGGACGGCCGCGGCGCTCGAGGTCGCCCGCGTGCTCGCGGGCTTCGAGCGCGAGCGGACGGTGCGGATGATCCTCTTTACGGCCGAAGAGGTCGGGCTGATCGGGGCCCGCACGCACGCGCGGGAGACGGCCCAGCCCGAGATCGCGTCGGGCGAGAAGACGATCGTCGGCATGATGAGCCTCGAGATGCTGGGCTACTACTCCGACGAGGAGGGCAGCCAGAAGTCGCCCATCCCCGCGATCCCCGGGATCTTCGAGCCCCCGACCGTCGGCGACATGATCGCGGTCGTGGGCCTCGCCAAGCACGGGTCGTTCGTCAGCCCGCTGGTCAACGCGATGACCACCCACGGCTCCACGCCCGTCTTCGCCTTGACCATGCCCGCCCCGCTCCCGGACCTCGGGCGGAGCGACCACGCGCCCTTCTGGGGCATCGGCGTGCCCGCGGTGATGATCACCGACACCGCCAACTTCCGGAACCCCCACTACCACCAGCCGACGGACACCATCGACACCCTCGACCGCGAGCGGTACATCGGCACCGTCCGCGGGATCGTGGGCGCGGTCGCGGAGCTGGCAGGGGCGACCCTCCCGACCGAAGCCCCCTCCCCGGGCGACGAGTAGCCCCGCCTTCGCCCCTCCTTCCCGAACCCGCCCCGCCCGAAGGGGCGTACCCTCCGCCATGCAGCAGCGACGCGTCAGCAGGCCGATCTGTGTGGGCGATGACCGGACCGGGCGGGTCTTCGTGGGCGGGGGTCTGCCCGAGGACCACCCCCTGGGCAAGGGCCAGGCCAGGGGCCCCGACGGCGTCCTGACCGCCCCCGCGCCGGTCACGGTCCAGACGATGACCGCCGGCTACACGCACGACATCGACAAGTGCGTCGCCGAGATCCACAAGCT
>CAZTQV010000010.1:0-137235 GCA_964615815.1 uncultured Phycisphaeraceae bacterium | reverse complement strand
AGGGCGAGCTTCATCTCCTTGCGGATCTCGTCGTAGTCGGCGATGGCTTCCTTGGACTCGCTGGTGAAGGGGACCCAGACGCTCGCCATGTGGATCATGACGACGAGGGGGCCGACGGGGAGCGAGCCGCGTGGCTGGCTCAGCCCGTAGTTGCGCCAGCTCGCCTCGACGCAGCTCTTGAACGAGCAGCACGCGGACTGCTGGTAGAGCAGCGGCACGCGGTTGGCGAAGCGGATGACGCGCGCCGGCTCGTCGCCCGCGAGATCGCCCCCGAAGGCGATGGCGGCCTCGATCTGGAAGGGGTTGCCCCGGTAGACGGCGGGGGCGCGGGTGCTGGCGGTGTAGAACTCGGCCTTCACGCCCTTGAGGAGGCCCGCGAGCATGGTGCGGACGCCGATGGGGGCGAGGCAGTCGGTGGGGGGGCTGCGGAGCTTGGCGTCCTGCAGGGCCTTGAAGAGCTTCTCGGCGGTGTCGTGGTCGACATTCTTGATCCAGCTCTGCCCGGTGACGCTCTTGGACTTGCTGCTGGCCTTGCTGGTGATCTCGTTGACCACGGCCGGCGGCACGCGGCAGAACTCGTTCTTGAAGAAGCCGGCGAGCTGCTTCTCGTCGGTCATCTTCAGCTTCTGGAGGAAGGTGCCGAGCTCGACGCCGTAGGGGTGGGGCTTGATCTCGGTCGTCTCGGGCGGCAGTTCCTCGACGCCCCGGGGATAGACAATCTTGTCGGCGTGCTCGGTCGTCCGCGCGATGTCCTCGGCGGTCGTCTTGCCGGTGACCTTCCCGGCGAGGCCCTGCTCGCGGGCGGCCTCGGCTTCGTCGAGGGTGGGGGCCTCGCTAGCCTTGTCGGGCGGGATGAAGACGATCCTGGCGTGCGGGTTGGCGATCGCGGTCTGCTCGAGGTAGGCCTCGACGCTGGTCTTGCCGCGGACATAGCGGGCCTCGAGCTCGATGGCGACGGAGGTGCCGGTGCCGGTGGAGGTCTCGAAGTGCTCCTCGGTCTCGCGGTCGACGGTGACCTCGGGCTTGTTCTTGGTGGTGTCCATCGCCAGCTCGATGTGGTGAGCGGGCTTGCCCTTCTTCGGCTTGGTGACGATGACCATGGGCTTGCCGGTGGTCATCAGCCCGTACATGCCGGCGGCGGAGATGCCGATGCCCTGCTGGCCGCGGCTCATCTTCAGGCGGTGGAATTTCGAGCCGTAGAGGAGCTTGCCGAAGATGTTCTCGACCTGGCGGCGGACGATGCCGGGGCCGTTGTCGGTGATGGTGACGCGGTAGCGGCCCGACTTGCTGGGGCTGGGCGGTGGCGTGATCTCGTCGATCCGGACTTCGATGTCCGGGAGGATGCTGGCCTCCTCGCAGGCGTCGAGGGCGTTGTCCACGGCCTCCTTGACGGTGGTGAGCAGGGCCTTGCGGGGGTTGTCGAAGCCGAGCAGGTGCCGGTTCTTGGCGAAAAACTCCGAGACGGAGATCTCGCGCTGCTTGGCGGCCATGGTCTCGGCGTTGGCGGCGGTTCGGGCGGTCTTGCGGGCCATCCACACTCCGTTGTGGGGGCAATGGGAACGAATACCGGATGCGGGAGGATACCCGGTCGCCGGGCATGGACGGGGCGGCGGGTCGGAAACCGGGCGGACCTAGGTGTCAATGCGGTGAAGGATCCGCCCTGTAGTGGGAGGATCCGCGGCGCGTGGGGCTTTGGGCAAGTTGCGTTTCAAAGAATCGCAAGTGCGGCTCGCGCAAAGATTGTGTGAACCGGGCCGTCCGGGGGGCAACGGGGGTGGCACCTCGATCGGGGATCGGTAGTATTGAGGCGACGGGAGGCGGAGAGAGAGTCCCCTCCACAGTCACAGCACGGTGAGTACGCGTGGGCCGTTGTCGGTTCCGCGCGGAGAGGGGTGCCCGCGTCGAGACGCGTGGGCCCGAGCACAGCACAGAAACGGAGAGACACCCATGAAGACCGCGATCATCCTCGTTGCCGGCCTCGCCGCTGGCGCCAACGCCCAGCTCATCAACGAGTTCGAGCCGAACCCCTCGGGCGCCGACCCGGCGGTCGTCAACTTCGAGATCAAGGGCAACGCCGGCGAGTCGTTCAACGGCGTGCTGTACTCGCTCGACACCGACTTCTCCCCCGGCCAGACGATCGACCGCATCTCGCAGATCAGCGGCGTGTTCGACTCGAACGGCATCCTGAATGTCATGATCGATGACCTCGAGAACCCGAGCTTCTCGCTCGTGCTCGCGTCGGGCGGCACCGGCTCCCTGGGCCAGGGCTTCGACCCGGTGAACTTCGCCGCGCAGTTCGGCACGATCTACGACGCGATCAACATCCCGGACATCGATACCGATGCTGCCAACAGCATCATCCCCTTCATCGGCGGCACCGACTTCGCGTTCGTTGGCTCGGAGCCCATCCGGACCTTCCGTGACGGCATCACCAACGCGTGGTACTCGGTGGACTTCAACGGCATCGTTTACGATGTCAACGGCAACATCCTCGACAACGGCCTCTTCGATTCCGACCCGACCGCGTACAACTTCGGCGGCGTGAACCAGACCGTCATCCCGGCCCCGGGCGCGGTGGCCGTTCTCGGCCTCGGCGGCCTGGCCGCGGCCCGTCGTCGCCGCTGAGCCTGCGGGCTCGGCTTCGGCCGACTCATACTTTGCTCTGCCGACGGCCCCGGCTCGCACGCCGGGGCCGTTCTTGTTTTGCGGGGTTCGCCGCCTATCGTTGCGACCCCCGGGGCCGCCCCAGTTGGCGTGCCCGGATCAGAGGAACCCGAGACAGGAACCCGAGAAGGAGACCGCGCATGGAGACCACCCTCATCATCCTCAAGCCCGACGCCGTGCAGCGCGGGCTCATGGGCCAGATCATCAGCCGCTTCGAGAACAAGGGCCTGCAGATCGTCGGCATGAAGATGATGCAGATCACCCGCGATCTCGCGGCAACGCACTACAAGGACCACCAGGGCAAGCCGTTCTATGACGGGCTCGTCGGGTTCATGACCTCGAGCCCCGTGTGCGTCATGGCCATCCGCGGCATCGGCGCGATCGCTATCGCGCGGTCGATGATGGGGGCGACCTTCGGCTCGAAGGCCGCCGCCGGCACCATTCGCGGCGACTACGGCGTGTCGAACTCGTTCAACCTCATTCACGGTTCGGACAGCCCCGAGGCCGCGGAGCGTGAGATCAGCCTGTTCTTCAACAGCGGCGAAGTGCTCGAGTTCGAGCGGGCCGGCGACCGCTGGGTCTACGACTTCTCCGGCGGCAAGCCCGAGTAAGCCCTCAGCAACACGCGGTGCAAAAAGCGATACGGCCGACCGGAGATCCGGTCGGCCGCTTTGTTTTTCGGTTGGGCGGTGACGGGTTACTGCGCGGACACGGCCGGCTTGATCGTGCCGATGACCGGGCTGCCCTGGTCTTCCTCATCGCCCACGATCTGGTCGGCGACTTCGCGGCGATGGATCTGCACATCGCGCGGGAAGTCGAAGGCGACGCGGACGCGTTCGCCCTTGATCGCGGCGATGCGGACGACGCCGATGGGGTTGGCCGGGTCACCGATGACGACTTCCTCGCCCTCGCGACGCGTGATGACAAGCATGCACAAACTCCTCTCGCGGCGACTCCGTGCCGCGACCCTCGGTCAGCACTGTACCGCGCCGGGCGGCGACGGGGTGCAAGAAATCCGAGAGCCCGAAAGGATCGGTTTGCGAGGCCAAGACCGATAAAAACAGACCCGGGGGAGGCCCTATTCCAGAGCTTCCACTCCGCTGATCTCCGGCACATGCTGGGTCAGGTTCCGCTCGATCCCCACCTTCAGGGTGAGCGAGCTGGACGGGCACCCGACGCACGCCCCGTGAAGGCGGACGCGGGCGATCCCGGCGTCGGTCACCTCGAGGAACTCGAGGTCGCCGCCGTCGGCTTGGATGGCGGGGCGCATGAGCTCGATCACCCGTGCCACGCGGGCGTTCAGGTCTTCGTGCGTCGTCGTCGCCGGCGTGTCGCCCATCCAGATCCTCCGTTCACGGGAGTTTAGAGCGATTCTGAACCCCGTTCCAGCAGCGTCCGGGTAACGCCTTCCCGGGCCGGACCCCGATAGCATCGAACGATGACCCTCTTTCCATTGCAAGGCCGGCCCGCGGTCGCTCCCCTGTTGCTCGCGTCGGTGCTGATCCTCGTGACGGGGTGTGCCTCGTCGCCGCCGCCACCCCCCGATCCCGGGACGAGTCTGGCCCGCCTCCGCGATCCCGATCAATTCGTGGCCGACCGCGTCGCCGCCGCCGATCAGGCGGTCACGGCCGCGGCCGAGGGGGTCATCCGGCCCGGCGATGTGTGGGAGACGCTGAAGACGCTCGCCTGGTCGACCGGCACGCCCGACGCCCTCCGTCGTAAGGCCGTCCAGCTCTTGGTCACGGCCGGGGCCAACGCCGACCCGGAGTCCATCCGCTCCTTCACACGCCTGCGTCTGCCGACGGAGCCCGACCGGGCGATCGTCGCGGAATTGGCGAGGGCCGCCGCCCAGCGCGGCTGGACCGATGCGACCACCGCGCTCGTCCGCCGGCTGGCCGTGCCCGACGACAACGGCAACCCCAATCGCCGCGTCGAGGCGGCCGCGATCCTCGCCCTGCACCCCGAGCGATCGCTCGAAGCGACCGTGTTCGAGGTGTTCGTGCACCCCGAGGTGCCCGCCGTCGACGACGCCGACCGCTGGCGCGAGTCGGTCCGCGGCGAGGTCTGGGAGCTTCTGGGCCGGCTCGACCGCGACGCCTCGGTCAGGGCGGCTCTGCTCTCCGCCGAGCCCGCCCGCGACTACCCCGACGATGTCGGCCGGGCCCTCGCCTGCCTGCGCAAGGGCGTGCGCGAGCTGGGCGTGGTGCCCGACACCGCGGCCGAGTTGAGCTGGCTCGTGCGACTCTGCGGCGAGGGCGTCGACGCCCAGGAGGCCCGTACTTCTGCCGCGTGGTGGGATCAGGCCCGCGCCGCCGTCGCCTCGGTCCCGCTGCAGAAGCGGCTCGGTCTTGCGTTGCGGCACATCGAGCCCGTCCGCTGGGCGTCCCGCGAGCGTTCCGACTGGCTCGCGGCTTCGCGTGAGGACCTGCTGGCCGAGCTGCGTTCGCGCCTCGCGACCCGTTCGTTCGAGTTCCGCACCGCCGACATGGGCTCGGGCGACCGCAGCCGCAGCCGCGAGCGGCTCGACGACTGGGCGGATGACCTGCGTTGGGCCGACCTGCTCGCGGTCCTCGTCGTCGATGAAGCGCTGCGCGACCCCGCCGTCGCCCCGGACCTCCTGAGGCACGCCGAGCTCGACCGCGGCGACACCGGCACCGAGTACGGCGGCATCGTCGAGGCCATCGACACCGTCCCGCCCGGCTCTCCCGGGCTGGTCGGGCGATCGATCGACGGTGGCGGCTTCCGGGCCGTGCTCTATCCCCCGCGCACGCGCGACCGCATCGACGACCGACGCTTCATCGCCAGCTTCGACATGATCCGCCAGAGCGACCGTTCGCTCGCCCACTATCACATGCACACGCAGACGGTGAACAACGACGCCTTCGCAGGCCCGAGCCAGGGCGACCTCGTCAACGCACGCACCAGCGGGCGGACCTCGCTCGTCTTCACCTACATCGGCGAGGGCCAGCTCAACGCCGACTACTACCAGCCCAACGGCGTCGTCATCGACCTTGGCACCATTGAGATCGCCCCCGCCGAGCGGGACCCCGCCGGATGATCACGATCGGCGCGCTCGCCGCGGTCGTCCTCGTCCGGCTGCACGACGCGGTGGGGGGGACCGGTGGGCTGCCCGCGTGGCTCACGGCTTGGCAGCTCGCGCTGTTCGCGGTCGTTACGCCGTTCGCCGCGGTGCTGCTCGCGTGGTGGCGTGTGCTACGCCTGGCGAAGCGTCTCGATCGCACCGGCGACGCCCGCGCCGTCCTCGCCGCCCGCCGCTGGGTGAGCTTCAGCCGCTTTGCCGCGATCGCGATCCACACGGCCGCCGTCATGGGCCTCGGCTGGGTCGGCGTTGTGCGATCGGTGGTGGGGGACTGGCCGTTGATCGATGAGCTCGTCGCCTCCGCCCCGTGCCTTGGCGCGCTCGTGCTCTCGCTCGCCGCGTGGCATCCGATCGAGCTCCGCCTCCGCGAGGCCGCGATCTTCCGCGAGCTCGACCGCGGCGGCCCGGTCTACCCCCCGCCCACGCTCCGCCGGTATGTCTTTGGCAACACCCGCTTTCAGATCGGGACGCTGCTCATCCCGCTGCTGCTGATCCTCTTCGTCTCCGAGTCGGTCGAATTCGCGGGCCGCTGGGCGATCGGTCCTCTCGGGACGGCCCTTCCCGACTGGGCCCGCACGCCCCAGTTCGTCGGTGCCGCCGTCCCCGCGGGGCAGCTCCTCGGCGCGATCGGCGTCCTGTTGCTCGCCCCGCCCGTGCTCCGCTTCGTCTGGGACGCGCCCGCACTGCGCGACGGCCGGGTCCGCGAGCTCGCCGACCGCGTCCTGAAGCGGCACGGCGTCGCCGTCCGCGAGGTTGTTCTGTGGCGCACCGGCGGGGCGATCGTCAACGCGGCCGTGATCGGCATCGCCCCCTCGCTCCGCTACCTCGCCCTTTCCGACGGGCTTGTCGATCATCTCTCCGACGACGAGCTCGAGGCCGTCATCGCCCACGAGGTCGGCCACCTCCGGCGTCGCCACATGCCCTGGCTCGCCGCCGCAACGATCGCCGCGGTGCTCGTCGCTGGCGGTGCCATGGGGTGGCTGCTCGTCGCACTCGAGCCCTTCGGCATCGGCGTCGGCCCCTCAGCCGATATCGCGATCCTGATCTCCACCTTCGCCACCCTCGGCGCCACGCTGCTCGCGATCGGCTGGGTCAGCCGGCGTTTCGAGTGGCAGGCCGACGCCTTCGCCGCCGCGCACCTGAGCCGCGGCGAGGAGGCATCCGTCGTCGAGGCACACGCGGCCGATGCGATGGCGAGCGCGCTCGCGCATGTCACGCGCGTCGCGGGCGGCGACCCGCGCCGCTTCAACTGGCGACACGGCTCGGTCGTGGAACGCCAGCGCAAACTCGGCGCTGTTGTAGGTCAATCGCTTTCCAAACTTCCTCAGGATTTGGTCGCGAATCGAGTGAAGACCCTCGCCGTCATCGGGCTCGCGTTGGGGCTTGCCCTACTCGTGCTGGAGTCGTGGTGGGCGGTTTTCTGAGGGCGAATCCCGAGTTGAGTCTGCATTCGCAAAAACCTCTTCGGACCCTGCATCCGTCGCCTGTCGCGGCGCGTAGTTGAAGGCACGGAGAGAAGTCGGCGTTGCGTGACGCGCCTCGGGGTCTCACCCGGAAGACACGACATTCAGTACATCTCGCGGGGGTAATCCAGCGTGCGGTCTGCGCTCCGCATGTGTCGCTTGCCGGTGCGTGGCGCGTCGGGGGCGATCTCCTGCGCACGGAAGATGGAGGATTCACATGATGAAGAGTGGGATGACGGGTCTCGTCGTGGCCGGTGTTGCCGGCGCCGCGATGGGGCAGATCGATGTGGTCGGCGGGCAGACCAGCGTGCTGCTCGACACGGGCGCGCTCGCGGCCGCCGCGAGCCTGAACCTGAGCGGCGTCTCCAGCGATGTCATCGCCCCGGGCGAGCTCGGGCCGGACTCGGTCGCCTTCGGCATCAACAGCCGCTCGGCGTCGAACCTGCCGACGACCTTCAGCTACAGCGCGGGCCTCGGCTCGTTCAGCGGGTCGATCGAGCACACCGGCTCGGTGTTCTTTAACAACGATCAGGTCGAGGTCGGCAACTTCACCATCGGCTTCGACGGCAACCGCGTCGGCGGCGACCGCTCGGGCTTCTTCGTTGAGAGCACGACCGGCATCGCGGCGATCCTGTTCGATGTCGCGACGCCCAGCTTCCTGAGCGCGACCGACAGCGGGCTCGTGATTGAGGCGGACCTGCTTGTCTCGGCCGAGTTCGGCCAGTTCCTCTTCGACAACGGGCTCAGCAGCAGCAACCTGGCCGGCGTCGATGTCGGCGATGCTCGCGTCAACGCCGTTCCGACGCCCGGAGCCTTCGCGGCCTTCGCGGCGGTGGGTCTCACGGCGTCGTCGCGTCGCCGTCGCTGATCTCCTCGCGCGGCAGGCGCTCGACGGCCGGCGGGGTGCGCACACCCCCGCCGGCTTTGTCGTGCGCCGATCGCGCGGTGCGCACGGCTACACTCGCTCCATGAGCCTTTCCGCCATCGAACAACGCCTCGCCGACGAGATCACCAAGCGCCACGACGCGCTGCTGTCCGACCTGACGACGCATGTGAACCTGCCGACCGGCATGGGCAACACCGCCGCCCTCGACGAGACCCGGGCACTCTTCACCGAGCGGCTTGGCAAGCTCGGCGCGAAGACCGAGCTCATCCCGGGCGACCCGAAGCCCGCGTGGCTCCGCGGCGGATCGACCACCGGCGAGCCCCCGCCCACCGCCGTCTGCCGGCGCACCGATCGCAAGGCAGCACAGAAGGTCCTGATCGCGGGTCACCTCGACACGGTGCACGACCCCAAAGGCCCGTTCCTGAAGCTCGACATCCGCCCCGATGGCAAGACCGCGATCGGCCCCGGCTGTGTCGACATGAAGGGCGGGCTCGTCATCACGCTGCACGCGCTCGAGGCCCTCGAGGCCTGCGGCGTCGATGTCGCGTGGACTTTCCTCCTGAACTCAGACGAAGAGACCGGCACCTACCACTCCGAAGGGGCCATCCGCGCCGAGGCGAAGCACCACGACATCGGCCTCGCCATCGAGCCCGCCCTCGCCGACGGCTCGCTCGCCGTCGAACGCATGGGCTCGGGCCAGTTCATGGTCGAGTGCCGGGGGCGGAGCGCCCATGTCGGCCGCGAGTTCGACAAGGGCGTCAGCGCCGTGACGAAACTCGCTCACTGCCTCGTCGAGATCGGCAAGATGCCCGACCTCGCGCAGGGCAAGATCGTCAGCGTTGGCCCGCTCGAGGGCGGCGTCGCGACCAACGCCGTGCCCGACCGCGCCCGCGCCTGGGGTAACGCCCGCTTCCCGACGAAATCGGTCGGCGACGAGATCGAGTCCGCCCTCGCCGCCCTCGCGACCGACCCCAACGCCATCCCCGGCGTCGAGGTCTTCACCAGCTTCAACCGCCCCGCCAAGCCGCTCATCCCCGCGACCGAACAGCTCGCCCTCTTGGCCCGCGCCGTCGCCGAGGCCCTGGGCCAGGAGCTCCCCTTCGCCAGCACCGGCGGCGTCTGCGACGGCAACATCATGCAGGACGCCGGCCTGCCCACCATCGACACCCTGGGCGTCCGCGGCGGCGGCCTGCACACGCCCGACGAGTGGATCGACCTCACCAGCCTCGTCGAGCGGTGCCAATTGATGGCGATCCTTCTCTCGAGGCTCGCGATGGGGTAAGCTGGCGACGCACGCGGGGGGGGGAGGCATCGGATGCAGCACGCACGAATCCTGGTCGCGGCGACCGTAATCATCGTCACCCTGAACGGATGCTCGGAAGACGCGCGGGAAGCCTCGGCCGATGCTGTGCCGTCACCGCCAGCGTCCGCAATCCCCGATCGCCGCGAGCAGGCGTACGCCGCCCCGGACGACGCCGGCGCCGGCATGCAGCGGCTGATGGAGGCGTACGACGCCGCACCGAAGATCGCTACTCCGTCGTTCGAAGAACGCGTCGCGGAGTGGGCTGTATGGGCCGAGGAGTACCTGCCTCGGATGACCGAACGCGAGCGAGTGCACGCGGCGTACTACCTCACCATCCGTGATCTACAACGCGAAGCCGGACCCGCGGGCAACTCCGATTTGCGTGGTTACCAACAGATGCTCCGCGTCGTGGAGATCTGGCGGCACGACGCAGACGGTGATGGCCGGCTCAACGAGGCGGAACTCGAGGCGTCCGGGCGTGCGGGCTACTACCCAGGCCTTCCCTACTACTCTCTGCGGTACTCCGGGAACGACATCATCCGCGAAGCGCCGATCGGCCCCGAAGACATCGCCGTCGTCGGCCCCCTCCCCGAAGACGCATCCTGGGACATGTTGGCGCTTCACGACACGAACCGAGACGGGCGCCTCGACGAGCGGGAGTACAGGTCGGCCTACGCGCATTGGAATAATGAGACCGTGGCAGCCGACCTCTTCTGGATCCGGCGTGTTGCGACACACAGGCTCGACGCGAACCGCAACGGGAAGCTTGACGGGGTCGAGATGGAAGAGTTCGCGGATGCCATGAATGCGGAGGCCCCTTTCGGGCTCGGGTTCGACACCGCATGGACCAGGCCGTCGATCGCCTCGGCGCTCAAGAACTCCAACCCGTTCAGGCTCGAGATCCCGGCGGTGGCGCCCGCCGAGCCCACCGGGCGACCGCTCCCCACCCGACCGCCGGAGACCTACGGCGATGTCGACGGCGACGGACGGCGCACGGACATTGACCAATTCGGATCACAGGAAGCCCTCGACGCGTACCGGGCCGCACACCGGCGCGAGTATGTCGAATCGACCTACCGCGGCCTGCTGACCGAGCTGGACACCGACCGGAGCGGCACGCTCTCCACCGAGGAATGGGAACACGCGTACGCCGAACTCCCACGGCGACACGAAAGAGCCGTGCTTTTGACTTTCTACGACACCAACACCGACGGCCGCATCTCCGACCCCGAGATCGCCGACTTCATGCGCTGGCACGACAACCGAGGCCTCCGGGCCGACGCCAACTTCGACGGCCAGGTCGACCACCGCGACATCATCACCTTCGTCGAGTTTGTCAAGGGTCAGTAGGAGGTCGAGCGTGCGCCGTCTGCCCCGAACGCTGTGGCTCCTGTCACTGACGGCCTGTCTGGCCGCGTGCTCAGACCAGGCGCCCAGCGAAGCGCCCGAAGCCGCCGAACCGCGGTCGTCTCCGACACTCCCGGAGCACCGCGACCGGGCCAACACCCCACCGCGTGACGCCGGCCCGGGCATGATCCGGCTCATGGAAGCCTACGACGCCGCCCCGAAAATTCCCGGCATCTCGTCCACCGAGCGGCTCGCGAAGTGGGCGGCGTGGGCCGACGACCACATGCCGGACGCGACGGACCGCGAACGCGTGTACGCCGCCCATGTGCTCAGCGTCGAAGAGCTGAAGCGTGAACGGGGCCCGCTCGCGGCCACCCCGTTGAGCGGCCTGCCCCTAATGACCCGTATGCTCGACGCCTGGCGCGTCGACGCCGATGGCGACGGCACGCTCGCTGACGACGAACTCGACGCCGCGGCGACCCTCCCGAATCTCATGCACTGGCCGCAAGGCATGAGGATGACGCCCTCCGCCCGCGAGATGCGCGGGCCGTTGGCTCGCGGCATGACGATCGACGATGTCGCGTTCGACGGCCCGCTGCCCGAACGCCCGAGCTGGTTCATGCTCGGCATCGCCGACACCGACGGCGACGGGCGTCTGACCGAGGCGGAGTGGGCGAGGGCGATCGTCGAGCACACGAACCGGGCGGAGGCCCGTGCGCGGGCCGAGTTCGAACGGCTTGCTGCGGCGAGGCTGGACGCGAACGACAACGGCCGTTTCGATGACGCGGAACGGTCGGATCTCGCGTCGTCGGCCGGCCAGTTGCAGTCGTATGGCCTGAGTCCCTACGACCCGTGGCTGTACCCCTTTATGTTCGAGCGACTTCAGCGTGAGCACCTGCCGTTCGAGTACCCAGAGGTCGCACCACCGGTCACAGGCACCACGACACTGCTTCCCCGGCCTAAATTGCCCCCATCCTCAGCGGTGTTCGGCCTCGTTTCCTCGGAAAGCCCGACGCCGCCTCCGGACCCCGCGACCGCCGCGACGGAGCACGCCGCCTTCCAAACCTATCTGCAGTTCCGACAACGCGCCGACCACGATAGCCGCTACCTCGGCTTCGTCGCCGTCCTCGATACCGACGGCGACGAAGCCCTCTCCACCGCCGAATGGGAACAAGGCCTCGCCGAGCTCCCCCGCCAGCACGAACGCGAAGTCTTCCGCCGTTTCTACGACACCAACACCGACGGCCGCATCTCCGACCCCGAGATCGCCGACTTCATGCGCTGGCACGACAACCGAGGCCTCCGCGCGGACGCCAACTTCGACGGCCAGGTCGACCACCGCGACATCGTGACCTTCGTCGAGTTCCTCCGAAGCCAGTAACCCGCCCAGCCCCGCTCACCCCGCCGGAATCCCCCAAGATCGTCCCGCCCGGTCAACGGGTCTGGGGCGCTCAGCCGATAGAATCACGCCCCGGGCGGCCGGTTTCGCACGGGGTTCGTTCGGGTAGCGGGCAGGAGGACGGCATGACGCAGGTCGCGGCGAGCAGCGGGGTCAAGAGCACGGTCGGTTCACAACTGCTGTCGGACGACACCGTCCGCGCCTCCATCGACGCCATCGTCGACCGCGCGCAGCAGACCAACGCCCAGATCACCGACATCCGAGGCCCCATCGAGGGCGCGACCGAGAGCTACGACGCCCTCATGCAGCGGGCCAGCGCCGTCAAGGGCAAGCCGCTGCTCTACCCCTACATCGGCTCCGGCGCCGGCAACGGCGCCCTCATCGAGCTCGCCGACGGCTCCGTCAAGTGGGACATGATCACCGGCATCGGCGTCCACTTCTTCGGCCACGCCCACCCCGAGATCATGCGGGCCAGCCTCGCCGGCTCCGTCGAGGCCTCCGCCAAGCACGGCAACCTGCAGAGCAACTTCATCGCCTACGAGTTCGGCGAGACGCTCCTCAAGCACGCCCAGAAGCACAGCAACCTCAAGCACGCCTTCATCACCACCTCCGGTGCCATGGCCAACGAGAGCGCCCTGAAGGTCTGCTACCAGAAGCACGCGCCCGCCAGCCGCGTCCTCGCCTTCAAGCACTGCTTCATGGGCCGCAGCGTCACCATGGCCCAGATCGGCGACTCCCACGCCGGCCGCGAGGGCATCCCCCTCTCCACCCAGGTCGACTACATGCCCTTCTGGAACGAGGAAGCCGCCGAGAAGGTCGGCGGCAAGACCGCGTTCATCGACCACTGCCTCTGGCGCCTCGACCAGTTCGTCGAGCGCTACCCCAAGATGCACGCCTGCTTCATCATGGAACTCGTCCAAGGGGAGGGCGGATTCAATGTCCCCCCGCGCGACTTCATCGTCGCCCTCATGCAGCGCTGCCGCGACCACGGCATCGCCATCTGGGACGACGAGATCCAGTCCTTCGGTCGCACGCCCCGCATGTTCGCCTACGAGCAGTTCGAGGTCGGCGAGTTCGTCGATGTCTTCTGCGTCGGCAAGATGACCCAGGCCTGCGCCACCATGTACACCGACGAGTACAACCCCAAGGCCGGCCTCCTGAGCGGCACCTTCACCGGTTCCAGCCAGGACTTCGCCGCCGGCAACGCCATCCTGAACATGCTCGCCGAGGGCGACTACTACGACTCGACACCCGGCGCCGGCGACGGCCGCATCGCGCGACACCACGCCGCCTTCCGCGAGCACATGGACGCCCTCATCGCCAAGCACCCCGACTGGTTCCCCAAGGTCCCCTTCATCCCCCGCAACGCCGACGGCATCGGCGGCATGATGCGTTTCACCCCCTTCGGCGGAGACAAGGCCAAGATCGCCGCCGCCGCCAAGGCCTGCTTCGCCGAGGGCGTCATCCTCTTCTGGTGCGGCCACGGCCCCTACCACCTCCGCATGCTCCCGCCGCTGGGCGTGATGAAGATGGAGGATTGGCCGCGGGTGTTCGCGTGTATCGAGAAGGGGCTGGCGAAGGCGGCGGGAGGCTAATCCGTGACCGTGCTCGATCATGTCCTCGGCCCACTGCTCACACCCGACCTCGCGGAGCGCGTCGCCGGCTACACGCTCCCACCAGACGCGGCCGAACGCCTTGAATTGCTCCGCTCAAAGGCAAATGACGGTGAACTGACCGCCTCCGAGCAAGCCGAGTACGAGCAGTTCGTCGAATCGCTCGACCTGTTCAATGTGCTCCAAGCAAAGGCCCGCGAGGTGCTGAAGTGATGACGGAGCGTCTTCTTGATGCTCCGTATTTTGGTGATTGTCCGATCTGTGGAACGGAAGGTGAACTGTTCGCACTGACTGCCGTACGGTCCGCCATCACATTCATCAAGTGTGCCGAGTGCGCGACGATCTTTGAGGCAAGCGATTCAAGCAGGTCTGGCCAGTCTGAGGGTGTTCACAAGGCGCGGCAGGACGACGAGGAGCTTCGTCCGGCGACGAGAGAAGAATGTGTAGCCGCTAGCTTCGTGCGTCAACAGTCGGGGAGCATCCCGGTCACAGAGCATGAGATTTACTATCTGTGGGCGCACGAAGGTTGATTGTTCGGGTCCGGCGTGTCCCCGTGAACGACGCGTTTCCAACCGGTTCCGATTGTGCTGAGGGCATATGTTCATCATCCGCCGCGCCAAAGTTGACGACGCCGACACCTTGCTCAAGCTCGCAAGGATGGTCCACTTCATCAACCTCCCGCCCGACAAAGAGATCATCGTCCAGAAGATCATCCACTCGCGCAACAGCTTCCTGAAGCTCGTCAACGCCAAGGCCCCCCTCGAGCCCGAGCCCGAGCCCAAGTCCATCCCCACCATCACCAGCAACGCCAAGGCCGGCGCCATCGCCGGCCTCGGCGCCAGCACGATGAAGAGCCCGCTCTTCGTCTTCGTCATGGAGGACACCGAGTCTTCGGGCGTCCTCGGCACCAGCCAGACGCTCGCCAAGATGGGCGGCCCCGGCAACCCCAATGTCTCCTTCAAGCTCGAGGAACGCCGCTTCTTTTCCAAGAGCCTCCAGACCGGCACCACCCAGATGGTCGCCACCATGCACCTCGACGAATCCGCCCCGACCGAGATCGGCGGCCTCATCCTCCAGCCCAGCTACCGAGGCCACAAGAAGAAGCTGGGCCGCTTCCTCTCCCTCGTCCGCTTCCACTTCATGGGCCTCCACCGCCGCACCTTCGCCGACCGCGTCCTCGCCGAGATGATGGCCCCCATCACCAGCGACGGCGACAACCTCCTCTGGGACTACCTGGGCCGCCGCTTCGTCCCCCTCAGCTACGACGAGGCCGACCGCTTCTGCCAGTACTCACGCGAGTTCATCACCAGCCTGCTGCCCAACGAACCGCTGTACCTGTCCCTCCTGCCCCCGCAGGCCCGCGCCGTCGTGGGCGAGGTCGGCCCCGAGACCCGCCCCGCCCGCCGCATGCTCGAACGCCTCGGCTTCGAGTACAACGGCTTCGTCGACCCCTTCGACGGCGGCCCCCACCTCGTCGCGCCGATCGATTCGATCGAGCCCGTCAAGGAAACACAGCGCCTCGAGCTCGGCAAACCCCTCGACGAGGAACGCCTCGTGCGCAAGGGCATCGTCAGCTTCATGCAGTCCGACGGCGACTTCTTCGCCATCCACGAGCCCTTCCTCATCGACCGCGCCGGCCGACTCTGCCTCACCGACGAGGCGATGGAGAACCTCCACGCCCGCCCCGGCGACACCGTCGGCGTCACGCCCACCGACGGCGAAGGACCCGCCGTCGACCACACCGCCTCCCATACCGTCCGCCGCGCCCGCAACGGCACCGTAACGAAGAAGCCAACTACAAAAGCCACAAAGAAACCAACGAAGAAAGCCGCCTCCAAGAAGACCACCAAGAAAGCCTCCAAGACCACCCGAAAGGCCCGCGCATGACGAGCCTCGCCCACGCCCCCTCCGACCTCATCGCCGGCGAGTGGACCCCCATCCCGGGCGACCGCGTCACCTCGACCAATCCAGCACGCCCCGACCGCGTCCTCTGGCAGGGCACCCCCGTCCGCGCCCATGTCGACCAGGCCGTCGCCGCCGCGCGAAAGGCTGCCCCCACCTGGGCCGCCCTCGGCATCGAGAAGCGAGCCGCCGTCCTCCAGCGCTTCGCCGATCTGTGCTCCAAGCGTGTCGACGCCATCGCCGACCTCATCTGCGACGAAACCGGCAAGGCCCTTTGGGACTCCAAGGCCGAGGCCGGCCTCCTCGCCGCCAAGGTCAAGATCACACTCGATCACTCAGACCACAACTTCGGCCGCCGCCGCGTCACCGGCTACGACCTCGACCTCTCCGACACGAAGCGGGCCTCCGCCTGGTTCAAGCCTCACGGCGTCATGGCCGTCGTCGGCCCCTTCAACTTCCCGGCCCACCTCCCCAACGGCCACATCATCCCCGCCCTCCTCATGGGTAACACCATCGTCTTCAAGCCCTCCGACAAAACGCCTGCCGTCGGCCAGATGCTCGCCGAACTCCTCGGCGAAGCCCTCCGCGCCGAGAACGCCCCCCACGGCGTCGTCAACCTCGTTCAGGGCGACACCGAAAACGCCGCCGCCCTCGTCGCCCACAAGGACCTCGACGGCATCCTCTTCACCGGGTCCTGGCCCGTCGGCCGGCGCATCCTGGAAGCCAACCTCGACCACCCCGGCAAGATCATCGCCCTCGAAATGGGCGGCAACAACCCCGCCGTCGTCCTCGAAGACGCCGACCTCCGCCAGGCCGCGATCGAAGTCGTCCGCGGCGCCTTCGTCACCACGGGCCAGCGCTGCACCTGCACCCGCCGCCTCATCGTCCACGAGGCCGTTGCCGACAAGCTCATCGCCGCCGTCTGCAAGGCCGCGTCGAATCTCGTCGTCAACGACCCATGCTCCGAACCCTGCTTCATGGGCCCCCTCGCCACCCGCGAAGCCCGCGAAGCCGCGCTCGACTTCCAGAAGAAACTCACCAGCGCCGGTGCCGAGGCCCTCCTCGACATGACCGCCGACATCCCGGGCGTCTCGGGCTCCGGAGGCCACTACATCACCCCGGGCGTCGTCCGCGTCGACCGCTTCACCGCCGACCCGATGGACCCCGCCAACTTCCACCCCGGCTGCGACGAGGAACTCTTCGCCCCCCTCCTTCGCGTCACCACCGTCCGAAGCCTCGACGAGGCCATCGAACAGGCCAACGCCACCCGTTTCGGCCTCGCCGCCGCCGTCTTCACCAAGGACGAAGCGAGCGCCACCCGCTTCCGAAACGAAACTCGCGCCGGCTGCATCAACTGGAACAGCGCCACCGCCGGCGCCAGCAGCGCCCTCCCCTTCGGAGGCCTGGGCCTCTCCGGCAACCACCGCCCCGCCGGCAGCTACAGCCTCGACTACTGCGCCTACCCCGTCGCCGGCATGACCGAAAAAGCCGACGCCGCCGCCCTCGCCCAGGGCATGACCTTCGAGGACAAGTGGCTGAAGTAACGCCACCGCGCACAAGGGCCACGCCATGCCAACCCCCCTCCCAAACCCACGCACCACACCCCGCTACGCAGGCCTCACCACCTTTGGCCGCTACCCGCGCCTCGAAGACGCACCCACACCCATCGACTGGGCCATCTACGGCGTCCCCTACGACACCGGCGTCACCTACCGCCCCGGCGCCCGCTTCGGCCCCCGCGCCATCCGCGACGCCTCCCAATACCTCAAACGCTACCACCTCGAGCACGACATCGACCTCTGCGAAACCTTCTCCCTCGCCGACGCCGGCGACGCCCCCGTCAGCCCCTACAGCCCCGAAGACAACACGCGCCTCGTCACCCAGCACGCCGAGCAACTCGCCAACCCCACCCGCACCAAGCTTGTCGCCTTGGGCGGCGACCACTCCATCGCCCTCGCCAACATCCTCGCCACCTGGAAACGCCGCGGCTCACCCGACAACGGCCTTGCCCTCATCCACTTCGACTCCCACCTCGACACCGTCGACCAACTCTGGGGCGAGAAATACTCCCACGCCTCCCCCTTCATCCGCGCCATCGAGGCCGGCGCCATCAACCCGCACGCCATGATCTCCATCGGCATCAAGGGACCGCTCAACAGCCGCGAAGACCTCGACTTCGCCCGCGATCGCGGCGTCACCATCTACACGCACGACCAGTGGCGCACCCAGGGCGACCAGCCCGTTCGAGACTTCGTCCGCCGCCTCGAAGGCCGCGAGACCTACATCAGCTTCGACATCGACTGCGTCGACCCCACCTTCGCCCCCGGCACCGGCACCCCCTGCCCGGGAGGCTTCACCGCGAGCGAGGCCCTCGTCCTCCTCCGCGCCCTCGCCGGCGTCAACCTCGTCGGCGCCGATGTCGTCGAAGTCCTCCCCGACCGCGACATCGCGCAGAACACCGCCCTCCTCGCCGCCCACACCGCCTTCGAAATCCTCTGCCTCGACGCCATCAACCCACAGCGCACCGCGCCCTGACGAGCCCGAAGCGCAAGCGAGGGAGAATGAGCCCGGTGCCACTGACCCGAAACGCAGGTCAGTACTCAGCGCCGCAGCGCCAAAATCAACTCCACCTCACCCACCGGCCGCCCCAACCGCTGCGCGATCTCCACCGGCTCCACACCCTCATCCGCAAGCCGGTGCACCGGGTCATGATCCCCGGGCTCAAACGACCGCCCGTTGCTCGCTCCTTCACCCGCGTCGGCCTCATCAACCACCCGCTCCGCCTGCGCCGGCTCGCGCGCCCCCGCCTGCGCCGCCTCCAACGCCGCGATCCTCCGATCCGCCTCATCAAGCAGGATCTCCAGCTTCGCCGCCTTGTTATCCAGCACCGCCGCCAACCGCCGCGCGATGTCCTCCGTCTCCGCCGCTGCCATCTCCGCGCTCGCCCGCCCCCGCCGCGCCGCCTCACCCCGGATCTCCTCGATCCGCTCCTCCGGCGTATCCCACTCCGGTGACTGAGCCCGCCGCCGGCTCCGCTTCCGCAGATTCCGCAGAAGCACGCTCACCACGATCCCGACCCCCGCCGCCATCATCAGGCCCGACATCAGCTCTGCGTCCGTCGCCGGCACGAACGACCGAAGCCCCCCGAGCCCGCCCCCGTCCTCCCGTTGCACCGCATGCTCGGGAATCGGCACCGGCCGATCCACCTCCGCCTCGCCCGCCCCACCCGCCCCACCCGCCCCAACCGGTACCTCGGTCTCAGCCTCCGAAACCTCGGGCACCGTCTCCGCCTCCATCGGCTCCGGAATCGCCCCCTCCGACACCCCAAGCTCCGACACCCCAACCCCCGGCACCGGCGGCCCGTGCACCTCCGGCTCCATCGCCAGGGCAGTGGTCCAGGATGTCGGCGTCGTCGGCGTCTGCATGCAGCGGGTCGACTCTCGGCTCAGCCGTCACTACGGGTCCCGGACAGCGGGGTCCCCAGAGAGAGCCCGATCATACGATCGGCCCGTGCCCCGCCCCGCCTCCACACCCCGTCCCTCCGCAAACCCCGCTGCACACCGGGATTGCCAGCCCGCCGCATCGCCCGCAACCACACTCCCCACGAAGTCCCACCCCTTCGTCCGCGCCACCATCGCAGCCTGGCGAGCCCTCACCGACGGCCAAGATCGCCGCGACACCGATCGCGGCACCCTCCTCGCCTGCTCCGCCGGGGCCGACTCCACCGCCCTCGCCGTCGCCCTCGCGCGAGCAAACGCCCCCTTCACCCTCGCCCACATCCGCCACGACCTCCGCACCGACGCCGAGACCTCCGCCGACCGCTACCGCGTCCGCGACCTCGCCAAGCTCTTGGGCCGCCCCTTCGCCGAGGCCTCCGTCGCCGTCGCAGAAATCCCTGGAAACGCCGAGGCAAACGCCCGCCGCGCCCGCTACGAAGCACTCGCCAACCTCGCCGCCGACGCCGGCCACCCCTTCGTCGCCACCGCCCACCACGCCGACGACCAGCTCGAAACGGTCCTCATGCGCCTCCTCCGCGGCGCCGGCCCCCGCGGCCTCGCCGGCATCCGCCCGACACGAAAGCTGTCGCACGACCGCACCCTGATCCGCCCCATGCTCGCCCTCGATCCCGCCGACGCGCGAGCCATGCTCGATGCCCACGCCATCCCGTGGAACGAGGACCACACCAATCAGGACCTCACCCGCACCCGCGCCGCCCTCCGAGCCCGCGTCTTGCCGGTGCTCAAAGACATCCGCCCCGCCGCCCCCGTCGCCGCCGCCCGCTCTGCACAGGCATGCGCCGATCTCGACAGCGCCATCGCCGCGATCGTCCAGGCAACGCCCGCAGACCGCACCCGCGCCTCGACGACCTGGCAACTCGCCGACCTCATCAAGCTCCCGCACCCCCTTCTCGCCGACCTGCTCGCACGCGAAGCAACGCGCTTCCACGACGACACCCGGGATCTCCCCGATCTCCCGCGCCGCGAACGCCGCGCCGCCGCCGCCTGGATCGCCTCCGCAAGGCCCGGAGGCAGCGTGCGTTTCGGCCCTGTGGAGCTCAACCGGGATGGGCAGTGTATACGGATGACCCACCTGCTTTGGGAAGGGGGACGGACGGGGGCGGGCAACAGCCCCAAGGGTCCTCCACTGGGCCATGCCCCTAAGGGCACCGCATTAGGGGGAGAGTGAGTACTCATTCACCCTAATTTCCCCTTTCGCCCACCTTCACACCCCTTGACCCCTTCCCTGAGCCGGAAATCGCGTTTACGCTTTGGGTGAAATGCCGACTATTGCGGATCGGTTCCAATGGAATGGGTCGATCCGCTCAACCGGCGGCCGTGTCTGACCGGCCTATGTCTTCAAGGTCTGCGTTCGCGACCGACCGATGAAGCTTCGAGGCAGAGGAAGCGGAGTCCAACAACGCCCACGCTGCGGGGACCAGCAGCGGGGCGGGAGGGCTAGTGATGTCGGCGGATGTCCGCGGACGAACCGTGCTGGATCTCTTCGAGCGCTACTACGAGCGGGTGTACCTGTTCGCGCGTGGCTCCCTCGACGCCTCCTCGGCCGAGGATGTCGCGCAGGAGGTGTTCACCCGACTGCTCGACCTGAGGGATCTCGAAAGAAAGACCATCTCCGCGAGTTATCTCATCAAGATCGCGGACAACCTGATCAAACGCCGCTACCGCCGAGCCAGGCGCATGGAGGCGTGGATCGATCAGGAGATCCGCGAGCGAGGCCCGCGCCACGCAGAGCGGGCCGCCGGGGAGGTCGAACGCACCGAAGAACAGGTCCGTGCCCGTCGAACCGTCGCGGAGCTCAGCCCCGCGGAGCAGGACGCCGTGCGGCTCATCGTGTGCGGAGGTCTCAGTTACCAGCAGGCCGCAACATCGCTGGGCGTCCAGGTCTCAGCGGTGAACAACTGGAAGTACCGTGGGATCCAGAGACTCAAGCAACACGCCACCCCCGAGTCGCCCCGCAGGCCATCCGACCGCGGGCGCGACGCGGCTCAGCGCGGAGGCGGCTTCGGCCAAAGAGCGGGCTAGACGCCGGCTCCGCGCCCAGCTCAACCGACGCGCGTCGGCCCGCGCCCGCGCCAGCGCTGACCGTGCCATCGCCGCCGTCGCCTCAGTCATCGAGCGACGCCGCCACACCCCGCGCACGCTCGACCAGCAGATCGATCTCCTCATCCCGCGTGTACGACGCCGCGTACACCAGTGAGCGATCAGGCCCGATCAAGAGCAGCCGCGTCGGGTGATTCACATTCAGCGTCGTCCCGCCCGATGGGATCGGGATCGTCATCGACGCGTCCGACTTCAGCGTCAATCCAAGGCCCTCTTCGAGCAATTCCCGCACCTCGTCCTGCGGCGCCGTCATCAGCGTCCATTCCGCCGGGTCCATGCCGTAGCGTTCCATGTACGCCCGCAGCACCTCGGGCGTATCGGTCTCGCCGTCGACGCTGATCCCCGCGAAGCGCACCGGCGTGTCGTCGAGCCGATCGGCGATGTCCATCATCGCGGCGGTCATGCCGGGGCAGGCGAGCGGGCAGCTCGTGAAGAAGAACTCCAGCACCGTCACCTCGCCCTCGAACACGGCCTCGGTCACGGGCTCGCCGTCCTGATCGGTGAACGCGAATGGCTTGACCTCAAACCCTTCGTAGAACGACTCTTGCGTCGGATCCGCCGGCGGCGGCAGGCGGCTGCGCGAGACCAAGAACCCGAGCGCCGCGACGGAGGCGATCAGGCCGGTGATGGCGACGAGGACGATGGCTTTGAAGGCGGGCGGGGTGTTCTTCATGATCGAGTCTTCGCAGGTTTCGGGCGGGGGACGCGGACGACGGCGGTGGCGACGCCCAAGGTGGCGAGCGCGGTGCCGGCGGCGGCGAAGGCGGTGACGGCAACGGTGGGCATGAGCGCAAAGCTTTGATTGAGAAGAGCTTGCGACAGAGCCCCGTGGGCCCAGGAGGCGGGGTTGATGACGGAGAGGACGCGGATCCACCCGCTCGCGGTGTCGAGGGGGAAGATCGCGCCACTCAGCATCCAAGCCGGGAGCAGCACGAGGTTTATGAGCCCGTGGAAGGCCCGCGGCGTCTTGGCGTAGGCGGCGAGGCAGGCGGAGACGCCGCCCGCGCCGATCGCGGCGAGCAGCAGGATGGGGACGGCCAGGAGCGCGGCGGGCACCGAGATCGCGCCCCCGGCGAGTGGCATAAGTGCAATGACAATAAGGGCTTGCGATGTGGAAATGACGGCGCCGGCGGCGAGCTTGCCGAGGGCGACGGCGGCGGGGGGGCAGCCCTCGGCGGCGAGGGTCTGCACGAATGCCCGCTCGCGTTCGTCGGCGAGGGTCATGCCCGCGTACAAGGAGCCGAAGAGGACGATCAGGAGGGCCATGCCGGGGGCGAGGTAGGTCGCGTAGTCGTCTGCGGCCTCTGGGGTTATGGCGCGGGCGAAGCCGGAGGCGAAGAGGAGCCAGGCGAGCAGGGGGGTCAGGATCGTGCCCACCAGGAACGCCGGCTGGCGGAGCGTCCGCACGAACTCGCGGCGGGCGATGGCGGTCGCGGCGGGGATCACTGTGTTCCCCCGTCCGTGGGAGCGCCGGCTGTGCGCACGGGTGCGTGCCGCGCGCGCACGGCCCAGGCGGCTGTGCGCACGGAATCGTCGATTGTGGGCGGGCTGAGCGTCGCCGAGATCCCGGCGTGCGCACACGCCACGGCGAGGCTTTCCGCGCGCTGGCCGACGGCGATCCACCCGCGCTCGTCGGCGTGCAGGGTCGCGCCGTGGGTGGCGGCGAGGCGCTCGACGGCCTCGGCCGACTCGGTCGGCGCGATGCGGACGACGAGTTGGCCGAGCGGCTTGAGCAGGTCGCGCGGCGTGGCGTCGGCGATGACCTCGGCAGCGTCGAGGACGAGGACGCGGTCGGCGTGGCGGGCGAGCTCGGCGTCGTGAGTGATGGAGAGGACGGCGGCGTCGGCGGCGGTGAGTTCGCGGATGCGGTTCAGCAGGAGCGATCGCGCGGCGGCGTCGAGGCCGGCGTCGGGCTCGTCGAGGACGCAGAGGGGGCGGGGGGCGACCAGGGCTCGGGCGAGGTCGGTGCGGCGGGCGAGGCCGCCCGAGAGGGTCTTGACGCGGTCGTCGAGGCGGTCGGTGAGCTCGAAGGCGGCGGCGGACGCGGTGACGGCGGTTTTCGCGTCGTTGCCCCTGAGGCCTCGCAGCGTCGCGGTGAGGGCGAGGTTTTCGCGGACCGTCAGCAGGGGGTCGGCGGTGGTGGTTTGCGTGACGAGGGCGAGCTCAGTGCGAACGGCTCGCGGGGGCGCGGAGTCGGGGCCCAGGGTGTGGCCCAGGATGGTGACCTCGCCCTGCGTGGGTGAGGCGAGCGCGGCGGCGAGTGCGGCGAGGGTGGATTTGCCGGACCCGTTGGGACCGACGAGGGCGGTCCACTGGTGGCGGCGGATCTCGAGGGTGGTAGGGGCGAGGCCTCTGGGGGTGCCGTCGGGGGCGTGGGCGTGGATGAGGGCGGCGGCGCGGAGGGCGACGGCGGGCTGGGTGTGGGCGTCGTCGGCGTGGGGTGTGGTCGTGGTCATCCGGCGATGAGGCCCCGGGCGGCGCCTTCGGCGAGCAGGACGAGGAGGAGGAGGGGGAGGTGGGCGATGGAGGCGAAGAAGACGGCCTTGGCGGACCTGTTGTCGCGGTTGTCGGCGAGGCGGATGGCGAGCCAGAGGTAGGCGAGGCCCGAGACGACGGCGAAGACGATGTAGACGCCGCCGACGATTTCTGGGGCGGCCAGCGCGGGGGCGAGGGAGACGGCGAGGAGGGCGACGGAGGAGAGGATGACGGTGAAGGAGGTGGCTTCGCCCGTGCGGTCGACGGAGGGGAGCATGCGGAGGCCGGCGCGGGCGTATTCCTCGCGGTAGATCCAGGCGATGGCGAGGAAGTGGGGGATCTGCCAGACGAGCATGAGGAGGAAGATGGACCAGCCGGTGGGGCGGAGGAGGGGCTCGAGGCCGGGGGCGTTGGTGGCGGCGGCGGCACCGATCAGGGGCGGCACCGCGCCGGGGACGGCGCCGACGAGGGTGTTCCAGACGGTGTGGGGCTTGAGGGGGGTGTAGACGAGGACATAGAGGACGACGCCAGCGAGGGCGGCGAGGCCCGGGGCGGGGCCGATGAGGATGAGCAGGGCGAGGGTGCCGAGGGCGCTCAGGGTGAGGCCCCAGAGGAGGACGGTGTTGGGGGTGAGGATGCCGGCGGGGATGGGTCGTTTCTCGGTGCGGCGCATGCGGGCGTCGCGGTCGGGCTCCATCCACATGTTGAGGGCGTTGGCGCCGGCGGAGGTGAGGCCGGCGCCGACGATGACGATGAGGCCGCGGGCGAGGAACTCGAGGAGGGTGAGCTCACGGGAGGCGAGTGCCTCAAAGGCGAAGCCGATGATGGCGGTGATGGTGACGAGGCGGGTGATGCCTGGCTTGGCGGTTTCGAGGAGGGCGGCCCAGATGCGTGGGGCGTCGGGGCGGGCTTGGAGCGCGGCGGTGGTTTCCGCGGTGGAATCTGCGGTTTGGGGGAGGGGGTGGGGGGTTGTGGTGGTTGTGTCGGTCACCTTGGGGGACTGTAGGGGGGGAGGGGGTGGGTGGGGAGGCTAGAGCACTCGCGGATGAGCCGGTGGGGGCCTGCGGCACGACACCTTGCGGAGTCTCGGAACGAGTCTGACGCCGCCATCATTCGACGAGCGGTCGAAACCCCATGGCGTCTCTACTCAGATATACAGCAAGGCACGCGATCCAG
The DNA here is from genome assembly GCA_964615815.1 of uncultured Phycisphaeraceae bacterium. Taxonomy (GTDB): domain Bacteria; phylum Planctomycetota; class Phycisphaerae; order Phycisphaerales; family UBA1924; genus DAIQNV01. Next base: position 112,289 of record CAZTQV010000010.1, on the reverse strand, counting down.
AACAGATTGAATGACACAAAGAGAACGATCTGCATACCTTTGTTGTCAGCTAGGTTCATTTGTTCGATAGATCGCAACTCTTTGTGCGCTGTTTGATTGTAGGCGAAGTAAATACCTGATAATGCAGCGAGCCCGAAGCAGGTGAACCATACTACATTGGCCGCGAGCAACCATGGCTGCCACGCCTGATCGATGAGATAAATCGTTCCATGATCGTTGTACACGATACCGTGCTCTTTTGAGACACCCATGGTTCCCGGCAGGGGAATGTTGGCGCCGAAGCCGGCGGCGATGCCGGGCACCGTGATCGCAGCGATCGCGTTGAAGCAGCGGTCGGTGCGATGACGATTGCCGTTTGGCACCGGAACCTCCTCATGAGTGGCGAACGGTTGCTCGGTACGCTTCCCCGGTCATATCCAGTTGGACACAGTGTAGGACACTCTGAGTTTTTCGGCGGAGCGTGATGGGTTGCCGCTCGGGATACGCCTTGCTCATGAACTTGAAGCTTCGCGTTGCTCGGTTTCGGCAACCCGATGCATGCGGAAGCGTCGTGTTGATCGGCCCGAAGCGCCGCGTTGCGGCGGTTCGGGGGACCCGGGTGTTGATTCGGCGTTGGTCGTTCGTGGCCAGCCTCGCTGGCGCGAGGTTGACCACGGCACCCGGCACCGCCCTCCATGCGAGGGAGCACTGACCTGTAGAGCCAGGTCAGTGGCACCGGGTGCGCATTGGCAGCTCACGCGGAACGGGGATCCAGTGGTGGAGCGGCCCGAAGCGCCGCTTTGCGGCGGTTCGGGGCACCGCTAGGTGTGTTTCGGCGTTGGTTGTTCGTGGTCTAGCTCGCCTTTGGCTCGCGAGGCCACGGCACCCGGCATCCTTGGTTGGCCAGCCCGTTCGCTTACGCTCGGGGCTCTATGTGGGTGCTTCGGTGGTTTGGGCGTGGGGTGCGGAAGGAGGCTTGGAGGTAGGGGAGGCGCTGCGCTTGGGGAGTCCCTTGCTTGCGCTGCGGGCTCGTTGTTGCGGTGTTGTGCGTTAGCGGGGGTTCGTGGGGTTGGTTGTGCTTTTGGGGGCGGGGACTCGGAGGTCGAGCCAGACGGGGAAGTGGTCGCTTGGGAAGTCGGCGTTGGCGACGGGGTAGCGCCAGATGCCGGAGCCGAGGACGGTCATGGTGTTGCTGGGGAGGGCGTAGTCGGCGCGGATGCCGAAGAGGGCGGTGTCGTCGGGGTCGAGGCCGGGGACTTCGAGGGCGGCGGTGGGGGTGACGGCGGCGTTGATGTGGCGGGAGCGGAGGAGGAGGTTCTGGATGGGGTTGTTGAGGGCGGAGCCTTCGTCGGGGTCGGCGTTGAGGTCTCCGAGGATGACGAAGTGGGCGCCGGTGCGGAGGCCGCCCTGACGGGTGTTGTCGTCGATGATGTAGCTGGCGTTGTCGATGTAGTCGGCCCAGAAGCGGATCTCGTCGTGGTTGCGCTTCTTGTTGCGTTGCTCGGGGCCGTCGAAGGCGGGGGGGGTGGGGTGGCTGGCGAGGAGGTGGAGGGTGGCGCCGTTGGGGAGGCGGATGGGGATGTCCCAGTGGCTTTTGGAGGAGAGGCGGAAGGCTTGCCAGGCTTCTTCGGAGTACCAGTTTTCCGGTTCGGGGGCGGGGTCGGAGGTGGGGTCGGTGTTGGGCGTGGTTTCGGAGGGGTCGGTTGACTCCCAGGGCTCGGGGGTGGGGTTGGTGGGGATGAGGGCGCCGGGCATGGCTCGCCAGGGGAAGAGGCGGAAGGTGCGGATGCGGTCTTCGAGGATGGTGACGCGGGAGTCGACGAGGAGGGCCATGGCGTACTGGCCCGGGAAGGTGCCGAAGCCGTAGGCGTCGCCGCCGTAGGCGCGGCCGGCGGCGGTCTGGGCGACGGGTGAGCCGTCGGGATTGGGCTCTGGCTGTGGGGGGATGATCGTGATGGTGTCGCCCGAGTTGTCGAGGTCGAGGCCGGAGGCGACGCCGGTGTTGGAGGGGGCGGCGAAGGGGGTCATCTGGAGCGGGGGGACGGCGGGGTGGAGTTGAGTGGCGAGGAGTTTGGCGAGGCGGGCGGCGTTCTGGCCTGCGGGTTCGGGCTTTCCGTCGGCTGCGCGGGGGAAGGAGGGGTCGCCGGGTTGGTCGTAGGTGATCTCGTTGATGAGGATGGCGGTGGGGCGGAGGCGCTGGATGACCTCGGCGGCGCGGCGGACGCGGGGGGAGTAGGGCTCGAGGAGCTCGTGGGTGCGGAGGTCTTCGATGTTGAAGGTGGCGACGCGGATGTCGATGGGGGCGGGGGTGGGGTTGGGTTGGGCTTGGGCGAGGGGGGTGAGGGCGGCGAGGAGGGCGAGGAGGAAGCGGGGCACGGTGGGTCCTTCGGCTGATGGGGGTTGCGGGGTGGGAGGGTAGCTAGACTCGGATTGGCTGCGGGCGGCGGGTCGTTCGTTGGCATGGTGTGCCCCGATAGCTCAGCTGGATAGAGCAGCGGACTTCTAATCCGCAGGTCGCAGGTTCGAATCCTGCTCGGGGTGTTTGCGAGGGTCTTGGGGTGTGGAAGCGGGTGGGGATGGGCGGCTAGTATCCGCTCGCTCGCCACGGGGCGGGTTTGTCGGGCGTGTACCCAAGTGGCCAAAGGGGGCAGACTGTAAATCTGCTGGCGTTCGCCTTCGGGGGTTCGAATCCCTCCGCGCCCATTCGAGCATCCGCCGCTGCCTTGGCCTTTGGGTCGGGGTGGCGGCGGTCTTGCTTTGGGGGCGGTCGTTTTTGGGGGGTGGGGGTCGATCAGGCCGACGAATCGGGCATTGGAGGGCTCCGATGAAGGTCGTCGGGATGATGAAGGTGCGCGACGAGCAGTGGGTGCTGGGGTGCTCGCTGGCGGCGGCGATGATGGTGTGCGACGAGATGGTCGTGCTGGACCACCTGTCGACGGACCGGACGACGGGGATCATCGAGGGGGCGCGGCGGGACTTTGGGGGGCGGGTGCATCGGTTCGCGTACACGGAGACGGAATGGCTCGAGGCGGACATGCGGGAAGTGATGCTGGAGCGGGCTCGGGGGTTTGGGGGGACGCACTTTGTGTGTCTGGATGCGGACGAGATCGTGACGGGGAACCTGGTGGGGCGGTTCCGGGGGATGCTGGGTGAGCTGGCGGCGGGGCAGGGGCTTTGGCTTCCGTGGCTTGCGATGTGGCAGAGCCTGGATGACTACCGGGATGATGAGTCGGTGTGGAGCAACAACTCGATGCTCTTTGGGTTTCGGGATGGGGAGGGCGTGGGCTTCCGGGCGGAGGGGGATGGGTATGACATTCATGCTCGCGCGCCGCGGGGGTTGATCGAGGCGAAGTCGATGCCGGTGGGGCATGCGAGCGGGGGCGGGGTGTTTCACCTGCAGTTTGCGAATCGGCGGCGGCTGATCGCGAAGCACGCGTGGTACAAGATGGTGGAGACGGTGCGGTGGCCGGGGCGGATGCCGCCGGACAAGCTGAACTGGAAGTACAACCGGGCGGTGGATGACCGCGGGGTGCGGACGGCGGAGGCGCCGGGGTCGTGGTGGGGGCCTTACGGGGGGCTGCGCGAGCTGATTGATCCGGATGACTCGCCATGGCATGAGCGGGAGATCGTGCGGCTCTGGAAGGAGCACGGGGCCGAGACCTTTGCGGGGCTTGGGCTTTGGGGTCTGCCGGAGAGGCTGATCGCGGAGAGCGAGGCGGCGCATGCGGCGTGAGGGCGCGGCGGAGCTGCCCCGGATCGGCGTGTTCTGCACGACCGTCGGTGGGGATGACCTGGACTTTGCGCTCGCGTCGATCGAGCTGAACACGGAGTACCCGGACTTTCGGGTGTTGATGGGCGCGGAGCCGGTGCCGGGGCTGGTGGATCCGTTGCCGCAGCTCGAGCGGCTGAGGGCGCGGTACGCGTGGTTTGACTTCGTGTATTACGGGGATCGGGCGGCGGATCGGAAGAATCTGAACAGCCCTTCGGACATGCTGGATGATCTGCAGCGGCGGCTTGCTGCGGAGGGGTGCACGCGGTTCTTTCATGTGAACGATGACATCGCGGTGACGCGGTGGTGGCTGCACTACGCCGAGAGCGCGATGCGGGAGATGGGGGGCGTGGGCGTGGTGATTCCGCATGACGGGATCGCGAGCCACTCGGCGGACGCGGGATTCAGCGGGTTTTACTACTTCTCGCAGGAGTACATCGACGCGCACCACTCGTGGGGGACGGCGTATCGGGCGGAGCCGGTGCAGTGCTACTGGGTGGACACGGAGTTCTGCGTGCGGGCGGCGCACCTGGGGAAGCTGAAGCGGGAGCCGATGTGCGTGGTGCTGCACCTGCACCGGTACCGGATGCCGGCGACGCTGGAGCGGGCGGTGCGGCACCGGAAGGCGACGGATCGGCCGGTGGTGGATGGGCGGCTGTTCATCGAGCGGATGCGGGAAGAGGGGATCGACCCGTTCGCGCATATCGCGGGGCTGGAGACGATGACGCCGGAGCCGTTGCTTGAGGAGTTGCTGACGCTGAGGCGTGAGGGGGTGGGGGTGTGAGTGGTGGCGGGGCGTTGTCGCGCGGTGAGTTGGTTCGGCTTGGGCGGTCGGGGCGGCCCTGGGCGTTCCTCGGTGCGGTGCGGGCGGCGCTGCATGAGACGCCCGATGATCCGGGTCTTCGCTTTCTGACGGCGGATGCGTTTGCTGCGCTTGGGCTTCGGGGGTTGGCATCGGCGCAGCTGGGGTTGCTGACGGGGGCGGCTGCGGAGGCTGGGCCTGCGGTGGCGCTTCGGGAGCGGCTTTTGGGGATGGCGGATGACCGCGTTGCGCTCGCTGAGCGTGTTGCGGCGGCGGAGGGGGCGGCGGGGGTGTTGGAGTCGCGCGGCTTTGCGGTGCGGGGTGAATTGGAGCGGTGGGTGGAGGCGGAAGCCGGGGTCGAGCAGTGTCGGGCGGTGGATGGGAATGTGGTGCGGTTTGCCAGCGGTACGACCGATCTTGCGGTGGTCGAGCCGCTGGAGGATGCGCGGGCGGTCGCGTTGGATCTGGCGGAGCGGTTGTCGCCATTGGAGGCGGAGCATGCGGCTCCGGTGACGATCGAGGGTTTGTCGAACCCGTTCATCGCGTTTGCGATCCTGGGCGGCGCGGTGCGGCACAAGGGCGGGTTTCATCGGCGTGTGCGCATCGTGGAGCCTTCGGTCGAGCGGGTGTTCGCGGCGGCGGCGGTGTCGCCGGGGTTGGTGGGGTTGCTCGGTGAGGAGCGGGTGGAGTTGTTCGTTGGCGATGGGGCGGGGGAGACGCTGAGTGCGGCGCTGGAGGCGCGGTCGAGCTTCATCATCGCTGGGCCGGTGGTGGGGACGGCGACGGGGGCGGATGCGGCCGGGCGGGTGGAGGCGGCGGGGCGGCGGCAGTCGGCGGAGCTGGCGGGCGTGCGGGCGCGGGTGATGGAGCGGGATCGGGGGCGGGACGCGGCGTGGTGGGCGCGGCGGTATGAACAAGCGATGTCGGGCGATGGGGCGGCGCTTCGGGTGTTGATCCCGACCTGTCGGTTCAGCACCTACATCCAGCATTCGAGCCGGATGCTGGCGGAGGCGTTTCGGCGGGCGGGGCATGAGGCGGAGGTGCTGATCGAGCCGGATGACTCGACGAATCTTGGGAACATCTCGTACCTCGCGGCGTGCGAGCGGGTGGACCCGGACCTGATCGTGCTGGTGAATTACCCGCGGGCGGAGCGGGCGGAGGCGTTCCCGGCGGGGGTGCCGTTTGTGTGCTGGATGCAGGATCACATGCCGCACTTGTATCGGCGGGAGCTGGGGCGGGCGCAGGGTGAGCGTGACTTCCTGATGGGGCACATGGGGTACGAGCTTTTCGAGCGGTATGGGTATCGGGCGGACCGGGCGCTGGCGTCGCCCGTGGTGGTGGACACGGGGGTGTTCCACGATGGGCCGGTGGACGGGGCGTTGCTCGAGGAGCATGCGTGTGAGATCGCGTATGTGAGCCACCAGTCGGAGCCGTACGGGGCGATGGTGGAGCGGCTATGCGCGGAGGCGAAGGAGCCTTCGGTGGTGGCGGTGATCCGTGAGGTTGCCGAGCTGGTGAAGGTGCGGGTGGATCGGCTTGCGGGTGAGCCGATTGCGCCGTTGCTTCGGCGTGGGGTGCTCGAGGCGGTCGAGCGGGTGCGCGTGGAGCGGGACCAGGAGCTGACTTCGCAGATCTTTCATCACGCGGCGATGCCGATGGCCGAGCGGTTGGTGCGGCATCGGACGCTGGAGTGGGCGGCGGAGCTCTCGGAGCGGCGGGGGTGGCGGCTTCGGGTGTACGGGCGGGGGTGGGAGGGGCACCCGACGCTTTCGCGGTATGCGGCGGGTGAGCTCGAGCATGGGGAGGCGCTGCGGGCGTCGTACGCGGCGGCGGCGGTGCATCTGCACCCGACGGTGCGGGCGATGAGCCATCAGCGGGTGATGGAGTGCGCGTTGTCGGGTGGGTTCCCGTTGTGCACCTACTACGCGGGGGCGACGCCGGGGGATGATGAGGTCGCGGCGATGCTGCGGCTGGACCCGGAGCTGGGGCGGCCCGGGCCTCGGGAGGGGACGCTGGAGTTCGTGCGCGCGGAGCACGCGGGGCTGATGGTGGACGCGGCGCGGCGTCAGCGGCTTGGGCTTGCGGTGTCGGGGACGATCGTGGTGGACGAGGCGCGGCTGCGGCGGCATTTGTCGCTGCCGCTGCCGGAGGGGAACGGGATGGCGGAGCCGACGCGGCTGTTCCCGGAGTTGTCGGTGTTCAGCTTCATGGATCGGGCGGGGTTCGAGGCGAGGGTGGAGCGGGCGATCGAGGATCGGGCGTGGCGGGCGCGGTGGTCGGGGGCGCTGGCGGCGCGAGTGCGGGGGGAGTTCACGCAGGACGCGCTCGTGGAGCGGTTGGTGGGGTTCGTGGGGCGGCGGCTGGCGGAGGGTGCGGGGGCGCGTCAGTCGGCGGTGGCGGCGGCGTAGATGGGGTAGAGGGGGAGGTTGAGGGTGCGGGCGCGTTCGGCGAGGGCGGCTTCGTGGGCGTCGCTTGAGAGGATGATGGCGGTGATGGGGAGCGTGGGGGCGTTGCGTGGGTGGGTGATGGGGATGTCGTTGAGGGTGCCGGTGGAGTGGTCGTCGAGGATGGCGGCGATGGTGAGGCCGGCGTCGGTGAAGACCTCGAGGCCGATCGATCGGGTGTGGTGGCCGGCGCCGTAGATTGCGATGGTGGTGTGGCCCTCGGCGGCGCAGCGGCGGGCGGCGTTGGCGGCGAGGGTGCGCTTGGTGGCGGGGTGGAGGCGTGTGGGGTCGGCGTCGAGGAGGACGAAGCCGAGGGGGTCGGCGGCGCGTTCTTCGGCGGTGCGTGGGCGGCCCTGGGCGCGGGCGCGGCGGACGGACTCGGTGGGGTCGGGGCGTTTGGAGAGCACGCGGCCGTCGGAGACTTCGCCCTTGAGGGTGCGGGAGGCTTGGCCGTGGGCGATGATGGCGGAGGCGAGGTCGGCGTCGGTGTCGAGGCCGGCGATGCGGCAGTAGCGGGCGGGGAGCCAGGCGGTGGTGAGGGGGGTTTCGAGGGTGGTTTCTTCCCAGGCGAGGTCGAGGAGGAGTTGGTCCCAGACGGCGGGTCGGGTGGTGCAGGCGTGCTGCCAGCGGTCGAGGAGGGCGGCGGCGTTGTCGGTCTGGTTGAACCAGAGGGTGCCGCTGAGGGTGCGCCAGCCGTCGTAGAGGAAGAGGGCGAAGTCGGCGTTGAGGTTTGGTAGGTGGGTGAGGAGGTTGGGTGGGCGGTTGACGGTGGCGTCGGCGTCGACCCAGAGGACGGGGGTGTCGGCGGCGCGCCAGGCGTCGTGGATGATGGAGGCCTTGAGGGCGCAGTTGCGTTCCCAGGAGCCGGTGGGGTCGACGGGGACGATGTGGTGGGGGAGGTGGAGCGCTTCGCAGGAGGCGCGGAGGCGGGCGGCTTCGGCTTCGTAGGGGGTGTTTCGGGTGTAGAAGGAGACGATGAGGGGGTAGGGGGCGGCGGGGGATTGCGGTTCTGGCCAGGTTTCGCTTGCGATGAGGATGTCGGGGGAGTCGGTGTTGCCGCGGGTGATGAGCTTGGTCGCGACCGGCGGGGCGGCGGTGGTGATCCAGCGGGCGTCGGGCGGGGTGGGCGGGGTGGGCGGTGGCACAGCGGGGTTATCGGCTTGGGGGTCGGGATCGGTGAAGGGTTGCGGCTAGCATCGGGCATGAAGATGCAACGGAGCGGAATGCGCGGCGGGTCGGGGTCGTTTGTGGGGCTGGTCTTGGTGGTGCTGGGGGCGATTGCGCTTGGGGTGGGGGCGGCGTTCTTCCAGATGTCGCGGCAGAATGTGTCGCGTCAGAACGCCGGGCCTGCTCCTCAGGCGGAGGCGGCGCCGGCACCGGTTGCTCCGGCGACGACGCCCGCTGCTGCGGCGCCGGCTGCGGAGGAGGGCGTGTACTCGGGGTTTCGGTTTGACGAGTTCAGCCTGACCAACCAGGCCGGCGAGGCGATCGATGCTTCGATCCTCGACGATCGGACGACGGTCGTGGCGTTCTTCTTCACGAGCTGTCGGGGGCCTTGCCCGGAGCTGACGCGGATCATGCGGACGATCCAGGATCGGACGCCGGGTTCGGGGCTGCGGCTGTTGTCGATCTCCGTGGATGGGGACAACGACACGCCGGCGGTGCTGAGGGGGTACGCGGAGTCGTACGGGGCGGATCTGTCGCGGTGGACCTTCGCGACGGGCGATCCGGCGGCGGTGGAGGAGCTTTCGCGGGCGGCGCTGAGCTTCAACATCACGCGGCAGCAGGACAACACGGTGCCGGGGCCGATGGGGGCGCCGGTGGCGAATGTGATCCACCCGACGCGGCTGCTGCTCGTCGGGCCTGATCGGCGGGTGCGGAGCGTGCACGCGTACAACGACCCGCAGCAGATCGAGGCGCTGGTGGAGGCGGTGGCGGGCTGAAGCCGGGGGGGGTTAGTCCTGCGGGGCGCCGATCTGGGCCTTCATGGCTTGCTCGGACTGGATGCGGAGTGCTTCCCAGTCGAGGGGCTCGACGCCCTTGGGCAGGACCTCGATCTCGATATGGAAGTGGATGGGCTCGAGGAAGGTGCCCGGGAGGTCGGACTCCCAGGGGTCCTGCAGGTGTCGCAGCAGGGCGTAGGGGATCGTCGCGACGAAGCCGACTTCGTTGGCTGGTGTTTCGAGCACGCGGACCGAGCCGTCGCCGTCGCCTGATCCGTCGAGGGCGCCCATGCGGGTGTCCTCGCCCGGGATGGTGCGGCCGTTGAGGGTGTCGGTGGTGCTGACGAGGTTGAAGCACTCGCGGGCTCCGGGGGGGAGGCCGCAGGAGACGAGGTCGTCGGGGTTGAACTTGAGGTGCATGACGGCCGAGTCCTGGATGGCGTGGACGGGCTGGTTGAAGTGGACGCCCTCGAGGCGGACCTCGATGTCGGAGCCGGGCTTGAGGTCTTCGAAGAACGCGCGGGGGCCGAAGCGCTTGTAGAGGCCGGTGCGGATGACGGAGCCCTTGGGGTGTCCCGCGCCCTTGCCGATGCGGGTGCCGCCGATGGCGGCGTAGGCGGTGATGTTGTGGCCCAGGCTGATGCGGTCGGCGTCGACGCCGAAGTCGAGCTGGGCGATGATCTCCTCGCGTCGTTCGTCGGCGCGGGTCCATGCGATGGTGACGCGGGGGGTGTGGGTGGTGTCGACGGCGAGGAGCGACGGCGGGGGCGTGGCTTGGTCGGTGGCTTCGTCCGTGGGTGGGGTCACTTTCTCGGACTGGATTGCCGAGTCGAGCCCGGTCATTCCACCGGTATCGGGATCGGCTGCGGCGATCGCGTGTCCGGCGGGGCCCAGCAGAGCCGAGAGGGACCCGAGCAGCCGGCAAACCTTTCCGAGGGAAGCCATGGTTTCCCACCTTTCTTTGTGCGAGTTCCGGGAGGGCGGCTTGGCAGTGTCGGCACCTTCCTGTATTGATATACCGGGGGTCGATGCCGACCGTGTTCGGCCAGGGTCTTTGTTTTCTGCCATTCACACCAGACAGGATGCGTACTGATGATCACGCGCCGTGAAGCCGCTGTCCTTTCCCCCGCTCGTTCTCTCTCGGCCGTCGCTGCGCTGGCGTTGGTCGCCGGGATCGCGGTGTCGCACGATGAGGACTGGCGGAAGCTGGCCGACCGGGAGGCTCCGGTGTGGGGGCCGATGCAGACGCAGGTGACGGGCTTCGCCGAGGCGGACACCTTCGACGCGGACGGGGTGATCTGCAACGCGTGGATCCCGCTGAACCAGTTTGGGCTGAACTCGACCTCTGGCAATGACTGCTGGGGGTACACGAGCCCGTCGGGTCGCGAGTACGCGATCATGGGGCTTTCGAACGGGTACGGGTTCGTCGAGATCACCGATCCGAACAACCCGGTGATCCTGAACTCGATCTCGGGCCCGTCGAGCGACTGGCACGACATCAAGGTGGTGGGGGAGTACGCGTACGGCGTGTCCGAGGGCGGGGCGGGGATCCAGGTCATCGACCTCCGGAACATCGACAGCGGCTCGGTGTCGCTGGTGGGGAACATCTCGACGGCCGGGCACTCGACGACGCACAACATCATCGTGAACGAGGACTCGGGGGCGCTATACATCTGCGGGGCGAACATCGGCAACGGTGGGCTGCTGCGGGTGGACCTGTCGAACCCGCGTTCGCCCTCGATCGTGGGCGGCTGGACGCAGATGTATGTGCACGATGCGCAGGTGATCACGCCGAGCTCGGGGCCGTACGCGGGGCGGGAGATCGCGTTCTGCGCGTCTGGGTTCAGCTCGGGCATCGTGTCGACGGGGCTGCGGATCGTGGACATCACGAACCCGGCGGCGCCGGTGACGCTGTCGACCTTGTTCTATCCGAACGCTGGGTACTCGCACCAGGCGTGGCTGTCGGACGACCGGACGACGCTGTACCTGAACGATGAGCTGGACGAGGACAACGGGCTGGTGTCGCAGACGACGACGCGGGTGATCGATGTCAGCGACTTCACGAGCCCGAGCTTTGTCGGGAACTTCTCGTCGGGTCGGGCGTCGATCGACCACAACCTGTATGTCAAGGACGGGTACATCTACCAGGCGAACTACCGCTCGGGGCTTCGGGTGTTCGACGCGGCGGACAAGCTGAACCCGGTGGAGATCGCGTACTTCGACACCTACCCGGGATCGGACTCGGCGGACTTCAACGGTGCGTGGTCGAACTACCCGTACTTCGATTCGGACACGGTGATCGTGTCGGACATCGAGCGCGGGCTGTTCGTGCTGACGGTGTCCGCGATCGGGGACCGGCTGCGGCTTGACCTTGACGGGACAGCCCCGACGCTGGTGAGCCCGGACGGTGGCGATCAGATCCAGGTCGAGATCATCGAGCAGGGTCTGACGCTGGACCCCGCGTCGGTCGAGATGGTCGTGTCGCAGGGGGATGGGATTCAGCAGGTCGCGGCGTCGAGCCTGGGCGGCGGACTGTACGGGTTCACCTTCCCGCCCTTGGACTGTGACTCGGATGCGTCGTTCTACTTCACGGCGACGGCGACGGACGGCTCGAGCTACACGCTTCCGAACAACGCGCCGGGCGAGCAGTACACGGTGACCGTTGCTTCGGACCAGATCGCGGGCTTCGGGGACAACTTCCAGACGAACCAGGGCTGGACCGTGAACTCGACGGCGAGCGACGGGCAGTGGCAGCGGGCGATCCCGGCGGATGCGTCGCGTGGGGCGCCGGCGAGCGACTTCGATGGGTCGGGCTTCTGCTATGTGACGGACAACGCGACCGGGAACTCCGATGTCGATTCGGGGTTCACGCGGCTGACCAGCCCGGCGTTCGACCTTTCGGGGGGCGGGATCGTGTCGTACGCGTACTGGCTGAACGATGTGTCGAACGGGAACCTGTCGGCGAACGACAACCTTGTTGTGGAGTTCAGCGGGAACAACGGCGGGAGCTGGACCGAGGTGGCGAGGTACCTGTCGGCGGCGTCGTCGTGGCGGACCGTGGACCTGGTGATCGACGCGTCGCTCGCGGGGGCGCAGAGCCGGGTGCGGTTCACGGTGAACGACGATGACCCGCAGGGCGTGGTGGAGGCGGCGATCGACGCCTTCAGCACCTCGCGCCTGGTGTGCGAGCCGACGGCGACCTGCGTCGCGGACCTCGCGGCGCCGTTCGGCGACCTGACCTTCGCGGACATCTCGACCTTCCTGGCGGCGTTCGCGAATCAGGACCGCGTGGCGGACCTGGCGGCGCCGTTCGGTCAGTACACCTTCGCGGATATCTCGGCGTTCCTTGCCGCGTTCAGTGCCGGCTGCCCGTAAAGCCGTTGTGCACCTTGAAGGTGCCGTTTGAATGACCATTCTCTGACGCGGCCCCGAGGATGACCGGGGCCGCGTTTGCGCGCGCCAGGACCGCGATGGTGGTCTCGCGGAGGGTGGTGCGGAGGCGGCGTCGGTTCATGACGCAGGCCTCGCGTGCTGGGCAGCGGCCTTGGTAGTGGCAGTCGCGCAGGCCGAGCATGCAGCGGCGGGTGAGGACGGGGTCGTCGAAGAGGCGGGCGAGGTCGAAGAGGCTCATCTTGGCCGGGTCGATCATGAGCCGGACGCCCCCGCGAACTCCCCTGCGGGTTTCCACCAAGTGATATCGGGCCATCTGCCCCACGATCCGGGCGAGGAAGGCGGGCGGGAGGTCGGTGGCCTCGGCGATCCTCGAGACGGAGAGCGGGCCGCCGCGGTGGCGGGCGAGTTCGGCAAGGGCGGAGGCCGCATAACTCGTTGTGGGGGCCAGCATTGGGCACCTCCCGGGGTGGGTGGTTGATCAACCGGATATCTGCTTGTCGGGCGGGAACGGTTCTCGTTCAACAAAAGTTGTCGGATATCTGGATCAACTACTCGTTTAGTCTACTATACTCGCCGAACTGGCCGATGGCGTCTCCGATCTCGCGAATCGGGAGGAAACGACGAATGAGCGACCTGAAGACTTCTTCACACACCACCGGGCCCGCGGGCGATGCTGGTGGGGCGGTTGGGGCGAGCGCGGCCGGCAAGCCGCTGCTGGATGAGTTCAAGTACGACGACGGGATCGTGCGTCTGTTCGCGTTGGCGACGGTGGTCTGGGGGGCGGTGGCGACCCTCGCGGGCCTGCTCGTCGCGTTGCAGCTGGTGCTGCCGATCGCGATGGACCACCTGCCGTCGGCGTTCGCCTGGCTGAAGATCCTGTACGAGCAGGAGTGGTTGGCCTTTGGTCGGCTGCGCCCCTTGCACACGAACGCGGCGATCTTCGCGTTCGCGGGGAACTCGATCTTCGCGGCGATCTACTACTCGACGCAGCGGCTGTGCAAGGCTCGGATGTTCAGCGATGTGCTGAGCCAGCTGCACTTCTGGGGTTGGCAGCTGATCATCGTGTCGGCGGCCCTCACGCTGCCCTTCGGCATCACGCAGGGCAAGGAGTACGCCGAGCTCGAGTGGCCGATCGACCTGGCGATCGCGGTCGTGTGGGTGGGCTTCTTCGGTGTGAACTTCTTCGGGACGCTGGCGAAGCGTCGCGAGCGGCACATGTATGTGGCGTTGTGGTTCTACATCGCGACGATCGTGACGGTCGCGATGCTGCATGTGTTCAACAACATCTGGATCCCGGCGGGCATCGTGCACTGGTTCAACACCGGTGAGGCGCCCTCGGCCGAGCTCCTGATGAAGAGCTACCCGGTGTACGCCGGCGTGCAGGACGCCTTGATGCAGTGGTGGTACGGGCACAACGCGGTGGCGTTCTTCCTGACGACGCCGTTCCTCGGGCTGATGTACTACTTCCTGCCGAAGGCGGCGGAGAAGCCGGTGTTCAGCTACCGGCTGTCGATCCTGCACTTCTGGTCGCTCGTCTTCATCTACATCTGGGCCGGCCCGCACCACCTGCACTACACGGCGCTTCCGGAGTGGGCGTCGACCCTGGGCATGCTCTTCAGCGTGATGCTGTGGATGCCCAGCTGGGGCGGGATGATCAACGGTCTGCTCACCCTTCGCGGTGCATGGAACAAGGTCGCGCAGGACCCGGTGCTGAAGTTCTTCGTGGTGGGCATCACCTTCTACGGCATGAGCACCTTCGAGGGGCCGATGCTGAGCGTGAAGGCCGTGAACTCGCTCAGCCACTACACGGACTGGACGATCGCCCATGTGCACGCGGGTGCGCTCGGCTGGAACGGGTTCATGACTTTCGGGATGCTGTACTGGCTGTTCCCGCGGCTGTTCCAGACGAAGCTGTGGAGCCAGAAGCTGGCGTCGGCGCACTTCTGGATCGGGACGCTGGGCATCCTGCTCTACATCATCCCGATCTACTGGGCCGGCATCACGCAGGGGCTGATGTGGCGGGCGTTCGATGAGACCGGGCGGCTGATGTACCCGGACTTCGTCGAGACCGTGACCGAGCTGATGCCGTTCTACTGGATCCGCATCATCGGCGGCTCGATGTTCGTCGCGGGTGTGTTCATGTGCGGCATCAACATGGCGATGACCTGGAAGGGTCGCCCGCCGCAGTACGACGAGCCGATCATCCGGGCCGCCCCGCTCGCGAAGACCTACTCGGGCGACCCGAAGGCCAAGAGCCGCCTCTCCGCGGTGACGGGCAGCGGGCACAGCCTGGACAAGTTCACGCAGCTCCTGTGGCATCGCAATTGGGAGCGTCTGCCGCTGAAGTTCACCATCGCGACGACGGTCGCGGTCGCGATCGGCGGCATCGTCGAGGCGATCCCGACCTTCCTGGTGAAGTCGAACATCCCGACGATCGCGGCGGTGCAGCCGTACACGCCGCTCGAGGTGGCCGGGCGGGACATCTACCTGGCCGAGGGCTGCTACAACTGCCACTCGCAGATGATCCGGCCGATCTACGCCGAGACGGAGCGGTACGGGGAGTACTCGAAGCCCGGCGAGGGCATCTACGACCGTCCGTTCCAGTGGGGTTCGCGACGGATCGGGCCGGACCTGGCCCGCGAGGGCGGGAAGAAGAGCCATTTCTGGCACTACCTGCACTTCCAGGACCCGAGGCAGGTGACGCCGAACTCGATCATGCCGTCGTACCCGTGGCTGATCGAGCAGGAGCTGAACTTCCCGGAGATCCAGTCGCGGGTTGATTCGCTGGCGATGCTGGGCACGCCGTACGGCGAGCTGATCGAGGGCGACAACGCGACGGTGCACGCTCGCGACCAGGCGGCGACGATCGCGCGGGAACTGCGTGATCAGGCGCAGGGGGCCCCGATCCCGGAGGACATCCAGGAGAAGAAGGTCATCGCGCTGATCGCGTACATGCAGCGGCTCGGCACGGACCTCTTCAAGGAGCCGCCCACGACGCTGATCGACGGCGTCACGCCCGTTCCCGTGGAGGAGAACTGACCCATGCGTATGAGCGACATCCTCAGTGCCGTGGATCTGACCGTGTACCCGATCGTGGCCCTCGTGATCTTCACGACGATCTTCGGCATCGTGTGCGTGCGGATCGTGCGGGCGTCGAAGGCGGAGATGCGGGAGGCCTCGGCGATCCCCCTCGATGATGACGCGGTCGCCCTGCGGCGCGACCCGACGAACTGACTGACTCGGAGACCACCCGATGATCGACAGCAACCCCAACGCGAAGCACGCGGGCGAGACGGGCACCGGCGAGTCCTGGGACATCAACGGTGTTCGGTTGTACCGCACCGAGGCGTACCTGCGTCGCAAGGAAGACGAGCTGGCCGCGCGGGCGGATGAGCTGCAGCGGCTCGCGGACCAGGCGCGGGAGGCGCAGCTCGCCTATCAGGCGTCGCTGCGGGCGGTGAGCGCGTCGGCGACGGTGAGGCCGATGCCGGTCCGCACGGCCGTCGTGGCTGAGCCGGAGCCGAAGCCCTACGACGAGCTGACGGATCACAACTACGACGGCATCCAGGAGTACGACAACCCGACGCCGGGCTGGTGGCACATGGTGTTCATCGGCAGCATCGCGTTCAGCCTGTTGTATGTCTTGGTGTACCACTTCTCGGGGTTCGTGCCGTCGTTGCCTGAGCGGCACGCGAGCGCCGAGTCGCGGGCGCTCGATGTGCGGTTCGCGGAGCTGAACACGATCCCGATGGGCGAGGAGAAGATCCTGAAGATCATGGCGCAGCCGGCGTGGCTGGACCAGGGTGCCTCGATCTACACCTCGACCTGCGCGCTGTGCCACGGGCAGCAGGGCGAGGGGCTGGTCGGGCCCAACATGACCGACGAGTACTACAAGAACGCGACCAGTCTCGCGTCCATGGCGGATGTGATCATGAACGGGGCCGCCAACGGCGCGATGCCTGCGCAGAAGAACGCCCTGAACGAGAACGAGATCGCGCTCGTGGCGGCGTACATGGCGTCGCTCCGCGGGAAGAACCTGCCCAGCACGCGTCCGCACGAGGGCGAGGTCATCGCGCCGTGGCCGACGCTGGCCGAGGACGGCACCGTGATCCCGGCGGCGACGCCCGACCCTCGGGCGACGATGCCGGCGACGGCCCAGCCGGACGACGCCTGATCGGGCTCGGTCTCGTGGGTTGTGCGGGCTCAGTAGGGCCCTTTTTTGAGGCGAGCAACCGTGACGACGCTGCTGCAACCGAATGAACGCGTCCTCTCGACCCTGAACGCGGACGGCACGCGCCGCTGGCTGCAGCCTCGCGTGGCGGACGGGAAGTTCTGGAAGCGTCGGCGGATCCTCGGGTGGTTCCTAATCGCGTTGTTCGTCACGCTGCCGCACCTGCACTGGCAGGGCAAGCAATTGTTCTTCGTCAATGTGGCGGCGGGTGAGTTCACGATCTTCGGCCAGACGCTGATCCGGACGGACACGCTGCTGTTCGCCCTGGGGCTGTTGTCGGTCTTCCTGACGATCTTCTTCTTTACGGCGTTGCTCGGGCGGGTGTGGTGCGGGTGGATGTGCCCGCAGACCGTGTACCTTGAGTTTGTCTTCCGGCCGATCGACCGGCTGTTCAACGGCAAGAAGACGAAGGGGCTGGCGGGGGCGATCGGGAAGCTGCCGAAGCCTGCACGGGCTGTCGGACGGTTTGGCGTGTTCTTTGTCGTGTGCTTTGTGCTGGCGAACACCTTCCTGAGCTACTTCGTGGGGTCGCAGACGCTGCGGACCTGGGTGCTGCATGCCCCGACCGAGCACATCGCGGGGTTCGCGTTCGTGCTGTTCGTCACCGGCGCGATGATGTTCGATTTCATGTTCTTCCGCGAGCAGCTGTGCATAGTGGCGTGCCCGTACGGGCGGCTGCAGTCGGCTTTGCTCGACCGGCACTCCTTGATCGTCGGGTACGACGCGGCGCGGGGCGAGCCACGGGGGCACGGCAAGCCGAAGCGTGGCGCGGAGGGGGATATCGCGCTGCCGCAGTTTGGGGACTGCGTGGACTGCGGGAATTGCGTGTCGGTGTGCCCGACCGGGATCGACATCCGCGACGGGCTGCAGCTCGAGTGCATCCACTGCACGCAGTGCATCGACGCGTGCCACGCCGTGATGACCAAGCTGGGGAGGGAACCGGGCTTGATCCGCTACGCGTCGCAGGACGCGCTGCAGACCGGCAAGTGGAAGTGGAAGCGGCCGAGGCTTGCAGTGTACCCGGCGATGCTCTTCGCGGTGCTGTCGCTGTTCACATTTCTGCTGGTGACGAAGCCGGCGGCGGATGTGATGATGCTGCGGTCGCAGGGACTGCCGTTCAATGTGCTCCCCGATGGCGAGATCGCCAATCAGGCCCGCTTGCGTATCACCAACCGGACGACGGAGCCGCATACCTACCAGATCAGTTCCGAGGGCCTGACCTTCCGAGCCGACCGCGAGGAGTTTGTGGTCGAGCCGGGCGAGACCGTTTCGGAGCGCGTGCTCGTGCTGGCCGACCCGTCCTACTTCGCCGGCACCGCGGGCATGCGTGTCGCCGAGATCGAGGTGACCGACGACGCCGGGTTCCGCACGACGGCCCGCTACAAGATGCTCGGGCCCCTGCCCGCCGTGAGCACGCCCACCACCGCGACGGAGACACCATGACCACCCAGACGCCCAAGCCCGACCGTACCGCCGCGATCCGCTGGCCGCTCTTCCTCGCGGGGCTGTTCAGCATCAATGTCTTCATGGTCGCGACGACGATCTACAAGTCCGTGACGGACGAGACCTTCGCCGTTGAGCCCGACTACTACGCCAAGGCCATGGCCTGGGACGACACCCGTGCCGCCACCCACACGGCCGAGGAATCCGGGCTGATCGTCAACGCCGCGGCCACGCCCGAGCAGATCCTCGTCGTGCTCTCGGACGAGAGCGGCCCCGTGACGGGCGCCTCGGTCGAGGCCGAGTACTTCCACCGCGCCCGCGCTGCCGACCGCAGGTCCGTTGCTCTCACCGAGACCGCGCCCGGTGCCTACGCCGCACCCGCTGAGGTGACCCGCGTCGGTCTCTACGACCTGCGGGTCACCATCGCTGCCGGCGACCGCGTCACCGCGTGCACCCGCACGGTCGAGCAGCGGGGGAGGGTGGTGGCCGATGCCGCCGGTCGATGAGCCGCACGCCCTGATCGCTCTGCTCGGCGCGGTGCTCGTCGCGAGCCTGCTCGGATCACCGCACTGCGCCGGCATGTGCGGCGGCCTGGTCCTCTTCGCGATCGGCTCGGTTGATGAGAAGCTCTCGGGCGAACGCCGCCCCCGTTTGCCGATGCACCTCGCGTACCACGGGGGACGCGCCGCGTCCTACGCCACGCTCGGTGCGCTCGCCGCCATCCTCGGTTCCGCCCTGGATCTCGGAGCGACCTACGCCGGCTTCCAGCGTCCCGCGGCCATCCTCGCCGGCGTCGGCATCGCCCTCGTTGGCTTCGTCGGCCTCGCCCGCGTCGCCGGGTTTCGCCTGCCGCATCTTCCGGTGCCGAAGCGGTGGACGGGCGTCGCCGAGCGGGCGCACCGGGCCGCGTTTCGTTTCTCGGGTGTTCAGCGGGCGGGGCTCGTGGGTTTGCTGACCCCGATGCTCCCCTGCGGCTGGCTCTATGCGTTCGCCCTCACCGCCGCCGGCACAGCGCACCCGCTCGCGGGCGCGGCTGTCATGATCGCGTTCTGGCTCGGCACGCTGCCGGTGCTCACCGCGGTCGGTGCCGGCCTGCAGTTCCTCACCGGCCCGCTGCGTCGCCACCTGCCGATCGCCGCATCGCTGCTCTTCATCGTCGCGGGCGTGCTGACCGCCGCCGGGCGGATCGCGTTGCCGACCTTCGATCCCGCGCAGGTGACGCTCACGAACAACGCCGTGCCCGATGCCGACGCTCCGCCGCCGTGCTGCATCCTCTCCGGCGCCGAGACGCCCTGACACTTGCCATGACCACCGCCCCGATCAGTTCCACGCTCAGCACCCGGCCCGTCCCCAAGGCCCGCGTCGCGTGCGCCCACTGCGACCTGCCCGTACCGCCGGCGCTCGTTGACGACTCCACCGAGCAGCAGTTCTGCTGCCACGGGTGCCACACGGTGTACAACCTCCTGCACACCCACGAGCTGGACGCCTACTACCGCGTCCGCCGCGCCGCCGCGCCCGCAGAGGCGACCCCGGCTCGCACGACCGCCCACGACTACACCGAACTCGACGACGAGACGCACCTCGCCCAGCACGCCACGACGCTGCCGTCCGGCCTCTGCCAGACGACGCTCCTGCTCGAGGGCGTGCACTGTGCGGCGTGCGTCTGGCTCGTCGAGCGGCTTCCCCGGCTGAACCCCGCCGTCGCGGAGGCCCGGCTGGATCTGCGTCGCGCCCGGGCGACGATCACCTGGGACCCCTCCACGCCTCTCTCTGCCGTCGCGACCACGCTCGACCGCCTCGGCTACCCCGCGCACCCGCCGAAGCCATCGTCCTTGAACGAACTCCGAAAGAAGGAAGATCGCGCCTGGCTGCTCCGCGTCGGCCTCGCCGGGGCGCTCGCCGGGAACACGATGCTCGTCGCCTTCGCCCTCTACGGCGGCCATTTCGGCGGCATGGCCGCTGATCACCTCGCCCTCTTCCGCTGGATCTCGGCGCTCTTCGGCGTGATCAGCCTGGCCGGCCCCGGTCGGCTCTTCTTCCGCGGGGCGATGGCGGCGCTGCGGACGCGGTCGGTGAACCTCGATGTCCCGATCGCCCTCGCCCTCGCGATCGGCGGGCTCTGGGGCCTGTCGAACACCATCCGCGGCGTCGGCGAGATCTACTTCGACTCGCTGACGATGCTCGTCTTCCTGCTGCTCGTCGGCCGCTGGCTGCAGCACGCCTCGACCCGCCGGGCGACGGACGCGCTCGACCTCCTCTCGACGCTCACCCCCTCGCGTGCGACGGTCATTGAGACGACAGAGGACGGCCAAGAGTCCCGCCGCACCGTACCCGTTCACGCCCTGCGCATCGGCGATGTCATCGATATCCCCGCGGAGGCCCCGATCCCCGCCGACGCGGTGCTGATCACGGGCCAGACCGATGTTGACGCGGCCCTCCTCACCGGCGAGTCCCGCCCGATCGCCGTCGGAGAGGGTGATCAGGTCCACGCCGGCACGCTGAACCTCACGAGCCCGGTGCGTGCGTGCGTGACCGCGACCGCCGACCAGGCCCGCGTGACCAAGCTCATGCGCCTGGTCGAGGACGCCGCAAACCGCCGCGCACCGGTGGTCCGCTTTGCCGACCGGGTCGCGGGCTGGTTCGTGCTCGTCGTGACGGTCCTCGCGGCCCTGACGACCGTGATCTGGTGGCCAGAGGGCCCAAGCACCGCGCTTGAGCACGCAACGGCCTTGCTGATCGTGTCCTGCCCCTGCGCCCTCGGCCTCGCCACGCCGCTGGTGATGACCGCCACCACCGGCCGCCTCGCCCGGTCGCGGATCCTCGTCAAGGGCTCCGACGCCATCGAACGACTCGCCCGCCCCGGCATCATGCTGCTCGACAAGACCGGCACGCTCACCACCGGGCGGCCTCAGGTGCTGGTGACCTTCGGCGACGCCGACGCGGCCCGGCTCGTGCTCGAGGCCGAGCGTCACAGCGGCCACCCGATCGCGAAAGCTCTCGTCACCGCGCTCGATGACGGCCTCTCCGATCGGGCGACGAGCTGCGAGGTCACCCGCGTCCCCGGTCGCGGCCTCGTTGCGATGATCGACGGCGTGCCGGTCTGCGTCGGCAACGCCGCGCTCCTGCAGAAGGAGGGCATCGATCTCTCGGCCGAGTTCTTGGACGACGCCGCCGCTCGCGCCGACGCCGCCGCGGGCGCGCTCGTCCTCGGCGCGGTGGATGGGCACCTTCGCTTCGCCGCGGTCGTCGCCGACACGCTCCGGCCCGACGCCCGCGCCACGCTCGACGCCCTCCGCTCCCGCGGCTGGAAGCTGCGAATCCTCTCGGGCGACGACACACGCGTCGTCCGGGCAATCGCCCGCGAACTCGACATCGAGGATGCCGATGCGAAGGGCGACCTGACGCCGGAGGACAAGCTCGCGATCGTTCGCGAGCTGACCGGAACCAACGATCCCGCCGGGCCGAGCCGCGCCCCGGTCGTGATGATCGGCGATGGCGTGAACGACGCCGCGGCCCTTGCCGCCGCCTCTGTCGGTATCGCGGTGCAGGGTGGGGCCGAGGCGAGCCTAGAGGCCGCCGATGTCGCGGTGCAGACGCCGGGCCTCGCACCCCTCGCCGAGCTGTTCGGCGACTCCCGCCGGGCGATGCTGCGTGTGCGGCTGTGTCTCGCCGCGTCGCTCACCTACAACGCTTCGGCGGCCACCCTCGCCGTCGCCGGCCTGATCTCGCCCCTGGCCGCGGCCATCCTGATGCCCGCGAGCTCGATCACCGTGCTGCTGATCGCCGTCGCGTCGATTCGGCGATCCGGCCCGGGCCGCACCATCTAGACTCCCGCCATGTCCGTGATCTACATCATGATCCCCGTCTCGCTCGTCCTCGCCGGTCTCGGCGTGTGGGCATTCATCCGCGCGGTGAAGTCCGGGCAGTTCGACGACACGGAGACCCCGGCCATCCGGGCCGTCTTCGACGACGAGGAGGACCGGGCCGACTGATCGGCGGTTGTTCTACACTCGTCGCGGAGATCCTGCCGTGACGGACGCCCCCGCCGACATCGTTGCCGAGGACCTGGTCCCCGCGCTCCCCTTGACGATCGAGCCGATCGCCCGACCGGTGGTGAACTTCGCCGCCCACCAGCGGTCGCTGCCGATCGTGGACTCGATCCGGCTGACCAACACGGGTGAGCAGCCCCTGTTGGGCATCAGCGTCATGGTCCGCATCGCGACCGACGCCGCCGATCCCGTCGCGCTGCGCGTGGACCGGATCGAGCCCGGGCAGTCCTACACGCTCGACCGCGTTCCCCTGACCATCGCCGGCGACCGGCTCGCCGCCCAGACCGAGCGCGAGCGCACGACGCTCAGCGTGACGGTTGAGGCGGATGGATTCACCCCGGCGAAGTGGTCGCAGGACCTCGACATCCTCGCCGCAAACGAGTGGGGGGGGACGCAGGCCCCGCCCGAGCTGCTCGCGAGCTTCGTCCTGCCGAACCATCCGGCGCTCGAGCCGGTTCTCGTGCGCGCCGCCGAGCTCCTCGCCGAGGACAGCAGCCCGGGGCTCGACGGCTACCAGTCGGGCGACCCCAAGCGTGCCCGCCGCATCGCCGAGGCGGGCTATGTCGCCCTCCTCGAGCGGGGCATCAACTACATCAACCCACCCGCCAGCTTCGAGACCGCCGGCCAGCGTGTCCGCCTGGCGGATCATGTCATCGGCTCACGCCTCGGCACCTGCCTCGACCTTGCCCTGCTCCTGTGCGCCGTCTGGGAGCAATCCGGCCTGCACCCGGTCATCGTGCTGTTCGACACACACGCCATCGCGGGCGTCTGGCTGAAGCAGGAGCACTTTTCCGAACCCGTCATTGATTCGGGCCTGCCCGCACGCAAACGGGCCGAGCTCGACGAGATGATCCTCGTCGAGTCCACGCTCTTGACCCATGGCGAGGAGGCACGCTTCGACCGTGCTTGCGACAAGGGGTTCCACAGGCTCGCCGGCGAGACCGGACCGGCGCAGATCATCGACATCCGCTCCGCCCGCAAGCGGGGCCTGCGCCCCCTCCCCGTGCGCGCCGAACGCACCGAGATCGCCCCCGGCGAAGAGCGCCGATACCGTCTGTCTACCGAGGGTGAGAGCGAGTCGCCGTTCGTGCCCCCAACACCGTCCGCGCCCGTGCGCACGATCGAGCCGCTTCCATCGTCACCGAGCGAACCGGAGGACCGGGTCTCCCGCTGGAAGCGGCGGCTGCTGGACCTTTCGCTGCGGAATCGGCTGATCAACTTCCGGCAGACGCGGCGGACCGTCCCCCTGATGGTGGGTGAAGCTGGGTTGGGCAGCGTCGAAGATGCGCTCGCCGGCGGAGCCGGTCTGGCGCTCCTGCCGCGCCCCAAGATCGTGCCCGACGGCGAGGGCACCGAGTCCCGCTCAGCGTTCCTCGTGGGCGAACTCTCCGCCGGGCGCATTTTCGCCGATCTCTCCGAGTCTGAAACGACACGCCGCGGTGTTGAGTTGTATCGCGACGCGCGGTCGAGCCTGGAGGAGACGGGGGCGAACCTGCTGCACCTGGCGCTCGGGACGCTGGTGTGGTACGAGCGGGGCAGTAGCGAGCCGCGGGAGGCGCCGCTGGTGCTGGTGCCGGTGCGGCTGGAGCGGCCGGGGGCGGGGCGGCCGTTGGTTGTGCGCATGGGGGACGAGAGCGCGCGCACGAATGCGCCGCTTCTGGAGAAGTTGCGGCTCGAGTTCGGGATCGCGGACCCGTCGCTCGGGGAGCTGCCGGAGGACGAGAGCGGGATTGATCTGGACGCGGTGCTGCGGAAGTTCCGCGAGGCCGTCAAGACGATCGATCGGTGGGAGGTGCGGGAGTCGGCGGTGCTGGGGTTGTTCAGCTTCAGCCGGCACCTCATGTGGCTCGATCTTGAGGAGCGTTCGGAGGATCTTCGCCAGAGCCCCCTGGTGCGGCGGCTGATGGACGCGGGGGACCGCGAGGACGACTCCGAGGTCGAGGAAGTGGTGGTCCCCGAGGCGGAGGACCTGGACGCGGTGCTTGCGCCGGGGCAGCCGCTTTGCACGCGGGACGCGGATTCGAGCCAGCTCGAGGCGGTGCGGGCGGCGGGGGCGGGCGAGACCTTCGTTCTCCAGGGGCCGCCCGGGACGGGGAAGAGCCAGACGATCGCGAACATCATCGCCGACGCGCTCGGACGCGGGGAGCGGGTGCTCTTCGTCGCGGAGAAGCGGGCGGCGCTGACGGTGGTGCGCGGGCGGCTGGAGCAGGACGGGCTCGGGCCGTTCTGCCTCGAGCTGCACTCGAACCGGGCGAGCAAGCGGGAGGTGTACGACCAGATCCGCGAGGCCGTCGAGTGCGTGGCGACGCGGGAGCCCGCGGAGTGGGACGCGACGGTTCGGAAGCTCGGAGAGACGCGTGGGGCGCTGAACGACTATGTCTCGGGTCTGCACGAGCCGCGGTCGAGCGGGGAATCCGTGCGGATGGTGATCGACCGGCTGACGGAGCTGGGCGAGGGGCCTCGGGCGGAGCTGAAGATCGGCGAGGTCGCGGCGATCGACGCGGCGACGCTCACGGAGCTTCGGTCCGTCGTCGGGCGACTCGCGGAGGCCGCGGGGGTTGTCGAAGGGCCCGGTCGCGGTGTGTCGACGCATTCCTTGCGGGGCGTCGGGATCGGGCAGTTTTCCTTTGGGCTGCCGGACGAGGCTCGGCAACGGATCGACCATCTCCGGACGCGGGCCGCGACGCTCCGCGATGAGGCCGCGACTTGGCTTGCTTCGATCGGTGTCGATGGTGGCCCGGATGTCATATCGCGACTCAGCGAGAAGGAAGCGGGCTGGATCATCGATCTCGCCGAGCATCTCGGCGCGTGCCCCGGGACGACACGTGAGCTGCTGACGGGGCCGGACTGGTCCATCGTCAAGCCGGAACTCGAGTCATGGATTGGCCGCGGTCGTGTCCGCGACGCGACCCGGGCCGACCTTCTGACGCGGTACGACTCCGGGGTGCTTTCGCTCGAGCTCGTGGCGCTCGATGTTGCCGCGAAGCGTGCCGCTGCCAAGACCGGGATTCCTCGTTGGTGGGCGATGCGGCCGGTCAAGAAGGCGCTTCAGGCCGTCGGTCTTGGCAAGGTCGATGGCTCGCGTCTTTCGGCGGATGTTGCCGCCGCGCGGGCGGTCGTCGAGGAATCGTCGGCGCTCGCGACGGCCGCGGAGCCCTCCCGGGTCTTCGGACGCCGGTGGTCCGGGGCCGTTGATCGCGGCGGTTGGGATGAGCTTGCCGCAATGGTCGCCTGGGCGGACGGGCTGCGTGTGCTGCTGCCGGCGGCGGGCACCGCGGCTCGCGCAGCGGCGATCGGTGAGCGGGTCGTCGATACGGCCTGCGGCGCCGATGATGCCAACGCGCCGGACGCGAGTTCGCTCCGCGAGGCGTTCAACGCGTTCGCTGCTGCCCGCGATGCCGTCGAACAGGCGCTCGAGGTGGACGGGGCGGACGCATGGGGCGATCGTGCCGAGGGCGGGTACCTGCCACGCCTGGACGCGGTCGCGGAGCGTTGGCGTGGGGCGCTCGCCGAGCTCAGCGACTGGTGTCACTGGCGGGCCGTGCGGGCCGACGCCCACCGGGCTGGGCTCGGAGGCCTGGTGGACCTGCTCGAGACCGACGCGTCGTCTGCTGAGATTGGCAGCGCCTTCGAGCGCAGCTTCGGTGAGCGGTGGTTGCTTGCCACGGCGGACTCCATCGACGCGATCCGCGGCTTCAGCGGGCGGGGGCACGAGGCGATCGTGCGGCGGTTCCGCGAGCTGGACGAACGCGTCATCGCGTTGACGAAAGATCTTGTCCGTGCGCGGCTCGCGGCGGGTGTGCCCCGCCCCAGCGGCGATGTGAGCCGGCAGAGCGAGATGGGCATCGTGCTGCGCGAGCTCGAGAAGCGACGGAGCCACCTGCCGATCCGCAAGCTGGTCGAGCGGGCGCCGCGGACGCTCGCGCGGCTGAAGCCCTGCTTCCTGATGAGCCCGCTGAGCGTGGCGCAGTACCTCGACCCCGGGCTGCCGCCGTTCGACGTGGTCGTGTTCGACGAGGCGAGCCAGATCCCGCCGTGGGAGGCGGTCGGCGCGATCGCCCGCGGCTCGCGTGTGATCGTGGTAGGGGACTCGAAGCAGCTCCCGCCGACGAGCTTCTTCGAGAAGACGGAAGACGAGGACGAGGAGGCCGGCACCGGCGAGGAGGAGCTCGAGAGCATCCTGCAGGAGTGCGTCGCGTCGGGCGTGCCCTCGCGGCGGCTCCGCTGGCACTACCGCAGCCGGCACGAGAGCCTCATCGCGTTCTCGAATGTGCACTACTACGACGGTTCGCTCGAGACCTTCCCGTCGCCTGTCGAAGCGGGGGGCGAACTCGGGGTGTCGCTGCGGCGTGTCGAGGGTGTCTATGAGCGCGGCGGCAGCAAGACCAACCGGGCCGAGGCCGAGGCGATCATCGAGGAGATGGCCCGAGTGGCCCGCGAGGGTCGCGAGAGCGTGGGCGTTGTGACCTTCAATATTGCGCAGCAGGTGCTCATCCAGGACCTGCTTGATGAGCGATGTCGTAAGGACCCGGAGCTGGAGAAGGCCCTCGCGAGCGGCGGGGGGGGCGATGAGCCCGCGTTCGTGAAGAACCTCGAGAGCGTGCAGGGCGACGAACGCGATGTGATCCTGTTCAGCATTACCTACGGGCCGGACGAGCACGGGCGGGTCTCGATGAACTTCGGCCCCCTGAACCGCGACGGCGGGGAACGGCGTCTGAATGTTGCCGTGACGCGGGCCCGGCGGCGCGTCGTGGTTTTCACCTCGATGGACGCCGGAGCGATCGATCTTGGGCGGACCGACCGTGTCGGTGTGCGGCACCTGCGGCGGTTCTTGGAGTACGCCGAGCGAGGCGCGGGCGTGCTCGGCGGGATTGCTCAGGATCTGGCGAGCGTGGGCGGCGGCGCGATCGAGCGAGCGGTCGCGGCACGGCTGCGCGAGCGCGGGCACGAGGTCGAGGAGGGCATCGGGGCGGGCGGGTATCGCATCGGCCTGGGCGTACGAGACGGCGACCGGTTCGTCCTCGGCATCGAGTTCGACGGGCGCGGCTACGCGGGAACGCGGGCGGCGCGGGACCGTGACCGCCTCCGGGCGTCGGTGCTCGAGGACCTCGGCTGGACGCTCGCTCGCGTATGGAGCGTGGAGTGGCGGCTGAATCCCGAGGGGGTCCTCGATGCCTTGGAGCGGGCGATCGCGGAGGCGAAGCGAGCACGGCACGCGGTTCCGCAGGACGATGGGGCGGACGCGGAAGTCGTGCGCGAGGAGGGCGCCGGCATCGCGTCGTCGGGCACAGTCGCGGCATCGGAGGCCGTGCTTGTCCGCGAGCCCGCGCCGTACCGTGTGTGGGACGGTGGCGTGAAGGGTGAGCGGGAGGATCTTGTCGAGGCCGGCGACGACCGGGCCGCGGTGCGGGTCGTTCGAGAAATGGTCGAGGTCGAGGGGCCGGTGGTCGACGAACTCGTGATGCGCAGGTTGATCGCCGCGTACGGCGTGGATCGCCTGACCGCGAAGGTGCGTGGACGGTGCGAGGACATTCTGCAGAAGGCGATTGCGTCAGGAGCCGTTCGGCGGGATGGCGACGCCCTGTGGCCGGCGCGCGGCGAACTGGTGTGCGAGCCGCGGACCGGCGAGCGTTCGCTCGATGAGATCCCCCTCGCCGAGCGGGCCGCGGCCGTGGTGTGGGTGCTGCGGGAGCAGGTGTCGTTGCCGCTCGACGAACTGGTGAAGGAAGCGGCGAAGGTGCTCGGGGTAGCGCGGGTGACGGGTCGGACGGCGGGTGTGATGGAGGAGGGCGTCGACGAGGCTGTGCGTCGTGGTGATGCCTCCGTGGATGGCCGTGTTGTGTCGCTCGCGGAGTGAGCTAGAGGCAATCGGCGGGGTCGTTGAAGGGGTGCCGCGACGGCTCGCCCGCGATGATGGACACGGTGTGGCGGGCGGCGAGGTGGGCGAGCGACATGCCGTGGCCCGTGAAGCCGGCGCAGAGGTGGATGGTGTTCGCGCCGAAACCGGGCTCGGGCACGGGCCCGACGAGCGGCAGGTCGTTCGGTGCGAACGCCATCGTGCCCGACCAGCGAGCCGTCACGGTGAAGTTTGGGGTGACGAGCTCAGCGAGCGTGCGTTCGAGTTCCGCTTGCACGCGTGGGTGCGTGCCTGGGTGATCGCCTGATTCGGATTCGGGCTCGAAGCGTCGGCAGCCGCCGATGAGCAGGTCGCCGTTCGGCGCGGTGCGGATGTACTCGTTGCCGTGATTGAGGTAGTACGCGAAGGCGAGCGGTGTGGGTTCGGCGGGCGTCGCGGCGAGCATCTGGCCGCGCTTGGGCATGATCGTCTTGCGGAGGCGCGGGAGGAGGTGGGCCGTCCAGGCGTTGGTGCACAGGAGGGCGTGCTTAGCGTGGATGGCTGGGCCGGTCGTCTCGATCGAGAGGCCGTCTGTCGATGGTGAAAGCGTGTGGGCGTCGGTCTCGGCGAGGATCGGCGTGCGGGTGAGCCGGTCGCGAAGGAAACGGACGAGTTCGACGGGGTGGCAGGTGGCGTCGTTCGGATTGAGGAGTGCGAAGATCGGGCGGCCTGATTGCCAGAGCGGATCGAGCGTTTGTGGCGGTGCGAGCGTCTCAACAGCAAACCCGTCCTCGCGCAGCATTGCCTCCGAACGCCGGAGCAGGTCGGCTTCGTTGTCGTCGAGGGCGGTCAGGCAACTCGGGCGATCGGTGAACCGGGGGAGGGAGGCCGCGCCGAGCTCGCGCAGAGCGTTCAGGTTGTCCTCGGACCATCGCCAGATCGCTTGGGCCCGCTGACGCCCGAGGGTGTCGGCGGCGAGGGCGTAGGACTCGGCCATGCCGCGCATCAGGTAGCCGGCGTTGCGGCCCGACGCGCCCCATGCGGGCGTGTGCCGCTCGATGATGACGGCGTTCATGCCGCGGGCCTCGGCCTCGAGCGCGGCGGAGATGCCGGCGACGCCGGCGCCGACGATCGCGAGGTCGACGGTGAGCGCGTCGGGCTGGTCGGGGCGGTGCCAGTAAGAAGACGCCATGGCGGTCGGCCTCACAGGTCGAACTTGATCCCTTGCGCGAGCGGGAGCTCGGTCGAGTAGTTGATCGTCTGCGTCTGCCGGCGCATGTACGTCTTCCACGCGTCCGAGCCCGATTCCCGCCCGCCGCCCGTGTCCTTCTCGCCGCCGAAGGCCCCGCCGATCTCGGCGCCGCTCGGGCCGATGTTCACATTGGCGATGCCGCAGTCGGAGCCCGCCGCCGAGAGGAATCGCTCCGACTCGCGGAGGTCCGTCGTCAGGATGCACGAGCTCAGCCCTTGCGGCACACCGTTCTGCAGCTCGATCGCCCGGTCGAGGTCGGCCTCGGTCAAGACATACAGGATCGGGGCGAAGCACTCGTCGCGGACGCACTCGGTCTGCTCGGGCATCTCCACGATCGCCGGCGACGGGTAGTACGCGTCCGGGTAGGTCTCGGCGTGCAGTCGTTCGCCGCCCGCCAGCAGCGAGCCGCCCTCGCCCCGGGCCTCCTCGACCCGGGCCGCCATTGCGGTGAAGCTTTGCCGATCGATCAAGGGGCCGAGGTGGTTCCCCCGGTCGAGCGGGTTGCCGACTTTCAAGGAGCCGTACGCCTTCGTCAGCCGGCTCAGCAACTGGTCCTTGATGTCCGGGTGCACGATCAACCGCCGCAGCGTTGTGCACCGCTGCCCCGCGGTGCCCGCGGCGCTGAACGCCGCCGCGCGGACGGCGAGGTCGAGGTCGGCGCTGGGCCGCACGATCATCGCATTGTTGCCCCCAAGCTCAAGAAGAGACCGCCCGAGCCGCGCCGCCACACGCTGGGCCACCGTCCGCCCCATCCGCACCGACCCCGTAGCACTGATGAGCGGGAGCCGCGGGTCATCGACCAGCCGCTCGCCCAACTCGCGCTCGCCGATCACAACCTGGTTCAGGTGCTCCGCCCCCGCGTTGGTTTCGCGGTTGAATGCGTTGAGTGCCTGATCGAGGATGTGCTGGCACGCCAGCGCCGTGAGCGGCGTCTTCTCGCTCGGCTTCCAGACGACCGTGTCCCCGCACACGAACGCCACGCACGCGTTCCACGCCCACACCGCGACCGGGAAGTTGAACGCGCTGATCACGCCCACCGGCCCGAGCGGCTGCCACATCTCCCGCAGATGGTGCCCCGGCCGCTCGCTCGGCATCGTCAGCCCGTAGAGCTGGCGCGACAGCCCGACCGCGAAGTCGGCGATGTCGATCATCTCCTGCACCTCGCCCTCCGACTCCGCGATGGGCTTCCCGCATTCCAGCGTCACCAGCGCCGCCAGCGTCTGCTTGTGCTGGCGCAGCGTGCGCCCGAGCAGCCGCACGAAATCGCCCCGCACCGGCGCCGGAACCGTCCGCCAGTGCAGGAACGACCGGTGCGCCCGAGCGATCGCCGCGTCCAGGTCCGCCGCCGAGGTCGACGGCACGGAGGTCAGCGTGGACCCATCGATCGGGCTCGAAACCTCAAGATCGCCCGAGGTTGGCAGGTGATAGATCGCCGTAGTCGAGGCATACGCGTTGGAGGGATCGGTGCTCATGCCGAGAGCCTACCCGCCCGGCCGTCCACTAGTCGCGCGTCGACCCCAGCCGATCCCCCGCCCGAAGCCGTCGCCCATTCGCGAACGCCGCCCACTCCATCCCCCGCTTCCCGGGCGGCTGCACTTCGAGCAGCCGAAGCGTCGACCCGCCGCCGCACGCGACCAGCCCAGCCCCGACATCCACGATGGTCCCCGGGGCCGCGTCCGCAGAGGCATCCGAAGGCGCCGCCCGCAAAAGCTTCACCGCCTGATCGCCGCACTCCGCCGTCACCCCGGGCCAGGGCGTCAACCCGTGGATCCGGCAGCGGCACGCGTCCGCATGCTCGGCGAAGTCGATCCATCCGTCCGCCTTCGTCATCTTCCCCGCGATGGTCACAAGCGATTCATCCTGCTCGACCGGCTCCAGCGTTCCCTCCGCGTGCTGCCGCAGCACCCGCTCAACCAGCTCCGGCCCGTCCTCCGACAGCTGGTCGTGGAGCTCCCCCGCCGTCCGTGTCGGGTCGATCTCGCGACGGGACTGCCCGAGCACGAACCCCGCGTCCATCCGCTTCGCGATCGTGATGACCGAGTTCCCGGTCAGCGTGTCCCCCGCCAGCACCGCTGCATTGATCGGCGCCGCCCCCCGCCACCGGGGCAGCAGGCTTGCGTGGAGGTTGATCGCGAAACGATCTGCGATGAGCTTGGATCCGAGATACTGCCCGAACGCGATCACCACCCACGCGTCGGCCTCGAACGCCCGGACCGCCTCGCGCGCCGTCTCCTCGTTGACATTCTCCGGCTTCAGTAGGGGCACGCCGGCTAACTCCGTCTCGGCGAAGCCTGCGATCGGCGTCGGCGTCAGCTTCGAGCCCCGCCCCGCCGGCCGATCCGGCTGCGAGACCACCGCCGCGATGTCATGCTCGCGGGCGAGCGAACGAAGGGTCGGGAGTCCGAACGCACCGGAACCAAGAAAGACAAGCCGCACCGCGAGTCCCCGTCAGGCCGTCGTCGCTTCGCGACGCGTCGGGTGCAGCCAGCGGGCGACATCCGGGTCGCGCTCGAGCCGGGCAACCGCCTCATGGTCATCACCGAGGCGATGCCGGATCGCCGCCGCGACCAGCCCCATGAACAGCGGCTGCGGGTGCAGCGGGCGGCTGGTGAGCTCGGGGTGGTACTGGGCGGCGATGAAGTAGGGGTGCGTCGGGCGAGGCCCACGGGCCCCGTCCTCCTCGCCCGCCGGGCGCTGCGCCGGCAGCTCCACGACCTGCATGATCGGCTGCTCGGGGTGCCGACCCGAGAACATGAGCCCGCCCGCTTCAAGGCGTTCGATCCAGCTCGGGTCGACCTCGTAGCGGTGGCGGAAGCGTTCGCGGACGGACGGCACATCGCCCGTGAGGAAGCTCGCGAGCGTGTTGGGGGTGATCATGACATCCTGCGAGCCGAGGCGCATGGTGCCGCCCAGGCCCTCGATGCGCTTCTGGTCGGGCAGCTCCGAGATGACGGCCGAGTCGCACATGGGGTCGAACTCGGTCGAGCTGGCGTCGGTGATACCGAGGACATTGCGGGCGAATTCGATGACCGCGACCTGGAACCCGAGGCAGATCCCGAGGTAGGGCAGCCCCGATTCACGGCACAGCTTCACACCCGCGATCTTCCCCTCGACCCCGCGGGAGCCGAACCCGCCCGGCACGATCACCCCGTCGAGGCCCTCGAAGAGCTTGCCGACGGTGCGGTCGTTGACATCGGTGGTCTCGATCCAGCGTTCCTCGATGTCGCAGTCGAGGTGGGCGCCGCAGTGCTCAAGGGACTTTTCGATGGAGGCGTAGGCGTCGCGGAGCTCGGCGTACTTGCCGGTGATGCCGATGGTGACCTTGTGGCGGCGCTTGTTGTCGAGACGGGAGACGAAGCGGGCCCAGCGTTCGCGGGCGCGGTCCTCGTGGCGGACATCGACGCGGTCGTGCAGGCCCAGGATGCTCAGGATCTCCCGGTCGAGGCCTTCGCCACGCATCTCCTCCGGAATCGTGTAGATCGACTCCCGGTCGTGCATGCTGAACACGCGACGCAGCGGCACATTGCTGAACATCGCGATCTTTTCCATGACCTTGGTCTGCACGGGGCGGGTGGCCCGGCACGCGATCATGTGCGGCTGCACGCCGGCTTCCATCAGGCGCTTCATGCCGAGCTGGGCGGCCTTGGACTTCTGCTCGCCCAGTGCGTTGGGCTCGATGACATAGGTGAGGGCGACGAAGGCGCTCGCGCCCTCGCCCTCCTCGAAGGCGAGCTCGCGGAGGGCCTCGATGTAGAAGTTGTTCTCGTAGTCGCCCACGGTGCCGCCGACCTCGACGATGACGACATCGGCGGGGCGGGTGCCGTCGCCGCGGAGGGCGAGCTCGCGGAGCTTGCGCTTCACCTCGCCGGTGACATGCGGGATCATCTGCACATCCCGCCCCAGGTACACCCCTTGCCGTTCGCGGTCGAGGATCTCGGAGTAGACCTGGCCTGCGGTGACGAAGTTCCAGCGGGCGAGGTCCTGGTCGAGCATCCGCTCGTAGGTGCCAAGGTCCATGTCGCACTCGGTGCCGTCCTGGAGGACGAACACCTCGCCGTGTCGGTAGGGGTTGAGGGTGCCCGCGTCGATGTTGAGGTAGCCCTCCATCTTGATGGGGGCGACGACCAGGCCCTTGTCCTTCATCATCTTCGCGACGCTGGAGGCGAAGATGCCCTTGCCCAGCCCGCTCATCACGGTGCCCACGACGAACACAAACTTGTGGAACCCGTGCCGGTACCCGTCGGGAACGGGGCTGTAGAACTCCGTCAGGTCCGACCGCTGGCCCGCCTCGGCGAGTAGCGAGCCGGCCGTCGACGGGGCCGGGGGCGCGGAGGAGCTGCTGCCGGCGCGCGGGCGGCTGGCGGCGTAGGTCTCTGCGGGTGAACGGGTTGTGTGAAAGTCGGCGACCGGGGCGACGGCGGAACCCTGGCTGGGCGGGGCCGTGCGGGGGTGGCGCGGGCGCTGGTCGGGCGCCTCGCGAAGGGGCATGTCCGGGGCAAGGGGCATGTCCGATCGTACCACATCTTGGGTGCCCTGTGCACCGCCGCGACAAGGGTAAAGACTCGATTTAGGAAGACCCAGAGCGCCAGCGGGCCACGAAAGCGGCGTATTGCTCCGGAGTGTCGATCCCATGGTGGGCCGCCGCACGGATCGCGACCGCCATCGGCAGCCCGTGCTCGAGCCAGCGGAGCTGTTCGAGCTTCTCCGTGCGTTCAAGGGGGGAAGCGGGGAGGGCCAGGTAGCCCAAGAGGTCCGACAAGGTGTACGCGTAGATCCCGATGTGCTTCAGGTACACCGGCTCCGCCCCGTCCCGCGGGTACGGGGCGGCCGCGCGGGTGAAGTACAGGGCGGGGGCGACGCCGGTCTTTGCGTCGGCCACCCCTGCAATCGCTTTCACGATATTGGGGTTGCTGGGGTCCTCGCCGGGAGCAAAGGGCGCCGCCACGGTGCCGCAGCGGGCGCGGGCGTCATCGGCGAACCGGGCGGCGAGCGTTCCCGCGGCCGCCTCGATGATCCCGGGGTCGATCTCGGGCTCGTCGCCCTGCACATTCACGATGACGGTCTCCGGGGCGAGCCCGAGCGTCTGCGCCGCCTCGGCGACCCGGCTCGTCCCGTTCTCGTGCTCCCCGGTCATCACCGCTTCGAACCTGCGCCCGCGCACGGCCTCGGCGATCTCTTCGGCGTCCGTTGCGACGACCACCCGCCCGATCGACCCCGCCAGGGCCGCCCGCTCGCAGACATGCACGACCAGCGGCGTGCCGGTCTCAGCCGCGAGGGCCTTGCGGGGGAACCGGGTCGAGCCGAGCCGTGCCGGGATGATCGCGACGGGCTTCATCTGGGTGGTGGGGTGGGGGGGGTATCGAGAGACCGGAGGGATGGCCTTCCGGGCCGTCACTCAGGCGGCCTTGATCTCTTCGATCAACGCCTTGATCGCCTCGCGTCGGTCGCGGATGTCGCGGTAGTTGAACTTCTGGATCGCGATGCCCGCCGCCAGCTTGTCCGCGTCCTGGGCCGCGTCGAGGTCCTTGGCCGTGCGGGCCTTGTCCTCGAGCGCGCACATCAGGAAGTACCGCAGCTCCATCCCGAGGTCCGTGTTCTGGTCCGGCATCTCGCTGAGCGCCCGCCGGAAGGTCTCGATCGCCGCGTCCTCCCAGCCCCCCAGCTTCAGGAAGGCCTGCCCCATGTAGTTGAGCACGGCCCGCCGGTGCTTCGCGTCTTCCTGCGCGATCTGGAACAGCTCGATCGCCGCGTCGTACTCCCCCTTGACGAAGCACCGCTTGCCCAGCTCGAACTTGAGCCCCAGGTCCGTCGGGTAGTTCTCGACCTGCAGCGTCAGCTCTTCCACTTCCTTGTCGAGAAGCTGCTTCTTCGCCTGCTCCAGCTTGGCACGCAGCTCCGCGTTGTCGGGCGCCGCGTCCACCTTCGCATCGAGTTGGCGAACGCCCATGCGCATCCGCCGGATCATCACCTCGCCCGCCTGCTGGCGGTAACGGAACTGCCCCGTGTCCTTGTACGCCTTGCTGAAGAGCGTGATCGCCTTCATCTGGTCGGCCGTCTTGCCGCGGTCAATCAACGCTTTCCCGTACTTGTCAAGCCGCGTCAAATCTTCCGGGTTCGCGTTGTACGCCGCCTCGGCGTCCGCGAGCAGCCTGTCCTTCACATCCGCGGTCTTGCTGATCGCGTCCGCACCCTCCAGCAGCCCCTGCTTGTCCGCGTCGCGGATGTTCCGGCGGAACCCGCCCGCCTGCCCGGCCGTCTCGTCGAACCCACCCTTCGAGATCGCCGCCTGCGCCATCATCTCCTTCAGCCGCGCATCAAGCGGACCGTCCGACGGATCGATCTGCTTGGCGACCTGCCCCGCCTCCTGCGCCAGGTCGTAGACGCCCGCCTCGGCAAAGACATCCATGAGCTTGACATAGACATCCTTCTTCCGCCGCTTGTCCGCGTTCGCGAGGTTGAACGCCACCCGTCCAAGCGTCTGCGTCTGCTCCCGGAGGCCCAAACTCGCCGCAGCCTCCGCGGCCTTCAGCGCCGTCGGCATGTCCGACTGCTTCACCCCCCACGCGAGCAACGCCTGCTGGTACTTCAGCACCCGCCCCGACCCCTGCAAGCCCTTGGCGATCTCCTTCGCGTTCGGCTTCTTCTCCTCGTTGATGTAGTTCGCCGCAGACCGGATGAACCCCTCGAAACCCTCCTGGCTCGAAGGGTCCTGCGCCAGCCCGTTCAGCCAGAGCTGCATCGCGTACTCGTAGTTCGTCGTGTCGTGAACGGCCTGCGCCCGGTCAAAGAAGACCTTCGCCTTCTCCGGGTTGAACGCCCCCACGGCCGGCTGACCGGCCCCGTTCTCGCCGTCACCGACCGCGGCGTCGCCTCCGTCGTCCTTCTTCTTTCCGAACAGTGCCACGCGCGGGGGCCTCCTATGAGCCTGTAGAGCCGAACTCGCCGCATCGTACACCAACCAGCCCCGCCCATCACCGCCACCCGACCCCGCCCCCAACCGGCCCGATCCTGCTCCGAAAGCCCCTACCATCGCACGATGACTGTGGACCCAGCCAGCCTCCGCATCCAGATCTACCCCGCCCCCATCCTCCGCGAGCGGGCCGACGAGGTCGACCCCACCCCGGAGGTCCGCGCCGTCGCCGAGCGCATGATCGACCTCATGCGGGGCGCCGACGGCATCGGCCTCGCCGCCACCCAGGTCGGCCTCCCCTGGCGCCTCTTCGTCGCCGAAATCCCAGAGGACCCCGGGGAGGGATTCTCGGCTTCCGCCGACCCCGCCACCGCCACCGGCGGCCCCGTCGCCTACCTCAACCCCGTCATCGAGAAATCCGTCGGCGCCCCGACCCTCTACGAGGAGGGCTGCCTCAGCCTCCCGGGCATTCGCGGCGAGCTCCCCCGCCCCCCCGAGGTCGAGATGAGCTGGACCGACCTCGAGGGCCAGCGCCGCACCGGCCGAGCCACCGACCTCCTCGCCCGCTGCTGGCAGCACGAGCTCGACCACCTCGACGGCGTCCTCATCATCGACCGCATGACCCAGATGGCCCGCATGAAGGTCCGCGCGGCGGTCAAGGCGTTGGAAAAGTCCGGCCGCTGAGCCGCCCTCAGGCCTCCCGCCGCATCACCACGATCGTCGCGTCGTCCACGGCCTTCGCCCCGCCGGCGTGTGTCTCCGCCGCCGTTCGGATCGATGCGACCATCGCCTCCGCCGACCCGCGATCCCCGTCGCGGACCGCCGCCACTACCCGCTCGATCCCGAACTGCACCTTGCCCGCGTCGGACCGCTCGAAAATGCCGTCCGTCATCAGGATCACCGCATCGCCCCGCCCCAGCTCGATCGTGGCGTGCCGCTCCGCATCCCACTCCTCGACAATCCCGAGCGGCATGCCGTCCGCGGCGAGCAGCTCCGCCTCGCCCGTCGCCTCCCGCCACACGATCGTCGGCCCGTGCCCCGCCGAGACCAGCTCGACGGTGTGGCGTTCCGCGTCCAACACCGCTGCCGCGAAGGTCACGAACCGCCCGTCCGCCAGGTCGGGGTACACGAGCGCGTTGATCCGAGCGACCGCCCCGACCAGGTCCGCCGCCCCCGGCAGGTTGGACCGCGCATAGGCCCGCGTGAACGCCGTGATCAGCGCCGGCCCGATCCCGTGCCCGGTCACATCCGCGATCGACACCGCCCACCGCCCCGATGGGAGCACCTGCCAGTCGAAGTAGTCGCCCCCCGTCTGATCCGCGGGGTGGTTCCAGCCGACGATCTCGTACCCCGCCACCAGCGGCCGCTCGGAGGGCAGGAGCGCCCGCTGCACATCCTGCGCCACCGCGAGGTCGGTCTCGAGCGTGGTCCGCCGCACCCGTTCGGTCTGGGCCCGCTCCGCGGCGGCCCGCCGCTCGTGCATCGCCGCGACCAGCACCAGGGGCGTGATCGACGCGACGCCCACGAACGCCTGGATCAGCAGCAGCGACCGATTCAGGTCCTCGGCCGCGAAGGCACCGACGCCGAGCGAGGTGGTCACGATCGCCAGCAGCGACACGGTCAGGAGCGCGAGCGTCACGCCGTGCAGCCCGAGCCGCAGCGCCGCCCAGACGAGGACCGGAATCAGCGTGTACTCGAACGACGCCCCGGCGGTGATCACGATCCACGCGATCCCGAGGACCGCGGCTTCAACGCCCACCAGTTCCGCCCACCACAGCAGGGGCCGCCGAGCGGCCGGCCAGGTCCGCCACGCGAGCAGCAGGGGGGTGATCACGAGCACGCCGACCGCGTCGCCCAGCCACCAGGTCAGCCAGGTCAGCGCGTCCCATTCACCGCTCCCGAGGACCGACCGGATCGAGAGCCCGAGCGTCGGGTTGATGACCGTCGCGGCCACCGCAGCCAGCGCGATGAACGCGACGGTCGTCCGCAGGCGGTCGAACGGCCGCTGCACATGGCCCACCATGCCGAGAAGGGCGGCCCCGGCGAGCGGGCTCAGCGCATCGCCCATGCTGACCAGGGCCTCGGTCCCCACGACCCCCGCGTTCAGCGTCCCCGCCGTCCACACGCCGTTCAGGATCGCCCCGAGCCACACCCCGAGCGCCGCCCACCGCCCGAAGATGAGGACCGCCGCGAGCGCGACTCCCGACGGCGGCCACACCGGGCTGATGTTCCCGGGCAGCGTCGCGACCATCTCCCCGAGCCGGGCCGACGCGATGTACACCGCCCCGACGCCCGCGATGACGAGGGCCGTCCGCAGCCCGGACTTCACGCCCCCGCCCCGGCCATCGCCCGCCTGGACCTCGGGTCCGCCTTGGGCACCGCCGAGAGCAGCTTCTTCGTGTAATCGTTCTGCGGATCCGTCAGGATCGCCTCCCGCGGCCCCTCCTCCACGATCTTCCCCTTGTACATCACGGCGATCCGCTTGCACACATGCTGGATCACCGCCATGTCGTGGCTGATGAAGAGGTAGCTCAGCCCGAGGTCCCGCTGCAGGTCCCCCAGCAGGTTCACGATCTGCGCCTGGATCGAGACATCGAGCGCACTCGTCGGCTCGTCGCACACGATGAAGCTCGGCCCGAGCGCCAGCGCCCGAGCGATCCCGATCCGCTGCCGCTGCCCGCCGGAGAACTCGTGCGGGTACCGATCCGCCGCCGACTTGGGCATGCCGCAGCGCTCCAGCAGTTCCTCGGCCTTCGCCCGCCGCTCGTCCTTCGTTTTCGCCAGCCCGTGCACGACCAAAGGCTCGGCCACGATGTCCGCGATCCGCATCCGGGGGTTCAGGCTCCCCGCCGGGTCCTGGAAGACGATCTGCATCCGCCGCCGCAGCGCCCGGAGCTCCGCCCCCGACGCCTCGAAGACATCCGTCCCCTCGAACAGCACCCGCCCCCCGGTCGCCGGCTGCAGCCGCAGCAGCGTCCGACCCACAGTCGTCTTCCCGCAGCCAGACTCCCCGACCAGGCCGAGCGTCTCCCCCGGGCCGATGTCGAAGCTCACGCCGTCGACCGCCCGCACATGGTCGGTCACCCGCCCGAGCAGGCCCGAGCGGACCGGGAAATGGGTCCGGAGGTCACGGACGGAGAGGACGGGTTGGCTGGGCCGGTTCTCGGGCATCGCCCGATCGTACCGCGACCCCCCGAGCCTTCGTCACCGTCCCAGGTTGACCCCGCCCCGCCCGCGGGTACGCTTGGGGTCCCGGTCCCGGCGGAGAATCGCCGATACCGGGCTGACAAGTCGGGCACGTAGCTCAGTTGGTAGAGCACGGCATTGAAAATGCCGGTGTCGGTGGTTCAAGTCCGCCCGTGCCCATTCTCCTCCTCACCCCACCAGCCACCAGCCGGCCACCCGCCGCGGTGAGCCCAGTGGGCCCCTCGCCAGTACCGCTTATGCAAGGGCCCGCCGATCTATCCGGCGGCTCAGGCAGACTTCCGCCGCGCTGTCCACCGCGAGCACGCCCCGACCAGCGCGTCGATCTCGATCGGCTTGCTCAGGTAGTCCACGCACCCCGCCGCGAGGCAACGCTCCCGATCCCCTGACATCGCGTGCGCCGTCAGCGCCACCACCGGCAAGCCCGGGTGCTCCCGCGACAACGCCCGCGCCGCGTCGTACCCGTCCATCACGGGCATCTGCATGTCCATCAGCACCAGGTCGAACGGCGCACCGGCGACCGCGTGGTGCTGAACCGCCCTCACCGCCGCCTGCCCGTCCTCGACCACGCTCACCACCGCCCCGAGCCGCTCCAGCCGCATGCGGATCAGACGCTGGTTGTCCACCCCGTCCTCGGCCAGCAGGATCCGAAGCCCCCGCAGGTCCCCGCCCGCGACCGCCGGTGCCTCGTCCACTTCGGGGTTGCTCCCGCCCGTGGTGCACGCCCGCCGCATCGGCAGTTCCACCCTGAACTCCGTCCCCTGTCCGACCTCACTTGACACATCGATCCGCCCACCCATGAGCGCCACGAGCTCCCGGCAGATCCGAAGCCCCAGCCCCGATCCCCCATACCGCCGCGACATCGAGCTGTCCGCCTGCGTGAACGCGTCCCCCGTCATCACCTGCCGGACCTGCTCGCCCGTCATCCCGATCCCGGTGTCCCGCACCGAGAACAGCAACCGTCCCTCGTTCGGCGCGCCGCCCACCCACGCCACACCGACCCGCACGCTCCCCGCGTCCGTGAACTTGATCGCGTTCCCGGCAAGGTTCAACAGCACCTGCCGCACCCGCACCGTGTCCCCGATCACCCCGGGCGGCAGATCGCCCTCAAAGTCCGTCCCAAACTCGATCGCCCGGGCCGCCGCCTTCGACGCCAGCAGGTCCACGACCTCTGTCGCAAGCCCCCGCGGGTCGAATGCGTCCGACTCGAGTGTCATCTTCCCCGCCTCGATCCGCGACATGTCGAGGATGTCGTTGATCAGCGCCAGCAGATGGGCCCCGTTCTTCCGGATCGTCTCGATCGCGTCCGCGATCAGGTCCGCCGACAGGTCCTCCCGAGGAAGCGTGTGCAACAGATCCGCGTACCCCAGGATCGCCGTCATCGGAGTCCGGATCTCGTGGCTCATGTTCGCCAGGAACGCCCCTTTCGCCCGGCTCGCCGCCTCGGCCTCCGCCCGCGCGTCGCGCAGCGCCGCCTCGCGTTCCACCTGCTGCGTCACATCCATCGCCGTGCCGTACAGGCCGACCACCGCCCCGTCCGCGTCGCGCCGCGCCCGCCCCTTCGCCTTGATGTAACGAACCCCGTTCCGCCCGTGCCGCGTCCTCAGCACCACCTCGTAGGGCGTCCCGTTCGCCACCGCCTCCCCGACCACCCCGTCAAGCCTCTCCGCCGACTCGTCGTCGTAATCCGCGAGCACGCCCTCGTAGTCCGGCGGTGTGCCGGCCGGGTCATACCCGTAGATGTTGAACATCTGCCGAGACCACGACACTTCCCCCGTCGCCAGGTCGAACGCCCAACTCCCCACGCTCGCAACTTCTTGCGATTCCTCCAGCCGCTCCATCAGCAGCCGAAGCTCCCGCTCCCGCTCCACCTCCGCCGTCACATCCATCGCCGTGCCGTACAAACCGACGACCCGCCCCGCCTCATCACGCCGCGCCCGACCCTTCGCACGCACGAACCGAACCCCGTTCCGACCATGCCGCGTCCGCAGCACCAACTCGTAGGGCGTCCCGTTCACCGCTGCCTCGCGCACCGCCGCATCCAGCAGCTTCCCCGACTCATCGTCGTAGTCCGCCAGCACACCCTCGAACCCGGGCAGCGGCCCATCCGGGTCCCGCCCGTTGATGTAGAACAACTGCCGAGACCAGGAAACCTTCCCCGTCACCAGGTCGTGCGTCCAGCTTCCCACATTCGCCACCGCCTGCGATTCCTCGAGCCGCTCGGAAAGCTCCCGCAGATCACGCTCCCGGCGCACCTGCTCCGTCACATCCATCGCCGTCCCGTACAGCCCGACGATCGCCCCTCCCTCGTCCCGCCGCGCCCGCGCCTCGGCCCGCACGAATCGCGCCCCGTGCGAATCGTCCCGCAGCCGAAGCACGAGGTCATAAGGCGTGCCATCCCGCGCCGTCTGCGCGATCGCCGCCTTCACGCGCTCCCCGGATTCATCGTCGTAGTACCGCACCGCCTCCGCATACTCCGGCGCGGGCAGCGACTCGTCTCGCCCGAAGATCCGGTAGATCTCCTTCGACCAGAAGATCTCCCCCGTGCTCGGCTCGTACGCCCAGCTCCCCACCCCCGCGACCGCCTGCGACTCCTCCAGCCGCCGCGTCAGCGTCACGAGTTCCGCCTCGCGACGCCGCTCCTCCGTCGTGTCCCGCGCCGCCGCGAACACATGCTCCCCCACCCGCCGCGAACGCCACTCGATGCACCGATACGACCCGTCCGCCGCCCGGTACCGGTTCGTAAACCGCTCGACCACCCGGTCCTCGGAGAGCTCCCCGAGCGCCCCCCGCGTCGCCTCCACATCCTCCGGATGCACGAAGCTCAGGAACGACCGCCCGGCAAGCTCCCCGGGCTCGTACCCCAGGAGCCGCCCCCAAGCCTCGTTCACACGCACGAACCGACCCTCGAGGTCCGCCACGCACAGCAGCTCGAGGCAGGTGTCGAAGAACGCGTCCAGCAAACCCGCGCCCGACCCCAGCAGCCGAGGCCGCGATGCGATATTAGGATCAGGGTCGGGTTGGGCCAACGCACGCTCTCCATGCAGGCAACGAACGACCCACCGGCCCCGCGTCGCCGAGAACACGACAAGGTTCTCGGCTCTCCGCCGGCACCCCTGAACCCCATCTGCCGTCACACCCGCTCCCCCACCCGGAACCGCGACGCCCGCCACGCGAATCTGAGGAAAGACCGCCCATTAGGGGCGGTCCTAAGCCCTCGGCGGTCCGGTATCTCCTCGGTATCGGGGCGGGACGCTGGGCAATCCCGCCGTTTCCGGGTAAGGTGTCCGGATCGTGGGAAGAGGGGCCTCGGCCGTTCGCGACCGAAGCCAAGACCGGATCTCGACCCGTGCGGACGGGTCAGGGGATGTACCTGCCCGAGGTCACTCCGCCCGTGGGCCATCTGCCCCCGGAACGGCCCCGGGACACAACCGGAGATCGCACCATCATGCGCATTCGTTCCACCCTCGCTCTCGCGCTCGCCGCGGGCGGGTCCGCCATTGCCGGCGAGGCCCTCACCACCGACGGCACCCCCGTCGCCCTCGCCCCCCTCATGCCCGAGTGCTCGGTCCTCGCGTGCTCGCACGCCGAGCCCGCCCCGGCCGCCGTTCAGGACGCCGTGTACAAGGTCATCGAGGCCCAGACCTTCTACGCCCTGCCCCGCGAGCACCGCGCCGCCATCGCCCAGAAGCTCGCCGAGCAGGGCAAGGACATCCCCGCCTTCCCCGAGAACCTCCCCGAGGCCGACCTCGGCGGGCGTGATCTCCCCCTCTCCGAGGCCGAGCTCGACGCCGCATACGCCAAGGTCGAGAAGTTCGTCCGCCGCGAGGCCTTCGAGAACTTCCGCCCCGTTCACCAGCGCATGATGGCCAACCTTGTCGACCTCGTCCACAAGCCGGGCTGGGTCCCCGCCCAGCCCTGCTTCACCCCGGGCGTCGACCCCGAACTCATCATGGCCTTCGAGGACATCATCAGCTTCGGCCTCAGCAACATGCAGGCCACGAACCCCATCGCCTTCGAGCAGATCGGCCGCTGGAACGGCACCGCCCTCGACCCCTCCGGCGGCGGACAGGGCAACCCCACCATCCTCACCTACTCCTTCCCGCCCGACGGCACCTT
This sequence comes from uncultured Phycisphaeraceae bacterium, assembly GCA_964615815.1. Lineage (GTDB taxonomy): Bacteria > Planctomycetota > Phycisphaerae > Phycisphaerales > UBA1924 > DAIQNV01. Next base: position 68,915 of record CAZTQV010000010.1, on the reverse strand, counting down.
CGTCAGCTCCGGCATCGGCGAGGGCGACGGCGTCAACGAGCTCAACACCTTCCTTGACAACATCTACGGAAACCGCGCCACCTGGAGAGCGATTTACGACGACATCTTCGCACGCTGGGGCGAGGTCAGCGGAAACACATATGTCCTCGAGCCCAACGACGACGGCGTTGACATCATCTTCCCCTCCGACTCCAGCCCCAACTCCACCAACGCCCCCGGCGTCGCCGGCGTCCGCGGCGACCTCCGCATGGTCGGCAAGGACCTCGACGGCAACTCCGGCACACTCGCCTACAACTACTTCCCGCAGTCCGGCGACATGGTCATCGACACCGCCGACGGCTTCTACACCAACACCTCCGGCAACTCCCTCCGCCTGCGCAATGTCCTCTGGCACGAGCACGGCCACGGCATGGGCCAGCTCCACACCTGCCCCGTGACCAACTCCAAGCTCATGGAGCCCTTCATCAACCTCAACTTCACCGGGCCCCAGTTCGACGACATCCTCAACGCCCAGCGCCACTACGGCGACCCCAACGAGCCCAACGACAACTCCGGCTCCGCCACCGACATCGGCGCCTTCGGCATCGACGACAGCGCCACCGTCACCCTCGTCTCCCTCGACGACGACAACGATGTCGACTTCTACAGCTTCACGCTGGACCAGGCCTCCGAGGTCACCGTCACCCTCCGCCCCCAGGGCGAGCTCTACCAGGCAGGCCCCCAGACCGGCTCCTGCAGCGAGAACCAGCCCTACAACCCCCTCCTCTTCCTCGACCCCTCCGTCGCCATCATCGGCTCCAACGGATCCACCGTCGTCGCCTCGGCCAACAACGCCGGCCTCGGCGGAGACGAGACCGTCAACGCGAGCCTCGACGCCGGAACCTACTTCATCCGCGCCACCGCCTCCAACCCGTCGGGCGACCAGATCATCGCCTACGAGCTCGATGTCGCCGCACAGTTCGACGGCCTCAGCTACATCGTCGACGGCGCGCTCCCCAGCGAGTTCGCCCCGGGCGTTGCCACCTCCTTCGAAATCGTCATCTCCCCCGACGGCGAGTCCATCGTCGGCACACCCGAGGTCCTCTACCGCCGCGCCGGAGACACCGGCTTCACCAGCGCCCCGCTCGTCAACACCGACGGCGACATGTGGCAGGTCAGCCTCCCCGCATTCCTCTGCGGCGACGACCCCGAGTACCTCATCCAGACCGTCGGCTCCGTCACCGGCATCAACAGCCTCCCCGCCGACGCCCCCCTCCAGGCCATCGTCTCAGACGGCACCATCGTCGCCTTCGACGACAACGGGCAGGTCAACCTCGGCTACTCCGTCTCAGGCAACGCCTCCGACGGACAGTGGACCCTCGGCGTCCCCGTCAACAACGGCCGCGGCGACCCCGCCACCGACTTCGACGGCTCCGGCTCCTGCTGGCTGACCGACAACACCTCCGCCACGGACAACTCCGATGTCGATAACGGTGAGACCATCCTCACCAGCCCCGCCATCGATCTGCTCCCCGGCTCCACCGTCGACTACGCCTACTGGTTCAACGATGTCGCCAACGGGTCCGTCCAGGGCGGCGACACCTTCCGCGTCCTCGTCTCCACCAACGGCGGCTCGTCGTACAGCGTCGTCCGCACCGTCAACACCGCCCTCGGCTCCTGGCGCACCGACACCCTCGTCGAGGGCGTCGACTACATCGGCAGCGCCCCGGGCCAGGGCCGGCTCCGCTTCGTCGCCAACGACATCGGCACGCAGAATGTCATCGAGGCCGGCGTCGACGCCATCCGCGTCACCGTCAGCACCTGCACCGACCCCGCAGGCTGCAACGCCGCCGACCTCGCCGAGCCCTTCAACAGCCTGACCTTCGCAGACATCTCCGCCTTCCTCGCCGCCTTCAGCAGCCAGGACCCCGCCGCCGACCTCGCGGCCCCCGTCGGCGACTTCACCTTCGCCGACATCTCCGCCTTCCTCGCCGCCTTCAGCGCCGGCTGCCCGTAACGAGAAAAGAAATCTCCCGATGCACCCCGAGGCCCGCGTCCCAGACGCGGGCCTCTTTCTTTTTCCGCACCGCCCGCTCATCCAGGCCGCAACGCACCCCGTAATCCGTCGCGATCGAGGAGATCGAGAGCCGGCGGCCGCCTGACAAGGGCCGCCGCCGGAATCGCGGCGGTCCCCCGCGGCCGCGGCGCGATCCCTCTGTTCGCAACCAACCGCGGCCCCTGGGGGTGGCCGCTCGAGAACGAAGGAGAAGGATCACATGCACACCGCAACCAGAACGACCCTCGCCGCCGCCGCCATCACCCTCGCAGCGGGTGCCGCCCACGCCGAACGCGTCTTCGGCGTCACCGCGAACCAGACCCTCGTCTCGTTCGACTCATCCTCGCCCAACGCGATCGACTCCGGCGTCTTCATCCAGGGACTCGCCAGCAACGAGCAGGTCCTCGGGATCGACTTCCGCCCCGCCGACGGCAAGCTCTACGCCGTCGGAAGCTTCAGCAACCTCTACACCATCGACACCGCCACCGGCGCCGCCACCCGCGTCGGCTCGGGCTTCAGCCCGACCATGAACGGCTCCCAGTTCGGCTTCGACTTCAACCCCACCATCGACCGCATCCGCCTCGTCAGCGAGGCCGACCAGAACCTCGTCCTCAACCCCAACACCGGCGGCTCCACCGAGGTCACCCCCCTCTTCTACGCCGCCGACGACATGAACGCCGGCGTCAACCCCAATGTCGTCGGATCCGCCTACACCAACAGCTTCCTCGGCTCCACCTCCACCCAGCTCTACGGCATCGACACCGGCCTCGATGCCCTCGTCACCCAGGCCAACAGCGCCGGCACCCTCCGCACCGTCGGGTCCCTGGGCGTCGACCTCGGGGACACCGTCGGCTTCGATATCTCGGGCCTCTCCGGCATCGCCTACGCCTCCGTCGTCAGCAACGACCTCAGCCGCTCCACCTTCTGGACCATCGACCTCGCCACAGGCCAGGCCTTCGCCATCGGCGAAATCGGCGGCGGAGCCCTCATCACCTCCATCGCCGTCGTGCCCTCTCCCGGGGCTCTCGCGACACTCGGCCTCGCCGGCACCCTCGCCGCCCGACGCCGCCGCGATTGACAGCCCCAAGCGCCGACCGGGACAACCCCTTGTCCCCGGAATCGGCGCACAGAACGCGGCCCCACGACCGGGGCCGCCGTTCCTTTGCTCGCCCTGCGGCTCAACACGCGCCCTGATAGCCTCCGCGACTTGAGCGAAGGCCGCGCCCATCCCACGCCCCTCCAGCGCGTCGCCGCAGGCGACCCCAACGCCGTCGCCGAGGTCATCGACCTCTACGGCGATCTCATCTGGTCACTCGCCCTCCGCTTCACGAACGCAGAGGCCGACGCCGAGGACGCCGTGCAGGATGTCTTCCTCCATCTCTGGCGAAAGGCAGACCGCTTCGACCCCGCCCGCGGTGCCGAGGTCACCTTCGTCTCCGTCCTCACCCGACGCCTCCTCATAGACCGCTACCGCCGCGCCGCCGCCCGCCCCGAGTCCGCCCTCACCGAAGCCCACGACCCCGCCGCCCCCGACTCCCCGAGCGCCGACACCGGCGAACTCGCCCGTGCCGCCGTCCAAGCCTTCAACGACCTCGACGAAGACCACAGAACCGCACTCCGCCTCGCCATCGAGCTCGGCCGCACACACCCCGAAATCGCCGAGATCACCGGCAGCCCCCTCGGCACCGTCAAGTCAAGAATCCGAAACGGCCTCCGAAAGGTCCGAGACCAACTCGACAACCGCCTGCAAGGAAAGGGGGAGCGATGAACGACGACCAACGCACCGACCGCGCCCTCGATCCCACGCCCCGCGGCGAGCGCCCCCCGCCCCACGACGACCCCGACGAACGCGCCGCCGCCTCCCTCCAGGCAGGCCTCACCCCGCGCTCCCGCCTCCCGCAACACCTCCGCGAACGCCTCGAACGCGAAGGCCGCGCCGTCGTCGCCCCATCGTCGCCAGAAGCCCCCGCCCCCCGCCCCTTCCCCCTCTGGTCCCTCATCGCCGTCGCCGCCTCCCTCGCCCTCCTCACCGCCGGCGGCGTCATCGCCTTCCAGGCCATCCGCGCCGAACGCGACCGCACCGCCAACCTCACCCAGCAACTCGCCGAAGCCCGCTCCCAGGTCGAGGACAACGCCCGCCTCCTCGCCACCGCCCGCGAGCGAGCCGACGCCGAGTCCAGCCGCGCCCTCGCCCTCGCCGACGAACTCGCCCGCGCCTCGGCCGACCTCCAGGCCGCCGAGCTCCGCATCGCCGACCTCACCCCCATCCAGGACCAGGGCGAGCTCCGGGTCGAACGCCGCCGCCTCCTCGATCTCCCCGGCACCGTCCGCCTCGCCTGGCAGCCCTTCGACCTCCCCGACGCCCCCGCCGAGCAACGCGCCGTCCAGGGCGATGTCGTCTGGAACGACGACCTCGAAGAGGGCTATCTCCGCTTCGTCGGCCTGGACCCCAACAACCCCGACATCGAGCAGTACCAGGTCTGGGTCATCGACGAACGCGGCATGGAGCAGAAGATCTCCGGCGGCGTCTTCAACGCCTCCGCCGACGGCGAGATCGTCGTCCCCATCCACCCGGGAATCCCCGTCGGCCGCGTCCAGCTCTTCGCCGTCACGGTCGAGAACCCCGGCGGCACCTGGGTCCCCGATCTCGAGCGCCGCGTCGTCGTCGCCCCACGCGACGGCTGATCAGCCCCCGAGCCCATCAATTCATACCATTGCGTCTCTGTTTCGTTCGGCGAACCCGCTGCATACACAGCGCGTCCGACGCGGCTATACATTGTCCGTGTGTTGATGTTCTGTGAGCAAGGTGCCGATCGACAAGATGCCAAACGGACAACCTTCAAACCATACCGATGACGCTCCGTTCCCCCGCCTCCCCGCCCAGGGCAGCACCGCGGGCAAGCCACCCGACTGGCTCGCCACCTACCGCTTCGCCCCCGTCATGGGCCTCCTCACCGCCACCGGCGTCTGCGGCATCCTCTGCATGGACCCCGAGGGCACCCTCACCTACTCACAGGGCGATGTCTTCGACCCCGCCCTCGGCCCCACCATGGGCGTCGGCAAAAAGCTCAATAGGCTCTTCCGCCCAGAAGTCGCCGAGGAACGCACCGAGGTCTTCGCCGCCCTCGTCCGCCAGCGCGAGCCCGAGACCATCGTCGTCGACATGATCAGCGGCCGGGAGCTCTGGTGGGCCGCCGCACCGGTCATCGAGGACCGAAACCTCGCCGGCCTCTTCGCCATCGGCATCCGCCCCGATGTCCACACCGTCTTCCCCCCGGGCCTCGCCGTCAAACGCCTCAGGCATGTCTGCAGCGCCGGCCCCCTCTGCCGCCTCACACCGGGCGAGCTCGAGGTCCTCCGCCTCCTCTCCCTGGGCCGCCGCCGCGAGGACATGGCACTCGACCTCAAGCGAACCGTCAAGGCCGTCGAACGCCGACGCACCACCCTGGGCCGCAAGCTCGGCGTCGAGCAATCCGCCGAACTCGCCATGATCGGCGTCCGCGCCGGCCTCCACCGCATGTCCGCCGCCGAGCTCGAACGCTTCGCCCGCGCCAACTGCGGCCCCGACGCCCCCGAATCGAGCATCCTCCCCTCCAGCGCCTAACCTCTCGGGTCCCGGGCCCAGCTGTATCAACCCAGCCCCGCCCCAAACAGTCCAAGCCAGGAGGACCCGACCGCATGGCCACCACCCTCGGCGTCGCCACCCACGAATTCGAGAAGAAGGACCGCTGCGCGGACCTCGACCACCGCCCCCGCGTCCTCCTCGGAAAGATGGGCCTCGACGGCCACGACCGGGGCGTCAAGGTCATCGCCAGGGCCCTCCGCGACTCCGGCGCCCATGTCATCTACTCCGGCCTCTGGCAGACCCCCATGTCCCTCGCCATCGCCGCCCGCGACGAGGACTGCGATGTCGTCGCCGCCAGCATGATGTCCAACAGCCACCTCGCTCTCGGACCCCGCCTCATCCAGAGCCTGGAGAAGGTCGGCCGCCGCGACATCCCCGTCCACATGGGCGGCATCCTCCCGCAGGAAGACATCCCAAAGCTCAAGGAGATCGGCGTCGCCGAGTGCTTCACCACCGGCACAGGCCTCCAGGACATCGTCGACGCCGTCCGTTCCGTCGTCCGCGAGCGCGACGCCAAGACCGCCTCCGATCACCCCGTCGCCCGCCTGGGTCGCGACATCTCCCTCGCCCACGACGAGCGCCCGCTCCGCCCGGACGCCCCCAAGGCCCGCCCCCCGCGCGTCATCGGCATCACCGGCTCCCCCGGCGCCGGCAAGTCCACCCTCGTCGCCCAGCTCGCCGGCGAATACACCCGCCGCGCTGAGTCCGACGCCACGCTGGGCCGCTGCGCCGTCGTCGCCTTCGACCCCAAGAGCCCCATCACCGGCGGCGCCCTGCTGGGCGACCGCCTCCGCGTCGACTTCAACACCCTGGGCGAGCGCGTCTTCTACCGCTCCCTCGCCATCGGCGGAGAGGACTACCACGCCCTCGACGACATCATCGAGCTCATCGGCGGCGCCACCACCGGCGACGGCCCCGAGGGCGCCTTCCGCACCGTCTTCATCGAGACCGTTGGCGCGGGCCAGAACGAGACCAAGGTCAGAGACCATGTCGACAAGACCGCCGTGGTCCTGACCCCCGGCATGGGCGACGCCGTCCAGATGGACAAGGCCGGCATCCTCGAGATCGCAGACCTCTTCGTCTGCAACAAGGCAGACCACCCGGGCGAGCACGAGCTCGTCCGCGACCTCCGCGATGTCGCCGGCCGCAAGCCCATCCTCGAGACGGTGGCCACCCACGCCAAGGGCGTCCCCGAACTGCTCGACGCCCTGCTCGCCTGAGAAGCCCGCTCGGCCTCAATCCAGCCGCCGCACGGTGCAAGCGCGCGATCTCACGCGCACCGGGCGAACCTACTCGTCGCCCATGCCCGCGCCCACCTTGAACGCCGTCCCGACCGCGAGCAGCACGAACACCGCGTCGAGCCAGCCCCACGAGGCCATGAACCCCTCGTCCTTCGCCACGCTCATGAACGAGGCAACCTCGGACTCCATCTGGCTTCGCAAGGCCGCCCGCTCCGACGAGCTCATCCCGTCAAAGGCGTCCTGGCCCGCCGCAAGGATGTCATCCGGGAAGTCATCCGGATACTCGGCCGTATCCCAGTCCGTGCCGTCTTTCCACGCGACCGTGCGTCCCTCCTCTTCCCATTCCCAAGCAAGATCAAAGGTGGTCCGCATCAGGAGAGTGTCGTCGGAGACAGTCGCGAACTGTCGTGCAACCTCGTCCACGCTGATCGAAACCGCCGCAAACTTGCCCGCACCGATCGCGGCCACCGACACCACCGCCGCGATCCCGCCCGCGATGATCCCGCCGCGCCCGCCCGTGGCCACCAACGCGCCGCCGCCCGCGAGCAGGCCCACGATCCAGGCGATCCACCCGATCTCGAAGTGCGCGAAGTACGCCACGGCCGCCCAGAGCCCCGCCCCAACAGCCCCGCCCGCGCACGCACCGATCAACGCGAACAACGGCGCCGCCGCCGTTCCCGTTGCCGCAAGCGCCTTGGCGCCCGCGCTCTCACCGTCCGCCTTCTTCTGCACCCGCGTCTTGACGGCCTGCCCCGTTGAACTGTTGTGCCCGCAACGCGTGCACAGCACCGCACCCGCGGCAATCGGGTTGTAGCACGCCGGGCAGACCGGGCCCTTCGGCGTCCCGCCGGCCTGCGGCAGGTCCGCGAGCAGACCCATCATCACATCATCACCGCCGCCGTTCCCGCGGGACGCACCCGCCGCCGCGGCACCGCCCCCGGCCCCCTTCTTCGCGTCCACGCACGAACGGCACGCGTACTCGCCCTTGTCGTTCTTGATCCGCGGCACCGCCGAGCAGTCCTTGCCGCACAGCATGCACACCTTCGCCCCAGCAGCACCGTTCGCCATCACCAACCCTCCAGTAGGAAGCCGGACCAAGATAGCGACTTTCCGCTTCCGCAGATCGCACTTTGTTTGTACACTGTCAAAATCTTGGCGCGGCTAGCATCGCTCCCGGGCTTCATGGGCCCATCTCAGAGGAGCCAGCGTGCCCGGCGAGAGAGACCCGATAACCAACGAAAACGATCCGGATGAGCGCACAGCCGCGAGCGGCGTGCGCGCGCCGCACGCAAGCGTGCGCACACCCCACGACCCCGAGGCCGCGTCCGAACCCGACCCGCTCGAGTCCGGCGTCGCGGGCACGAGAGAGGTCGGCCACACCGATCCGCCCACCCGCCAACGCCCCGGCCTGACCGAAGACGGCAAGTTCCGCTCGGGTCGACTCGCCGGCATGGGCATGGGCGCCGCGATCTGGGTCCTGAGCTGGCCCGTCATGGTCGAGAGCTTCCTGAACTCCCTCGTGGGGCTCACGGACACCTGGCTCGCGTCGCAACTCGGTGTCGCAGAAGCAGATGCGATCGCGGGCGCGAGCTACATGATGTGGTTCATCGGGCTCATCACCATGGCCCTCGGCGTGGGCGCGACCGCCCTGATCAGCCGCTCCGTGGGCGGCTCCCGCATGGCGGTCGCCGGGGCGGTACTGGGTCAGAGCGTTCTCCTGGCTCTGGTGCTGGGGATCGCGGTGGGGGGCTTCGTCGCCCTCGCGGCGGGGCCGATCGCGGGCCTGCTCAACATGGGCCCCGAAGCCAGCGAAGCCTTCCGTGTCTACATGCTCGTCATCGCCGGCGGCGTGCCGTTCGCGACGATGCTGTTCGTCCTCATCGCCTGCGCGCGGGGGGCGGGCGATTCGGTGCGGCCGCTGCAAGCCATGGCCGTGCGGAATGTTGTGAACATCCTCGTCAGCTGGGCGCTGTCGGGGATCGACATCACGGTGCTGGACCCGGACACGGGCGCGACGAATGTGCTCGTGCAGAATCCCTTTGGCTTCGATCTCGGGATCCTGGGTGTCGCGCTCGGCACGCTCGCTGGGGATATCGCGGGGTCGCTTGTTGTCCTGCGCATGGCGCTGAGCGGGACCTGGGGGATCCGACTGCGGCGGCGGCGGATGCGGCCGCACTGGATCACCATCAAGCGACTGGTGCGGCTCGGGATCCCGAACTTCCTGGAAACCTTTGGGATGTGGGCTGGAAACTTCGTGGTGATCGTCTTCGTGGGGTGGATGGGAGCGGGGCTGCTCGGGTCGCACATGATCGCGATCCGGATCGAGGCCTTGAGCTTCCTGCCGGGGTTCGCGATGGGGATCGCGGCGGCGACGCTGGCGGGGCAGTACCTCGGGGCGCGGCGGGCGGATCTGGCAAAGAAGGCGGTCTTGGTGTGCACCGGCGTGGCGGTGGTGGTGATGGGTGGGCTCGGGGCGGCGTTCATGCTGATCCCGGAGCACCTGGTCGCGGCGATCAGCACGCAGGAGGTGCACCTCGAGAACACGCCGGATCTGCTGTTCATCTGCGGGATCGTGCAGATCCCGTTCGCGCTCAGCATCGTGATGCGCCAGGCGATGCGGGGCGTGGGGGATGTGAAGGTGGCGATGGCGCTGACCTGGATCTCGACCTATGTGATCCGGCTGCCGCTGGCCTTCTTCCTGAGCGGGGTGGACATCACGCGGGTGACGGAGACGGGCGGGGAGGTGGTGCGGACAGTGCTGATCGAGAACCCCTCGCCCCTGGACTGGGGCATTCGGGGGCTTTGGATCGGGCTGTGCATCGACCTCTTCCTGCGCGGCGTCTTGTTCACCGGGCGGTTCGTGCAGGGGGGGTGGGCGAAGGTGAAGGTGTGAGCCCCGCCGGGGCGGGGCGGGGATCGGGGATCTGGGATCGGCCATCGGGGGCTTGTCATGAGCGCAAAGGCACACTGACCTGCTTTGCAGGTCAGGGGTACCGGGGTTGATCAAGCGTGGTTGGCCAGCCCGCTCGCTGACGCTCGGGGCTCCAGGGTTGGGCGCTTTCGCGTTAGCCCTGGGTCGGCTCTTCGGTCTCGGGGGCGGGCATTTCGTCGGCGCCCTCGACGCGCCAGTCGTAGGTGTAGTTGAGCGCGTCGGAGAGGCGCTCGAGGGAGTACGGGGAGGTGGCGGGCCAGTCGAGGAGGGTGGTGATCTCCTCCTGCTGGATCTGGCTGACGAGCTGCTCGCCGGCGACGCGGTAGGCCTCGGCCGTCAGGGGGCGGAGGGCGCGGACGCGGGCGATGGCGACGGTTGCCTGGAGCGGGAGGTCGACGGTGAGCGTGGTGCGCTCGGGGTCGGCGGTGTCGGGCTGGGCCAGGGGGTCGAGCCCGAGTGCGGCGTCGATGACCGCGTCGGTGAAGGTCTCCTGCTGGAGGACGCCCGGGGCTCGCTGGCCCGGGAGGGTGGCCTGGACGCCCCCACGGAAGACAACGAGGTCGCGGGCGATGGTGGGTGGCGTGACTTCGGCGTCGAGGGTGACTTCTTCCACGATGAAGCTGCGGGCGGCGTCGAGGCCCTCGCTCGCGGCGATGGCGCGGGCGGGCTCGGCGAGCTGGTCGAGGCGCTCGTAGGCGGCGATGGTGCGCATGTTGCGGAGGACCTGGTCGCGGACCTCGGCGAGGCTGTCGGGCGGCGACTCGGCGCGTGCGTCGAGGACGGTGGCGTAGTAGTGCGAGCCGTCGGGGCCGATCGCCATAGGGTCGAGGATCGGGACGCCGACCTGCACGCGGAGGATGTCGGACTCCTGGATCTCGCGGACATGCAGCGGGAGCTCGTAGGCCGGGACCTGCTGGGCGCCGACGCGGTAGGTGGCGCGGCCGAAGCCCGGGAGCATGGCGAGGTCGTTCCTGGTGAGCCAGCGGTCGGTGCGGCGGACGACCTCGGGGGCGGGGATGCGGACGCCGAGGCGGTCCTGGAGCTGGCTGACGACGGTCTGCGCGAGGCGCTCGAAATCGGGCCCCGCGGCGGCCCAGTCGCCCGGGACCTTGACATAGGCCCCGTCGCGTTCGAGGGGGCGGGTGAGGCGTAGGAGCTCGCCGCGGACGATCTGGTCGGCCTCCTGCATCATGTCGTCGGCCTGCTCGGCGCGGAGCTGCTGCTCGAGGGCGGCGCGCTGCTGGCGGAACTGTTCGTCGGTGCCGTCGGGGTACTGGATCTGCCAGCGCTTGCGGAGCTCGACGCGGTCGACCTCGGCGACGGCCTCGAAGGTGGCGGGGTCGAGGCGGAGGTACTCGAGGTGGATGCGCGGGGGCTGGAGGTAGCCGACGCCGAAGCGGTTGTCGTCGGTGTCGCCCGGCTGGATGTCGCCGTAGCGAGCGAGGTGCTCGGTCATGGCCTCCTCGGTCGGGTCGGGCAGGGAGGGGGCGACGAGCTCTGGGGTGAGGACGAGGGCGTCGGCCAGGGCGGAGGCTCCGCGCTCGGCGGCCTCGGAGACGAGGCGGCGATCGGAGACGCGTGCGGCGGAGATGTAGAGGTCCTGCATGCGGAGGACGCCGCGGGCGGCGGCGAGCATGCGGTCGAACTCGTCGAGCGGCATGCGGACGCTGGCGGCGAGGCGCTCTCGGGAGGTGGTGAGGTAGAAGCGGACATCCTCGGCGATCTGCTCGCGTTCCTCGGGCGTGGGGAAGCGGCCCTGTGCGCGGAGGGCCTGGAGCTCGAGGGCGAGCTGCTGGGCGACGAGGTCGTTCATCCACTGCCGTCCGTCGCCGGCCTCGCCGATGAGGCCGGCCTGCTCGGCCTTGTACTTCATGAGGAGCCAGTGGTCGCCCGGGTGGGTCTCGTTGAGGCCCAAGGCGCGGGGCATCCAGGGGAGGTAGTTCTCGAGGAGCTGGGCCTGCATGCGGGCGAGTTCGCGGTCGCCGCGGGTGACCTTCTCGCCGCCAGGGCCGATCTCGCCGACCTTCTGCTTGGCGGGGTTGGGCCCGAACCTTTCGAGGATGGGCTGGAGGAGGAAGACGACCATCAGCAGCGAGCCGCCGAAGGCGAGGACGAGGAGTTGGTACTTGCGGAGGAACTTGAGCATGCTCTGATCTTCCTGCGGTTGGGAACCTTGCGGGCCTGATAGTAGAAAGCCCCGCCGGGGTCGGCGGGGCCTTGTTGGTGATCGGTGCTCCTGCGGGTGGGATTAGCCGCGGTAGTATTCGACGATCAGGTTGGTGTTCACATCGAACGGGACCTGGTCGCTGGTGGGCAGGGCGATGATCTTGATGGTGAGCTCTGCGGGGTTGAAGTCGACCCAGCCGGGGACCTCGTGGCCCGCGAGGGATTCCATGTTCTCGCGGCAGAGCTTGTGGATCTTGGGCTTGAAGGTGATGACATCGCCGACGCGGATCTGGCAGCTGGGGATGTCGGTCTTGCGGCCGTTGAGGAGGACATGGCCGTGGGCGACCATCTGGCGTGCGGCCCAGATGGTGCGGGTGACGCCGGAGCGGCGGACAACATTGTCGAGGCGGCGCTCGAGGAGCTGGAGGAGGACTTCGCCGGAGTTGCCGGGGAGGCGCTTGGCCTCTTCGACATACTTACGGAACTGCTTTTCCATGCAGTGGTAGTGGTAGCGGAGCTTCTGCTTTTCCTGGAGGCGGAGGCCGTAGTCGCGGAGGCGACGGCCGCGGAAGCCGTGCATGCCCGGGGGGTTGAGCTGACGCTTGGCGGTGTGCTTCGGCACATCCTCGATGGGAGAGCCGACGCGACGGGACAGGCGGACCTTGGGGCCGGTGTAGCGGGCCATTTGCAATCTCCGTTCCGGGTTCTTGTGAACCCTTGTGCTTGGTCAGCGACCCCCGGGTGGCCCGGGCTCGGGTCTGGGGGTCCGGTCGGTGGGGAGGATTGAAGGTCGGTGGGGGGTGGGGGTCAAGGGTGGCGGGGCAAGGATTGGGTCGTTGTTTGGTTGGGTGGGGGCTAGCGGGGGGCGGTAAAGGGTTCGAGGCGGGCGCTTTCGAGGCCTCGGCGTTTGGCCATGACGCGGTAGTCGAAGGAGGCGTTGGAGGAGCCCTGCATGAGTTCGTGGACGGTGAAGCCGGTGTCGTGCTTCTCGACCCAGAGGCCGTTGCAGGGGGCGGTGGGGGTGATGAAGACGCGGATGGGGTGCTCGGGTGAGACGGTGACGGTCTCGAGGAAGAGCGGGTCGAGGGCGATGGTGGTGGAGCCGTTGGTGAGGCGGGCGGAGCCAACATCCTCGAACCAGACCTCGGTGGCCTCGACGGCGTAGAGGAAGGTGTCGCCCTGGGACTCGGTGTGGACGACGCCGTTCTTGGCGCCGGTGGCGCCGACGAAGGCGATGGTGGGGGCGCCGTTCTGGTCGTACATGGTGAGCAGGTTCTCGAAGACTTGGAAGGCGGGGTTGCCGTTGTCGTGCCGCACGAGCAGCGTGGCGCCGCGCTGGCGGTCGCCGTCGAGTTCGATGACCGGGGCGCCCTTGTCGTTGAAGACGGTGACGCGGCCGCCGGCGTCGTCGTCGTCGAGGGCGTCGAGGGTGACGCCGCTGAAGTTCGTGGAGCCGGCGCGGTTTCGGAGGTCGAGGAATCCGGCGTCGTCGCGGTCGTCGCCGTCGATGGCGATGGTTTCTTCGCCTTCGCTGTTGCGGACGGATAGGAAGCCGGCCTGGTCGGAGCTTTGGGCGTCGAAGAAGAGGCGGACGGAGCCGTCGTCGGCGGCGAGGCTGAGGACGCCGCCGCCCTGGAAGTCGGAGTCGAGGAAAACGGTGGCCTTTCCGGCGGCGTTGTACATGCCGAGGAGGGAGCCTGCGGATTGAGAGCGTCCGTCGAGGGTGAGGGTGCGGAGGCCGGTGGTGTCGTCCCAGAGTTCGAGGAGGGCACCGCCGTCGTCGTGGGCGTCGAGGCGGAGGGTGGGGGAGAGGGTGCCGGCGCCTGGCGCGTAGAGGTTGAGGACGGGACCGGTCGTGGCGGAGCCTCCGGTGAGGTCGAGGGCGGTGATGCCGGAGTCGCGGCGGAGGACGATGTTGCCGCCGCCGGTGCCGGCTTGGCCGTTGAGGGTGAGGCTGCCGAAGCGGGCGTTGTCGCTGTTCTCGACGGTGAGCTCGGCGAGGGTGATGTTGGCGTTGCCGTCGAAGAGGCTGAGGAAGCCGGCGTTGTCGGACTGGGCGGCACCGAGGGAGAGGGCGACCTTGCCCGAGGGGGACTTGGAGGCGATGAAGCCGCCAAAGTCGCCATCGGTGAACTGGCGGGCCTCGAAGCCGCGGAGGGTGGTGGCGACGGGCGTGGCGCCGAGGGGCTGGCGGGCGGGGAGGGGGATGAACGAGCCGCCGCCGGGGGGGCGGAAGCGGATCTCGATCCACATTTGCTTGGTGCCGAGGTCGAAGGGGCCGGGCTCAACATCGGGGATGGTGAAGAGGCCTTCGTCAACGGTGATGCCGAGGTGGGTGGAGACGGCGAGGGGGGTGCCGCCGGTGTCGGTGTCGTACTGGGCGACCTCGAAGTCGAATGGGCCGCCGGCGGGGGAGCCGTCGAGCAGGAGCCGGCCCTGGTAGGTGTAGTTGCGGGACTGTGCGGACTGGGTCCCGGGCTGGGCCTCGGCGAGGCCGAGCGGCAAGGCGAGGGCGGCGGCGGCGATGAGGGCGTGGTGCGTGCGCATGGTGCACTCTCCTCGGGGGTTATGGAGCGGCGCGGGTGGGGCCCGAGGGTACCGCGAGCTCGTCCGCGATCCCAGGGGTTCTCGGTGATCGTGGGCGTTCATGGGTCGATTCCCGATGTGGATACGATCCGGCGATGAGCCCACGACCCGCCGCTTCGACACCCACGCCCCTGACCGTCCGTGCGTCCGACGCGCCCAAGGAGAAGTGCGGCGTGGTGGGCGTTTGGAACCATCCGGAGGCGGTGCACCGGGTGTACCTGGGGCTGTACGCGCAGCAGCACCGGGGGCAGGAGTCGGCGGGGATGGCGGTCACCGATGGGCAGGAGATCGCGGGGATGACGGGGATGGGGCTGGTGAGCGAGGTGTTCACGCCGCGGGTGCTGGCGGAGCTGGAGCGGGCCCAAGGGCGGCGGCCCGGGATGGTGGAGGACGGGGAGGACCACGGGCTGGTGGGGGGGGCGATCGGGCACAACCGGTACAGCACGACCGGCGGGAGCAAGGCGTGCAACGCGCAGCCGATCGTGGAGACGCTGTACACGGGGTCGGCGACGGCGGGGTGGGGCGAGACGCAGGTGGCCGTGGCGCACAACGGGAACCTGATCAACGCGGCGGCGCTGCGGCACGCCTTCGCGGAGAAGGGGCACCTCTTTCACACGACGAGCGACACGGAGGTGATGGTGCACCTGCTGGCGGCGCCCGAGCAGCGGGATGCGCCGGATGCGCTGGCGGCGATGCTGCGGCGGCTGCAGGGGGCGTTCAGCGTGGTGTTCATGTTCCCGGATCGGATCGAGGCGGCGCGGGACCCTTGGGGGTGGCGGCCCCTGGTCCTCGGGCGGCTGGAGGATGGGAGCGACTGTGTCGCGAGCGAGACGGTGGCGCTGGATGTGATGGGGGCGACCTTCGTCCGCGAGGTGGAGCCGGGGGAGATCGTGACGCTGGATCACCGGGGGGTGACGAGCCGGCGGTACGCGGAGCCGGCGCCGCAACTGGCGCAGTGCGTCTTTGAGCATGTGTACTTCGCGAGCCCGGCGAGCACCATTTTTGGCCAGAGCGTGCAGGTGAGCCGGGAGCGGATGGGGGAGAGACTGGCGAAGGAGGCCCCGGTCGAGGCGGACTATGTGATGCCGATGCCGGACTCGGGCAGGAGCGCGGCGAACGGGTACGCGCGGGCAAGCGGGATCCCGTATCGCGAGGGGATCGTGCCGAACCGGTATGTGGGGCGGACCTTCATCAAGCCGACGCAGGGCGAGCGGCGGGCGGCGGTGAAGCTGAAGCTGAATGTGATCTCGGAGATCGTGCGCGGGAAGAAGCTGATCGTGGTGGATGACTCGATCGTGCGGGGGACGACGACGCGGGAGAAGATGCGGCAGATCAGGGAGGCCGGGGCGGAGGAGATCCATGTCCGGATCAGCTGCCCGCCGATTCGGAACCCGTGCTACTTCGGCGTGGACTTTGCGACGCGGGAGCAGCTGATCGCGCACAACCGCGATGTGGAGCAGATCCGGGCGTTCCTGGGCGTGGATTCGATCGCGTTTCTGAGCCTGGAGGGGCTGCTCGAGTGCATGGACCGGCCGGGCGCGGACTACTGCACGGCGTGCTTTTCCGGTGACTACCGGATCGATGTGGAGCATGCGCAGACGGGTGTTGTGGTGGGGGAGGGGCAGATGGGGATGTTTTGATCGGCTGCGCCGGCTTTCTGCGGAGGGGCCACTTTCGTGTTCGACCACGATCACAGGCCGGTCAAGATCCGCTGGCGGACGCCGGGGTCGCCGGCGTCGGTCGTCATCCGCAGGAAGCAGATACGGGACGCGATCATTGGTTTGACGCTTCCCGCTGTGTTCTTTGCTCCGCAATTTCTCCAGCGCATGACAAGCGGCCCGGCGCAGACGCGTTCGCTGTACATGGGGGTCGTCGCGGCGCTTCTGTTGTCGCTTGCTGCTCTCGCTTTCGCCAGCGCCGTGCCTTGGTTTCGGTGGCACCCGGTCGGGTACTGGCTCCGCGATCAGCGACTGGCGGTGGGGTGTTGCGGCGGTTGTGGGTACGAACTGGCCGGGGTGCGGGCGGATGAGCGAGGGATGTCTATCTGTCCTGAGTGCGGCGCGGCGTGGCGTTTGCCAGAGCGGATCGGGCAAGGTATACGGGACGAGAGATGCTGATGAACGATCACCTAGGACGCGAAGTTCAGCTCAAACACCACTCGCGATGGGCCTGGGGCGAGCCCTTTGCCGCGATGGGCTTTGGGCTACTCGCTGCTGTTGTTCTGCCGATCGGGCTTTCGTTTCTGCTGGTGATCGGGACTTCGGAGGCATGGCCGGGGCTGGGCTTTGCGTTCTACCTTGGGCCGCCCCTCGCACTTGTCCTTTGCGTTCTGGTGATTGCTCTGTCCGCTCGCTGGGGTATCCGGCGGTTCAACAACCCGCCGCAGATGATCGCGGACCGGCTCGCCCAAAGGCGATGTGGTGCGTGCGTTCATCGGATTGAGCGCAGGGATGCCGATGGGCTTGCGCACTGCCCGCATTGCGGCGCGGCGTGGCGTTTGCCGGAGCGGGATGGTCACACACCCGTCTCGATGAATGACGATTCATCGTGATCCAGTAGTCTCTGTCGCATGCAGCCCATCCCCGCGGAGACGGATGCAGCCGCGGATGCCGCGGTGGATTTGTCGGAGGCGTTGTCGGTTGAGCACGCTTCGGAGACGATCTCGGAGACGCTGGCGGGGATCTGGGAGGCGTTTCTCGGGCATGTGCCGCTGATCATCGCGGGGTTGGTCGTGCTGGTGGCGACGGGCATCGTCGCGTTCGCTGTGCGGCACGCGGTGCGGACGCCGCTGAGCCGGACGCGGATGCGTGGGTCGCTGAAGGAGTTGATCGAGCGGCTGATCGCGATCGCGGTGTGGGGCGTGGGGCTGCTGCTCGCCGCGATGGTCGTCTTCCCGGGCGTGGAGCCGGCGGACGCGATCGCGGCGCTCGGGGTGGGGTCGATCGCGATCGGGCTGGCGTTCCGCGACATCTTTGAGAACTTCTTCGCCGGTGTATTGATCCTGTGGCGGTTCCCCTTTGAGAACGGGGACTACATCAGCTGCGAGGGGCACGAGGGGCGGGTCGTGCGGGTGACGGTGCGGAACACTGTGATCGAGACGGTCGAGGGGGTGCTGGTGGTGCTGCCCAACTCGACGATCTACAAGAACGCGGTGGATGTGCTGACGCACCGGCGTG
The DNA here is from genome assembly GCA_964615815.1 of uncultured Phycisphaeraceae bacterium. Classification (GTDB taxonomy): domain Bacteria; phylum Planctomycetota; class Phycisphaerae; order Phycisphaerales; family UBA1924; genus DAIQNV01. The sequence goes on along the minus strand of CAZTQV010000010.1, from coordinate 51,154 downwards.
ACCGGCGGGTGACGGTGATGGCGGGCGTGGCGTACGGGGAGGATGTGGGCGAGGCGCGGGGGGTGATCCGGCGGGCGGTCGAGGCGTGCGAGACGGTGCGGGAGCATCGGCCGGTGGAGATCTTTGCGCACGGGTTCGGCTCGAGCAGCATCGACTTCGAGGTGACCTGGTGGACGGGGCCGACGCCTCTTGAGATCCGGCGGTCTCGGGATGAGGTGGTAGAGGCCGTGAAGCGCGGGCTGGACGAAGCGGGCATCGAGATTCCGTTCCCGTACCGGACGCTGACCTTCAAGGGCGGGTCGCCCTTGGTGGTGGAGCGGGGGGAGGGCGGTGAAGGTGGGGGCGATGCGGGTGAGGGCTCGGACTGACGGGCGGGGCTAATCTGGTGGCATGGCCGACCCTGTTTTGAAGCTCGCGCACTCGCCCGATTCCGATGACCTCGTGATGTGGTGGCCGCTCACGGGGATGCGGGGGCCGGATGGGAAGGCGGTGGAGGGGGAGCTGGGGACGCCGCGGGTGGATCTGGAGGGGCTGCGGTTTGAGTTGGTGGCGGAGGATGTGCAGGCGTTGAATGCGGCGGTGACCGGGGCGGCGGGGGAAGGCACGGAGGCACTGAGGCACGGAGGCACGGAGGGGGCGCTGGATATCACGGCGATTTCGGCGGCGACCTATCCGGCGGTGCGGGGGCGGTGGGCGATCACGCGGTGCGGGGGGAGCTTCGGGGAGGGGTACGGGCCGAAGGTGGTGGTGCGGGAGGGTGCGGCGATCGGGTCGCTGGAGGATTTGCGGGGGAAGCGGGTGGCGGTGCCGGGGAAGGGGACGAGCGCGTTTCTGACGCTGAGCATGGCGATGGGGTCGGAGCGGGCGCGGGCGGCGTTTGAGGCGGTGCCGATGATCTTCAGCGCGGTGCCGGGGGCGGTGGTGGGGGGGGAGTGCGATGCGGGGCTGTTGATTCATGAGGCGCAGCTGACCTTCGCGGAGCTCGGGCTGCGGGCGGTGGCGGATATGGGGGCTTGGTGGGGGGAGCACGCGGGGATGCCGTTGCCGCTGGGGCTGAATGTGATCCGGCGGGACCTCGACGAGCGGCTCGGGGCGGGCGGGTGCGAGCGGGTGTCGCGGGTGCTGTCGCGGAGCGTGGCGTACGCGGTGGAGCACGCGGAGGAGAGCCAGCGGTATTTGCTCATGCACGCGGGGGATCGTCCGGAGTGGCGGGATGCGGGGCTGGTGGAGAAGTATCTGTCGATGTATGTGAGCCGGATGAGCCTCGACATGGGCGAGCGCGGGGTGGAGGCGTTGCGGCGGTTCTTGGGCGAGGGGTTTGAGCGTGGGTTGTGCGCGGATCCGGGTGCGGTGGAGGTGATCTGATGAAGCTGATCAAGATCGAGTACGGCGTGGCGGTTGAGCTGCCGACGGGGATGGCGCTGCCGGTGCGGCAGATCATGGCGATCGGGCGGAACTACTCCGAGCACGCGGCCGAGCAGGGGGCGGCGGTGGAGGAGAAGCCGATCATGTTCATGAAGAACGCGGCGAGCGCGTGCCTGGATGGGGACGAGATCGTGATCCCGAAGATCTGCCAGGACCCGGAGTGCGGCGGCGGCCCGCACGGCGACGACCCGCGGGGGACGGGGCAGGTGGACTTCGAGGCGGAGCTGGGCGTCGTGATCGGGCAGGCGGCGAAGGATGTGGCCGAGGGCGATGCGCTCGATCATGTGCTCGGGTACGCGTGCTGCAACGATGTGACCGGGCGGTGGTGGCAGAAGAACGCGGGCGGGGGGCAGTGGAACCGGGGGAAGGGGTTCGACACTTTCTGCCCGATCGGGCCGACGCTGGTGCCGGCGAAGGAGATCCCGGACCCGCAGGACTTGGCGATCGCGTGCCGCGTGAACGGGGAGACAATGCAGGAGGCGCGGACGGGTCAGATGATGTTCACGGTCGCGCGGCTGATCGCGGAGCTGAGCCGGGGGACGACGCTGGTGCCGGGGACCTTGATTTTGACCGGGACGCCGGCGGGGGTGGGGGTGTTCCGGGAGCCGAAGGTCTTCCTGCAGCCGGGGGACACGGTGGAGGTGGAGATCGAGGGGATCGGGGTCTTGAAGAATCGCGTGCGGGAGGAATGAGCCGGTCGCGATGGGCGGCGTTGCTGGTGTGCCAGCCCGCTCCCTCACAGTCGGGGCTCCATGGGGCGAGTCGCTTGGGGTGGGGGATCGCTCCTACGCTCCCCTCCTGTGGCCAAGAGCAAGAAGAAGCCGAAATCCGAGGGCGCGACGATCGAGAACCGCAAGGCGCGGCACCAGTATCACATCCTCGACACGCTGGAGTGCGGGGTGGTGCTGGCCGGCAGCGAGGTCAAGAGCGTGCGGGACGGGAACGCCTCGATCGGCGAGGGGTATGTGACGATCGACGGCGAGCCGGGGCAGATGACGCTTCGGAATGTCACGATCGGCGAGTACCCCCCGGCGGGGCAGATGCAGCACCCGATGCTCCGGACGCGGCGGCTCTTGGCGCACCGGCGCGAGATCGCGCGGCTCAAGCGGCAGGTGCTGCAGAAGGGCGTGACGATCGTGCCGCTGAAGCTCTACTTCAAGGACGGCTGGGCGAAAATCATGATCGGCGTCGCGGAGGGCAAGCAGAGCTTTGACAAGCGGCGGGCGATCAAGGAGCGGGAGAACCAGCGGGATCTGCAGCGGGCGATGAGCAAGCGGGGGTGATTACCGCTTCGCGGGTGAAACACGGCGGGGGACGAGGTGATGGCTGCCGCTGACTCTTCTGCACGTGAGGGGCTGAAACGAGATCTACTGATCCGCGGTCGTTCCGATGTGCTTCAATTTGCTGAAATGTACGGCGCGGCACAGGACTGTGCTCGGGGCTTCCACTCTGCAGACGACCTCCGCGTACTCGTGGTTGATGTCGTTGGTGATCTGGTCAAGCGTGGCTTCGCACTTGTCGGAACGGTACGACGCGATGACACCGACGGTCTGTTGACTGTCGTGCCATGGCGAGGAGACCACGCGTGCTTCCGAGAATACTTGATGAATGAATTCGTGGAACTCAGAGACCCGCCGGACCTCGGTGGTACGCTATGGCTAATGCTGACCGATGAGGGCAGGCAAGCCGCTGCGGCCTTGGAAAGCTGACAAAACGACAGCGTGGCCGATCGGGGATCGGCCACGCTGCGTTTTGTGGAAGACTCGATGCCGATTACCGGCGGCGGCGGGTCATCGCCAGGCCGCCCAGGCCCAGGACGGCGGCGGCGCCGGGGGTGGGGACGACATTGATGTCGAACGAGTAGATCTGGCCCGCGGAACCGAGCTCGTTGAGCAGGATGCCGTAGGTGCCCTCGCCCAGGGGGGCCCCGCCGACGCCGGAGAGGTTCCAGACGGTGAGGTAGTCGGTGCCCACCGCTGACGCGGTGAAGCTGCCGGAGGAGGTCTGGAAGAAGCCGCTGCCCTGGTCCGTGTACAGGCGGAAGCCGGTCGAGGTGTTGCCGCCGGAGAACTGGACCGCCGTGATGATGACCGAGGCGATGCTCTGGCCGGCGCCGACATTGAAGGTGACGAAGTCCTCGGTGTCGGGCGGGCCGACGGTGCCGGAGACGGAGTTGGTGCCGATGTCGAGGTTGAGCATGGACCCGCCGGCGGCGAGGCTGGCGAGGTCGCCGTTCACCAGTTCGTCCCAATCGGCGGCGGAGGCGAGGCCCGCGAGGCCGGCGACCGCGCCGATGACGGCGAGTGTGCGCACGCTGTTCATGTTCTGCATTCCCTTTTCTCCCTAGGTTGGCCGCTCGCCCGGCGGGCGGGGCGGTCGATCCACCCCCGGACGCCGGTGGGTGGGTGAAACGATCGCGGCCCGGCCCGTCTCCACAACGGGCAGAACCGAGAAACCGCTCAAAGCGTCGTGCGGGCCGGATGGGGCTCGCGGGACAGAACGGGGACTGTGAACCAAGGGAGCAAGGGGTACCACGACAGCAAACACATGCCGATGGCGACCTGCGAGAAGGTGCGCGCGTGGACTCTCCGTGCGACCGAGAAAGTACCGGGGAGCGCCGCGGGTGTCAATAGAACTTTGGGGTTGTCCCGACCGGGCCCGTCAGATGCCCTTGCCGCTGCCCCGGGCGTGGCGGGCGATGCGGACCTTCATGCGGGCGGCGTTCCGCTGGTGGGCGAGTTCGTCGGCGGCCCGAAGCTTGTCGGCCGCGTCTGCCGGGACGGTCTTGCGGTCGGCCTCGGTGAGCTCGGCCTGGGCGTCGGTCTCGGTGAGCTGCTCGGCGGGGATGGCCTTCTCCGCCAGGATCACAAGCTCGCCCCCGGCCATCTGGACGAAGCCGCCGTCGATGAAGTAGGTGCGGTCGCCGCCGCCGTGGGTGCCCTCCGGGAACTGGAGCGTCAGCTCGCCGAGCCCGAGGCGGGCGACGATGGGGGCGCGGCCGTGCTGGATGCCCATGAGCCCGTCCCAAAGGGGGACATTGGCGTAGGTGACCGGCTCGTCGAGGAGCTTCTCGGCGGGGGTGACGAGGCGGCAGCGGAAGGTGTTGTCGGCCATGGGTGCTCCGTGATCGTGCCCAGCGTGGCCCGCGGGGCCGGTTCGTGCCTGGCCGCGGGGCGTCATGATAGCGGCGGGGGTAGCCTCGGGGCGTGTCGAGGCGGGCTCTCCTGACCATCCTGGGCTTCGGGTTGCTGCTGGCGGGTGCCGGGGTGTGGCGGCTCGTCGTGGGCGGGGAGGGCCTGGGCTTTCCGGATGCGGGGATCGTCTGGGAGCTGCGGGGGGTGCGGCTGCTGGCCGGGGCGGGCGTGGGGGGGGCGCTGGCGATCGCGGGGGTGTGCCTGCAGGCGCTCTTGCGGAACCCTTTGGCGGCGCCGGACCTGATCGGGCTCGCGGCGGGGGCGGGGTTCGCGGTGACGCTCGCGGCGTACCTCGTGACGCGGGGGGACACGGGGCTCGGGGCGGTGGCGTGGGGGGCGCACGGGCCGGCGGCGCTGGCGGGATCGGTCGGGGCGCTCCTGCTCGTGCTGTGGCTGGGGCAGCGGGACTGGCTGATCGATCCGGTGGCGATGGTGCTCGTCGGAGTGGTCGTGAGCGTCGTGCTCGGGGCGGCGACGGTGTTTGTGCAGCACCTGATGCCCGACCGGGGCGAGGGCGTGCGGCGGTGGGCGATGGGGCTGCTCAGTGATGAGCTGACCTGGCTCGACGCGGGCGTCCTCGGGGCGATCGTGCTGGCGGGGCTCGGGGTGTCGCTCGCGCTCGCGCCCGCGATGGACGCGGCGAGCCTGAGCGAGGACGAGGCGCGGAGCGTGGGCGTGCGGATCGGGCGGCTGCGGCTGTGGCTGTTCCTGCTCGCGGGCGTCCTAACGGCGGCGAGCGTGGTGGTGGCGGGGCCGATCGGGTTCGTTGGGCTGGTGTGCCCGCACGCGGCGCGGCTGTGCGCGGGACCGGCGCACCGGGGGCTGTTGATCGGTGCGGCGCTGGCTGGGGCGGCGCTGGTTGTCGCGTCGGACGCGCTCGTGAAGTCGTTCACGCTCGGCGGGGGGCGGATGCCGATTGGGGTGATCACGGCGGCGATCGGGGGGCCGGCATTCGTGTGGCTATTGAGGCGGATGAGGCGGGGGATGTGATTGGAGCCGCGGTGGTGACATCGCGGAAGCTGCGGAGCGTTTTGTGCACGACGACCGCGTTCTCACGAACGCGGCTCTGATCTGGCGAGCCGCGGTCAGGCGTAGAGGTCGAGCTTGAGTTCGCCGAGGCCCGCGGCGGCGCTCGGGGAGGTGGCGCGGGCCTTCTTGGTCTCGGCGGAGCCGTCGGCGGTGAAGGTCTCGAGCAGCGAGGCCGGCTTCAGGGCGTCGGTCTTGCTCTGGGCTTCGCCCGGCTTGGCGGGCTCGCTGCCGGATGCACCGTCGCCGCCCTTCGTCGCCTGCTGCTCGGCCATCTCCTTGCGGGCGTTTGCCTCCATCGCGCTGGCCTTCGCGGCCACGCGGCGGTCGGCGCCGCTGGGCTCGGCGGGGGCCATGGCAGCCTGGCGGATCTTCTGGGCCTTGGCGATGGTCTCCTCGGGCGTCTTGCCGGGGGAGGTGTCGATGTTCACCTTGCCGGCGACGGCGTAGTCGTTCCCGTCGGGGCCCTTCTTGGTCTGGTAGTAGGGGCCTCCGCGGAAGAGGCTGCCGGCGGCGCTGACATGGGCCTGCTCGTGGGTGCGGACCTCGGTGTCGCGGGCCTTGAGCTTCTCGACCTCGCGGCGCTCGTCGTCGGTGAGCTGGTCGAGCTTGCTGGAGAGCGTGACGGAGTCGCCGTCGGCGTTGGTCTGGTAGGCGGTGCCGGAGCGGGGGGGCTCGTTGCGGCGGATCGCGTCAGTTCGCTGCGTCTGCTCGATGCGGCCGGCTTGTTCGATGCGGCCGGGCTTGGCGATCTGGCCGGGCTGCTCGATCCGACCGGGCTCGTTCGCCTGGCCGATGGGGCGGAGGGTGATGACGCGCGAGCGGCCGCCGATGCCCGATCCGGGCGTGTAGCTACTGGGCGTGTAGCTGGTGGGCGTGTTGACGGCGCTGACTGACACGGGCAAACGGTCTCCCGCGTCGGTATCGGATGGGCCCGTGGGCGGCTTGAGCGGATAACCAGGGCGGACCTCGTTTGGTGCTCAATCGCGGGGCGGCTTGACCCTGTAGCTCGCGACCAAAGTCCACCCGGTGACGCGGCAGCCGAGTTCTCGGCTCCAGTCGGCGACGACGGAGCTGCTCTGGCCGAAGAGCCAGTAGTCCTCTTCGTCGTAGACAAAGTGCAGGTCGTAGGTGGGGTTGTAGATCTCGGTGTTGATGCGGGACTCGTAGCGGGCTGTCAGGCGGCGTTCGAGGGCGGCGGCCTTCTCGCGCTCGACGGTAATGGGGTGCAGCTCCTCGGCGTAGCCGTCGAGCCAGGTGGCGGGGTCCTCGTCGTACGCGCGGCGGGAGAGCGTGCCCGGCGTCGGGAAGAGGATGGCGATGGGAGCGTAGAGGGGGCTGTGGTTGTCCTTGGCGTAGTAGGCCCAGTCGCCGAAGCCGTACTCGACGAAGGGCGTGCGGCCGTCGGGGGTGGGCTCGCGCGGGAGGATGAGCTTGGAGGTGTTGCCGAGGTCGGCGATGTAGACGGTGACGGGATCGGCAACGGTGGCGGGCGGGGTGATGGTGTAGGAGCACCCCGCGATGCACGCGCACGACACGACAGTCACCGGCAACAGGCTTCGCACGCGCTGAGCGTACCCACTTTATGCGTTGAAGTACTTCGCCTCCGGGTGGTGCACCACGATGGCGGAGGTCGACTGCTCGGGATCGATCTGCCAGTTCTCGGTGAGCTCGCAGCCAATACGCGTGGGGTCGATAAGGCGCCAGATCTTCTCCTGGTCGCTCATGTCCGGGCACGCCGGGTAGCCCGGGCTGTAGCGCGAGCCCCGGTACTTCTGCTGGAAGAGCTCGGCGATCTTGGGCGAGTCCTCGGCGTCGATGCCGAGCTCCTGGCGCATGCGCTTGTGCCAGAGCTCGGCGAGGCCCTCGGCGGATTCGACGCCCATGCCGTGCATGTAGAGGTACTCCTGGTAGTCGTTGGCGTCGAAGAGCTTCTTGCAGACCTCGGAGACGCGCTTGCCCACGGTGACGCAGCTCATGCCGAGGACATCCTTGCGGCCCAGCTCGCGGCACTCGGCCTCGTCGCGGAAGAAGTCGGAGATGCACAAGCGACGCCCGCCGGTTTCGCCCTTGGGGGCCTGGCGGGGGAAGGTGAAGCGCTCGATCTCGCGCTCGTGGTCGTCGGGGTCGAAGAGGACGAGGTCGTCGCCCTCGGAGTGCACGGGGAAGTAGCCGTAGACGAGCTTGGGGTCGAGAACCTTTTCGCGGACGCAGTACTCGCGGAGCCGCTCGAAGGTGGGGCGGGCCTTCTCGTCGAGCTCGCGCTCGAACTCTTCCTTGGTCCGCTGGCCGCGCTTGAACTGCCACTGGACGCGGAAGAGCGCCGTCGGGTTGATGTGCGCGAAGACGGGCTCGAGCGGGAGCCCCTCGACGACGCGGGAGCCCCAGAAAGGCGGCTTCGGCACCGACACATCGCGGGCGACTTCCGATCGCACGCGCTCGACGACCACGACGGCGCCGTTGCTCGCCGGCTCGCCGGTCTTCACATCACCCTTGGACTCGATGAACGCGTCCTGGCGGCGGCCCTGGTCGGCCCGGCCCTCGGCGACCTTCTTCTCGGCGTCGGTCCGCTTGCCCTGCCGCTCGTCGATCTCGGCGGTCAGCACATCGAGCTTGCCGCCGACGATGTGGTCCATGATGCGGAGGCCGTCGAAGGCGTCCTTGCCGTACAGGAGGCAGCCCTCGTACTGGTTCCGAAGGTACCCCTCGGCGTACGACCGAGCGAGCGCCGCCCCGCCCAGCAGCAGCGGGGGGGTCTTGCCGCGGGCGTTCATCTCCTTGATGTTGTCCTCCATCACATTGACGGACTTCACCAGGAGGCCCGAAAGCCCGATCGCGTCGGGCTTGTGCTCCTCGTAGGCGGCCATGATCTCATCGATCGTCTTCTTGATGCCGATGTTGTGCACGGTGTAGCCGTTGTTGGTCAGGATGATGTCGACCAGGTTCTTCCCGATGTCGTGCACATCGCCCTTCACGGTCGCCAGCACGATCGTGCCCTTGGTCTGGCCCTCGACGCGCTCCATGTGCGGCTCAAGATGGGCGACGGCCTTCTTCATGACCTCGGCGGACTGCAGCACGAACGGCAGCTGCATCTGCCCCGAGCCGAAGAGCTCGCCCACGGTCTTCATCCCGTCGAGCAGGTGCTCGTTCACGATGTCGAGCGGCGGGTACTTCTCGAGCGCCTCGTCCAGGCACGCGTGCAGGCCCTCCTTCTCGCCGTCGATGATGTGTGCCCGCAGCCGCTCCTCGAGCGTGAGGTTCTTCTTCTCCTTCTTCGCCCCCTCGACGCCCTCGACATCCTTGAAGAGCTCGATGATCCGCCCCAGCGGGTCAAACGACTCGTCCGTCACCCCCTCGGGCAGGCCGGTGCCGCCGTTGCTCTCCGCTCGGCGGTCGTAGATCAGATCGAGCGCCGCCTTCTTGTGCTCGTCGTCGATCTTGTTCAGGGGCAGGATCTTGCTCGCGTGCACGATCGCGCTGGTCATCCCGTTCTTTACCAACTCGTGCAGCAGCACGGAGTTGATCACCACCCGCGCCGCCGGCTTCAGCCCGAAACTCACATTGCTCAGCCCGCAGGTGAGCTGCACCTCGGGGAACTTCTCCGCGATCCGCCGCGTGCCCTCGACCAGCTCCAAGGCCGACCGCCGGTCCGAGTCCATGCCCGTCGAGATCGGCAGCACCAGCGGATCAATGAAGATGTCCGCGACATCCAGACCGTGTTCCGACTGTGCCCGCTCGATCGCCCGCGTCGCGATCGACACCTTGCGGTCCGCCGTGCGGGCCATCGCGGCCTCGGGGTCTTCGTCGATGGTGCCGATGACAAGCCCGGCGTTGAACACCTTCGCGAGCCGGCAGATCTCGTCGAACTTCTCCTCCCCGTCCTCGAAGTTCGCCGAGTTGATGATGCACTTGCCCGCGGCGTGGCTCAGGCCCGCCTCGATCGTCGCGACCTGCGTCGAGTCGATCATCAGGGGCGCGTCCACCTGCCGCACCAGCCGCTTGACGATCTCCTCCATGTCGCGGGCGTTGTCGCGACCGGCGTAGTCGACATTGATGTCGAGGACATGGCTGCCCTCGCGGGTCTGCTCCTTCGCGAGGCTGATGATGCTGTCCCAGTCCTCGGCCTCGAGGAGCTGCTTGAACTTCCGGCTGCCCGAGGCGTTGCACCGCTCGCCGACGATGAGGAACGAGTTCTCCTGCCGGTGCGGCACGGGCGTGTACAGGCTCGTCGAGCTGTGGACCCATCCCCGCTCCTCGGTCCGCTTTGGCTCGAGGCCCTCCACCCGCTTCGCGATCGCCGCGATGTGCTCGGGCGTCGTCCCGCAGCAGCCGCCGACGATACTCACCCCGTAGGTCTCGATGAACTTCGCGAGGGCGTCCGCCAGCGGCTCCGGCCCGAGGGGGTACTCCGTCCGCCCGTCCACCAGCACGGGCAGGCCCGCGTTGGGCACGCAGGCGATGTTCCGATCCCACGCCCGGCACAGGTGCTTGATGTACTCGCCCATCTCTGTCGGGCCCGTCGCGCAGTTCAGCCCAAGGCTCGCGATCGGGTAGTGCCGCAGCGCCGCGACCGCCGCCTCGATCGAGCTCCCGACGAGCATCGTGCCCATCTGCTCGATCGTGATGTTCACCATTATCGGCAGGTCGTCCGGCGTCTTGCCCGCGTCCTCGATCGCCGCAATGGCCGCGTTCACCGCGCACTTCACCTGCAGCAGGTCCTGGCAGGTCTCGATCAGGATGCCGTCGGCCCCACCCTTGATGAGGCCCCGCATCGCCTCGCGATAGCTCTCCAGCATCACGGGCCACTCGATCTGTCCCAGCGTCATCAGCTTGGTGCCGGGGCCCATCGAGCCCAGCACGAACCGCGGCTTGTCCTTCGTCGAGTGCTTGTCCGCCGCCGCCCGCGCGATCTCCGCCGACTGCTTGGCCAGCTCGAAGGTTTCCCCGTCGAGGTCGAACTCCTTGAGCACATGCCGGGGCCCGCCGAAGCTGTTGGTCTCGACCGCGTCCGAGCCGGCCTCGAAGAAGCTCTCGTGGATCTCCTGGATCACATCGGGCCGCGAGCGGCTCAGGATGTCCGTGCAGTTCTCACAGTTGCAGTAGTCCCCCTCCACGGAGAGGTCGTAGTTGTGCGTCGAGGTCCCCATCGCCCCGTCGATAACGAAGACGCGGCGGGCGATCGTGTCAAGCAGACGGCTTCCCATCGGGCAGAGTCCTTTCGTAGCGCAAGCCGAGCGGCCACCCGGCCGCGTGTCGGGAACCATAGCGGCCCCCGGGCCGTGTTTCATCCGTATATCTGGATGAACGGATGAAAGCCGTCCCAAGGATCAGGATCGCGGGTGCCCACCCCCGGCGATTTCATCTGTTCGCACTGTGCAAGGGTGCCGAAAACGACAACCGGGCCCAGCGGTCGCCGAGCCCGGTCGGTCAGTAGTTCACGAGGACGGATTACCGACGCCCGGTCGGCTTCTTGTCCTTGGGCTTGTCCTTGGCCTTGAAGTAGTTGCCCGCGAACTTCCGCTGGAACTTCTCAACGCGGCCCGCGGCGTCCACGAACTGGGCCCGGCCCGTGAAGAATGGGTGCGACCCCGACCACACTTCGACATGCAGCTCGGGAACCGTCGCGCCCACGGTCATCACCACCTCGCCGTTGTGATAGACCTTGCACGAGGGGTAGTAGGTAGGGTGGATGTCCTTCTTCATGGCCGTCTCCGCGTGGCTTCGCGTGCGTACAACCGGGCAGGGCTTCCCCGCCGCGGCCCCAACAGTAGGCCGGCTCCGAGCCGGGGCCAATCACTCCCGCTCCCTCGCCGATCGAATCAGACCCGTACGAAAGCCGAGCAGTCCGGATTCACCGATCGAGCATCACCGATCCGGCATCACCGGTCCCGGGCCACGATCTCGGCCGCGTCGGTCATCACCGCCCGCACCGGCCCGGTCGTGCTGGGCAGCCAGTGCCCCAGGTTCGCGTCCATGGGCAGGCGGAGCACGGTCGCCGCGCTGCCCGGGCCCGGACGGCGGGGGTTGAAGCGGTCCTCGGTGTACACCGCCCGCGGCGTGATCCGCACCTCGTCAATCAGCCCGTGGAAGGGATCGACCGCGGTGCCGTTCCCGCGGACATCGGCCCCGATGATCAGGGGGAGGCTGTTCCGCGTGCGCGGGGCATCGGGCGCCGCGGTGCGAGCGGCCACCTTGCCGTCGACATACAGGCGGACCTCCTTGCCGTCGTAGACGCCCGCGATGTGCGTCCACACGCCGGTCGACAGCGCCGGCCGGTTCGTCTTCGCCGAGTAGTACCGGCCGTCCATGTGCACCGCGAAGTCCGGAACGCCGTCGTTTACGAAGATGCCGAACTCGCTGCCCTCGGTCTTGCAGATCAGCCCGGTCCGCCCCTCGAGTTCCTTGGCCTTCATCCAGCACTCGACCGTGAACGGGCCGTCTGGCAACTCGAGCGATGAACTCTCCACCACCGCCCACGCGCCGGGCCCCGTCGCGAGCGCCCCATCAAACCCGCCCGAGCCCAGCGGCACCTGCCGCAGATCGACCGGGATCTCCTGCCGCACCGTCGGCAGCTCGTAGCGGAACGCGTCGGTCAGCAGGTCGTAGTCCACCGCGATCTCCGCCGCCCGCAGCGCGTCGTCGATCGACGCGCCGAGCCGGGCGATGCGCAGGTCGTAGGTCCGCGTCGAGCCCGCCGCGAGCACGCCGTGCGTGTGATCGGGGCTGGCGGTCCACCGGCTGTCGGGCGACGCGAAGGTCACCGTCACATCGGCGTCGAAGTCCGTCGGGTTCGTGATGGTCACGCTCACGACGGTCGGATCCACCCGCCCGTCCGCGGTCAGCGCCAGCACGCCCTCGATGTCCAGCTTGCCCTCGGCCAGCGTGTACGCCGCGCCCTTGAGCTCCTCGGTCAGCTCCCGCGGGTCGATGAACTCGCCGACGGGCATCGCCGCCATCGCGATCTGGTCGTCCCGCACCGTCACGGTGTTGAAGTGATGCAGGTGCCCGACCCGCGGCACCCGGAAGCTCTGCCCGCCGCCCACCGTCGCGAGCGACAGGTACTCGATCCCGTCGACCGGACCGTCATAGGTCATCTGGTGGATGTGCCCCGCGAAGACCGCCCGCACATTGCCCGCCTTCGTGAGCAACTCGTGCACGCGGTCCCAGTCGTCGCCGTACCCGCCCTTGCGCCACCTCGGGTGGTGCAGGAACAGGAAGACATGCTGCGCGTCCTTGGCCTGCTTGTCGAGGATGCCCTCGAGCCACGCGAACTGCTCCGGGCTCATCCGCTGCGACTCGGGCTTGCGGAAGTTCTTCTCCCCCGTCTCCGGGTTCCCCTCGTCCGAGTACAGCGCAATGAACAGGCTCCCCTTGTGCTCAAAGGCGTACCACAGGGGTCCGAAGTGCATCTCGTAGTTCTCGTCGTGCTGACCCACCGGCATGTCCGGGTCCTCGAGCGGACGCCAGTAGGTGTCGTGGTTGCCCGCCACCGGGAACCACGGGCAGATCAATTCGTCCATGACCCCCTTGAACTCGCGCATCTCGCTCATCCACTCCTCGGGCCGGTTGTACCCCTGGATGAGGTCACCCACGGTGATCACGAAGTCGGGCTCGAGCAGGTTCACATCCCGCACAGCGTCCTTCAAGACCGCCACGCCCTCGTCCGGCCCACCGGTCCGGTCGCCGAACACGACGAAGAAGAACGCGTCCTCCTCATTCGGCAAGGGCAGGTCCACCGGCGAGGTCCGCGAGGTAAAGAAGCGCCCGACCCCATCGTCCGTCGTGTGCGGAGGGTTGTGCTGGTGCGTGTGCCGCTCGTGGTGCCGGTCCGTGGGGTTGTGGTGGTCGTCGTCGTACGACTGGCCCCAGGCGAGCGAAGCAACGAGAATCGGCGCAGCGGCGAGAATGCGGTACAACGGTGACCTCCTTGGCGAATCGGCACCCGAGCGTGCAGGGCACGCAAGGTAGCCGAAGCGATCGGCCCGCCGCCGGGAGACGGAGACGGCAAAACCATGAAGAACGCGCAAAGCCCCAGTTCCCTCGGCGTCACGCACGCCCTCGCCATACTCGCGGCTTTCCTGCTCACCCTCCCCACCCTCGCCGCCGACCGCGCCGAGCGCATCATCGAGGCCTGGCACGACGCCCGCGAGGACACCGTCCTCGTCGTCGCCCATCGCGGCGCCTGGCGCGAAGCCCCCGAGAATTCCCTCGCCGCCATCGAGGCCTCCATCGCCATGGGCTGCGACATGGTCGAGATCGATGTCCGCCAAGCCCGCGACGGCGGCTTCGTCCTCATGCACGACACCACCCTCGACCGCACCACCGAAACCACCGGCCCGGTCAACGCCCGCACCACCGACGAACTCACCGCCCTCCGCCTCCGCGACCACGAAGGCTCACTCACCGACCACCGCGTCCCCACACTCCGCGAAGCCCTCGAAACCGCCCGCGGCCGCGTCATGCTCAACCTCGACAAGTGCGGCAACTACCTCCCCGAGGTCCTCGCCCTGGCCGAAGAGGTCGGCGTCCTCGACCACATCGTGGTCAAGTCCCGCGTCGAGCTCCCGAGCGAGGCCTTCGCGGCCATCGACGCCATCGCCTCCACGCTCGACGGCGACCAACGCGCCGCCGCCCGCGCCTACATGCCCATTCTCGACTTCAAGACCGACTCCCCCGCCGGCGCGACCGCCCGCCTCGCCGCACTCGCCGACGCCCCCTTCGCCACCGAAATCCCCGCCATCGAGGTCTGCCTCAACGGCACCGAAACCGGTGATCGCCTCGGCAACACCCTGCCACTCCAGCACTTCCGTCCGCAGCGACTCTGGATGAACTCGCTCTGGGATTCCATCTCGGGAGGCCGCTCCGACGACCGCGCCCTCGAAGACCCCGACGCCGTCTGGGGCTGGATGCTCGACCGCGGCGTCACCGTCATCCAGACCGACCACCCGCGCGAGCTCCTTGAGTACCTCCGCACGCAGGGCCGACGCTGGTAACACGGAGCGTCGTCTTCACACAATGTTCACATTCACGCACGACGCGACACGCAACCGCTTTACAAAGGTTGCGCAAGGATCGCCGCGCAGCCCTTTCCGAGGGGCGACGCCGCTAAGAAATCAAACTACATTTACCGCGCTCCGCCAACGGGGCTGAGCAATTCCACGCGACTCGACCGCACGGAAGCCAACGGAGTCATGCGCATGCACACCCGCTCCCGAGCGTTCACGCTCATCGAGCTCCTCGTCGTCATCGCCATCATCGCACTGCTGATCGGCATCCTCCTCCCCGCCCTCGGCTCCGCCCGTGAGGCCGCCCGCCGAGGGGTGTGCCTCACCAACATGCGGTCCATCGGCCTCGCCGGTCAGCTCTACGCCGACCAGCACTCCAAGGGCATCTACACCCCCCAGCCCACCAGCCAGGACGACCTCGGCTACTACTGGGACGACTTCCTCAACGCCGTCGATGTCGGCATCTGCCCCAGCACCCAGAACGGCGTCGACCTCACGCCCGACAAGCTCGAGATGCTCGACTACGACGAGACCGCGGCCATCCCGCAGCTCAACTGGTCGCGCACACCCCACGAGCGCGATGTCCCCCTCTACCTCACCCGCTCCGCCTTCGGCCCCCAGCCCACCGGCGCCCTCGTCAACAACAACGGCTCGCCCACCCGCGACTTCGGCAACTCCTACGAGATCTGGGAGTCCATGGGCAGCTGGCAGAACTCCGACTCCGTCACCCAGGGCTCCGACGCCGGCGGCGTCATCCCCCTCATCTTCCCCACAGGCTGGTACAGCCGCCTCGACGGGCCCTCCATCGCCCGCCAGATAGGCATCGGCCCCGGCGACTCCGTCTACGAGTGGACCGTCCGCCAGCGCGGCCGCGAGTACATGGACAACCCAACCAGCCGCGTCTGGAAGTCCACCCGCACCGTCCAGTTCCCCTCGCAGACGCTCCTCGCCCTCGACTCCGACCAGGACGCCGACGGCAACCGCGGCTCCGACACCACCGTTCCCTACCGCGACGGCCTCAACAACTGGCCCGACGAGCACAACAACCACGGCGACGACGGCATCAACATGGCCTTCCTCGACGGCTCCGCCCGCTGGATCCAGCGAGCCGACCTCGTCGTCACCTATGTCAAGTCCAACCACCTCGGCTTCACCATCGGCGGGAACGACGATGTCTCCGCCTACGGCGTCACCGACAACCTCGACGCGATCACCACCCTGAGCGGCGGCCGCGTCTATTTCGCAAAGAGCAAGCTGGTCGGCAACAAGCGTTTCGAGCTGCTGCGGATCCGCTGATCACCATCGTCCCCGCGCCGCGGCTCTGGAGGGGGCCGCGACGCACACGCCAAGGCAAGGCGCCCAAGAGGCGTCGACACCCATCGTCCGTCCTCATCCAGGGAGAAGTGAGCATGTCACAGCGTCAGACCGTCACCGCGATGCTCGCCGTCGCGGGCCTCGCCGCGGCCGCCACCGCGCAGCCCCAGGTCATCTTCACCGAGTTCTTCGCCGCCACCAACCAGGCGCCCGGTGAGAACGAGCGCGTCCAGGAGTTCGTCGAGATCACCAACATCGGCTCCGAGCCCGTCGATGTCTCCGGCTGGTACATCACCGACGACATCACCTCCGAGGCCATCGCCGCCGGCACCATCCTCCAGCCGGGCGAGGCCCTCGTCCTCTACGGAACGCAAAGCGAAGTCCCCGATCCTCTGAATGTCTCGGGCGACCGCACCAGCCCGACCGTCTTCGCCGCCCAGTGGGCCAACGCCGGCCCGATCAAGAGCGACTTCCAGACCCCCTTCGACTCGATGTCGAACTCCCCGAACCTCGACAACAACGAGATCTACACCCTCTTCGACGCCGACAACAACATCATCGACATCCTCAACTACGACGATGTATTCCCCTGGCCGAGCGACTCGCCCCAGGGCACCTCCGTCGTCCTCCTCCCCGAGTTCACCGATCCCGCGGTGCTCTCGCTCATCGGCGTCGCCAGCGCCGCCGACGCCAACGACAACGGCCTCGCCTGGCGCCGCTCCGACGAGGTCTTCAACGGCGCCTTCAAGACCGACGGCGTCATCGAGTCCGTCGCCATCTACTACGACTCCGCCGCCCTCTCCGCCCAGAACGAGATCGTCCTTGTCCCCTCGACCGACCCCAACGCCGTCCTCCTCACCCCGGGCGGCCCGGGCCAGGCCGGCGGCAACACCACCTCCATCGGCTTCTTCGACGCCATCGCCGACTTCAACGACTGCAACGGCAACACCATCGACGACGATGTCGAGATCTTCCTCGGCGCCCTCACCGACCTCGACCAGAACGGCATCCCCGACCAGTGCGAGGGCAACGACTGCGACGGCAACGGTCAGAACGACGCCTTCCAGATCGCCGCCGACCCCGCCAACCGCGACGCCGACTTCGACGGCACCCCCGACCGCTGCCAGATCAACGACGCCGGCGGCTCCAACGGCGTCGGCGGCTCGCTCGACACCAACGCCAACGGCCGCCTCGACACCGCCGAGGTCGGCAACATCATCATCACCGAGATCATGTTCGACCCCGCAGGCCCCGAGAACGAGGGCGAGTGGATCGAGATCTACAACGCCGGGTCCACCCCCGTGGACCTCACCGGCTGGGGCTTCATGAAGCTCGAGCCCGGTACCGACGACTTCGGCGTCGAGAATGTCTCCGACCCGATCGACGCCGCCGAGGCCGTCGTCCTCCAGCCGGGCGGCGTCGCCGTCCTGATCAACGACTACCTCGCCCCGGGCGACTCGACCGACGACCTCGTCCCGGGCGGCGAGCTCACCGACCCCGTCGAGGAGTTCCGCACCGGCTGGGCCCTCGACCCGAGCATCCCCGTCATCGCCATCGGCGACTGGGGCTTCCTCGCCAACAACGCGTCCCCCGGTGACGAGATCGTCACCCTCTACGCCCCGCCGAACACCGCCGCCAACCAGCCCGGCGGCGTCGCCCCGGCCCTCGTCCTCGTCGACACCGTCGACTACGACGCCGACCGCACCCCCTTCCCCCTCAACCCCTCGCAGGAGTGGCCCGCCGACAGCAACGGCTGGAGCTACACCCTCCGCCCGTCCGCCCTCAACAATGTCGCCAACAACATCGGCACCAACTGGGTCGGCAGCATCGACGGCCTCAACGGCGCCGTCAGCACCACCGGCCTGAGCATCATCCACGACTCCATCCGCACCGCCGGCTCGCCCGGCTTCGTGCAGACCGGCGCCGAGGAGCTCGACGGCACCGGCGAGGTCATCATCACCGAGATCTACAACGCCCCCAACTCCGCCGAGATCGACACGGGCTACACCGACATGAACGGCATGCCCGTCCTCGCCCAGGCGCAGAACGAGTGGGTCGAGATCCACAACACGACCAGCAGCACCATCGACCTCTCCGGCTGGTACCTCCGCGACGAGGACGGCTACTCCGAGCCCTTCCCCGCCGGCACCCAGCTCGAGCCCGGTGAGACCGCGGTCGTCTTCGGCATGGACCGCGGCGTCGATGTCGACGGCGTCACCCAGCCCTTCGAGTACCCGACCCGCGCCGCCGCCGCCCAGGCCTTCTACGACGCATGGCAGTGCGGATACCAGGTCATCGCCATCCGCGGCTGGGGTTTCGACCGCGACTTCTTCGGCTTTGATTCCAACTCGATCGCCCAGCTCTCCAACAACCCCGACCGCGCCAACGAGATCCTCACCCTCCGCAAGGCCGACGGCACCCTCGTCGACCTCGTCAACTGGGAGGACATCGGCGGCCTCGGCGACTCCGGCGACTGGCCCAACGACGCCACCGGCCTGCCCGACGCCCCCAACTTCTCGATCTTCTTCGACGCCAACAACTTCAACGGCATCGAGAACAACAACGGCCGCAACTGGTTCCCGACCATCGTCTCGAGCATGGTCCCCCCGGAGGACCGCTTCAACATCCCGACCGACTTCTTCACCGTCGACACCATGACCGTCACCACGCTCATGGAGAGCTCGGCCGGCATCGTCCCGGGCGGCACCCCGCTCGACCTGGGCGACTGCCCGACCTTCCCCTGCAACGCCGCCGACCTCGCGGCCCCCTTCGGCGAGCTGACCTTCGCGGACATCTCGGCCTTCCTGAGCGCGTTCACCGCCCAGGACCCCTCGGCCGACCTCGCCGCCCCGGCCGGTCAGTTCACCTTCGCCGACATCAGCGCCTTCCTGACCGCCTTCAGCGCCGGCTGCCCCTGAGCCGTCCCGCTGAATCCTGAACCCTGACCAAGGCCCCGCCGGCACCCCCGGCGGGGCCTTTCTCGTTGGTAGCCAACCCCAAAGACGACAACCGCCGCGGAAAACCCGCGGCGGCGTCAATGGGCGTAACAGGACTCGAACCTGTGACCTCTGCTATGTGACAGCAGCGCTCTAGCCAACTGAGCTATACGCCCGGTCGTCCGCGGCCCGTGCCGCGGCCCCAACTATACCCACGATCCCTCGCCGCGGGCCAATGCCGGGGCCGCTAGAACCGCGATCGCAGGTAGATCCGCCACGGCACCGCCCGCAGGGCCCACCCCAAGGGCGCCCACCACCGCGGCACCGAGCGGAACCGGGCCCGGCGGGCCGGCGGTGCCGCTTCGCCGGGGCGGGGCAGGGCGCGGACCATGGCCCGCGCGACCTTGGCCGGGTCGGCGGGCGGGGGGAAGAGTTTGCGGCCAAAGGTTTGCTGCGTCTGGAGATAGCCCATGCGGCAGGCGTGGACGGAGATGCCCTTTCGGGCGACGGCGTGGGCGAGGCTTTCGAGCCAGCTCTCGAGGGCGCGTTTGGCGGCGGCGTAGGCGGCGTTGGCGTTGCGCCCGCGGATCGCCGCAACCGACCCGCAGGCAAGGACATAGCCGCGGCCGCGGTCGAGCATGGCGGGCAGGCACTCGGCGGTGATGTCCTGCACGCTGAAGAGGTTGATGGCCCAGATGGCGTCGGCGGATTCCGGTGGATCCGTGGGGGAATCGTCCTCTTTCGCGTACCCGGCGGCGAAGACCAGGCCCTCGATCTGCGTGCGCACGCTCGCGTCCAGCGTGCGCACGGCGGCTGCGGCTGGGCGGATGGAGAGGTCGATCGGGAGCGCGAGCGTGCGCACGCCGTGTACGCTCGCGAGATCGGCGGCGAGCGCTTCGAGATCGCGCGCGGAGCCCGCGGCGAGGATGAGGTCGTGTCCCGCGCGGGCGAGTTCCTCGGCGAGGGCGCGGCCCAGGCCGCCCGAGGCGCCGACGAGGAGGGTGTAGTGGCGAGGTGATGGGGTGGGGTTGGTCACAGCGCGAGCCTTTCGGAGAGCTCGGACTGGTAGAGGCGCTTGGGGTCGTGGGCGAGGAGGCGTTCGCGGAAGTCGGCGACGGCTTCGGGCATGGCTTCCTCGACGACGGCGCGGGGGAGGCGGGAGTCCTTGATGAGGTTCGGGCGGCCCTTCGCGTTGAGCATGATGCGGTCGAGGTCGGCCAGGAACGCGTTTGAGGTTGCGCTGCGCGGGCAGTTGATGGCGATGACGACGCCCTGGCCCGTGAAGCGGAGCAGCGCGGGCTCGCGGTCGAACCACTTGCCGGAGGCGAGGGTGATCGGGACAGCGTGGCGCTTGGCGGCGCGGCGGGCTTCGCGTTCGAAGTCGGCGGCGGTTTCGGGAGGGATCAGGCACTGGTGCTCGTGGAAGCCGCGGTCGCCGTAGAGGTGGAAGTAGAGCTCCTTGACTCCGTGGATGGGGAAGAGGGCGGCGAAGAGGTCGGGTTCGGTCGCGGACTGGCCGACGGGGGTCTTGAAGCGGAAGGCGGCGTTCATCGCGCGGGTGCTGAGCGCGTTGAGCAGGGGGAGGCGCTGCGGGGCGCGGGTGTCCGGCGACAGTGATTTGTGGTCGCGGCGGTGATGGGCGGGCATGGGCGCGCCGTCGAAGGCGCCGATCTGGACGAAGCCCGGGCCCAGCGTGTCGTTTCCCTTGGTCGCGTCGTGCCAGCTGAAGAGGAGATCGGCCTTGGCGGCGTGGGCCCGCATGACCTCGGCGGCCTCGGCGAGGCCGCCGACGGGGACGAAGGTCGCGCTGAGGGCGTTCTTTGGCGCGGGCTTGGCGCGGAGGGTGACTTCGGTGATCTGGCCTGTGAGGCCGAAGCCGCCGCAGGTGAGGTCGAAGAGTTGCGGGTTCTCGTCGCGGCTCAGGTGCTGCTCGCCGTGGCGCGGGTGGAAGAGCTTGAGGGACTCGACTTGCTCGACGAAGGTGCCGTCCTTGGCCTGGTTCTTGCCGTGGACATCGCTGGCGACGCAGCCCCCGACGGTGATCGACGGGGAGCCGGGCTGGGTGGGGAGGTAGAGGCCCCGGCGTTCGAGGACGCGGAAGAGCTTGCCGAGCGTGATGCCCGGCTCGACGGTGACGAGGTGGTCGTCGATCGCGAGGACGCGGTCGAAGGCGGCGTGATCGATGGTGGTGGTGCCCGGGGCGAAGCTCGCGGCGGCGTAGGAGAGGCCCGCTCCGCGGGGGATGCGGGGGCGGTCGAGGTCGGCGAGGAGGTGGCGGTAGCGGTCGGGGCGGCGCTCGGTGGTTTCGAGGCTGACGCCGCCGTCGAAGGAGACGAGGCGGCGGGTGCGCTCGGGGACGGCGGGATGGTCGGGCGGGGTGGGCAGGTGGGGCTCCGGGCGCTGAAGGTTCAGGAAGTGACGGGCTGGAAGCCCATCCCACCGAGTTTAGGAGGAATGTGATGGCAACGCTGTCCGTGCGTTGCCTACCTCGCTGGCGCGAGGTTGACCACGGCACCCGGCTTCCACGGTGGGCCAGCCCGCTCGCTTACGCTCGGGGCTCCATCGGGGAAAGGTGCGATGATCAGTCGCGGTCGGCGGTGGTTGGTTCGGTCGCGCGGGGGCGGACGGCGATGGTGGGGGGGTCGGCGTCTTCGCGTTCGGTGTCGATGTCGTAGTCCTCCACCGGGCGGCGGGGGTGGAGGCGGACGGCGGGGTCGATCTCGAGGTCGGCGGGGAGGTCGGTCGAGCGGCGGACGGGGACGGCGTTGGGCCGGCCCAGCGTGTTCTTGTAGGTGCGGGCGACATAGACGGCGGTGAAGCTGACGGCGAAGCCGAGGTAGAGCCCGATGAGGGCGACGAGGACGGGCGCGACCCACGCGGCGCCGGTGACGGCGCCGATGATGCCCAGGGCGGTGACGACGAGCGCCCACGGTATGAGGGCGTACAGCGGCAGACGCAGGAAGAGGGTCGTCGAGCTCAGGATGCCCGCGATGGCGAAGGTGGTCATCCCGATGAGGTTGTAGTGCGTCTGCCCGGCGATGCGGGGCTCGCGGGTGTAGGCGATGCCGGTGCGGGCGAAGCCGAGGCGGGCGATGGAGGAGCGGATGAAGGGGAAGCTGGTGTGGTCGCGGATGATGGCGTCGCGGACCTCCCCGGTGAAGAGGCTGAACTCGGCCATGTCGAGGATGATGTCCTCGTCGGCGATCAGTCGCGTGAGGCGGTAGAAGAGCTTGCGGGTGTTCTTGAGCCAGGCGGCCTCGGGGCGGTCGGCGCGCTCGCCGTAGACGACATCGTAACCTTTTTCGTGCTCGGCGAGGAAGCGGGGGAGCATCTCCGGCGGGTCTTCGCAGTCGACATCGATGATGCAGTACAGGTCGCTCTTGATGGTGCGGAGGCCGCCCTCGATGGAGCGCTGGTAGCCGACATTGGCGGCGAGCGTGATGATGCCGACATCGTCGACGCCGGCGGCGCGGCGCTCTGATCGCAGGCGGCGGACGGCTTCGAGGGTGTTGTCCTTCGATGCGTTGTTGAGGAAGACGAGGCGGGGGCGGTAGCGGTCGCGCAGCGAGTCCAGGATCGGTGCCATGCGGGCGTAGAAGAGGGGGACCGTGGCCTCCTCGTTGTGCACGGGGCAGAGGACGGTGAGCACGGGGCGGCGGATGGGCTTGGGCTCGACGGCACCGCCCGCGGGCTTGCTGTTCGTCGCGGCGGTGTCGGGCGTGTGCGTCATGCGGGCCTGGTGATCAGCGGTCGAGAACCAAGGGGACGAGGTGCAGGGCGAGCGGGCGAGCCTCCCCATCGATCGTGACGGGTTCGAGGATTGCCCCGCTTGCCGACGCATCATAAAGCGCCACACCGGCCGGGTTCATCCCCGGGGCGTGGTTCTCGGTCGTGAGTTCGAGAATCAGGGTCTCGCCGGGGCGGGTTGGGATGGGTGTGAGGTTGGTCTGGGCCCAGGCCCAGTCCGAGATCGGGGCGGCGTTCCAGATGCCCTCGGCGAGGACCGGGCCGTCGGGGCGGGAGATGCGCCAGGTGATGTCGTAGCGGGCGGGGGTGGCACCCCAGGTGACCATTCGCACGCGGAAGCCGGCGAGGGGGCCGCCGGGAGCGGCGAAGGGCTGGCGGATGGTGCGGCCCGCGGTGATGCCCTCGGCGGCGCGGAACTGCGGCTCGGTTGCGTACGGGTCGTTGGGGCGGACGACGACGCCGGAGTAGGGGCCGAGGCGGTGCTGGAGGAGGGTCTCGCGGACGGAGCGGGCGACCTCGGGGACGGGGTGGATGCGCCAGAGGCCGGTCTCGTCGGAGAGGTCGAGGGGGTAGCTCTCGGCGAGCTCCTGGTTGACGCGGTGGGTGAAGCGGTAGATCTCGGCGCCCTTGGTGTAGGTGCGGGCGGCGAGGGCGACGAAGGTGATGGCGAGGACGGCGCGGGTGATGGGGCTGCGGGTGATGGCCTCGAGGGTGGTGCGGGCCGTCGCGAGGGGGGCCATGGGGCCGGAGCCGCGGTGACCCAGGTAGACGGCGAAGGCGATGAGCCCGTAGAGGAGGTAGGAGCCGGTGATGGTGTAGCGGGAGGCGGCGGCGTGGAGGATGCCGGGGAGTCCCGGCTCGTTGAACTCGGCTCGGCCCCAGCCGGTGATAAGGGCGGATCCGCCGGCGTAGAGGGCGAAGGCGACGAGGTGGCGGGGGCCGGGCTCGTTGACGAGGGCGGCGCGGCGGCGTGACCAGAGGGCGAGGGCGGCGATGACCAGGAGGATGGCGCCGCAGATGCCGGCGAAGTTGGCGTGTGCGGAGGGGTACCAGGGGTCTCGGAAGCCGAACTCGATGAGGTTGGCGAGTGGATTGCCGAGGTAGATGAGGGTGAACCAGGCGAGCTTGATGAGATCGGGGCGGGGGCCTTCGCCTGTTTCCGGGAGGCCCGGGGTGTAGAGGGCGAGGAGGAGGACGAGGTTGGCGAGCCAGAAGAGGGTGCGGGGGCCGGGGAGGAGGGACCAGCGGGCACGGTCGTGGCGGGGGGCCATTTCCGCGAGGGCTGTGGTCATGAGGCAGGCGATGAGGGCGACGATGCCGTTGGTGAGCGTGTAGGTGGCGCCCCAGCAGCAGAGGGCGGCGAGGGCGTGGTTGAGCCAGGAGCGTGGGGCGGCGGCGACGCGCCAGAGGGCGATGAGGGCGAGGAGATTGGCGAGGTCGAGCTGGAGCATCATCGACCACCAGTGGTTGTTGTGGCCGACGGGGCTGAAGAAGATGACGGAGACGAGGGCGAGGCCGGCGACGGAGGCGGCGGCGAATTTGCCGCCGGTGAGTTTGCGCAGGGCGAGGGCGTGGACGGCGAAGGCGCCGTAGAGGGAGGCGAGGAGGAAGGCGTACTCCGAGCGGAGGTCCCAGTCGGTCAGGCGGGCGTTGGCGACATAGATGGCGCGGTAGAGGAGGGGGCGGGTGTGGTTGTGGGGGGCCCAGAGGTCGGAGAGGTGGAGAGTGCCGTCGTAGGCCTTGCCGATGAATTTGACGAGCTCGACATGGTCCCAGTAGGGGCGGGTGATGGCGCCGTGCTGGACGGCGACGAAGAGGTAGGCGGCGGGGGCGGCGATGACGGCGATGGCGAGGACGAGGAGCCAGCGGCGGCTGGCGGTGCGGGTGCGGGGGGGAGGAGTCTGGGTGGTGCCGTCCATGGGGGGGCGAGTGTAGTGGGGGGCGGAGCGGGTGGTGGTGTAGGGCGAGATGCGGGTTTGTGTGGGGAAACCCCGAATGGAGTGGGCGGGGGTCGGAATGGGGGCACATTTGTCGCCGCTGGGAGCCGCGCCGTTGCGGGCGGTGTGTGTTCGTATCTTCTCGGAAGATCAGGGAGTGAAGACGATGCTGACGACCACTCGGGGCGCTCTGGCGATCGTTGCGGCGGCTGGTTCGGGCGGGGCGGTGGCTTCGGCGGCCCCACAGAGCTGGGTGGGCGCGGTCAGCGGGGACTGGAACGATCCGACGCGGTGGTCGGGCGGGGCGGTGCCCGACGGGGCGGGGATGGACGCGACGATCGATGCGGTGGGGGCGGCGTACACGGTCAACCTGAACATCAACGCGCTCGTGGACCGGTTCGTGCTGAACTCGGTGGACGCGACGCTTCTCAGCAACGGGCGGACGCTGAGCGTGAACCTGTCGGCGGACCTTGACGCGGGGCTGGCGCGGTTCACGGGCGGGGGGATCGCGGGGGCGGGGGCGCTGACGAACCGGGCGCGGTTCGAGGCGATCAGTTCGGTGACGATCTCGACGGCGAGCTTCGTCAACGAGGGGATGCTCGACATCGTCGCGAACGGGTCGTTCAACTCGGTGCTGAACCGCTCGGGGGACATGACCAACAGCGGGACGGTGCGGCTGACCAGCACTGCACCGACGAGCGCTGGCCTGAGCGTGACCGGGACGCTTGCGAATGCGGTGGGCGGGTCGATCGAGGTCGAGGCGGCCTCGGGCGGGGCGAGGGCGCTGACGGCTGCGACGCTCGAGAACGATGGCACGGTCACGCTCGGGGCGAGCACGGCCCTGAACGGCACCAACGGGAGCTACACGAACCGCGGGCTTTTTACGGTCGCGGCGGGGCGGACGGCGACGCTCTCGGGCAGCGGCACGCTCTCGTTCAACCAGGACGGGGGGACGCTCGACAACCAGGGTGCGTTCGAGGTGAACGCGGAGGTGTTCAACTTCAACGGCGGGACGATCACCGGCAACGCCGTGACGATGAACGGGGGGGCGCTGAACATCGCGGGCAGCGGGGCGGGGGCGTTCGACCTGATCAGCACGGTCGGGTACTCGGGGGACATCGCCGATGGGCAGCGTGTGCGGGTGCTCGCGACGGGATCGTTCAATTCGCAGCTCTCGGGTTCGTCGTTCACGAACGCGGGGCGGCTGGTGCTGGACTCGAGCGCGGGCACGGCCGCGACGCTCTCGATGTCGGGGACGCTGACGAACGGGGCTTCGGGCGTGGTCGAGGTGCTCGCGGGTGCGGGCGGCGGGCGGAGCCTGACGACGGGCGGGCTGGTGAACGACGGCTCGGTGGTCATCGGGGCGGACACGAGCTTGAACGGCGGGAACGGCGTCTATACGAACAACGCGTCGTTCATTGTGCAAGCGGGCCGCACGGCGACCCTCGCGGGCGCGGGCACGCTCAGCTTCAATCAGAACGCCGGTGTCCTGGACAACCAGGGCGGCTTCGCGAGCAACGGGGAGATCTTCAACTTCAACGGGGGCACGATTGCCGGGAACGCGGTGGCGATCAACGGGGGCACGCTGAACAACCTGGGGAGCGGGTCGGCGGCGTTCGACCTGTTCCAGACGGTCAACTACAGCGGGAACATCTCGGGTGCGCAGACTGTCCGGCTCGTTGCGACGGGGGGGTTCAACGGCCAGATCAACGCGGGCGGCTTCTCGAACAGCGGGGTGCTGGCGCTGACCTCGACGGCGGGCACGAGCGCGACGCTGAACGCTTCCGGCACGGTGGTGAACGAGGTGGGCGGCCTCATCGATGTCCGCCAGGGCTCGGGCGGCACGCGGTCGCTGACGACGGTCGGGCTCGTGAACAACGGGACCGCGCGTCTCGATCACAATACCGCGCTCAACGGCGGGAACGGCGTGTACACGAACAACGCGACCTTCCGCATCGAGGCGAATCGCACGGCGACGCTGCAGGGGGCGGGAACGCTGACCTTTAACCAGGACGGGGGCGTCCTCGAGAACCTCGGGCAGTTCGTGAGCAACGGCGAGGTCTTCAATTTCAACGGCGGAACGATCGCCGGGAACGCGGTCGTCATCAACGGCGGCTCGCTGAACAACCCGGCGGCGGGCTCGGCGGCGTTCGACCTCTTCCAGACGGTGACCTACTCGGGGAACATCTCCTCGGACCAGGTCGTGCGGCTGATCGCCACGGGTGGATTCAATGCGCAGCTCAACGCCTCCTCGTTCGTGAACAGCGGGCTGTTCCAGATGACCTCGACGGCCGGGACGAGCGCGACCCTGAGCATGGGCGGGACCTATACGAACGGCGCGGGCGGCGTCTTCGATGTGCTGGCGGGCGCGGGCGGCACGCGGAGCCTGACGACAACGAACTTCGTGAACAATGGTGCGATGAATGTCCGCGCGGATGTCGCCCTGAACGGGGGGAACGGGCAGTACGCGAACAACGCCGACTGGCTGATCGAGGCGGGACGGACGCTCACGCTGCAGGGCAGCGGGACGCTCGGCTTCGACCAGAACGATGGCGTGCTGAACAACCTGGGGACCTTCGTCAGCAGCGGCGAGGTGTTCAACCTGAACGGCGGCTCGATCGCGGGCAACGCCGTGAACATCAACGGGGGCTCGCTGAACATCAACGCCGCGGGTGCGGCCGAGTTCGACCTCGCCCAGACCGTGGTGTACGCGGGCGATATCTCGAACGCGCAGCGGGTGCGTGTGATCGCGAATAGCGGGTTCAACGCGGTGATGAGCGCGTCGTCGTTTACGAATAGCGGCGAGCTGATCCTGACCTCGACCGCGGGAACCTCCGCGACGCTGGAGAGTGGGGGGACGATCACGAACGGTGCGGCCGGCCTTCTGGAGGTGCGCGAGGGCAACGGCGGTGCTCGCGTGCTCTCGGTGTCCTCCCTCGTGAACAACGGGCGGGTGCTTCTGGACGCGAACACGACGATCAACCAGGGGAACGGCGTCGTCACGAACAACGCGTCGTTCGAAGTGGCGGCGGGGCGATCGGTGGTTGTCTCCGGGAGCGGTGTTCTGAACTTCAATCAGGACGCGGGGCTGCTCGACAACCAGGGTGCGTTCCGGCTCGACGGGGAGGCGTTCAACTTCAACGGGGGCGTCATCGCCGGCAACGCGGTTCGGTTGAACGGGGGCTCTCTCAACATCAGCGCGACGACGGCGGGTGCCTTTGACCTGAACGGCACGGTCGCGTTCGGGGGCAACATCGCGGGGCCGCAGATCGTGCGTGTCGAGGCCAACAGCTTCGCCAATGCCCTGATGACCGCGGGTTCGTTTGCGAACGACGGGACGCTCGCGCTGACGAGCGTGGCCGGGACGACCGCGTCGCTGGCGGCGTCGACCTTCACGAATCGCGGCCTCTTCGCGGTGGAGGCCGGGGCGGGCGGGGCGCGGTCGATCGACGCGAACATCGTGAACGAGGGCACGGCGGACTTTGGTGTTTCGACGAGCCTCGTGCGGGGCAACGGGACGCAGGTGAACCGCGGGCTGTGGCGGATCGCCGGCGGGGCGGAGCTGATCGTCGGCGGGAGCGGCGTGGTGACCTTCGTGAATGAAGCGGCCGGGATCATCACGGGCGGCGGGCGGCTCGACAATCTGGGCGTGGATGTGTTCCAGAACGATGGGACCTTTGCGCCGGGCGACGGCGTCGGCACGCTCGAGTACGAGGGCGACTGGTCGCAGTCGGCGACGGGCGTGCTCGATATCGAGCTCGCGGGGCGGAACGCGGGCGAGTTCGACCTGCTTCGCGTGTTCGGCGATGTTGGGCTCGACGGGACGCTGCGCGTGAGCGTGAACGGGTTCATCCCGAGCGCCGTGGACGCCTTCGTCGTGCTCGACGGGGACAGCCTGACCGGTGTCTTCGCGAACGCGGCCGCGACGGTGCAGGTCGTTGGCGGCGGGTCGTTCGATGTGCTGTACGACGCGGCGGCGGGGACGGTGACGCTGACGAATTATGTGCCGGCCCCCGGTGTTGCGGGTGTGCTGGTGGCCGCGGGCGTCTTCGCCGGGCGTCGGCGGCGATAACCCTGCGGGAGCCGGGTTCGGCGGGGTGGGGGGGCATGGGCGGCTGGTCGCGCGGGTAGTGCGGCGGCGTTGTCGTCCGCGTTCGGCGTCGGGGCGGACCGAGGGCGTGAATCGGTCGACAGTCCGCGGTGCGGGCCCGGCGTCGCCGTCGGCTACGCTTGCATGCTGTTGGGGGCGTCGAGGGACCGAGAAGTGGACGAGGGTTCGAGAGTGTCTGGGGCGGAAGGTGGGGTCGGGGTCGTGTTCAGCGCGGTGGCGCGGGCGCGGCCTTCGGCGGTGGCGGTGCGGGCGGGCGAGGGGGTGTTGTCGTACGGGGAGCTGGCGGAGCGGGCGGGGTCGTTCGCGAGGGGGCTGCGGTCGCGCGGTGTTGGCAAGGGGGACGCGGTGGTGCTCGCGCTGCCGCGGGGGGTGGATCTCATTGTGGCGATGGTGGGGTGTGCCCTGCGCGGGGCGGTGTACATCCCGGTGGACCCCTCGTGGCCGGCGGCTCGGGTGGAGCGGATGGTGAGCATCGCGCGGCCGCGGGTTGTTGTTGGCGGAGAAGTCGGCTTCGCGGAAGTGTCGGGCGAGGGCGGGGAAGTGGGGCCGGCGGAGGTCGGTCGTGATGATGCGTTGTATGTGATGTTCACCTCGGGGAGCACGGGTGAGCCGAAGGGTGTGGTGGTGCCGCAGCGGGGGGTGATGCGGCTGGTGATCGAGCCCGACTTCATGGAGGTCGGGCCGGGGAGCGTGTGGCTGCACGCGTCGGCGACCTCGTTCGACGCGTCGACGCTCGAGGTGTGGGCGCCGCTGTTGAACGGCGGGACGGTGGTGGTTGTCGAGGAGCGGGTGCCGTCGATGGCGGAGCTGGCGGAAACGATCCGGCGGCACGGCGTGACCGATGCGTGGCTGACGGCGTCGGTGTTCAACGCGTTCGTGGATCACGACGCGGGGACGCTCGGGCGTCTGCGGAGGCTGTTCACGGGCGGGGAGCGGCTTTCGCCGGCGCATGTGCGGCGGTGCCTCAAGGTGAACCCGGGGCTGGTGCTTATCAACGGGTACGGGCCGACGGAGAACACGACCTTTACCTGCTGCCACCGGATCGCGATCGAGGACGCGGACGATCCGGCGGGGATTCCGATCGGGCGGCCGATCCGGGGTACGACGGCGGTCGTGGTGGATGAGGAACTCGGGGAAACTAGCGATGGGGCGCTGGGAGAATTGCTCGCGGGTGGGGACGGGGTGGCGCTCGGGTATCTCGGCGACGAGGCGTTGACGCGGGAGCGGTTCGTTGCACTGGCCGGGCGTGACGGGGTGTGGTACCGCACGGGGGATCTCGTACGGCGCCGGGAAGATGGGGCGTTCGAGTTCCACGGGCGGCGGGACCGACAGGAGAAGATCCGCGGGCATCGGGTCGAGCTCGCTGAGGTCGAGCACGCGCTGCGGCGGTGCGACGGCGTGCTCGACGCGGTCGCGGTGGCGGTCGGCGAGCGGGCGGATGAGCGGTTCCTCGGGGCGGCCTGCGTCGTCGCTGACGAGCATGTCACGGCGGAGCGGATCCGAGCGCGTCTTGTCGAGTCCGTGCCCAGGCACATTGTTCCAGACCGGATCGTGTGCGTAGACGCTTTGCCCGTCGGCGCGACGGGCAAGGCCGACCGGAACGCGGTTGTCTCGATGCTCGGTTCGTCTCCGTCGGTTGTGCAGTCGGCGACCGCGGTTGCAACCGAGCCAGCGGGAGCATGGGCGGCGGTGCGGGAAGAGCTCGCACGCTTGCTGCCGGGCGCTGACCCTTTGCCCGGCGACCGCTTCGTCATGATCGGCGGGCATTCGCT
Source organism: uncultured Phycisphaeraceae bacterium (assembly GCA_964615815.1). GTDB lineage: Bacteria > Planctomycetota > Phycisphaerae > Phycisphaerales > UBA1924 > DAIQNV01. The sequence goes on along the minus strand of CAZTQV010000010.1, from coordinate 20,687 downwards.
CACGGCGCTGCGGCTGTCGGCGGCCCTTGAGGAGCGCACGGGCGTGAGCCTGGGCGTCGCGGACATCATCGCGTCCGATCGGCTTGCGGACCTCGCGGGCGCGATCGAACGCCGGCCCGGGGCCCAGCGGCGTGATCGGGCGGCTGAACCGGCGGCGGACGGGCCGATCGAGGCGACCACCTCGCAGCGGCAGATGTACTTCGAGAGCGCGGTCGATCCCTCCGGCCTCGCGTACCTCGAGCACATCGCCTTCGCGGTCGAGGGTGAACTGGACGCTTCGCGGATCGAGGCGGCGTGGCGGGCGATCATCGCGCGGCACGAGGTCCTGCGGACGCGGCTCGAGTTCATCGGCGACCGCCTGCACCAGGTGATCGAACCGGCCGATGCGGTCGAGCCCGTGATCGACATCGTCCCGTTCGAGCCCGGGACCGGGCACTCGCTCGAGGCGTGCGTCGCCGACGCGGTTGATCGCCCCGTCAGCCCGTCCGAGGCTCCGGCGTGCCGGGCGACGGTCTTGACGATGGGCGGCCAGCCCGGCGTGGTCGTCCTCTCGTTCCATCATGCGTTCGTCGATGAGTGGTCGCTCGAACTCATCGCGGGGGAACTCTCGACGCTGCTCCGCGGCGAAGCACTTGGCGGGGAGGCCACGAATGCCCTGCCCTACAGGGTGTTCAGCGCCTGGGAACGCGACGCGCTCCGCCCCGACGCCATCGGCGACGCGGCAACGCACCTCGTCCGCTTGCCGAAGACCGAGCCGATCGGCGTGGCCCCCGGTCCGGTGAGCGCGATCGATCTCGCGTTCGACGCCGAAGAGCACCGCGCGATCAAGGCCGCGGCACAGGCCGGCGGCTCGACCGTCTTTGCGTTCCTCCTGACGCTCTGGGGCGAGGCGCTGTGCGACACGCTGGGCCGCGAGGCGGTCGCGGTCCTGACGCCGCTCTCGCTGCGGATGACGCCCCGGCTGCAGCGCGTCGTGGGGTGCTGCACGGCGGTGCACGCGATCGTGGTCGATCACGAGCACGCCGGTGGCACGGGTGTCGCCCGTACCCGCGAACAGATCCACCGCGTGTACGAGGGCGGGATCGCGCCGCTAACCGAGGTGCTGTCCGAAGCGCGGAGGCGAGTGCCCGGGCAACTCGTGAGCCTGACCGAGTTCGGCTTCGCGCTGCAGCAGGCCCACGGCTTCGCGCCGGTCGTCCCCGGTGTCCAGACGCGGGCGATGCGGCTTCCCTCGCCCGTCACGCGGTTCCCGCTCTCCCTGGTGCTCTGGTCGCGCGAGGGCCGGCTCGAGGGGCGGGTCGAAGCCGTCGCCGGCGGCGCAGCCCAGCGGGCGCAGCACGCCGCACTCACCGCGTTCACGCTGCGCGTGCGGTCGGCGATCGCGAAGGGGAGCGGCCCGAGACCGGCGGTCGCGGCGCCCTCGATGCGTTCCATCCCCGTTTCCGTTGAGCCGTCGCCGGCGGAGCGCGACGCCGGGGCACCCTCCGACGCGGCCGTCCGACGGGCGTGGGAGCTGACGCTCGGTGTCTCCGGCGCGACGCCCGATAGCGATTTCTTCGCCTCCGGCGGGCATTCGCTACTCGCGCTGCGGCTCGCGGCGCGGCTGCGCGACGAGCTCGGCCTCGAGATCCCGCTCGGGCCGTTCCTGCAGCACCCGACCCTCGGCTGGCTGATGGCCCACGCCCGCGAAGCGAGCGACGGTGCGCCCGCCGAGCCCGCGATCAGCGTCGACCTGGGCACCGGGCCGCGGACCGTGCTGTGCTTCCCGGGCGGATACGGCAACCCGTTGGTGTTCGCCCGGCTCGCCGATGCCCTGCGTCGGCGCGGCCGGGGTGATCTGCGGCTGCGCTGCTACGACCTCGCCGGGTGCCTCGCGGGACAGGACCCCGACGCCGGCCTGCGCCGCCTGCTCGACCAAGCCGCGAAGGACTGGGCGACGACGGACGATATCGTCGGCCTGCTCGGGTACTCGATCGGCGGCCTACTCGCACTGATGGCCGATCGGCCCGGGCGGGAGCGCACGGACCGGCAGCGCCTGTGGCTCGTGGATGTCTTCCCCGCGACCCACTTCCTCACGCTCTCGCAGCGGCTGCGGCGGTCGTCACTCAACGCGCTGCGGGACCCGCTGCACGCGCCGGGTGCGTTCCTTGACGGCGTGCGCATGCAGCGATCACGCCTGCACACGCCCGAGATGGATGACGGTCCCGGCCTCTCGCGGGCCGCGATCGAGGTGCTCAAGGCGAGCCTCGGCCCCGCACGCTACGAGCCCTGGACGGGACCCGCGACCGTCATCAAGTCGGGTCGGCGGCCGCTCTGGCAGCTCAACTTGCGGGCGGATCAGACGAACGGCCTCCAGGCCACGCTCGCCGGCCCGACGCGCACCGCGACCGTGCCGTTCTTCCACTACGACCTCATGAGCAAGGCCGCCGATCGGATCGCCGACGAACTGCTGTCGGATATCCGCCGCGTCGCCGGGGGCTCGGTGTGATCGCCGGCGAATGGCTGGTTGGGGGTTTGCCCGTCCGCGTGCTGATCGAGCGCGACCCGGACGCGGCCGGGCCGTCCGGCGCGTTCTGGCGGCCGCATGTCGCACGGGCCTTGGCGATACCGGTTGAAGACATCGATCTACGCACCGAGCGGCATCGGGCGCCGGTGCTGCGGGTCGCAGGCGATCGATTCGGTGTGAGCTTTGCGAAGCGCGAAGATCGGCGGGTGTGCGCCCTCGTTCGCGGGGCGGCGGTGGGCGTGGATATCGAAACGATCCGGCCGATGGAGGACCTCGAGGCCGCCGCTCGCCGCGCGATGGAGCCCGCGGAGCTCGGGCGATGGGCCGCCAACCCGGAGGACGACCGACTGGACGCGTTCTACCGGAGTTGGACGCGTAAAGAGGCGGCCCTGAAGGCCGTCGGGCGCGGGCTCAGCGTCGATCCGCGGGACGCGGTCGTGGCGGCGGATGGGTGCGTGCGTGTCGTCGGGCGTTCGGTGCCGACGCTCGTGCGGACCGAGGCGGAGATCGTCGTCGCCGTCGCGGTTTCGGACGGGAGGTCGATGGCGGCGGCCGTATGATGCGATGCCGAGACCGGAGTGTGCCGTGAGTGGTATCGACACCGCGCAGGATCGCGTCGCCATCGCCGAGCCGGCGTCGGACGCCAATGTGCCGGTGGACCCGGCGTGGGCGGCGTTCGCCCGCGAGGAGCGGACGCTGATCGCGCTCAATCTGGGGGTGCTGGCGACGCTGCTCGCGATTCACGCGGCGTTTGCGGGAGCGGTGGGGGGGCTGTCGGTCGCTGGGTATCTCCTGTTCTGCGGGCGGTTCGTGATGCAGGCCCTGGAGTGGTTCCTCCTGAGCGAGGGCGGCCTGCGGGGCTCGGCCAGGCTCGCGCGGTGGTACGGGGCGGCATCGATCGTGGTGAATGTCGCCTTCGCGGCGCTGCTTTCCATCGTGAGCGAGGTCGAGCACAGCCACTATGTCGTGCTGATGCTGATCCCGATCATCGCGGCCGCGTTCCGAATGTCGGCGATGGGCCTCGGGCTCACTGTTGTTGGGGCGAGCGTGCTGGCGTTCGTTGAGGTGTATCTGTTCTATCGGCGCTATCCGCCGGCGGAGCTTTCGGAGTATTTCGAGGCGGCCACTGTCTCGCTGGTGTACGCCGTGGCGGGGGTGGTCGTGCGCATCCTGGCGGGCGAACTCCGCCGGCGCGAGCAGGGGCTGAAGGTCGCGCTCGATGAGCTCCGACGCACGCAGCACACGCTCGTGCAGGCCGAGCGGCTCGCGGCGGTCGGAAGGCTCGCGAGCGCTCTTGCCCACGAGATCCGGAACCCCGTCGCGATGATCGCCGCGTCGCTCAGGAGGGCCCGGGGGAACGCCGCCGGGCGCTCGGTCGAGGAACTCGCGTCGATCGCCGAGGCGGAGGCGGCGAAGCTGGAGCGGCTGACGACCGACTTCCTGCAATACGCGCGCACGCCGCGGCTCGCTCCGCGGCCCGTCGCGCTCGCGGAACTGGCGGGGGCGGTCGCGGATCTCGCGTCGGCGTCGGCCGAGGAGGCGGGGGTGACGCTGCGGGTGAGCGGCGATGATCGGTCGGCCATCGTGAGCGTCGACCGCCAGCACCTGCACCGGGCGGCGTTGAACCTTGTTCGAAACGCCATCGAGGCGAGCGCGCTGGGCGGCGAGGTCGGGCTGGTCGTGGCGACGCGGGGACGGGCCGGGACGCTCACGGTCTGCAACGCCGCCGGGCCGATACCCGATGAGGTCGTGGACCGGCTGTTCGAGCCGTTCGCCTCGCACAAGCCGGGGGGGACGGGGCTGGGGCTTTCCGTCGCCCGGTCGATCGTGCGTGCGCACGGCGGCGACCTTACGCTGACCGAGAACACCGCGGAGCGGATCTGCTTCGAGATCGCGCTCCCCCTGGAGACCGCCTGACCGCCATGGCCCGCGTGCTGATCGTCGACGACGAACCATCGATGAGGCTGCTGCTGGGCGATCTCGCGCGCGAGGCCGGGCACGCCGTGATCGACGCCGGCGGGGTGCGGGCGGCCCGGGCGCTCCTCGCCGAAGACCGCTTCGATCTCGTCCTGACCGACCAGCGCATGCCCGACGGCTCGGGGATGGATGTCCTCGCGGCCGCCGCCGAGCGGGACCCGTCCGTGGCCGTGGTCTTCCTCACCGCCCACGGCACGATCGAGCTCGCGGTGGAGGCGATGCGGGCCGGGGCGTTCGACTTCATCACGAAGCCGTTCGAGGACGACGCCGTCCGGGGCGTCCTCGCAAGGGCGGCCGAGCGCACCCGGCTCGTCCGCGACAACCAGCTGCTGCGCGAACAGCTCGACACGGTCGGCGGGGATCTCATCGGTGAATGCCCGCCCATGCGGGCTCTGAAGACGGCGATCGCCCGGGCTGCCCCGACCGACGCGTCTGTCCTCGTCCTGGGCGAAACCGGCGTCGGCAAGGAGCTCGTCGCCCGCGAAATCCACCGGGGCAGCCGCCGGGCCGACCGCCCGTTCGTCCCCGTGAACTGCGCGGCCGTCCCCGAGGCCCTGCTCGAGAGCACGCTGTTCGGCCATGAGCGCGGCGCCTTCACCGGGGCCGACGCCGCCAAGGTCGGCCTGTTCGAGGCCGCCGACGGGGGGACGATCTTCCTCGACGAGATCGGCGAGATGTCGCCCGCCCTGCAAGCCAAGCTGCTCCGCGTGCTCAACGACGGCGAGCTGCTCCGCGTCGGCGCCGTCCAGCCGCGCACCGTCGATGTCCGCGTCATCGCCGCGACCCATCGCGATCTCGACGCCGCCATGGCCGCGGGAGACTTCCGCCAGGACCTCTATTACAGGCTGGCCGTCGTGCCCCTGCAGGTGCCCCCGCTCCGCGACCGTGGCGACGACATCGAGCGGCTCGCTGAGGCCTTCCTCGACCGCGCGGCACACGATCTCAAGATGGAGCGACCGACCCTCGCGACCGAGGCCCGCGCCCGGCTTCGCGCGTACGCGTGGCCCGGCAATGTCCGCGAGCTCCGCAACGCCATCGAGCGGGCATGCATCCTCGCCGGTACCACCATCGGGGCCGAGGACCTCGCCCTCCGCACGGTCCGCACGACAGACGCCGCCGACCCCACCGACCCGCTCGGCACCTATCTCGCCGCGCTGCCCAGCCCGCTCTCGCTGAAGCAGACCCTCGCCGAGATTGAGACTCGATTGCTTCAACGCGCCCTGCAGAACGCCGCCGGCGTCCGCGCCGAGGCCGCTCGCCAGCTCGGGATCAGCCGCAGCGACATGACCTACAAGCTCCAGCGGCTCGAAGCGTCCGACCCGCCCGAGGGTTGACCTGTTTGAAGTCTTGAACACGGCTCTCGCGGATTGTTCGAACTCTCGAACGCCGGGGAGGCACCGCGCCCGCGCACAGCTCCCTAGCGCCGATCGTGACTCTGGCACGCGGCTTGCCCTTCCACCTGCGGGCCCGGCACGCGGCCGGCTCCGACGACGCAGGAAAGGAAGATCATGACCACCGCGTTCCCCGCTTCGATCGCCCTTCTCATGACCGCGGGGTCGGCCTCGGCCGCCCTGCTCGGTCCCACGCCCTACCTGCAGGCGGCCGACAGCCCCTTCGCATCGCAGGCGTTCGACTGGTTCCACCTCGAGGACTTCGAGAGCCACACGCTCTCCACGCCGGGCGTGTCTGCCGACCACGGCGGCGTCACGAGCGTGCTCTTCGGCCCCGGCCCGGGGATCGACTCCGTCGACGCCGACGACGGCATCATCGACGGTTCCGGGGCCGACGGCGACAGCTGGTTCTACGGCGTCGGCGCGACCGGCGTCACCTGGACCTTCGACGCCGGCGTACTCGGGAACCTCCCCACCCATGTCGGCATCGTCTGGACCGACGGGGAACGCCTGCACCAGATCCGCTTCGAGGCCTGGGACGCCGCCGGGAACTCCCTCGGCGTCCAGACCGGCATCCACGCGGACCTCGACGGGTTCAGCGGCACCGCCGAGGATCGCTTCTATGGCGTGGAGCACGCCGCGGGCATCTCGGCGATCCGCCTGAGCAACCCCGACCTGTACATCGAGATGGACCACCTGCAGTACGGCTACCGCGCCGTGCCCGCACCCATGTCCGCCGCGGGCATGGTCATCGGGCTCGGGCTGGTGGGCGGCAACCGCCGCCGCCGCTGACAGAACACGCACGCATCGCACCAAACGAAGGGATCACGCCATGAACAGCACGCTTCTCATCATCGCCGCGACCGGGGTCGCCATCGCCGGCTTCGGCGGGTTCGCCGTCCTCGACGGCGCCAATTCCGCCGCCGACAGCGCCGCGGTCGCGAAGAACGCCGAGAGCCTCTCGTCGCCCGACCACCAGCCCGCCGCTCAGCCGCGACGCGACGACGACGACGACGATCGCGAGGGCTACGACGACGACGACCGGCCCTACCGCAACCACTATCGCCAGGCCGACACCAAAACCGCCCGCACCGCCGCCGCCGGACCGCGGTGCACCGGCTACGCGGACGCCGACCACGACGGCATCTGCGACCACTGCGCCCGCACGCCGCGCGGCTGCACCGCGGGTCCCGAAGCGGCCGCGGGGATGGACCCCTACGCCGGCATGCCCACGGTCCAGGACTACGAACGCGAGACGACGCTCGCGAACATGCAGGCCGCCTACAACGGCGAGTCGAACGCCCGGGCCAAGTACCTCGCGTTCGCGGTCAAAGCCGACGAAGAGGGCTACGCGGGCGTCGCCGCGCTCTTCCGCGCCGCTGCCGAGGCAGAGGGCGTGCACGCCGCCAACCACGCCGAGGTCATCCGCCAGCTCGGCGCGACGCCCGAGGCCAGCGTCAAGCCCGCCGAGGTCAAGTCCACGCGCGAGAACCTCGAGGCTGCGATCGCCGGCGAGTCCTACGAGTGGGATGTCATGTACCCCGGCATGCTGAGCCGCGCACGCCGCGACCGCGACCGCGCCGCCCTCCGCTCGTTCAACTTCGCGATGACCGCCGAACGCGACCACGCGAAGTTCTACCGCGCCGCCCTTGCCGACCTCGACAACTGGTCCGCCCCGCGCACCTTCTTCGTCTGCACGGTCTGCGGCGAGACCGTGGACAAGATCGACTTCAAGAAGTGCCCGAGCTGCTTCGTCTCCGCGGACGAGTACATCACCGTTAACTGACGCCCGCGCCGGGGCCGGTCGACGCCGGCCCCCGGTGATTCGTTCGATCGCCCCGATCCGAAAGGAACGCCCATGTTCACGCTCCCCCCGTTGCCCGCGTGGGACGGGCTGCACCCGCTCGTCATCCACTTCCCGATCGCCCTCTTCTTCATCGCCCCGGTCCTCGTCGTTGCCGCGATCGTCCTGCCCAGAAAGCTCGCGACCGGCTTCGCCCTCGCCGCCCTCACGATGATGATCATCGGCACCATCTTCGCCTTCGTCGCCGTCTCCACCGGGGAGGCGGCCGGAGAAATCGCCGAGCGGTGGCAGCCCGGCGTCGAGGCCGCCATCGAGCGCCACGAGGAGCTCGCAGGGACCGCACGCACCGTCTTCGCGGTCCTCACCGGCGTCTTCGCCGTCCTCGCGATCACCCCCATGTTCTTCACGAAGAAGCCCGTACCCCGGCTCGCCATCGGCGGGGTCTACGGCATCTTCCTCGCCCTCTACGCACCCGGCATGATCCTTCTCGCCAACGCGGCCCACGAGGGAGGCGTCCTCGTCCACGAGTACGGCGTCCACGCCATGCTCCCCGCATCGAACGCCACCCCCGCCATGGCACCCGACTACTCCGTCGCCCCGCGCACCCACGACGACGACGACTGATACGCCCGGCCCCGCAGCGCACGCAGTGCCGGGCATATGACGCCCCCGCTGAGACCCGATCTCAATAGGATGAACTCATAAGCTGATGCTTGTATCGCCAAAGAGGCCGGGGGTACCCTGTGCGAACCCGGCCTAGGGAATGCCGCAGTCCGTGGGTCGCTGGCCGGGCCGCATGGAAGGGAAGACCATGAACCGGAAGACGAGCCTTCGGGCCTGCGGTGCCGTCGTTGCCCTTGCCGGCCTCGCTCAAGGCGAACCCCCGCGGTACACCGCCGTCGACATCACCGGCTGGTCGCCTGCCCAGCTTGCCACGCTCCCGTTCTTCAAGCACCGCATCCACAACGCGCCCGCCGGCGGTGGCGTCCCCTTCGGTTTCACGCCCACTGGGCACACCGAGTCCGGCTATGTCATCGGCCGCGTCGATCAGGGCACGCCCTACCAAGGCACCGAAGCGATCCTGCTCGAACCCACCGCGAACGGCCCGGCGGCCACCTACATCGATCCCTTCGGCACCTACAGCTGGGGATACTGGAGCTGCGACTCCACCGACTGCCACTACTACTTCGGCTATGTCCGCACCAGCAGCGCGGACGACATCAACTGGACCGGCACGGTCGTCGGATCGGCGACCATCCCGGGCAGCGGGCAGTACTCGTCCGGCGCGATCCTGCACGCGTACCGCTACACCGCGGCCGGGGGGCGTGTCGACCTCTTCCCGGGCATCGAGAACTCCTCCGCCACCGCGATCAACAACCGGGGCGAGATCACCGGCGTCATCAGCGGCGACGGCGCGCCGTTCTTCGGCGGCTACCGGCTCTCCCCCGACGGCACGCTCTCAGCGCTCGACCCCATCGCGACCGCCACAGGCACGGCCTCCGGCAGCCCGCGCCGCATCAACGGGAACGGCATGATCATCGGTGCGCACTATCCGTCGCGTGCCTTCGTCTCCCCGGGCAGCGCGACGACCGTTTCGCTCGCCGACCTCGGCGGCTTCCCCGCGGTATACGCCAACGACCTCAACGATCTCGGCTGGGTCGTTGGCAAGTCCGCCAACTTCAACGACCCCGAGAGCTACGCCACGATCTGGGAGCCCGGCCCGAACAACACCTGGGAGCCTTGGGACCTCGTCGAGCAGCTCGACACCGTCGATGTCCTGCTCGAGAACGCCCTCGTCATCGACAACGAGGGAAATATCATCGCCACCGGTCACCTCGACGGCACCGACAACTTCGGTTCAAGGCTCTACTGGCTCATGCCCGACCAGCCCCTCGACGGCTGGTGCCGCCCCGACATCGGCCAGCACCCGGTCGACACCGAGATCGCCGCCGGCGCCGCAAGCTTCGCTATCCAGGTCGTCAATACGGACCAGGCCACCGCTTACCAGTGGCACCGCGACGGCCAACCCATCGACCCGGCCCAGAACCCGTCCGCGGCGACCCCCACGCTCTCCCTCGCCGCCCTGTCCATTTCCGACGCCGGCGCACGCTTCGACTGCGTCGTCTCGAGCAACTGCGGCACCACCACGAGCGTCGCAGCAACCCTCACCGGCCCCACCAACTGCAACCCCGCCGACCTCGCCGCGCCACTGGGTCAGCTCACCTTCGCCGACATCAGCGCGTTCCTCGCCGCCTTCAGCACGGCAAACCCCACCGCCGACCTCGCCGCCCCGCTCGGCCAGTTCACCTTCGCCGACATCAGCGCCGTCCTCGCGGCCTACACCGCCGGCTGCCCGTAGCCTCCCGTGCGAGGACCCCGCACTAAACTCCGACCGATGCACCAACGCACCCGCGAGACATCGGCCGGAGTCTGTTTCATGCGCCATGCCCTCCACACCCTCCTCGCCACGCTGTGCCTCGCGATCGTCGCTCAGGACCGGCACGCTTTCGGGGACTCGCTCTACACCACCGTCCCGGACGACCCCGCGGCCGTCTACCTCGAGCCACGCCACGGCCCGGATTCCCCCGCCGCCGAACACGACGACACCGAAAGAGTCCAGGCCGCGATCGACCAAGCCGCCGTCGACCGCACGGGCGGAATCGTCTTCGTCACTTCCGGCACCTACACCCTCACCGACACCGTCTACATCTGGCCCGGCGTCCGCATCATCGGCATCGGTCCCACGCGGCCCCTCTTCCGCCTGCCACCAAGAACGCCCGGGTTCGAGACCGGCGAAGACAAGTACGTGCTGTTCTTCTCGGGCGGCCGCGGTGCCAACCCCGGCGACCCACCGCGAGACGGCACGCCCGGCACCTTCTACAGCGGGATGAGCAATGTCAACATCGAGATCGGCGAGGGCAACCACGCCGCCGCCGCGATCCGCTTCCATGTCGCGCAGCACTGCTCGCTGGCCCACATGGACTTGGACCTCGGCGACGCCCGCGCCGGCCTCGTCGACATCGGAAACCTCGTCGAGCGACTCCACATCACCGGCGGAGAGGTCGCCATCGACACCGCCCGCTCCGCGCCGGGCTGGCCAATAGCCATCCTCGATTGCACCTTCGAGAACCAGCGCCTCGCCGCCATCCGCTCACGCGAAGCAGGACTCGCCATCGTCCGCCCGATCATCCGCAACACGCCCGCCGCCGTCGAAACGGAACCGGGTTTCGCCGACCAGCTCTGGATCAGCGACGGACAATTCGAAGATATCTCCGGCCCCGCCGTCATCATCAGCCGCGCCGCCAGCGCCCGAACGCAAGTCACACTCGAGAACATCACCTGCCAGAATGTTCCCGAACTCGCCCTGCTCCGCGACACAGGCGAGCGCTTCCCCGGCCCCGGCAACGGCTTCGTCGTCGACCGCTTCACCCACGGCCTGCACCTGGGCCGAGAAAGCTCCCCCCGCGAGCAAACCACGATCCTCAACGCCCGCCCGACCGGCGATCGACGCGCCCCGATCAGTTCGGATGTCACCCCGCTGCCGCCAGCCGACACTTGGGTGAATGTCCGCGACCTCGGCGTCGTCGGCGACGGCCGAACGGACGACACCGCCGCACTCCGCGCCGCCATCGCGAGTCACCGCGTCCTCTACTTCCCGATGGGCTGGTACAACATCACCGACACGCTCACGCTGCGAGAGGAAACGGTCCTCATCGGCCTCCACCCCGCACGCACCATCATCAACCTCCCCAACGACACCCCCGCCTTCGCCGCGCCCGGCGACCCAAAGCCACTCATCGAGACGCAACCCAACGCCGCCAACATCATCACCGGACTCGGCATCCACACCAGCCAACGCAACCCCCGAGCCCTCGCCGTCAAGTGGCAGGCAGGGCCCGAGTCCCTCCTCGACGATGTGCGACTCCACGGCGGCCACGGCACCTTCTTCCCCGGCTGCCCGTACACCCCCAAGGGCGACCCCGACCACTGGAACACCCAGCCCACCAGCCTCCTCGTCACCAACGGCGGCGGCGGCGTCCTGAAGAACATCTGGACCCCCAACCCGCACGCCCGCTCCGGCCTGCACATCAAGAACACAACCACCCCCGGCCGCCTCTACGCGATGTCCGTCGAGCACCATGTCGATCACGAGGTCATCATCGAGAACGCCTCGAACTGGCGATTCTTCGCCCTGCAGTTCGAGGCCGAACGCGAAGAGAGCGCCAGGGCCCTCCCCATGAAGATCGAGAGCAGCTCAAACCTGCTCTTCGCCAACACCTTCTTCTACCGCGTCATCAGCAGCCACACCCCATTCCCGCACGCGATCACCGTGGCCGACTCCACCGACATCCGCTTCCGCAACATACATCTCTACAGCAACAGCAAGGTCTCCTACGACAGCTCGGTCTACGACACCGACACCGGCACGCAAGTCCGAGACCCCGAGTTCGCCGCGCTCGATCTCCCCGCGGCCAAGACTCCCGTCCCACCCGCCACCATTCCCGCCAACCGCATCACAAGGATCGCCGACGGCTTCCAGAACGTCGGCGGCGCAGCGACCGCCCCCAACGGCGATGTCTACTTCGCCGACCCGCGCGAGAACCGCGTCTACCGATGGTCCCACACCACCGGGCAAGTCCAGCATGTCGTCGACATTGCCGAACGCCCCGAGCAACTCGCCTTCGACCGCGCCGGCAACCTCCTCATCGTCGCCTACGAGGGTGACGGCACCGTGCTGGCGTATGACCCCGCAGACCCCGCCTCCCCACGCAAACTCGAAGCGACCCCACCCCAGCCGCGCCCCGACGCCACACCCATCCTCCCCAGCAGCCGCTGGGAAGACGCCTCGTCCTTCCCACAGAGCGCGACCGTCACCCCCGCGGCACACTTCATCTCGCCCGATGGCTCCGTCTTCATCACTGCCGAGGAGCGTTTTGTCACCGGCGAACGCTCGTGGGGCGTCAAGCACACCCCGCTCCTCCGCACCTTCGCCCTCGCCCGCGCCACGCCGGGCCGCCCCTTCTATGTCACCAACGACCTCGACCTCTGCACCTACGAGTTCGATGTCGAGCCCGAAGGCTCCCTCACCAACCCGCGCCTCTTCGCCGAAGAGGGCGGCGAGTCCGTCATCACCGACAGCAGGGGCAATGTCTACATCGCCGCTGGCCAGATCCTGGTCTACAACCCCGCCGGCGAACGCATCGGCGCCATCCACACCCCCAAGCGCCCCACCTCGCTCGCCTTCGGCGGGCCGGACCGGCGGACCCTCGTCATCACTGCTCGCGACACGCTGTACGCGGTCCGTACCCCCCAGTAACCCTCACCTGACCAATGGCCCCGCCCGGATTCGAACCGGGGACCGGGCGATTATGAGTCGCTTGCTCTAACCGCTGAGCTACGGGGCCGGCGACGCCATACTACACCCACTCGGCCCGCCGCTCACCCCTCCGGGTGCGTCATGCTCATCGGGTCCAGCAGGCGGTTCAGCTCGTCCTCCGGCAGCACCTTCTTGTCGAGCGCCACCTGCCGCACGGTCTTCCCGGTCGCGTACGCGTCCTTCGCCAGCGCCGCCGCGGCGTCGTACCCGATCACCGGGGCCAGGCTCGTGCACATCGCGAGCGAGCCCTCGATCAGCGCCGCGCACCGCTCCTCGTCCGGCTCCAGCCCGTCGAGCAGGTTGTCGCAGAACATGTGGCACGCATTGGCGATCAGGTCAATCGAGTCCAGCACCGCGTCCGCCATCACCGGCATCGCCACATTCAGGTCAAGCAGCGACCCGATCCCGCCCAGGCCAGCGGTCGTTGTGGTCGCGTCGTTGCCGATCACCCGGCAGCACACCATCATCACCGACTCGCAGATCACCGGGTTCACCTTCCCCGGCATGATGCTCGACCCCGGCTGCACGGCCGGCAGCTTGAGCTCACCGATCCCGCACCGCGGGCCCGAGCCCAGCCACCGGATGTCGTTCGCGATCTTGCTCAGGCTCACCGCGATCGTCTTCAGGTCGCCCGAGACCTCGACGAACCCGTCCTTCGCGTGCTGCGCCTCGAAGTGGTTCGCCGCCTCGCGGAAGTGAACGCCCGCCCGCTCCGTCAGCCGCGCCGCCACCTGCTCGGCAAACCGCGGGTGCGTGTTGATGCCCGTGCCAACGGCCGTGCCGCCAATCGCGAGTTCGCCCAGCACATGCAGCGCCCGGTGCAGCCGCTCCGTCGCGTGCCGCATCTGCGCCGCGTACCCGCTGAACTCCTGCCCCAGCCGGATCGGCGTCGCGTCCTGCAGGTGCGTCCGCCCGATCTTCACAACCGAGTCCCACTTCTGAGCCTTGTCGGCGAGCGCCTTCTCGATCTTCACCAGGGCCGGCAGCAACTGGTCCTTGATCGCGACCGCCGCCGCGATGTGCATCGCCGTCGGGAAGGTGTCGTTGCTGCTCTGCCCCATGTTCACATGGTCATTGGGGTGCACGCCGCCCTTCTCGATGAACGCCGGGTCCTTGCTCTTCCCGATCGCCTCGCCCTTCGCGAGGCACACGAGGTTCGCGATCACCTCGTTCGCGTTCATGTTCGTGCTGGTGCCGCTGCCGGTCTGGTAGACATCCACCGGGAAGTGCCGCGCCAGCCCGCCGTGCTCCCCCAGCCCCGCCTCGATCTGGGCACACGCATCAGCGATCGCGTCCGCCCGCCCCTCGTCCAGCTTGCCCAGCTCCTGGTTCGCCCGGGCGCACGCCGCCTTGAGCATCCCGAACGCCCTGATCACCCCGGCCGGCACAGGCTTCCCGCTCACCGGGAAGTTCAATACCGCCCGCTGCGTGCTCGCGCCGTAGAGCACATCCGCCGGAACGGTCATCTCGCCCATCGAGTCCTTCTCGATCCGCGTCTCGCCGCTGGCCATCGCCGGGTCCTTCCGATCGACCGGCCCCGGGCTGCGCCGGGGACCGGAAAGGGGTGTTTCCTGAATCCGCATACGAGTGTAGGCTTTAGGCTACGGCTCACCGCAACCGTGCCGAGGCCGAAGGGTACAGTCCTCCGGGAGGCCCAGCTTGCCGCACACTCGCATCCGTTCGTCGCGTGCCATCGCCGCCCTCGCCGCGCTGCTGTCTGTGCTCCTCGCGCAGCCCGCCCTCGCCCTGCCCGAGGACGAACCACCGGACAACCCCTTCCTCACCTACGACCACCCCGAAGACTGGACCCTCCGCGCCACCCTCCGCGTCCGCGGCTGGCAGAATGAACGCGACGCCTACTCCCCGCCCCCCGTCTGGGACTTCGCGACCGCCGCCGTCATCTTCCCCTTGGTCGATCAGACCGCCGCCGCCAACCTCGACCCCGGCACCGCCGCCGGCGAGCTCAGCTTCAACGATGTCGCGGTCACCAACACCTTCACCCCCATCACCGGCTACCCCGGCGGCGCGACCTACGCCCGCTTCGACGCCAAGGAGATCTCCGCCCGCGAGATGACCCTCGAGGTCACCCTCCTCGCCCGCGCCTGGCGCACCAAGTTCGACGAGGAAGCCGCCCGCAAGATCGCCTGGCCCACCGGCGAGTGGCCCGCCGAAGCCGCCAGCTCCTTCACCCCCCAGATCGGCATCGAGGTCCCCCCCGGCGGCCGACCCGACACCGCCGAACTCGACCGACTCATCAAGACCTGGACCGACGGCAACGACCCCAAGTCCATCCCCCCCGTCACCCTCGCCAAGTGGTTCGCCGCCAAGGTCATCGAGCATGTCCAGCCCAGCTCCGACGGGCTCAACCGCGGCCGATACCGCCTCGGCTTCGAGGGCTTCCAGCTCCAGGGCGCGCCCATCACTGCCCGCACCGGCCGCGGCAGCCCCTACGACATGACCGCCCTCCTCGCCGCCGTCTACCGCCAGGCCGGCCTCCCCGCCCGCGTCGTCATCTGCTACCGCGAGACCGACGCCGACGACGACGCCAACGACCGCGACGACAAGGGAGCCTCACGCCTCCGCGCCTATGTCGAGTTCTACCTCTACGACGAGCCCAGCCAACGCGGCGGATGGATCCCCGTCGACATCGCCGAGATCCGAAAGCAAAGCTCCCGCGCCCGCCCCATCGACCAACCCTGGCAGTACTTCGGCACCCACCCCGACCTCGACCTCTACATCCCCCTCGCCTTCCACTTCCACCCGCCCACCACCGTCCGCTCCTACGGCTCGCCCGCCCTCTGGGGATGGTTCGTCACGCCCACCCCCCCCAACCTCGCCTACCAGCAGCTCACCTTCACCGCCTACGGCACCCCAGTCACCGCAGACGGCCCCGTCCTCCCCGGCGACCGCTAACGACCGCCCTCACTCCACGAAATACCCCTCCGGCACCTGCCCCGGGCTCGGCATAAACGAGTACGCCGAAGTCGCCCACACCGGCCCATCCTCCCGCCACCCAACACGCACACGCCCCGCCGCGTGCCCGTCCACAAACCCCATCGACGCAAACGCCTCCCCAGGCCTCCGGTCATCCTGCCCGTACCAGTACTGCCCCCGATCCCCCCCGTCATCGTGGTTGTACATCGGCTGCGAACCGATCATCACCGTCCGCGTCGGGTCGAACACACTCGGCATCCGCCCGCCCCCCTGCGGAATCAAGGTCGCCGCCTCCGCCTCCCCCGAGTCCCCCGTCGGCGCATGATCGTTGATCGCATAGCTCGACCCCAGCGTGTCATACATCGACGCCGTGAAGTACGCCCCCGGCCCCCCAAGCTCCAACTCCCCCCCCGCGTCGAGCGGACTCCGGAACGCCTCCGCCTCCACCGCCACTTCCGTCCCGTCCCCCAGCAGCCGAACATCGCTGCTCGCCTCCACCCCCACATACGCGTTCAAAGGCCGCGTCGCCGCCCCGAACGAATTGATCCCAAAGTCAAACGGCGCCGGCACCGGCAGCGTCCCACGCTTCCCACCAAAGAGCGACCCCACCACGATCTCCCCGCCCCCAAACGGGTCCGCGATCACCACCTGCGGCAGCGCCCCGTCGTGATCATCCAGATACAGCGTCGCCGCGATCACCAGCTGCCGCGTGTTGCTCACGCACACCGCCGACCGCGCCCCGAGCCGCGCCGCCCCCAGCGCCGGCACCAGGATCCCAATAAGCAACGCGATGATCGCGATCACCACCAGCAGCTCGATGAGCGTGAACCCACGCCGATCCCCGCCGCCAGCAGTCCGCGCCATCACCCGCCTCGCTTGATCCCCATCAGCCCCGCATGAATCGGCGCCAGCGCCGCCGCCGCACGCCCGAACACCTCCAGGGGCAGCCCGCCCGCCTCGATCCGGTGCACCACCGACCCGTCGTACCGCCCGATCATCGGCGCCGTCTCGCGGTCGAAAACGCCGAACCGGTTCCGCAGCACCGCCTCGTCCGCGTCGTCGCTCCGCCCCTCCTGCTCCGCCCGCCGCTTGATCCGCTGCACCAGCGCCTCGCGGTCCGACACATCGAAGCTCAGGACCGCCAGGACCTCGATCGCGTCTTCCACCAGCTCGCACTGCGTCACATTCCGCGGGATCCCGTCCAGCAGCAGCACATGCTTCGCCGGGTCGAACGCACCCGACTCCACCAGCCGCCCCATATGGTCCCGCCAGAGCCGGATCGTCGTCTCGTCGGGCACGAGCTCCCCGCTCGCCATGATCGCCCGGATCTCCTTCCCGAGATCGCTCGCGGGATCAAGCCCGCGGAACATGTCACCGCTCGACAGGTGAAAGAACCCGGGCACCGCCCCGAGCAGCTTCCCCTGCGTCCCCTTCCCCACACCGGGAGGACCAAACAGCAGCACCGACCGATACGACACGCTCATCCGAAGCTCCAGCCCGCGGCAACACGCCGCACCCGTCCGAAACGATCGGCCGCACGATAGGCCCACCGCCAGCCCCCGCGCAAAGAAAGGGCCGCGAGGTCTCCCCCGCGGCCCATCCGTCCATCCTGGGTTACCGGGGCCCGGGCATCACGCCCCGGCCTCGATGACCTCCTTCTGCAGGTTCATCGGCATCGGGGCGTACTTCTCGAACTCCATCACGCTCGACGCACGACCTTGGCTCAGGCCACGAAGCGTCGTCGTGTACCCGAACATCTCGCTCAGCGGCACCTCCGCGTGGATGATCTTCACGATCCCGCGGTCCTCGGTGTCCATGATCATCCCGCGACGGCTGGAAAGGTCGCCCGTCACATTGCCGAGGTAATCCTCGGGCGTCGTGATGACCACCTTCATGATCGGCTCCAGCAGCACGCTCTTCGCCTTCGCGACCGCCTCACGCAGCGCGAGGCGACCCGCCTGCTCGAACGCCACCTGGCTCGAGTCCACATCGTGGTACGAGCCGTCCACCAGCTCCACCTTGATGTTGATCAGGGGGTAGCCCGCCGTCACGCCGCCGGCCGCCGTCTGCCGCACGCCGTACTCGACCGACGGAATGAACTCCTTCGGGATCGAGCCGCCCACGACCTTGTTCACGAACGCGATGTTGTCCACGAACTTCACGCCCTCCGCCTCGGCCTCCTCGGCCGTGTACGGCATCAGGTTGATCGTGCAGTCGCCGAACTGGCCGCGACCGCCGGTCTGCTTCTTGAACAGACCGCGGACATTCTGCGCCGTCCCCTGGATCGCCTCGCGGTACGCCACGCGCGGCTTGCCCACATCGACATTCACCTTCATGTCGCGCGTGATCTTGTTCTTGATGATCTCGAGGTGCAACTCGCCCATCCCCGAGATGATCGTCTGACCCGTCTCGTCGTTGTACTCCGAGCGGAACGACGGGTCCTCGCGGCGGATCGTGATCAAAGCGTCCGTCAGCTTCTTCTTGTCGTCGGCCGTCTTCGGCTCGATCGACATGCTGATCACCGGATCCGGGAAGGTCATCCGCTCCAGCACGATCGGGTCGTCCGCATCGCACAAGGTGTCGCCCGTGATCGAGTCCTTGATGCCCACGAGCGCCACGATGTTGCCCGCGCCCACCTCGTCCAGGGCCTCGCGGTCTTTCGCGTGCATCTCGAAGATACGGCTCGCGATCTCGCGCTTCTGGTTCACGGGGTTCAGCACGCGGCTGCCCTTCTTCAGCGTGCCCGAGTACACCCGGCAGTAAGTCAGGTCGCCGTGCGTATCGCTCACCACCTTGAACACCAGCCCGCTGAAGGGCGCGCTGTCGTCGTGCGGGCGAGTGAGCTTCTTCTCCGGGTCCTTCGGGTCAAGACCCTTCACCTCGGGCACCTGCTGCGGGTTCGGCAGGTAGTCGATCACGCCGTCCAGCAGACGCTGCACGCCGATGTTCTTCAGGGCCGAGCCGCAGAACACCGGGTTGATCTCGCGGGCGATCGTGCCCTTGCGCAGCGCCGCCTTGATCTCGTCCACCGTGATCGAGCCCTCGTCCTCGAGGTAACGCTCCATCAGCGCCTCGTCGAGCTCGACCGCCTTCTCGATCAGCGTGTGCCGCCACTCGGCCGCCTTGTCGGCGAACTCCTCCGGGATCTCCTTCTCGACGACCGTCTCGCCCTTCTCGCCCTCGAAGAAGTACGCCTTCATCTTCAGGAGGTCGATCAGACCCTTCAGGTCGTTCCCGTGCCCCATCGGAATCTGCACCGCCACCGGGTTCGCGCCCAGGCGCTTGATGATCGAGTTGAAGCTGAACTCGAAGTCCGCACCCAGCTTGTCCATCTTGTTGATGAAGCACAGGCGGGGCACCAGGTAACGGTCGGCCTGACGCCACACCGTCTCCGACTGCGCCTCCACACCCTCTTTACCGTCGAACACCGCGACCGCACCGTCGAGAACGCGGAGCGAACGCTCCACCTCGATCGTGAAGTCCACGTGGCCCGGCGTATCGATCAGGTTGACCTTGTACTCGACGCCATCCTTCTTCCAGGGGCAGGTCGTCGCCGCCGACTGGATCGTGATCCCGCGCTCCTGCTCCTCCTGAAGGAAGTCCATCGTCGCGGTGCCCTCGTGCACCTCGCCGATCTTGTAGTTCCGCCCCGTGTAGAACAGGATGCGCTCCGTCACAGTCGTCTTGCCCGCGTCGATGTGAGCACAGATCCCGATGTTGCGGATGTTTGAAAGGTCCGTCGCCATCTGACTTGCCTCCGTCGGCCCATCCGGGCCATTCGGCTCTTTGAACTACCCGAACGACAACAAGCACTCGATCAACCGGGTACCCGCCCGTCACCGGACGCCGCCCGCCCTGCTGTCACGCACCGCCCGCCGGGGAACAACCCCGCCGAACCGTCCCGCCGATACCAAGGCCCAAAGGCCCCGACCCGACAACCGTCATCTGTTTCGACCGCCAGAGCCCCGTGTCGCACGGGGACCCCGCCGGATGAATGCACTCGTCATGGCTGGCTCGCCCGTGACCCACCGGGTCACCACACGCCAGCGTTCCACCCCTCGCCCCGCGTCCCTCGCGGCCTGTCCGCCCGGCGGACCGACCGCGTCAGATCACGCCGGGTGACCGACCCCCACTCGCCATGTCCGCCTCAGAGTCGTCGTCCATCGCGCCGCCCCAAATCCTGACCGTCCAAACCCGCGGCGTCCCGGCCCCAAAGCCGCCGGAACAACCACAAACCCGGTCGCACCGGGCACCTGCGGCACAATGCTAGCGCCCCGCAACCCGTGATCAACGCCCGCCCGCACACGCCCGATTGAAGATCGGGTCAAGAACGCCCGAAAAAACCGACCCTCCAGCCCGGTCGCCACCCCGCCCGCGCCGGCTCACCCCCCGCCGGCCAGCCGCGAAACACGCCGCCGCTCCCGCTCGCTCAGCCCCACCAGCGGGTCCAGCCCGGTCAGCTCGTCCCGCCGCAGCGCCTCCGCCGCCCACCGCGCCGCCTCCTCGCCCCGCCCCAAGGCCGCGTACGCCTCCATCGCCCGCACCGCGGGCGTCACCCCGTGCGGGTCCAGCCCCGCCGCCCGCTCCAACGCCGCCAGCCCCACCCCCAACCACCCCCCCCCGCCACCGCCCCCCCCCCACCCCCCCGCCCCCCCCCCCCGCGCCCGCCCCCCCCGCCCCCCCCGCCCCCCCCCCGCC